>JAFLDO010000019.1 GCA_017302455.1 Accumulibacter sp.
GGCCTCAACGGTGCCCTCAGTTGTCTCCGGAACGCTTGCGCAGGCAGGGTCAGAAGGAGATGGTCTTGACGTTTGCTTGCAGGAGATAGCCGGCAATCTCAGCAGGCTTGGCAACGCCAATACCTTCAGCAAGATCACTGGGGCTCATGTTGGTATTCGGCAGGAAAAGCGCACAAACCTCGACTTTGGCACCGGTCTTTATCAGGCCCTGCAACATTTCTTTCGGCGTTTTGTTCGATGGCTTGAGCGGCGTGGATTCGCAAGCTTTCAAGGCCAAGTTTCCGGCGTCGCTACACAAAAGAACGCGAACGGTCGTTTTTTGTGCCAAGGCCTGATTGGCGAGCACCATCGCCACGCCTTGTGTTTGAGGGATGCCCGAATTGAGGCTGACAAGCAGTTCAGAATTGGACTGCGCTTGAACAGTTGAAAAGCTGGCGATACCCAGCGTGAACGCGACGAGTAACTTATGCATGTTTTCACTCCAAAAAAAGAGGGCGTAGCCGAATGGCGTGTGCCCTTGGCAGGATTTTTCTAACGCACGTCTTCAGGTGGATGCGGGTACTCAGGTGCATGGTGCTTTTGATAGTCAGGCCCAGCGTCCGCCGCCTGCGCCTTGACCGCTTTCGTGATCTTCGAAACCAGCAGCTAGCCTGAACCCCATCGTATGCGGATGGGGTTGTGCTGTGTTGATCTGTATCAACACCCCTATTGATACCGTGACGATGGAGATGCTGGCGCAGGCAATAAAGGACGCCAACGCTTCCATGGCACGCGATCAAGGGAGCGATCAAGGCGAGGACGTTTTCGGGGCGCCAGTTATCGCCGGGTGTCGCATGGAGCATCCATGCCGGCGCCGCTTTCTGCCGGCGGTGGCGAGGGTGGCCGTGTCGGCAGCGACGGCTGGCGGCATGCCCGTATTCGCGGCCTCTGCCGCCGCAGTTGCGGCGGGCACTCGGGCCAGCGGCAGGTCGAAGCTGAAGGTGCTGCCAACGCCGATGCGCGAGTCGACGCGGATGCTGCCAGCCATCATCTCGACCAGACGCTTGCTCAGGGCCAGCCCGACGCCACTGCCTTCGATTCCCTCATAGGAGGATTCCAGTCGCTCGAAAGGCTGAAACAGTCGCGGCAGGTGCTCGCTGGCGATGCCGCGGCCGCTGTCGGTGACGGCGAAGCGCAGCCGCTCGCCTTCGCGTGTGTTGTCGAGGCGGACCGTGCCGTGCTCGCGGTTGTACTTGATGGCGTTGGAGAGCAGGTTGAGTATCACCTGTCTGAGGCGCGTCGGGTCGGCCTGCAGCATGCTGTCGTCGATGGCCGCGTCGATACTGACGCCGCGCGCCTCGGCCAGCGGTCGCACGAGCGCGACACACTCGGCAACGACGGACGACAGCGGCACCGCTTCGAGGCTCAGCTCGATGCGTCCACTCTCGATGCGTGCGAGGTCGAGCACTTCGTTGACCTGCTCGAGCAGGTGGCGGCCGGCACGGAGAATCTCCTGCACGTTGTCGGCCTGCTGTGCCGACAGGGGCGCGTCGCCAGGCAGCGCAAGCAACTGGCCGAAGCCGAGAATGGCATTGAGTGGTGTGCGCAGTTCGTGGCTCATGCGCGAGAGAAACTCCGTTTTCGCGGCGTTCGCGGCCTGCGCGTCGGCGATCGCGGTGCGCGCCTGGGCGAGCGCGGTGGTGCGTTCATCGACCAGGACCTCGAGATGTTCGCCGTATTCGGCGAGCTGTTGCTCGGCCCGCTTGCGGTCGCTGATGTCGATCGCCGTGGCGAGGATCCGTTCGACACCGCCGATGGTGACGCGGCTGAGCGTGACGTGCTCCCAGAACAACTCGCCGTCGCGCCGCTGGTTGCGCCACTCGAACTGCTGCTTGCCGTGCGCGGCGGCCTTCCTGATCCAGCTCAGCGCTTCGGCAAAGGAGTAGGGGGGGGCGAGCCAGAAGTCCGACGCTTGCAGCTCCTGCAGGGAGCTGAGGCCGTAGGCTGTCCAGGCGGTCGGGTTGGCGTCGATGATTTCGCCGCTTTCCCGGTCATGGACGAGAATCGAAACCGGTGAATCGGCAAACAGGGCGCGGAACTGCTGTTCACTCGCGCGCAACTCGGCCTCGGTCCGCTTCTGCCGCGTTACGTCGTGAAAGCACCAGACGCGACCGACGATCTGCTCGCCGATTCGTTGCGGCTGCGAGTAGCGCTCGAAAACCCGGCCGTCGGCCAGCTCGATCTGATCGAGGCTGCCGGCAGCCGGGTTCGGATGCGGCCCGGTGACCTCCGTCAGGCCGCGTCCCGAGCTGGCGAGCTGGCCCAGTGCCTGCGCGACGACAGCTTCCTCATTGTCGGCGGCGGCAGCGACCGCAGGCGCTTGCCACATGTCGAGAAAGGCGCGATTCCATTTCGCCGCCTTGCCGTTACGGTCTACGACCAGAATTCCGTCGGTGGTCGAGTCGAGGGTGGCGTCGAGCAGCGAGAAGGAGGCGCGCAAAGCCTGTTCCGCCAGCTTGCCTTCGGTGATGTCGGGTGCGACGCCGATGAAATGCGTGATCTTGCCGTGATCGTCGACGACCGGCGAGATGGCCAGGGCCTCCCAGTACAGCTCGCCGCTCTTCTTGCGGTTCTGCAGTTCCCCGCGCCAGACGGCACCGTGGGAAATCGTCTCCCACAGATCCTCGTACGTCTGCGGCGGGTTGAGTCCCGACTTGAGGATGCGCGGATTGATGCCGATGACTTCCGCTCTCGAGTAGCCGGTGATCTGCTCGAAAGCGGGATTGGCGGCCAGGATTTCGCCCGACGCCGTGGTGATCAGGATTGACGCCGCGCTCGCCTCGAAGACGCTCGCCACCAGCCGGCGCTCGCGCTCGAGTTCGCGTTGCTGTGCCGCGATTCGCTGCTGTCGGTACCAGAGGGCTATCGCCGCGCAGCTCAGTGCCAGCATGATCGGCACGACGATGCCGGTCAGCCGCCACGCTTCGCTTTGCCAGGCCGCCAGTACGTGTTCGCGGTCGAGATGCACGGCAACGACGACCGGGAACTGCCTCGACGCACGGTAGGCCGTCAGGGCTTCCCGGCCGTCGCCGAGCACCTGTACGAGTTCGCCATGTTCCAGGCTGCGCAGGAGTTCACCGACCGCGCCGGCGGCGCCGCTGATGCCGGGCAGCTCGTGCGGCGCCGTTGAGGCCAGCAACACGTCGTCGTAGCGCAGCCATTGAATGCGGCCGCTCTCGGCATCGAGCAACTGCGTGCCGTGATTGATGAAGTAGTCCGGATTGAGGGCTGCGAGCAGCCAGAGACCGCCATCCGCGGTCAGACGCCGCAGGACCGGGATGAAGCTCGCCTCGGCGGCGGTGACCGGCGACGTCGCGCTGGCCGCGGAGCCGCCTGCGAAGTCGCGACCGAGCCAGGGGCGACCGACACGCAGGATCTCCGCGCTCGGTACTGCTGCCGGAAAGAAGCCTGTCTGCTCGACGGCGACGCCGAGGTTTTCCGGGTTGGAGCTGGCGATGATGCGCCCGCTTGCGTCGAGCAGCGAGAGCGAGCGCAGGAACGGGTTGGGCCGCAGTGTGGCAGCCAGTCGCTGGCCAGTCTTGACCTCGTCCTGCGGGTCGTCGCCCCGCGGCTCGAAACCGCCAGCCATCAGATCGATGACCTGCAGGCTTTGCGTCAGGTGCTCGGCGAAGTTGCGGGCATGCATGCGGGCCGTCTGCGCCCCATTGTCCAGCGTCTCGCCGTGCAGCCGCCAGAGCATGAAGCCGAACGCCGCCAGCCAGCTCGCCAGCAGGAGGAGCAAAGCGAGGAGGAGGGCGGCGCGGCGTTGCGACGGTGGTAGCGGCGACACGGTGTGGCGATGTCCTGCGAGAGGTCCGGCGGCGTTCAGCGGACGAGCATCGGGTCGAGGCCATGACGCCGGACATTGGCGAGCAGACGACCATCACGCTTCATGTCGGCGAGCACCTTGTCGACGCGGGCATGAAAGCGGTCGTCGCCGGGTGCCATTGCCCAGGCATAGGGGGTGACATGGTAGCTACCCGCGGGCGATATCAGGCGCGCCCAGTCGCTGTTGTCGAGCATCCGCCGGCTGAACGCGTAATCGGTCATGAACACGTCGGCGCGCCCTGACTGCACTTCCTGCTCACGGGCTGCCGGTGTGTCGACGACGCGCAGTTCGGCCGCCATCAGTCGGGTCTTCATGACGGTCTCGTGCAACGTTCCCCTGGCGACCACGACGACGGTGCCCGGCTTGTCGATGTCCGCCCAGGAGTGCAAGCGGCGATTGGTCTTGGTCGTGATGGCGTAGATGTCGCTGGCGAGATGTGGCTGGGTGAAGCGCAGTTTCTCCTGCCGTTGCGGCGTGATGCCGATGGCGAACATGGCGATGTCGCAGCGGTCGGCGGTGACGTCGGCGACCAGGCGGGCGAAGGAGCTGTCGATGAACTGCACCTCGACGCCGAGCTCGCGGGCGAGTTCGCGCGCGTTGTCGATGTCGACTCCGGCGAGTTCCTGGGTCTTCGGGTTGCGGAACGATATCCCGTAGTAATCCGGCCAGATGCAGACGCGCAACTGCTTGCTGGCGGCGATGCGCGCGAGGCGATCCGGCGCCTCGCCGGCGAGGACAGGCTGTACCAGGCAGAGCATGGCGAGGAAGCGGCAGAACGTTTCTTTCATCGGTGGCCTCGGCTGCGCTCAGTCATGCGGTTCCTGATGCTGGTCGCGGATGGCGAGGATCTGCGGCAGTTGCTGCTCGAAGCAGCGCACGACCTCCGGGTCGAAATGCCTGCCGGCGTTGTCAAGGACATGGCTCACTGCTTCGCCGACTGCCCACGCTTTCTTGTACGGGCGGCGCGAGGTCAGCGCGTCGAAGACATCGGCGACAGCGACGATGCGCCCGGCCTGCGGGATGGCGAGACCGGCCAGGCGCGCAGGGTAGCCGCTGCCGTCCCACTTCTCGTGGTGGGTCAGCGCGATCGACCGGGCGAGGCGAAGCAACTCGGAGTCGTCGCCGGCGAGAATGCTTGCGCCGATTTCGGGATGCGTGCGAATGATCGCCGTTTCGTCTGCATCGAGCCTGCCCGGCTTGAGCAGCACGGCGTCAGGGATGCCGATCTTGCCGATATCGTGCATCGGGCTGGCGTTGAGCATCAGATCGCCAGCTGCATCGCTCCAGCCGAGGTGGCGGGCGAGCAGGGCCGAGTACTCGCTCATGCGCAGGATGTGGTAGCCGGTCTCGTTGTCGCGGTATTCCGCCGCGCGGCCCAGGCGCCGCACCACCTGCAGCCGGGTCTGGTTCAGTTCTTCGGTGCGGCTGCGCACCATTTCCTCGAGCAGGCCCTTCTGATCGTGCAGCATGCGGTGCGCCAGGTGCGCGTCGAGCAGGTTGTTGACCCGCATCAGCAGTTCGGCCATGTCGAAGGGCTTGCCGATGAAATCGCGCGCGCCGGCAGCCAGTGCCTTGAGCAGGGTCTCGCGCCCGTGCTGGGCGGTGAGGATGACGATCGGCGGCAGCAGAGGATCGTTCAATGCCTTGAGCTGAGCCATCACCTGATAGCCGTCGAGGTGTGGCATGTTGATGTCGAGCAGGATCAGGTCGGGGCGCTCCGCAGCGTAGCGATCGAGTACCTGGCGCGGATCCTGGATCGCCACCAGATGCTCATAGTTGCGGCTGCCCAGCATCTTGCCGAGCAGCTTCAGATTGGCCGGCTCGTCGTCGACCATGAAGATGCGAGCCTGCCGGCGCAATGGGTCGTTCATCCCTTCTCCTTCCGGCCAGTAGCGAGCGCGCCCGTGCGAGCTCAAGGGTTACGTACCTGTCTGTGGGACGCCGTCGGCGTCCGGCCCGACGGCGTCCGCCGGCAGTGCGGCGGCATCCTGCGCTGGGTTCGCCAGTGGCAGATCCAGGCTGAAGGTGCTGCCGACATCAAGCTGACTGGCCACCTGGATTATGCCACCCATCGCTTCGACCAGTCGTTGCGTCAGCGCCAGCCCGACGCCTGTGCCCTCGATACCGTCGTACGCCGACGCCAGTCGCTCGAAAGGCTGGAACAGGCGCTGCAGGTGTTCGCTGTCGATGCCGCGGCCGCTGTCGCTGACGGCGAGTCGCAGCCGCCCGCCGTGACGCGTGCCGGCAATCCGGATCGTGCCCTGCTCGCGGTTGAACTTGATGGCGTTGGAGAGCAGATTGAGGAGCACCTGTTGCAGGCGCTTGGCATCGGCGCGCAGAGGCGCGTCGTCGATGTCGGCGTCGATGCTGATGCCGCGCGCCTCGGCGAGCGGCCGGACGAGCGCAACGCAGTCGGCGACGATGGGAGCGAGGGGTACTGCCTCGAGCTTCAGCTCGATGCGCCCGCTCTCGACTCGCGCCAGATCGAGCACTTCGTTGACCTGTCCGAGGAGGTGGCGGCCGGCGCGCAGGATTTCCTGCACGTTGTCCGCCTGCTCCGCCGACAGCGCTGCGTCGCCAGGCATGGCAAGCAACTGGCCGAAGCCGAGAATGGCGTTCAGTGGCGTCCGCAGTTCGTGGCTCATGCGCGACAGGAACTCCGTCTTCGCGGCATTGGCGGCTTCCGCCGCTTCCTTGGCCCGGGCCAGCGCCGCCGTTCGCGCCGCGACCAGCGCCTCGAGATGGTGGCGGTGCTGTTCGAGTTCGTCTTCCACCCGCTTGCGCTCGGAGATGTCCTGACAGAAATCGATATAGCCGATGAAATCGCCAGCACGGTCAACGCGCGGGGTGCCGGCATCCTCGATCCAGCGGTACTCGCCATCGCTGGCGCGCAGGCGATAGGCCATCCGGAACGGCTGCCGGCGGTCGAAGTGACTGTCGTAGGTGCGCCGGCAGTGATCGAGGTCCTCCGGATGAATGCCTGCGGCCCAGCCCGCGGCAAGCTGGCCTGCCGGCGACTGGCCGGTAAAGCGCAGCCACGGTTCGTTGAAGTAGGTGGCGTGGCGGTCCGTGCCGGAGGTCCAGATCAGCGCCGAGCCGCCGTCGGCGAGTGTGCGGTAGTGCTGCTCGCTTTCCTTCAGTGCCGCCTCGCGCTGCGCCAGGGACTCGAGCAGCAGGTTGAAGCTGTGGATCAGTTGCCCGACTTCGTCGTTCGCTGTCGTCGGCAAGGGCTGCAGCAGCGGCTCGCCGGCATGCGACATGTCGACGAGCAGTGTCGACGCGGCGAGCATCGGCGCAAACTGCTGGCGCAGCAGGCGACTGAGGAACCACCAGCCAATGGTGCCGACGAGCAGACTGAGGGCCAACGCCGCCAGCAATACCCGTTCCTGCATCGCAGCGATGGGCTCGTAGGCCTCCGCCGTTGGCAGCACACTGACGAGAAACCAGCCAGCCACCGGGATTCCCTTGGCTGCGGCGAGCTCCTCGACGCCACGCGAGTTCACGGCGACGCCATAACCCTCGTAGCCGCCGACGAAGCGGTCGTGGTTGCGGTTGACACCGGGGCCTGGCATGCGTGACATGGCGCGCGACTTGTCCGTTCCGGTGACGATCAGATCATGCTGTGGAGCGATGATCAGATAACCACCGGACCTGCCGTAGCGCTGGTCGACGATGCGGTCGACGAAATTCGCCTGACCGAGGTCGACGACTCCGGTCACGGCGCCGATGACTTGCCCGGCCGGGTTGCGGATGGGCGCCGCCAGAGCGATTGCGGGTGACTTGAGCGTGCGGCTGATGACCGGCCGGCCAATGTTGCCACGGCCTTGCTGGAGGGCGGCGATCATGTAGTCGCGGTCGGCGTAGCTGTTGCCGATCTGCTCCGGCAGGTAGGGAATGCTGGCGAGGGTCAGGGCATTGATGTCGCGGATTCGCGTGCCGCCATTGAACAGCTTCTGCAACGTCGAGTGCTGTTCGAGAAATCGCTGCAGTGCGGACCGGTTGTCGAGCAGGGTCGGGGAAATTTCGCCAGCCACCAGCGTCAGGGCCTGCAGCCGGCTGTCGAGTTCGGCATTGAGCTGGGCGGCAATGATCGAGGTCGTCGAGAATTGCTGCTCGCCGAGGAGATGCGTCATGTCCTGACGCAGGCTGCGCGTCGCGTACAGGGTCAGCGACCAGATCGCGAGCAGGAACACGGCCAGCGTCATGGCGGTGATGCGCGTCTTCAACGACCAGCCCGCACGCCGCGCGGTGGCCGTGCTGCTGGTCGTCCGGGGGCTTCCCGGGTTCACGTGGAGCGCGGCGATCGTGGATTCTCCAGTGCCTCTTCGACCACGCGCAGGAAGCCGGCGACGTCGATCGGCTTCGTGACGTAGTCGACAAAGCCAGCGGCGCGGCCACGCTCGATGTCGCGTGCGAGGGCATTGGCGGTGATGGCGATGACCGGCGTGTGGCGGGTGAGCGGCTCGCGCTGCAACACGGCGAGCACCTCGTAGCCGTCCATTCCCGGCATGTTGATGTCGAGCAGTATGAGATGCGGACGGTGCGCGAGGGCCAGCTCGATTCCCAGTCGCGGCGCATGTGCCGTGAGCAGGCGAAGATTGCCGCGGCGGCCGAGGATCTGCGCCATCAGCTTGAGGTTCGAGGGGTTGTCGTCGATGCACAGGACGCGCTGGCCGTCGCTGGCCGTCGGCTGCTCGTCATGCGGGCCGTCGCTCCTGGCCGTGCTGTTGTCGTGGTGGACGCTGGTACCGGCGGGCAGGTCGATCCAGAAGCGGCTGCCGACGCCGATCTCGCTCTCGGCAGCAATCTCGCCACCCATCAGTTCGACCAGACGCTTGGTGATGGTCAGTCCGATGCCGCTGCCTTCGATCTCGCTGTTCTCGGCCAGCAGGCGGGTGAAGGGCTGAAAGACCTCGTTCAGGCGTTGGGGAGCAATACCGATGCCGGTATCGGCGACGCAGATGCGCTGGCGAAGTCCGCTTGCCGTGAGCTGCTGTTCGACGTCGATCTGAATGCTGCCGCGCTCGCGATTGTATTTGACGGCGTTCGACAACAGGTTGAGGAGCGCCTGTTTGAGGCGGGTGCGGTCGGCGTGCACCGTCGCGCCGGCAGGCACGAGCGTGCTCAGCGTGATGGCGAGCGGTGCCGCCAGCGGTTCGATGAGGTGCCGGCAGTCGTCGACGACGGCAGCGATGTCGGTCGTCTCGAGCGACAGTTCGATGCGTCCCGACTCGATGCGGGCGAGATCGAGAACCTCGTTGATGAGGTCGAGCAGGTGGCGGCTCGCCTTGAGGATCTCATGGACGCTGTCGTGCTGGTCGGCGCTCAATTCACCGTCGTACTCGAGCATCTGGGCGAAGCCGATGATGGCGTTCATCGGCGTCCGCAGTTCGTGGCTCATGCTCGAAAGGAACTCCGACTTGGCCCGGTTGGCACGCTCCGCGGCTTCCTTGGCCAGCGATAGTTCCGCCGTTCGCTGCGCGACAAGGGTCTCGAGGTGGGCGCGGTAGCGCTCCAGTTCGGCCTCGACCTCCTTGCGCTCGCCGATGTCGGCTCCCGAACTCAGCGTGCCGATGATGCGCCCGGCATCGTCGGTCAGGGCACCGGTCTTCCAGCCGATCAGCCGCAGCGAGCCGTCGCGGCAGAGGACACTGTCCTCGGCCGAGAAGCTGGCATCGAGTTCGCCGGCGATGATGCGCCGGAAGGTCGGCAGGCCCCGCTCTGTTCCACTCGGCTGTGGCAGGCAGGTGCTGAACCAGCAGCGGCCAAGCAGTTCGTTCTCCGTATAGCCGAGCAGATCGCGGCCGGCGCGGTTGATCATCGTGATCTGCCCCTCGGTATCGAGCGCCAGCATCAGGCTCTGCACCGTGTCGAGGTAGCGTTGCGCGAGGTTGTGCTGCTGCCGCAGGAGCTGCTCGGCGGCCTTCCGCGCAGTGACGTCACGCAGCACCAGCAGCAGATGGACACCGCCGCTCGGCGGGCTGACGAAGGTGGTGTGCACCTGCACCGTCCGGCGCTCACCGTCCCGGCGCCGAATCGTCCATTCGTCGCCGCGCAGGTGGTCGCCACGGCGCATTCCCTCGGCACGCTGCCGGGCGTCCTCCTGCCGCTCGTCATCGACCTGCAGCGCACGTTGCCAGCCAAGCTCATTGACGTCGCTGAGGCTGTAGCCGGTCAGCTTCTGCATCGCCGGATTCCAGACGGTGAAGCGAACCTGTGGTGGCTGCGGGATTTCATGGCAGACGGCGATCCCGTCGACCATCGCCGCGATGATGCCGTCGGTGAATGCGGCCTGCTGTTTCAGTGCCGACTCCATGCGCATGCGCTCGGTGATGTCGAGCATGACGCCGACGAGGCCACCGAGGCCGCCGTCGGCCCGGTTGAACGTCGCCTTGTTGAAGACGACCTCGCGCAGCGAGCCGTCGGCGTAGCGCACTTCCGCCTGATAGGTCTGTGTTCCGCGCTGCTCGAACAGCGCCCGGTCGGCTGCCAGATACTTGTCGGCGAGACTGCTCGGGACGATGTCGTGCACCGAGCGGCCGATCAGGTTGTCGCGCTCGATCCCGATGTACGTTTCGAAGGCGGTGTTGCAGCCCAGGTAGCGGCCGTTCTCGTCCTTGAAGAAGACCGGGTTGGGAATCGTGTCGATCAGCTGGCTGGTGAAACGCAGCTGGTCGGCCAGGCGCTGGCGCTCCAGGGCCAGCTCTTCTTCGGCCCGCTTGCGCTCGGTCACATCGCGTGCCGAATAGAAGAGCAGGCGCTGTCCTTCGATCAACACCGGCACGCCACTGACGTCGACCGGGATCAGGCGGCCGTCCCGGTGGCGATAGCGGGTGTGCAGCACACGCCGCTGGGGACTGTCGAGTTCCTGCCGCAGTCTGCTGGGCCCGTCGTCGTCGGCAAAACGCGCATCCCGGCCCGCCATGTTGCTGCCGATCAGTTCCTCACGCGAGTAGCCGAGCATCGCGCAGAAGGAGTCGCTGACCTCGACGAGGTTGCCGGTGGTGTCGAGGACATGGACGCCATCGCTGGCGGAGCGCAGCAAGGCCCGGTTTTTCTCGGACTCGTGCCGCAGTTCGGTTTGCGCGCGGCGCAGTTCGGCGAGTTCGGCCATCAGGTGCAGGGCATTGGTGACCGGCGTCGCATTGATCGACAGAACGATGTCGGCGAACCTCCGCGCACCGCGGGCCATCTCCGCACTGGCGTGCGCGCGTGCCGCTTCGCGGGACAGGCCGGCGCGCAGCGCCAGGGTAGTGCAGGCCATGTAACGGTCGCTCTCGAGAATATGCGAGATCAGCCAGCGGGCCAGGAAAGCCAGGGTCTCCTCGGCAGCCCGCTGCCCATCAGGCTGCCCGCGCAGCCGTGACACCTCCTGCACAAAGCTGGCGTGGATCGCCTGGTGATCGACTTCCGACTGATCGCCGGCGAGGTGCTCGTGCCAGACCGCCTCCTCGGTCCGGAAGTGGTAGACGGCATAGTCGGCGAGTTCATCGAACATCTCCTCGAGTTGTGGGATGTGCGTCCTGAAGGCGACATGGCTGGCGAGGACGTTGATGAGTTGCACCAGTCGGCGGTGCTGCTCGTCGACTTCCGGCAGGCCGGTGTCGAAGGTTTCGTCCCAGGGCAGAAAATCGATGGTGTTCATGGGCTCAGTGTGCCTGGGAGTGCTTGCAGGCGAGGAGATTCGGCGTGCGTGAACCAACGGCAGCGCGCCGGAGAACTTGAGGGGAATCGTCGGCTGTGCAGCCAGCAGTTCGGAACTGGAGAAAGGCGAGCAGACCCATCAGCTCGTACTGAGGTGGGATCCGCATGACGGCGCCAAGACCGCGGTGTCCAAATTCGAGATTGACGCTACTTTACGGAGGCTCATATACTCTTGCTCCTGTTGTTCGGTTTCCCATCCTTCAGCGCTGAGGCGCAGCGCCAATACGGAATCACCCTGCCGGGCGCCTTGCCCGATCGTGGCCTGCACGACGCTCTGGTGGTGGCCGTGGCGCATGACGAATTCAAGCGACTGAGCATTGCCAGCCCGCGCCGGCTGGCCAACGGGTGGACGGTGGTTCATGACATCAAGGGGATGTATGGCAAGGACGAGGTTGCAGGCCGCCTCTGAACCACCGGTTGATGCGCCGACTACCTGCGTGCCGTACCGCATTGGTTCTCATCATCACTCGATTGGCTCTGGATTCGGGATGCCGGCTGGGTGGCTGATGTGCAGTGCCCCGATATCCTCAAAGATCCATTGATCTGACGCAACAATGGAAATTCAAACGACCAGATATGAAGCACAGGCAATACTTTTCTCTGCGAAAATTCCTCGCCTGGCCTTGTTGAATTTGAGTATCGGGAAGTGTCATGATCGATTGCCGACCGTCAATGTATGGAGAAATCATGGTATTGAATCATTGATACCCTTGACGACCCCATTCTTTGATTATCAGGACTGGAAGGTTGATTTTCGACTGGGTGGCTACGACGACACTCTCATGTTTGGCACGTGGCAAGCTGCGGATGCCGAAATATTGTGGCTAGATAGCGTCCGTTTCCTGGTCAATATGTCGTTTGGCGAGTGGCTGGCGTGGTTGGCGCAGCGGCTTGCGGCTCTCCGGGCGGTCTCCAGAGCACCGATCATCCTGGCGACCTGGAGCAATGAGCCGCGTGGCACCGAACGGCTGCAGGCAGTGGCGGACGGGCTGCCTGCCGTCTATTTCGCCGACCTGCAGGCGGCCTGCGGCGAGTTCAACGTGCCGCTTCTCGACTCCCGCTCAGCCGCTTTGGCTGGCACACCCTTGAGCAGTTTCGCCCAACTGGTGTTGGCGCGAGCGCTAGCCTGCCACTGGTTGCCGGCGGCTCTCTCGCCACCGATCAAGGCCGTGGCCCTTGACCTGGACAATACCTTGCATGAAGGCGTCCTTGGGGAAGACGGCGTTCACGGGGTGCGGCTGACACCGGGTCATGCGGCACTCCAATCCTTCGTCAAGTCACTGAGGGCACGCGGCATTTTTCTCGCCTTGGTATCGCGAAACGAGCTGTCGGATGTGGAGGCGCTGTTTGCGGCGCGGCGGGACTATCCTTTGTGCTTGGCCGACTTTTCCGCCGTGGAAGTTACCTGGGGCGACAAGGCAGCGGCCTTGTCGCGTATCGCCAGCGCTCTGCGCATCGCGCCTGACGCCCTGGTTTTTGTGGACGATAACCCGGGGGAACTGGCCAGCGTCGCCATGCAATTGCCTCAGGTGCATACCGTTTACGCGCACCCGGATGCCGATCTGACTCGCCGGGTGCTAGGTTTCTACCCGGGTCTTTGGCGCTGGCGGGTGGAGAGTGAAGACACCAAGCGTGTTCAAGACCTTCACGCCAATACCGAGCGGGAGGCGCTGGCCGCCGAGGTAGCCGATCCGGCAGACTACTTTCGAGGTCTGCAAGTGAAGTTGACCTTCCGCAGTGATCCGACCGAGCAGCTTGCCCGCCTCGCAGACCTCTGCAACAAGACCAATCAGTTCAATCTCGCGTTGCGCCGCTTCAATCTGGCCGAAGTGGCCGCCTGCGTGGAACGGAGCGATGCCCGGGTCACCAGCGTACAACTGACCGACCGCCTCTCCGACAGCGGCGTAATTGCTGTTATCGTGGCCATGAGTCAGGGGGAGCAGCTCGTTGTGGATGAGCTTTGCATCAGTTGTCGGGCCATGGGCCGACAACTGGAAGACACCATGATTTTGACCGCCCTGCAGGAAAGTGCAGCTTTTTTCGGACATACGCAAGTGGCTTTCCGGGTGAGAATCGGCCCACGCAATCAACCGGCACTCGCTTGGCTCGCCCGGCTAATCGGCCAGAGCGATACACCAGCTGCCGGCCTGCATGTATTGCCGGTCGACAAACTCCTGGAGTTCCCGCCTGCCGAAGGTGTTGTCATTGCCTGGAATGATCAGTGATGGATTACAAGAGTATCGAAGAGGTGGTATTAAAGGCTCTCGCAGCGGTCTTGAAATGCGAGGTGACAAGTGATTTTTCACGGGAGAATACCCCGCAGTGGGATTCACTGAAGCATATTGAAGTCATATTCACCGTGGAGGATGAACTGGACATACAGTTCACCGAAGACGAAATGGGTGGCCTGGACAGCGTGAGTTCCATTGTCGGGACGATACTGACTCGCCATGCGACATGAGCTGTCAATTGCCGGGCCAGCCTTCCGCTTGCGGCCCGTCGTCGATGCCGATGCCGATTTTATCCTGGCTCTGCGCGGGAACCCGGCGTTGAATCGATTCCTGCACTCAACCTCGGGCCGCTTGTCCGATCAACTGGACTGGCTGGCCCGTTACTATGAGCGCAGCGGTGACTACTACTTTGTCGTGGAGCGCCTTGCCACAAGCGCACCAGAAGGCGTCATCTCCATCTACGACATCGACCCACAGGCCTCGAGCGGTGAATGGGGTCGATGGTTGCTGCGGCCGGGTTCCCTGGCAGCGGTTGAAAGTGCGTGGCTCATCTACCGTTGCGCTTTCGAGCAATTGAGTTTGCAGGAGGTTTACTGCCGTACCGTTGCCGACAACAGCCAGGTGGTTTCGTTTCATGACTCTTGCGGCATTACCCGACGCCATCCGCTGGCTGGGCATTTCGACTTTGACGGACGTCAGGTGGATGCAGTGGAGCACCGCCTGGATGCGCTGGCATGGCGTGAAGTTGCTCCACGTCTCGAAAAGCTGGCCGGCCTAGCCGCTCGAAGACTGCACCATGGCTGAACTGGCAGTGGCGCTCCCGGATCTCCAGGCCGGGTTCGAATTTCATCACGTTGGGTATGCATCGGTGTCCGTGGCCCGTGAGCGGGATTTCTTTGCCTTGCTCGGTTATCAGCAAGAGGGAGAAGCGTTTGTTGATCCGATCCAGGGCGTGGCAGGGTGTTTTCTCACGGGTCCGGGTCCGCGCATCGAGTTGCTGGAAAACTTGCCCGAGGCCAAGACGCTCACGCCATGGCTTGCATCCGGGATCAAGATGTACCACCTGGCCTACCTGGTGACGGATCTGGAAGCATCGCTGGATTGGGCGCGCGGTCAGCGTGCAAGAGTTACCGTGATGCCTGTCGCTGCCGTGGCTTTTGGCGGTCGGCGAATCTCTTTTGTTATGTTTCGCAATGGCCTGATGCTCGAATTCATTGAACGATAGGGACGGCAATGCACGCCGGTAGACGATGAGCAGCGAAGAAGAAGAGAAACTGCAGAGGATATCCGAGACATCCCTGTATTCGGCAGGTGTCATGCCGCTGGCTATTGGCTACTGCTTTCGCATCCTTTGCCGCCATCTGTTGGGGGAAAACCTCCTTGAAATGGGGCCCGCAGAAGGTGTGATGACCGAACTGCTGGCCACCACCGGCAAGTCGATGACTGTTGTCGAGGGCTCGGCCCTTTTCTGCAATGACTTGCGAGCGCGCTTTCCCCAGGCGCAGGTCATTAACGCGCTATTCGAGGATTTCGAGCCGACTGAGCAATTCGACACCATCATCATGGGCCATGTGCTGGAGCACGTGCAAGAGCCGGTGGATATCCTGCTCAGGGCACGGGGCTGGCTGAAGCCTGGTGGTCTGATTTTCGCCGCAGTACCCAACGCGCAATCATTACATCGCCAGGCAGCCGTGATCATGGGCATGCTGCCGAGGGTGGATGCGCTCAACGCCATGGATTTGCATCATGGTCATCGTCGTGTGTTCAATCCTGAAACGTTCCGCTTGGCGTTCACGCAGGCCGGCCTGCAAGTTGACATCTTTGGCGGATATTGGCTCAAACCTCTAGCCAATGGTCAGATCGAGAGCCACTGGAATTCGGCCATGATCGAAGCCTTCATGCAGCTCGGTGAGCGCTATCCAGATATTGCCGGTGAACTCTACATAGTCGCATCAGTCACATCATGAATAGTCGCTTCAGCGCGTCTTGACGCAAACGAGCCGAAGGCGATCAGATCAACGCCGCTACGCGGTCGCGCCGGGCCGATCCGATCCTGATGGCACGGCATCTTGAGGAAGGCTGTTGCGATGCGTGAGCCGATGTCGAAAACCCTGTGCTGGTGGGCAAGCGTTCTGGTGTTTTTCTGCACGGCTGCCGTGCCTGCCCAGCCGGCGGCTGACTCGGTGACGGTCAGCGGCAGCGCTGCCTATCTGCAGCGCATGGCGATGCCGCCCGATGCGGTGCTGACGGTGCGCGTCGAAGACGTGTCGCGTGCCGATGCCGCGTCGCCGGTATTGACCGAGACGCGTGAGCCCTTCGGCACGCGCCAGGTGCCGATCCCGTTCTCGCTCACGCTATCGAGCGCCGCCATCGATCCGCGCTCCAGCTACGCCGTGCGGGCAACGATCACGGTGGGCGGCGAGTTGCGCTTCACGACTACCCGCCGCTATGCCGTACTGACACGCGGCGCGTCGAATCAGGTCGACCTGATACTGGACGCCGTGCAGCCGGCGCCGCCACCGGGCCGCAAGGTGTCGGCCGGTCCCGCTGCCCAAGCGGCGGCGACTTCTCTTGGCTTCGAACTGCCCGCCACTTTCGTCGGGGTCGTACCGTGCGCCGACTGCCCGGGTATTGCGCAAACGCTGACCTTGCGTGCAGATGGTCTGTACCGCCTGCGGCGCACCTACCTGAGCAAGCCCGAAGGGCCTTTTTCCGAGCTTGGTCGGTGGACCGAGGAGGCGGGCGGCAAGGTGTTGAGACTGCGCAGCGGTTCGCAGGCAACGCTCTTCGCCGTGCACGACGATGCGTCCTTGCGCCTGCTGGATCGCCTGGGGCAGCCGATCAGGTCGACTGCCAACCTCGACCTGCGCCGCAGTGCAGCAGTCGATCCGATCCGCGAGTCCTTGCGCTGGCGCGGCGAGTTTCTCTACCTGGCCGACGCGGCGACCTTCACCGATTGCGCCAGCGGCCTGCGCTGGCCGGTGGCGATGGCCGAGGGCTACCTGGCCGCGGAGCGCGACTACGTGCAATCGCGCAGCGGTCCGGGAGCGCCGCTGCTGGTCGTTCTGGATGGCCGGCTCGAATGGCGGCCGGCGATGGAGGGTGAACCGCGAGAGCACCTGGTGATCGAGCGCTTCGCCGGCTCGCAGCCGGGAGCGACGTGTGACTCACCAGCCCCCGGCAAAGCCCGCGTGGCGACCAGCCTGCAAGACACCTACTGGAAGCTGGTCGAGCTCGACGGCAAGAGCATCGGCATGACGTCGACGCAAGAGCGCGAGGCTCGCCTGACGCTGTCGAGCGTTGATGCGCGCGTGACCGCTTTTGCCGGCTGCAATCGACTCAGCGGGGCTTATGTACAGGACGACAACGGTCTGCGCTTCACGCAGATGGCGGGTACGCGGATGGCCTGTGCAGCCCCGCTCATGGAACTCGAGCGGCGCTTCTTGCTGGCGCTTGGTGCTGCCACGGCCTTTCACATCGAAGGCGAGCAAATGATTCTGCTCGGGGGCAGTCAGGTTCTGGCGCGCTTCGAGGCGGTCTCGCTGCGATGAATCTGCTACTTGGCTGGCCACCGAGCTTGGGAGTAATGGCGACAGGGGCCTGAAATGGCGAACGCACCTTCGATGTCTGGTCACGTCCTGCTTGCGATGGCGACTTGCAAGCTGCGCTTGGGCGTCGTCGGCCTGCTGGTGGTACTGCTGGCAGCTTGCGCCAGTCCGCAGCGCGCCCCTGAGGCGACTCCGCCGGTGCAGGTCTCGGAGACTGTCTGGTGGCAGGTCGAAAGCGACATCGTCGGCGCGTCGCGGGCCGCGACCGGGCCGGCCACCAACTACGCGCGCGGCTTCATGGAGAGTTGGCGAAGCCGCGTCGCCAAGCGCATCGAGACGGACTTCATTCCGTGGTTCACCGGTTACTGGACGCAGCAGTGGCTGGCGATCAAAGTCGCCTGGTACCAACTGAGCATCGGGGCAGGGACGGATCCAGCCACGCTGCGACTGGCCGCCTATCTGCAGGAACAATTCCGCGAGCGTGTGCTGGACCCCGTCGCCCGGGAGATCGATCCCGATGTCGTGCGAGGGAAAGCCACCCGGCTCTACATTCAACTGCTCAGTGAGCAGGTTCAGGGAATCCCGCGGCGCTACGGTGTTCCGCGCGACCAGTTCGACCGGCGTCTCAAGGCCTTTCCGGCGATTGCGCTGGGCCCTCCAGCCGCCCATGACGCGTCGCTCTACGAGCTGGTAAACGCCGTCCCGATCGACGCGCTGCCCGCCTATGTGGCGCTCACCGCCCGGATCCGCAAAGGCAGCGGTGGCGTGGGAGAGGGCCCGTCGAGCGTGAGGATATCCCCAGTGGCGAAGCGGGCCAGCGAGAAACTGATGGCCAGGCTCGCCACGAGCGGTGGGGCGAGTGCTGCGGCGGCGGCCGTCGGCGGCGTCGCCGGGATGGTGATTTCCCTCGGCTCGCTCGGTTTCGGCGCTATCGCGCACGCGAACGAGCGGCCGCAAATGGAAGCGCAGCTTCGCCAACACCTTGGCGCTGCGCTGGACGATATGTGGCACGCCCAAATGCTGGATCCCGCAAGCGGGGTGATGGCCGGGGTAAGCTACCTGTCCGGACAGATCGAAGGAAACCTTGCGCAAACCGTGGTGCGACCCGTCGAGTTCGAACCGGGGCCGCGGGAAGTCCCTCTGTCGATCGAAGAAGATCTCCCGGATGACGACAGCGGGGATGCCGCTCTGCGCGACGAAGAGCAGGCGGCTGAATGACCCGACGGGAGCGCTGCCAGTCATTCCTTTCCTCGCGTGGCGCGGAGGTGGGCGACTGCCGTCGACCAAGGCGATAGCGGTCTGCAGCGGCGAGGAGGGCACCCACCGGCAAGGCGGCCCGAGTTTCTTCCCCGTTGAGCGCGTTCAGCAGCGAAAACTGCCGGTCGATTGCTGCATTCGGCGTGCCGCCTCGGCGAGGCGGCTGGCCGCCGCGGCGAGTTCTCCTGCGCCGGCCGAGTTCTCTTCCGCGGCCTGTGCCACCCTCTCGATTTCGTCGGAAATACTCTGGCTGCCGGACTGCTGCGATTGCAGACCGGCGGTAACGTCGCGTATTTCGGCGACCAGGGAATGCGCGGTGCCCTCGATGCCGAGCATCGTTTCGCGCGAGCGGCTGACCGCTTCGGTGCTGACCTGGGCCTTGGTCGACTCCTCTTGCATCATCGCCACGGCCGTGTCGATCCCCGAGCGAATCGCAGCGACCACTTTGCCGATCTGTTCAGTAGACTGCGCGGTGCGCTCGGCAAGTCTGCGAACTTCGTCGGCGACGACCGCAAAACCGCGGCCTTGCTCGCCGGCGCGCGCCGCCTCGATCGCAGCATTCAGTGCCAGGAGATTCGTCTGGTCGGCGACTTCACGGATGACGCCGACGATCGCCGAAATCTCGCGCGAGCGTTCGCCGAGCGCCGCCACGGTCGTTGCCGACGACTGGACGTCGGTCGCCAGTTCGCCGACGATCTTCGCCGTCCGCTCGATCTCGCTCGATCCGGTCCGGCACTGCTCGCCGGAAGCCAATGCCCGCGTTTCCGAGCTATCGGCAAGTGTCGCCATGTGCGCGATGCCGGTCGACATTTCCTCGACGGTCGCCGCCATCGCCGAGACCGCAGCGCTCTGCCGTGTCGAGGTGCCCGCCAATTGCGCCGTCGTCGACGACAGTCGTTCGGCCTCGGCGCTCAGCGAATCGGCGTTGTTGCGAATCGAACTCACCAGGGTGGCGAGTTGTCCCGAGGTATCGTTCATCGCGTTGAGCAGACCACCGATCTCGTCGGCGCGCCGATGTTCGGTGCGCATCGACAGGTCGCCTGCGGCGATGGCCGTGAGGTGCCGGCGCGCGCAGTCGACGCCATCGAGAGGCGAAACGCTGAGGAACCAGGTGCTGCCGACCGCCGTGCCGAGCGTGATGAAGAAGACGACGCCGAGGACGAGCGAGTTCCGGGACGTTGCCGCTGCGGTTTCGGCTTCGACCGCGGTCTGGTGCTCGGTAGCCTGCTTGACGACATCGTCGATCGCCTTGCGGTGCATTTCATAGAGCGCTTCGAGTTTGACCATCGCCGCCTTCACCTGCGCCGCGTTGTTCCCGGTCACCGCCGGCAGGTCCTGTTTGAGCCAGAACTCGTGGCGGGTGTCGTATTCCTTCTTCAGGATCGCGAGTTTGTCGAGGAGTTCCTTTTGCTGCACGGCGCGGTCCGGGTCGGCAAGCAGCAGTACGGTCAACCACGACTCAATGATGTAGTTGGGCGGCGGCAGGATGTCTGCCACCAAATCCTTGTCGAGCACGATGCGCTCGTAGAGCGGGCCGCCCACCTTCACCTTGCCGAGGCCGTACAAGGTCTGAAAACCGAAGGCAGCGAAGCCGGCGAGAAGCACCAAAGTCAGCAAGAAGAACTGGATTCTCAGTTTGCATCGGGTCATGTCAAAATCTCCCGATGGCTACGTTGTGCGGTGCAAGCGGGTTCTAAACGTATCGAACCTCGTCCGACGTGCCAGGAACGTCAGCGAGGGGCGAGCTGGCCGCGAGGAATGTGCCCGAGGGAAGGACATCGCGACGGAAATAGGGTGTCAGCGCGCCGTCAATGCGGCGTCGGTTGATCATCGCAAGGATGCTGATCAGGACGAGCGACGCACGACCGGCCGCGATCGAGCGCTTGCCAAGGCCAGCACCCAGCTAGTCAGGAGTGCTATTCTTGGCTGATCGGCAGCTTTGCCGCGGCAGGTGTTGCTGGGCGTCGTACGGCGTCTGGCGGCAGCGATCCGGCAGCGGTGCTGGCGTCCTGGACGATGGGCGACCACTTCGCGCCGCATGCCGACAAGACTGCTGGCGACTCGCCATGGGCTTCATTGATACGTACTCGACTTGACCTCACTCGCGCTGCTTCTCATCGGCTTCTCGCTATTCAGCGCGCTCACCCTTGCGCTGACACATTTCCGTCGCGAGCACTATCAGGGCCAGGCGCTGTCGAGAGCGATGGGGCTGGTGCTGCTGCTGGCGTTGAGCGGCTTGCAGTCGGCCCATTTTGCGTGGCTCTACCTCGATCGGCCATGGGTGGAGACAGTCCCGTACCACATGACGCTGTTTGCCGTGGCGCCAGCTTTCTTCCTGTTCAGCCAGCCGCTACTGCGCCCGCAAGTTCCAGGTCGGAACAAGGTGGCGCTGCTCGGGCATGCGCTGCCCTTCGCGGTGTCCCCCTTGCTTCCGGGCGAACTGGCTCTGCCGCTGGCGTTCATCGTGGGCGCCGGATACTTGTCGTGGCTGGGGCGCAGTCTTTATGCGCTGCGTCGCGAACGAGCCGGCTTCCATCAGGAGATGCTGCTGCTCGGGAGCGTCTTCGCGATTGCCGTTGGCGTTTCCGTTCTCGGATTGTCACAGCAGGCGTTGCCGGACAAGCTGTTTTACTGCCTCTATGCGATCTCGATAGGCGTGGCGTTCGTGCTGGTGCAGACGACGCTCGGCCTGCGGCCGCAGCTTTCCGCCGAAGTCAGGGAGACGGTCCAGACGGCCTATGCGAGCTCCACGCTCACCAACGTGGACTGCGATACGCTGCTGGTCAAACTGGCCACGCTGATGAGCACCGACCGGATCTACGCCGATTCGGAATTGAACCTGCGACGTCTGGCAGAACGCCTGGGACTCAGCACCCACCAGTTGTCGGAGTTGATCAATGCGCGGCTGGGCAAGGGCTTTTCCCGGTACTTGCGTGAACAGCGCATTGACGCTGCCAAGGCCATGTTGTGCGCCGAGCCATCCGCCTCGGTCCTGTCCGTTGGGCTCGGCGTTGGCTTCACCTCGCAATCGAATTTCTACGAAGCGTTTCGCGAGATCGAGGGAATGACACCCGGCCAGTACCGCAAGCTGAATGCCAAGCTTCGGACGCCCTGATGGTGCCCTGATCGCGGCTTTGGTGGCAATTCCTGTTCCGAAATGATCTTTCCGGAGCAATAAGCGGTTCCGCTTCGATCGGATCGGAAGAATCTCAAGGCGCCAGTCGCCAAAGTGAAGGCTCCAATTACTGATCAGGAGCCCATCATGAACAATCGTGCCGGCGGTGGAGATATTCACGCACTTCGGCGACCCGTTGGACAGCCGGCGTTGCGTGCTGGAGGCTGCCAGGTGCGGCTTGCCGAGCGGGCTGCATTCCATCGGCAAGCGCGTGGGCCAATTCGTGAAGGCCTGGGAACCGCCGGGGAACGCGGCTTGAACGTGCTGCTTACCGGCGCCAGCGGCTTCATCGGCCGCAACGTTGCGAGCGCTCTGGCAGCCGCCGGTCACCGGTTGAAGCCGGCGTCACGTCGCCACGGCATCGACTATTGCCGCATGCAGGCCGAGGCGGACTGGTTGCCGCATCTCGCAGGGGTCGATGCCGTCATCAACAGCGTCGGAATCATTGGCGAAAGCGGCTCCCAGCGATTTGAGCTCCTGCATCGCACGGCCCCGAGCGCCTTGTTTCGCGCGTGCTCGCAGGCAGGGATTCGCCGGGTGCTGCAGATCTCGGCGCTGGGCGCCGATGCGAGCGCGTTCTCTGCCTACCACCTGAGCAAGCGTGCCGCCGACGACTGCTTGCGCAGCCTCGACCTCGACTGGTTCGTGCTGCGTCCTTCACTGATCTATGGTCGGGGCGGCAAGAGCGCCGACCTGTTCATGCGGCTGGCGACATTGCCGCTGATTCCGGTGATCGGCGACGGGCAGCAAGCGCTGCAGCCGGTCCACATCAGCGATGTGGTGGCGACGGTGCTGCAGAGCCTCACCACATCGACGACACGACAGACGCTGGACGTCGTCGGCAACGAAGCGATCACTTTTGCCGACTGGCTGCAGTCGATGCGTCAGGCCCAAGGCTTGCCGCGTGCCGCGATGTTCCACATACCGTTGCCGCTGGCGCTGGCGCTGGCGCGCCTGGGGCGTCATTTCAGTCCCCTGCTGCAACCCGAGAATCTGCGCATGCTGCAAGCGGGCTGTCGGGCCGATGTTCAGCCGCTGACGCGCTTCCTGGGGCGTATGCCCCTGACCGTCGAAACGCGCCTGTTCTTCTCGGACCTCGTTCCCACCGGGAGGCCATGATGGCCTACACCGCTCTCAAGACACTGCACATTCTCAGCATGGTGTTGCTCTTCGGTACCGGCCTTGGCAGTGCGTTCTACAAGTGGATGGCCGACCGTAGCGGTAACGTCGCGCACATCGCCGCCACGAATCGGCAGGTCGTTCTGGCCGACTGGATCTTCACGACGCCGACCGTGATCTTCCAGCCGCTGAGTGGCCTGTGGATGGTGTATCTGCTCGATCTGCCGCTGTCTACCCCATGGATCGTAGCCAGCTTCAGCCTGTTCGTCCTCGCCGGGGCTTGCTGGATCCCGGTGGTCTGGCTGCAGATCCGCATGCAGAGCCTTGCCGCCGACGCGGTCGCCCACGAGTCATCGCTGCCCGAGATCTACTGGCGAATGGCGCGCTGGTGGTTCTGGTTGGGCGTCCCGGCCTTTACGTCGATGGTGCTCGTCGTGGCGCTGATGGTTTCCAAGGACATACCGGGAGTTGGATCATGAACAGCCTGATGCAGTGTGCACTTGGCGCCGACTGGGACAAGCTGCCAGCGGCCTTGCAGGCGCACCATCGCTTTGGCACGACGCGGGATAGCGGTCACCTGGATATCGAGTATCCGCGATTCATTCAGCCCTGCCTGAGTCTGCTGCGCGTCATCGGAGCCCTCGTCGATCGCGGTGGTCGGCACGTGTCCACGCTAGTCGAGAAGAGCGTCGTCGGCGATCGACAATACTGGCGGCGGACCATCACCTACCCCGACGGGAGGGTGCTCACCTTCGACAGCTTCTGGGTTGTGGCCGGCGGCAATCAGATCATCGAGTTCGTCAATCCGCTACTCGGCCTGCAGATGGCTGCGCGCGTGGTGGGTGGTCAGCTGCATTACTGCGGCGTCAGGTTCGTCGTGAAACTGGGGCCGCTGTTGCTACCGATCCCCGAATGGCTGCTACTCGGGCGTACCAGCATCGTCGAGGAGGCCGTGGACGCAACCCATTTCGTCATGGATTTCCGCCTGACGCACCCGCTGTTCGGTCAGGTATTTCGCTACTCGGGAGAGTTCGAGGCGGCCTGAGGATCTGCCCGGAGGAAATCCGTGACGAGGGTGGGTTGAATGCGAACGGCCGGGAAGGTGGGTCATCCAGCGATGCGATCTGAGATCCGCCAGCGCGGCCGGCTCGGCGAGATGCTCGACACCACGATGGGCGAGCCCGAACCGCCGCCTCAACCGGTGCTCGAATACGAGGTGGATCAGCGTACATCGCCTGGTTGGTGGCAGGCTGAAGGCGCCAACGCGTAGCCCTCGAAGCCAAAGAGAGACTGTTACCGTCAGCGCCGTGGGACGACGCAGGCGCTGAACGGGGCGGACGGCGGACGACTTTCCAGGGGGCTCACGCGAGTCCGTCAGAGATTGACGCCGTTTCATGGGGCTCCTATTGTTGAGGTGCCCTGGATTTCCTGTACTTGCGGAGGTGCCCTCATGCTGATCCCTGATTTCGAGACTGTGTTGCCGCGCTTGGTTTCGACCTTTGAATCAGGGCGTCTCGTGCCCTTCATTGGCGCCGGCATGAGTGCTCCGGTCTGCAACGGTTGGCCGGCGTTCATCCAGGCCCTCGAACGTGCGGCCGGGATGGCCGAGATGCCACTTGCCGCCGATGCTCCACGGGAAACCCTGGTCAGGCGCGCCAACCTTGCCGTGCGCATGCTCAAGCGCGCCGCACCCGGGAAGTTCGCGACCGCGGTGCGTGCCAGTCTGCTCACCAGGCCAGACGAGAGTCCGTCGGCGCTGGCACAGACAGACGCTCTGGCGCGTCTCGGCTGGCCGCTGGTCGTGACGACCAACTACGACAACTGCTACGCCGCCGCGCTCTGCCGCTTCGCGGCGGGACGTGACTTCGCGGTGCTCGGGCGCAGCGCCGAGGATTGCCAGCGCGTTCTTACGTCGCTGACTAACGTTGGCCGCCCGCTGCTGTGGGCGTTGCAGGGCTATCTGGCCGACCTGCCGCACCTCGGCGTGCATGCGGAGGACCTGACTGCTCTCGAGCAGCAACTCGTGGTTGGCCACGAGGAGTATCGGCGGGTTACCTATCGAGATGCGCACTTCCGGCGCGCGTTCGCCGAGGTGTTCCGCCAGCGCTCGTTGCTGTTCCTGGGAGCAGGCCTGCAGGAAACCTATCTGCAAGAGCTGTTCGGGGAAGTCCTCGAGTTCTACGGGCCCGGTGCGCGCACCCACTATGCCTTCATCCCAGAGGGCGAAGTGGATCCAGAGTTCATGTTGGCGCGCTTCCAGATCGTCGTCGTCGAGTACCCGAAGGGTGAACACGGTCAGGTCTGCGCTCGGCTGAACGCCCTGGCCGACCAGTTGTCGCGGCCGCACCGCACGGCCACAACATGGAGCTGGGGTCGCATCGAAGATACAGGCACCGAGCACTGGAGGAGCGTTCCCGACCTCGAGGTGATCCGTGGCCCTTTGCCCACCGCCGCAGCCGACGGCGAGTGTCTTGCGGTAAGTGCGGGTGGCAGCGGCGACAACTTCTTCTTCTCGCCCGGCATTCGCAGCGTGCTTTGCCAATGGCAGGCCGTGCAGCCCATGCCGGACCGGCTGCCGTCGCCGTACCTGGGGCAGTTCGGTGCGTTGCCGGTGTTTGCCGTACGGGCGCGCAACGAGGCCGACGAGCGGAGCCTTGCGGAGGTCCGCGACGCTTCGCTCGCGCTGTTCGAATGGGTCGCACCGCGCTTCCGATGCATCCGCATGCAGTTGCTCGCCACCGGCGGGCAGGATAAGGTGGACCTCGCGCACTGGAAGGTGCGCAACTACCCCGAGCGCTTCTCGTTCGTCCAGACAGTGACCGCTTGGGCGAGCTGGCGGCGCGCGCATCCCCACGTCGACTGCCGGCTCGTGCTGCATGTCGTCGCGGACTCGGTGTTCCGCGAGATCGCAAGCGGCCGCATCGATGTGCTGGAGTTGCTCAGTTGCACGGACAGCCGCTTCTTCGTCGAGGTGGTCGGCGAGCGCGGCGAACCAGAGCGGCGACTATTCCAGACGATGCCGGAAGTATCGCTCGCCCACGTGGCCGAAGACCTGCAACTCGCCCCAGGGATGTGGCAAGCGAAGGTCACGCCGCCACCCGACATCCAGGACGCCTGGCATGCGCTGGATGATGCGACGCTCGAGCGGACTCTGGCGAGCTTTGGCGTGGTTCCCGGAAGCACACTGCACTTCAGCCGCCGCCCTTGAGTGGCGCGTCGCCAGCTCGCTCCCGCCTCAGTCTGTGCCGCGATCGCAGGATCGCCGACTTTCAGCTCGCTGCGCCAGCCTTGCAGGCCATCGCTTCACCCATGCGGATCGCGCGGGTGGCGGTCCAGGTCGGGTTGAAGCGCAAGGTATCTCGCGGGAAAAGCATGACCACCGTCGAGCCGAGCAGGAAGCGGCCCATTTCCTCGCCCTGCTTGAGGAGAACCTGCTGGTCGTCATAGAGCCACTCGCGAATCTGGCTGCCGCGCGGTGGGTTGACCGTGCCATGCCAGACCGTCGCCATGCTGCCGACGATGGTGGCGCCGACCAGGGTCAGCACGAAGCTGCCGAACTCGGCATCGAAGACGCAGACGACTCGCTCGTTGCGCGCGAAGAGGCCGGGGACGCCGCGTGCGGTTGCGGGATTAACGGAGAACAACTCGCCGGGAACATGGATCATGCGCCGCAGGCGCCCGCCGACCGGCATGTGAATCCGGTGATAGTCACGCGGGCTCAGGTACAGCGTGGCAAAGGCCCCGTCGGCGAAGCGCGAGGCGAGTTCGCCGTCGCCGCCGACGAGCGCTGTGGTCGAGTATCGATGACCCTTGGCCTGGAAGATCTGGTCCTGCTCGATGCCGCCGAACTGGCTGATGGCGCCGTCGACCGGGCAGATGAAGTCGGCGTCGGCGAGCGGCCGTGCTCCAGCGCGTAGAGGCCGGGTGAAGAACTCGTTGAAGCTGCGATAACTGACCGGGTCAGAATCGACGGCTTCGCTGAGATCGACGCCATAGCGCTGCACAAACCAACGAATGACGCTGGTGGTGAGGCTGCCTGCTTCGGTGTCGGCGAGCCTGCCGGCGAGTGTGGTGAGTGCCTGTTTCGGTAACAGGTACTGGGCCAGTACGGCGAGACGGTCGGACACGAATTGAGCCTGCGGGAGAGAATCTGCAATTATACGGGTTGGCTCCGCTGCGCGGATTCTTTCACTGCACGAGGCGTCCGAAATCCGCCGTTGAGGTCGTCGCGGGGCAGTTGCGGCAGTGGGCCAGCGTGGATCAGAAGAGGGTTCTGAGATGCGGCAGCAGGCCTTGCTCGCTGACGAAGGTGAGGTCGTACATCGCCGTCAGCCCTCTGGCGTGTTCGTCACTGAGGCCCGCCACGCACATGACGAGCTTCTTGCCGGTCAGCCCGAGGCGCTTGCGCAAGCTGACGTATCTGTCGATGTCCTGGCGATATTCACCGCTCTTGCACTCGATGCAGAGAGCCAGTTGGTTATCGATGAGCATGAATACGTCGAGTTCGCAGTGTTCCTCGTCGCTCAGCGTGATGACCAACTGGCGGGCACAGGAAAATTCCTTCGCGCGTTCCTGGCAGTAAGCCAGGCAGGTCATCATCGCGAACCACTCCAGCCATTCACCGTTGAAGAACTGGCGGATGGTCGACGCCGTTGGGCGTCAAAGTACTTCTCGAGGAGCCTGCCAACAAAGAAGAGAGTCGGATAGACCGGGGTGGTACTGCCGCAACGAGGGCAGGCGACAGTGGCGCCGATCTGGCCATCTGCTTGTTCCTCGAGATGAGCGCACTTGTTGCATCGAGAGATGGCCATGGCTGGAGCGATGAGGGAGGAGGCGCCAAGAATACGCGGAACCACTCCCGGCCGCCAGACCGGCGAAAACCTCGGACCTCCTCGCTAGCGCAGCGACGCGTTGATCTTCTCGAGGGCAGCCAGTCCCGGGCAGAGTTCGGCGGCGCCAAGTGTGTTCAGTGGCGCGTCGACGGTTCCGAGCTGCTCGTGCAGGTCAGCGGAGTCAACGTCGAGGTAGAGCAGGCCGGTGACGACCTCACCGCGCGCCGCGTGCTCCTGGATGTAACTCATCGCCCGGATGCGGTCGGTGGGATCGTAGTCGGCGTGCAGTTTGCGCAGGCGGACGACCGATCCGTCGTGCTGGCGGACTTCGGTCACCTCCCCCTCGCCATATTCGGCCGTGATTTCTTCGCGCTGCGGCCAGAAGTCGAGGCGGTTGACCGCCTCGTTGTGCTCGCGCACGTAGTCGTAGCTCTTGGTACTGCCGGTGTGGTTGTTGAAGGCAAGGCATGGCGAGAGGACGTCGATCACCGCCGCTCCCTGATGTGCGAGGGCGGCCTTGATCAGCGGCACGAGCTGCGTCTTGTCGCCGGAAAAGCCGCGGCCGACGAAGGTTGCTCCCATGACCAGGGCGAGGGTCACCAGGTCGAGCGGCGCGTCGTTGTTCACCTGCCCGCGCTTGGATTTCGAGCCCTTGTCGGCGGTGGCCGAGAACTGCCCCTTGGTGAGTCCATAGACGCCGTTGTTCTCGACGATGTAGGTCATGTTGACGCCACGGCGCATGACGTGCGCGAACTGGCCGAGGCCAATCGATGCCGAGTCGCCATCGCCCGAGACGCCCAGGTAGATCAGCTCGCGGTTGGCCAGGTAGGCGCCGGTGAGAACCGAAGGCATGCGACCGTGGACGGTGTTGAAGCCGTGCGAGTTGCCGAGGAAGTAGTCGGGGGTCTTCGACGAGCAGCCGATTCCCGAGAGCTTGGCGACGCGATGCGGTTCGATGTCGAGTTCCCAGCACGCCTGGATGATCGCCGCCGAGATCGAGTCGTGGCCGCAGCCGGCGCAGAGCGTCGAGATCTTGCCCTCGTAGTCGCGGCGCGTGAAGCCGACGCGATTCTTCGTCAGGCTAGGGTGGTGCAGCGTGGGTTTGGCGAGGTAGGTCATTTCAGGCCACCATCCCTTCACGAAGTGGACGCACATTGATGCGCGAGACGCGTTCGGCGATTTCCTGGGTGATGAAGCGCGCGGTGATCGGCGTGCCGTCGTAGTGCAGGACACGAATCAGGCTCGCCGGGCTGACGCCGGCTTCGTTGATCAGCAGCGTCGTCAGTTGTCCGTCGAGGTTCTGCTCGAGCACGAAAACCTTCGAGTGGGCGGCGATGAAATCGGCGATCTCGTTCTGGAACGGGAAGGCGCGGATGCGCAGGGCGTTGATGTAGATGCCCTGCTCGGCGAGCGCGTCGAGCGCTTCGTGCATCGCCGGGCTCGTCGAGCCATAGAAGATCGCCGCGAAGCGCGCCGGGAATTTGGCCGCGGTGAGCACCGGCAGCGGCACCAGCGACTTGGCCGTCTCGAATTTGCGCAGCAGCCGCTGCATGTTGTAGACGTAGTCGGCACCGGCTTCCGAGTAGCCGGCATAGGCGTTCTTGGTCGACCCGCGCGTGAAGTAGCCGCCCTTGGTCGGATGGGTACCCGGATACGTCCGGTAGGGTATGCCGTCGCCGTCGACGTCGAGATAGCGGCCGAAGTCGGTGCCGGCGTCGAGCGCATCGCGCGTCATCACCTTGCCGCGGTCGTACTCGCGGCTCTCATCCCAGGCGAACGGCCGGCACAGGCGCTGGTTCATGCCGATGTCGAGGTCGCTCATGACGAAGATCGGCGTCTGCAGGCGTTCGGCGAGGTCGAGCGCCTGTGCCGACATTTCGAAGCACTCGTAGGGATCCTCGGGAAACAGCAGCACGTGCCGGGTGTCGCCGTGCGAGGCGTAGGCGCAGGCGAGCACGTCAGCCTGCTGCGTGCGCGTCGGCATGCCGGTTGACGGACCACCGCGCTGGACGTTGATCAGCACGGCCGGAATCTCGGCGAAGTAGGCGAGGCCGATGAACTCGGTCATCAGCGAGATTCCCGGCCCGGAGGTGGCGGTGAACGAGCGCGCACCGTTCCAGCCGGCGCCGACTACCATGCCGATCGAAGCCAGTTCATCTTCGGCCTGGACGATGGCGTAGCGATGCTGGCCGGTGGCCGGGTCGACGCGCAACTTCTGCGTGTAACGAATGAACGCCTCGGCGACCGACGACGACGGCGTGATCGGATACCAGGCGCAAACCGTCGCGCCCCCGTAAACGCAGCCCAGCGCCGCGGCGCTGTTGCCGTCGACGAAGACCTTGTCGCCGACCGCGTCGCGGCGCTCGACCTTGAGCGCAATCCGCTTGAGATGCTGTTGCGCGTAGTCGCGGCCGAGGTTGAGCGCCTGCACATTGGCGTCGAACAACTTCTCCTTGCCTTTGTACTGTTCGCCGAAGAGCTTCTCGATCTCGGCCGGATCGATCTCGAGCAGTTGCGTCAACGCACCGATGTAGATGATGTTCTTCAGCAACTGGCGCTCGCGCGAGTCGGTGTAGGCGTTGTTGCAGATCTCGGTGACCGGCATGCCGATGACGTGGATGTCGTCGCGGAAGCGGGCGCGCGGGACGGGCTTGGAACTGTCGTAGAAGAGGTAGCCGCCGGGATCGATTTCGCGGACGTCCTGGTCCCAGGTCTGCGGATTCATGGTGACCATCATGTCGACGCCGCCACGCCGACCGAGGTAGCCGTGCTCGGTCACCCGTACTTCGAACCAGGTCGGCAGGCCCTGGATGTTCGACGGAAAGATGTTGCGCGGCGAGACCGGCACGCCCATGCGCAGGATGGCGCGCGCGAAGAGCTCGTTCGCCGAGGCCGACCCCGAACCGTTGATGTTGGCGAACTTGACGACGAAATCATTGACCGCTTCGATCTTCTGCATTCTCGCTCTCCTCAGGCGGTTTGCTGCTGGGAAGCCTGCGTGCCGCCGCCGCGGCAGGCCGGCCCGGCGTGCGTCATGGCGAGCAGGAACTTCTGCATGTCCCAGGCGCCGGTCGGGCAGCGTTCGGCGCACAGGCCGCAATGCAGACAGACGTCCTCGTCCTTGACCATCACCCGCCCCGTCTTCAATATTTCCGAGACGTAGAGATCCTGGCTCGTGTTGAGCGCCGGCGCGCGCAGGCGCGGGCGCAGTTCGTCCTCCTCAGCGTTGCCGGTGAAGCTGATGCAGTCCATCGGGCAGATGTCCATGCAGGCGTCGCATTCGATGCACAGCTTGGGCGCGAATACCGTCTGCACGTCGCAGTTCAGGCAGCGCTGCGCTTCCTTGAAGGCCAGTTGGGGGTCGAAACCCAGCTCGACTTCGATCTTGATGTTCTTCAGTGCCGCACCGATGTCGCGCAGCGGCACGCGCAGGCGGCGGTCGACCGAGATGGCATTGTCGTAGCGCCAGGCGTGGATGCCCATCTTCTGCGAAATCAGCGTGGTCATCGGGTCGGGCCGGGTGGCAATCTCCTCGCCGTTGAGCAGGCGGTCGATCGAAACCGCCGCTTCGTGGCCGTGCGCGACCGCCCAGATGATGTTCTTCGGCCCGAAGGCCGCATCACCGCCGAAGAAGACGTTGGGCAAGGTCGATTGCATTGTCTTTGCGTCGAGCTTGGGCAGGCCCCACTTGTCGAACTCGATGCCGATGTCGCGCTCGATCCACGGGAACGCATTGTCCTGACCGACGGCGACCAGCACCACGTCGCACGGAAAGTGAGCGTCCGGCTCGCCGGTCGGTACGAGGCTGCGCCGCCCCTGCTCATCGTAGACCGAACGCACCTTCGAGAAGGTCACGCCGGTCAGTCGGCCGCCGTTGTGAGTAAACGCCTTGGGCACCAAATTGTTGAGGATCGGGATGCCTTCGTGCATCGCGTCTTCCTTCTCCCAGGGGCTGGCCTTCATCTGCTCGAAGCCCGAGCGGACGATCACCTTGACGTCATCGCCGCCGAGGCGGCGTGCCGAGCGGCAACAGTCCATCGCCGTATTGCCACCGCCGAGGACGATGACGCGCTTGCTGATCGATGTCGTATGGCCGAAGGCGACGTTGGCCAGCCAGTCGATTCCCAGATGAATGTGTTTCGCCGCCTCCTTGCGCCCCGGAATGTCGAGATCCTGACCGCGCGGTGCGCCGGATCCGACGAACACCGCGTCGTAGCCTTCCGCGAGCAGGTCGCGCAGCGAGCTCACGTACTGGCCACTGCGGAAGTCGACACCGAGCCCGAGAACATAGCCTGTCTCCTCGTCGATGACTTCTTCCGGCAGGCGGAACTTCGGAATCTGGGTGCGCATCATGCCGCCGGCACGGGCGTCGCCGTCGTAGATCACCACTTCATAGCCGAGCGGTGCGAGGTCGCGGGCGACGGTGAGCGAGGCGGGGCCGGCGCCGATGCAGGCGATGCGCCGGCCATTCTTCTGCTCGGCTGGCTGCGGCAGCAGGCCGCGGATGTCCTGCTTGTAGTCGGCGGCGACGCGCTTCAGCCGGCAGATGGCGACCGGCTCCTTGCGGTTGTGGCCGTCCGCCGTCTCCTCCTCGACGCGGCTGCGCCGACACGCCGGTTCGCAGGGGCGGTCGCACGTTCGCCCGAGGATGCCGGGAAAAACGTTCGACACCCAGTTGACCATGTAGGCATCGCTGTAGCGGCCGGCGGCGATCAGGCGGATGTACTCGGGGACGGGAGTGTGGGCCGGGCAGGCCCACTGGCAATCAACGACTTTGTGGAAATAGTCGGGCGCGGCGATGTCGGTGGGCTTCAAGACGAACGTATCCTTTCCTGGAACGAGTCCGGAGCCACACTCTCTGGCCCCACAAGAAATGAACTCCCATACTAACTCGCCGCCGAGACCCTGAAAAGGCCTATGTTTCATGGCGATGTCGTGGCCGACAGCTTCGCCTTCGTTCAGGGTCAGACAGGGCGTGAAAGGCTGCGCTGGCGGGCGCCCAGGCTGCCTGCAACAGGAGGCCGATGGCCGGCAAGGGGCGCAGCAGCGCTTTCCGCGGCAACTCGCCATGAATGAGGGTGGCCAGAAGAATGGTAGGTAGCGGCTGGCGTGCGGCGCAAGATTCTGCCGTGCCGATCAACATTTGTTGCCCATCACCAGCAGATGCCGCTACGAGCCAGACGCTCGTATCCACGACCTTTGCGGCCGACGCCATCGTGCCTGTTGAGGCAGCCATCGCTACGCTGGCCGAGAAACTCGCTCCGCTCATCGAACTGTCGATCGACTTCCGCCGCAGCCTCGCCAAGAAGGGCGAGAAGTCCGAGTTGTTGTGCCGCCAGACGCTGATGCAGCTCGACCAGAATATGCAGCTCATTTCTCCCGGTTGCGAACTGGCTGAAGCGCAAAGCGATCTCGACACCTCGACCTCCTGGTCCCCGGTTTCAGCCGCCTGCGGCAGTTGTTGCGCAAGGCCGACGACACCGAAATGGCCCTCGGTAGCGACATCCTGAGCGCTGCCCTCGAGGGCTATGCGATCGCCAAGGCCTTCGGCAAAGGCGCCGGCGTGGACGCCCTCAAGGAAGCCATGGCGACCCGTTTCAGCGGCCGGCGCCGGGCGGTCAAGCCAGACGCCGAGTAGATCAGCGGCGAGGCTGAACCCTCGCGAGCCCGCTTCCGGGCGGCTAGCCAGGCACAAGCCACGTCCGGACTCGCCGGCATGCCGCCGACGCACCGGCGTCGTTGCGGTGAACCACGCCATCGTCGCCCGAAGACTCGTGTTCGAGGCTTTGCGCTACGGCATCGTGACTCCGAGCGACGGCAGCGTGGCCTTGAACCACGAAAGCGTCCCCTTGCGCGCCGATGTCGTCCTCCCGGACATCAGGTGCCGACTCTCGTAACGACGAAGTCGTCGATGCGGGCGACGACGGCGTCGTTCTTCGCTGCGGCACCGTCGGTCTGAGCGACGATGTCGTTCTGCCGCGCGGCGCTCGCGCTGCTGTAGACGACGGCCGCGTAGCACTCTTCGCTGACGGTCGCCAAGGTGCGCTGCTTGCTTCCCGATGTCGGCTTTGTAGTACGATGAACCAATCGCTGGTGTCGGGCAGGAATGGACGGTGAAGAAGTTTGCCCCAGGCAGTCGTTGAGGCACCCCGGTTTAGGCTATCGACCTGGCTTGCGAACTGCCGCCTTTGACGATTTTTCGTACTGCATAGAATCAGCTAAGATGCGGCGCAAAACCTGCCATGGTAAGGCTTCCAGTGTATCGAGCAGCGCCGAGTTCGGGATCCGGCGGCGGAGTTATGGCGCAAAACTGTCTCCCGATAACCTAGACACCCGAATTGCCCTCGCCATGTCTCCACCCAAGAACGCCAGCACCGACGAGCCGACCAAGCGGCTTGCTGTACTCATCGACGCCGACAATGCCCAGCCTGCAGTAATCGAGGCATTGCTCGAAGAAATTGCCCGGTTTGGCGAGGCGACAGTAAGGAGAATCTACGGCGACTTCACGAGCCCTACGAGTTCCTCATGGAAGAAGTTTCTTAACAAGCACTCGATCAAGCCCATTCAGCAGTTCGCATATACGACCGGGAAGAATGCTACTGACAGTACGATGATCATCGACGCGATGGATTTGCTGTACACGCGGAGATTTGATGGCTTCTGCCTTGTGACCAGCGACAGCGATTTCACCGGCTTGGCAGTCCGGCTTCGCGAGGAGGGACTCCAAGTCTTCGGCTTCGGTGAGCAGAAGACCCCAGAGCCCTTCCGAAACGCCTGCCACAAGTTCATCTTCACGGAAGTCCTTCGCAAGCCTGAGCCAATGCCAGTGGTGGGTCCGGCACAGGCACTAACGACACCGGTTAGCGATCAAACTCGGACATCTGAGGCTTCACTTGCTGCCTTGGCGCGCCCGCCGTTTCCGGAGAAGTTCTTGATTGAGGCGCTTGACAAATCAGTAGATGATTCAGGGTGGTCGCAACTAGGCACCTTTGGCAGCTACCTGCAGAAGATTCAACCGGACTTTGACTCGCGTATCCATGGCTTCAAGAAACTGTCCGATCTCGTACGAGCACGGACGGACCTGTTCACCACGGAAGAACGGCCTGCGCTGGGCAGCAACTACAAGGTGCTGTACGTGCGTGCGCGCACGGGCGTCTAGCCGGTCGGTCAACCGGACCGCATCCTGCGGTATCCGTAGGCGCGGCCCGTTACCTCGGTCGTTGGGCACCACTTCCACGAGCCGGAATGAGCGACAATCTTGCTTTCTCCACCGGAGTTACCTTATGGAACTGACCGCCGTACTCACTCCCGCCGAAGAAGGCGGCTACGTTGCCTTGAATCCAGAGACAGGCACCACTACCCAAGGTGAAACTGTCGAAGAAGCAATTTCCAATCTGCGAGAGGCTACGGCGCTCTATCTGTCGGAGTTCCCCATTCTCGCTCCAGGTCATCCGCTGATAACAACGTTCAGCGTTCCCGTGCATGCCTAAGCTACCGCACGTTTCGGGAGCCGCCGCGATACGAGCGCTGGAGCGTCTCGGTTTCGCGAAGGCTCGCCAATCCGGAAGCCACGTCATCATGCGCCGTGGCTCCAGAGGCTGTGTTGTCCCCGTGCATAGCGAAGTAAAGGCGGGCACCCTGGCGGGTGTCCTGCGTCAAGCGGACGTATCGGCTGAAGAATTCATTTCGGTCCTGTAACCGTGGTGCCCAACCCGGCGGTGCAGCGGACGATGTGCGGCAAAGCGTCGCGCCGCGTCGCTGACCTTGAGCGTTGGACCTCGGAGTAAGCTCACTTAGCATGGCCAGCCAAGGTGATCGCTCAGCCGCGCAGCCGTCGCTCAAGGCCCGGCTGTTGCTGGGCCTGCTTTGCGGGGGCATCGGTCTATTCATCATCCTCAGCTACTTCGGCGTCATTCCCGATAGCTCGGTCGGCCGCTGCCGAGCAATTTTTTGCGACCCGTACCACTGGCAGGTGCTCAGCTTCGGTATCGCTTTCCTTTCTACCGGGCTGGCTTTTGTCATCCCACCGACCTGGCCTCGTCTTGGCCGTCTGGCTTCACTCGGGGTAGTCGGTGGCCTTCTTGCCGGTCTTGTGGGTACATTCTTCTTTCGATGAGTCTGTCCAGGCTTGTCCAGGGTTACGCCTTGCCCATCGAGGTCCAATCGGTTGGCCGGAGGTTTCTCTCCTCCGGCCCCCACACCACCCGGGGCTTCGCCGGCGCTCAGTAGTTCGGGAAGTACTGGGCCGGCGCCAGCGCGATCGGGAACAGCGGTTTGCCGATGAGCGCGCGCGCTGTCGCTTCGGTCACCGAAATGCAGTCGCGGTACTGGCGCGTATCGCCGGCCCTGGACTGGAAATAGCGCGTGGCCATGACGATGCCGACGAGGCGCCCGTCCTTGTCGAGCAGGGGGCCGCCGGACGAGCCGGGCCGGCAGTTGTTGTTCGAGAAAAGGAAGGTTTCGCGCTTGAGTTCGACGCGGTCGAGAAAACGCCCTTCGGACCAGATGACATCGCTCGAACCGCCCGGATGGCCAAAGGTGTGCACGGTGTCCCCGGGGCGCAGGCTGGCCGAATCGCCCCAGGCGATGGTGTCGTTGCCGGCGCCGGGAGCGAAAAGCAGGCAGGCATCCTCGTCTTCGAGGCGCGCATACTTCTCCACTCGGTGGAGCGTTCGCGTGACGCTGTGGATGGCCACCAGATTGTTGGTGGCGCCGCCTGCGAGAACATGGCAGTTGGTGAGGATCCGGTCAGGCCCGATCAGCACGCCGGAGCCGGTGCGACTGCGCTGCTGGATGAAGAACACGGACCAGGCGAGGTAGCGTGCGTCGAAGCCGGGTTGCTTGGCGGCGCGGCTGGGGCGGGTGGCGGCTATGGCCGGCGCGAGGGAATCCGCCGCTGCCGCTGCCGTCGCCGATGTCACGGGAAGCGCAGCGGCGTTGGCGTCAGGGCTTGCCGGCAATTCGGGTAGTGGTGTGGCTGCGGGGGCTTCGGCCGCGGTGGGCGGCGCCTCCGCTCGGGCTTCGTCCGGCGGCGTTGCGGCCGCTGCGGGGACAGGCGCCGGCACTGGCGGCCGATCGGCTGCGGCGAAAGCAGGTGCCGGTGCAGGTCTGGCGCGCCAGAGAAGGACTGTCAGCGTCGCCACCAGGAGCAAGGCGACCCAGGCGCCCGGTCGCAGGGCGCGGCGAGCGGGCGCTTTGGCAGTGGCGCTGCCGAGCGGTTCGGCAGTGGCCGCGCGACGTGCCAGCGCGCGGTCATAGGCGGCGCGCCGCGCGGGATGGCGGAGCGTGTCATACGCGACGGCGAGCAGCGAGAGATCGTCTGGACTACCCTCGAGTGACTGCCGACGGGTCGTGTAGGCGGTGTCGATTTCCTGGCTGTTGGCTTTCGCGGCAACGCCGAGAACATCATAGAGCGTGCTGGAGGAACTCATGCTGTTGATCGCTGGAGGAAATCGGCATTGTAAAATAGCCCTAGCAGTTTTTTTCGGGAGTCTCGATCATGTTGCGCCACCGGTTTGTTTGTGCTTTCGCCTTGCTGGTCGCGCTGTCGGCGCGTGCCGATGTAGTCGACATCGACAATGCCGAGCTCGCCCGTCTTGCCGCCGCCGGGGTGCCGGTGATCGATATCCGCACCGAAGGCGAGTGGAAGGAGAGCGGGATCATTCCGGGAAGCCGGCTGCTCACCTTCGTCGACGAGCGTGGCCGCACCGATGCAGCCGCCTGGCTGGCGAAAGTGCAGGCGGTAGCAAAGCCCGAGCAACCGGTGATCGTCATCTGCCGCAGCGGCAACCGGACCCGGGCAGCGAGCCAGTTGCTGGCGCAGCAGGCCGGCTACCAGAAGGTATACAACGTCAAGGACGGCATTCGCTCCTGGGCCGGCGACGGGCGGCCGCTGGTGGCGGCGCCGACCGCCCTGGTCACCTGTGCGGCCGGATCCCGCTGCTGAGACGGCGCGCGGCGCCGGCCTGCCGCGGGCAGTGTGGCAACTCAGGCGGCCGTTTCGCCGAGAAGCCGCTCATAGACCCGCAGGTCGCCCGGCGAGAAGCAGCAGAACACCACCTCCCGCAGGCGCCCGAGTTCGCGCACCGATGCCCGGACGGTGGACACGGCGACTTCGGCGGCCTGCTCGATGGGGTAGCCGTAGATGCCCGTGCTGATGCTCGGGATGGCGAGCGTCACGAGATCGTTGGCCACGGCCAGTTCCAGCGAGCAGCGATAGCAGGAGGCCAGTCGTTGCGCCTCGCCGCTGCCACCGCCGTGCCAGACCGGTCCGACGGTGTGGATGATGTATCTGGCGGGCAGGCGATGCGCGTGGGTAAGCCTGGCCTCGCCGGTCGGGCAGCCGCCGAGGAGGCGACATTCCGCCAGCAGGCCGGGGCCGGCGGCGCGATGAATCGCCCCGTCGACGCCGCCTCCGCCAAGCAGCGACGAGTTGGCGGCGTTGACGATGGCGTCGACGGCCAGGGTGGTGATATCGGCGCAAATGGCGCGAAGCATCGTGGACATGGCATGGCCCGGCAAGGAGATGGTGTTGCCGCTGCTCGGGAAGTGCCGGTTGCCGGCGCCGCTCTGGCGCGACAAGCGACCCTCTCCGACGGCAGTTCGAAGAGCGGTTCGTTCGGCAATGGTAGGCCGCGCTCTGGGCTGCTACAAGGGCCATGCGAATAGGGTGCGCCAGAGGCGCGCCGGCACTCCCCGGTTTTCTTTCGGCAGGCCCCGGAGTATGCTCTCGAACTATGCCCATACGGTTGGCGTGGCGGCGGTCCCTGGCGTGGAGAGGGTGCTCATGAACCTGGAAAAGGTGGTCTTCGGTTTCTTCATCGTGCTCGCCGCAACGCTCAATTTCGGTTTCGTCATCGGCGAGATCGACAATCCGATGCATCACCACATCTACGAGTTGTTTGCGGCGATCGTCGTCAACCTGATCGCCACCGTCCTGAAGTTCGGCGATCGTACGCAGATCGGCGCGGTGCACCTGTCGACCAGCCTGGTCGCCGACCTGCAACTGGTGGCCGCCGCCTGTGTGTGGGCCATCGCTTTCCACGTCACCGGCGAGGGAATGTCGCGCGAGATCACGACCAGCGTCGTCTCGCTGAGCGCCGGCGCGCTCCTGGCGAACATCGTTTCAGTGGTCCTGCTGATTGCGGAAACCGTGATGTTGCGGCGCTGACGGGCGCAGCGGCATGAACAGCAGCGTGTTCTTCCTGGCCCTGCGGCGGATGCGCGCGCCGTTGATCGTCCTGATCGTCATCTATGCGGTATCGACACTGGGCCTGACCTTGATTGCCGGGGTCGACGCGCAAGGCCAGCCGACGCCACCAATGAGCTTCTTCCACGCGTTCTATTTCGTCAGCTATACGGCGACGACAATAGGTTTCGGCGAGCTGCCGAACGCCTTTTCCGACGCGCAGCGGATGTGGGTCACCGTGTCCATCTACCTTTCGGTCGTCGGCTGGTCGTACTCGATCATCAGCCTGCTGGCGCTGGTGCAGGAGAAAGGCTTCCAGCAGGTATTGCTGACCGGTCGATTTGCCCGCCGCGTCAAGCTGCTCGGCGAACCTTTCTACATCATCTGCGGCTGTGGCGAGACCGGTTTGCTGATCGCCCGGGCGCTCGATCGTGAGGGAATTCGCGTCGTTGCCGTCGAGCGCAACGAACTGCGCATCCAGGAACTCGAGCTGGAGGATTTTTCGGCCGACATTCTCGCGCTTTGTGCCGACGCGGCGCAGCCGCAGCACCTGCTGATGGCCGGACTGAAGCACCGCAGCTGCCGCGGCGTGCTGGCGATGACCGATGACGATTCGGCCAATCTCGCGGTGGCGATTGCCAGTCGCCTGATTAGCCCACGCCTGCGCATCGTTGCCCGCGTCGCCAGTCCGTCGATCGAAGCTAACATGATGTCCTTCGGTACGCACTACGTGGTCAATCACTTCGAGAAGTTCGCCGACTATCTGGCGCAGGCGATCCAGTCGCCGAACTGGTATCGTCTGGTCGATCTGCTCACCGGCCTGCCAGGTCAGGAAATTCCTGAGCGGCACGACCCACCCGCCGGCGACTGGGTGGTCTGCGGCTATGGCCGTTTCGGGCAGGCGGTGGTACGCAATCTCGCGCGGCACGGGGTTGGCCTGACGGTCATCGACCCGGACCCGAACCTGTCGGTCGGCGTCCATCACATCGTCGGTCAGGGCACCGAAGCGGCGCCGCTGCGCCAGGCCGGCGTGGAAACGGCGGTTGGACTCGTCGCCGCCAGCGACAACGACACCAACAACCTGTCGATTGCGATTACCGCCAAGGAGGTCAACGCGGACCTCTTCGTCGTCGTGCGTCAGAACCGGGTCGCCAATCAGGTCCTTTTCGACGCCTACGACGCCGACTTCACGATGGTGCCGTCGCGCATCGTCGCACGCGAGTGCCTGGCGCTGATCACTTCGCCGCTGCTGTCGCGCTTTCTGCACCTCGTTCGCGCTTGGTCGGAAGCGCGCGCGGCAGCGCTCGTCGGCCGGATCGAGGGGCTCTTCGGCCAGCGAGTTCCCGTGATCTGGGGTGTCCGGCTGAATGCCGCCGACGCGCCGGCCGTGCACAGGTTGTTGGTGATGGAGGAGGCGAAGATCGCCCTCGGCAGCCTGCGGCGCGATCCGGCTGCCCGTCAGGAGCCCTTGCCGGTGTTGCCGCTGCTGCTGGTGCGCGACGACCGCGACGAGGAACTACCTGACGACGAGACACTGCTCGAAGCGGGCGACGAACTCCTGTTTGCGGGAACGCGCGCCGCCAAGGCAGCGCAGAACCTGACTCTCGACAATCGCACCGTCCTCGACTACGTCCTTACCGGCGAGGACACGCCCGGCTGGCTGTGGGGCTTGTTGAGCTGTAACAGCAAGGCGGCGAGTCGGCGCCTCGGCGTGCGGCGTCGCGTCTAGGTCGACGCCGTGTCGACGGACGGCGGAGCGTCTCCGTTGAACGGCTGCCGAGCGGTTTCTCCCGTGGCATGGCCGACCGGCGCTGTGACCACCCGGTTGCGTCCCTGCTGCTTGGCGTCGTAGAGGGCCGCATCGGCTCGCTGCAGAGCGATCTCGAGCGGGCACGACGAGGCGTCGGCCAGGCCGAGGCTCAAGGTGATGTCGACGCGGCTGCCGTCAGCCAGCGCGATCTGGCTGGCGGCGGCACTCTGCCGCAGGCGTTCGGCCAGGCGATGGGCTTCCCGGAGTCCGGTTTCCGGGAAGACGAAGGCGAATTCCTCGCCTCCAAAGCGACAGCCCCAGTCCGAGTGACGCAGGGTGCGCGCGAAGATCTCGGCGACTGACTGCAGCACCAGATCGCCGCTGGCGTGTCCATGGCTGTCGTTGATGTGCTTGAAGAAGTCGAGGTCGGCCATACCGACGCAGATCGGCCGGGAATAGCGCTGGGCGCGCTTGATTTCCTCCTCGGCCACCGCCAGGAAATGCCGCCGATTGAACATGCCGGTCAGGCCGTCCGTGGTGGCCAGACGTTCCAGTTGCTCTCGCGTCGTCTCGTTTTCCTGCATCACCTCCCGCAGTTGCCCGATGGCGCGCTCGACCGCGCGGATTTCCAGCATAGATGCTGGGGCGAAGGGTGTGACCGCCTGCCCGGAGCCCAGGGCCGACAAGGCCTGGTCGATCGCCTGCAGGGGCTGGATCAGATGGCGGCGGATGAGGAACACGAAGCCACCGACAAAGACGGCAACCAGCGCCAGGACGAGCAGCAGTTTGCTCCGGCTTTGCAGCATGGTGGCCGACATCCGGTGCAAGTCGGCGGTGGCCAGGTTGACGCCCTCGCTGGAGACGTCGTCGGCGAGCAGCGTCAAGCGGCTTGCCAGCATCGCCCATTCGGCGTGGCGCGCTTCGCTCATGCCTTCGTGCATGGAGCGGCTGAGGAAACGCTCGACTTCTCCGGCCAGGCCGGCGGCGCGTGCATCGGCCAGCACGGCGGGATGGCTGGCCAGCAGGCTGACGATGAACAAGGCCTGCTGGCGGGCGACGGGCGTCCGGCCCGAGAAGACGTGCTCTCCCTCGAGACGCAGTTGTTCGACGTTGCGGGCCAGACGAAAGCGTTCGAGGGTGGCGGGCACGGCGTGGTCGAGCAGGCGCTGCGATCCATCGAGCACCAGATGCTGGTCGACAGCCAGCCAGAACAGCAGAGCCAGGAAAGTGCAGCCGAAAGCACCGCCGACCAGCGCAAAGGCTTTGCCAGCAGGCCATGCGCGCCGGCTCAGGCGCGCGATCAAAGATTGACGTTGCATGCTCGGTGGAGATCGACAGGAAAGCGCTGCCGCCAGTTGCGCTGATCGCTGCCATGCGGACGCCTGGCGAGCGGCCGAGCGAGCGCGGCGCAGCTCGCTACGCACAGTCGAGCGGTGCAGCACAGGACGGTGTGCGGCCTCGGCATTGGCTACTGCAGGCGGAAGGGAAGGTATTCGCTGTTCAGGCGGTCGAACCGGCCATCCCGCTTGATCCTGTCGAAGGCCTTGTTGATCTGGTCGCGCAGTTCCGGGTTTTGCGGGTCAATGCCGAAACACACCTCGCCACTCAGTTCGGGTCGCTGGATGACAGTGGTCACCAGGCCCAGTGACTGGATCGATGGTTCCTGGCGCAAGGTCAGGGCGCTGGCCATCGGCAGCAGCACGGCGTCGGCCTTTCTCTCGGTCAGCAAGGCGGGGAACTCGGCGTGATGCGGCACGTTGACGATGTTCCAGCCGTGCGCCCGGGCGTAGCGCGATTGTGCGCTGCCGGTGACGGCGGCGACGCGAATCCCGGCAGCCCCCGGCTCGACTCCCGGCCGGGCAAACCAGATGCTGCTCGAGCGATAATACGGCTTCGAGAACAGGATCCGGGAGCGCCGTTCCGCCGTATCGAGCAGGCTTACGGCGGCGAAGTCGAATTCGCCTGCCGCTACCGCATCGACCACGCGCTCGAGCGGCATCGCCGTCAACTCGCAGCGCACGCTCATCACATCGCACAGGGCATGTGCCACGCGTACGTTGAAGCCGGCGAGCTTGCCGGCGGCGTCGACAAAGGACATTGGCGGCGATTTGCTCAGCACGGCGACGCGTAACGTCCGCTCGCTGGCGCCGACGGGAAGGCTCAGCCCGAGGGCCAGCAACAGCAGGCAAGCTTGACTACGGATGCCGGGCACGATATTTCACTCCCTTGGTCGTACTACGCTGAAGTCTAGCATTTCTGCATGACCATGTAGTCGGACACACTCGAAGAGGCGCGCTATGCCGAACCTGCAACTGTTGTTCTTCTCCGCACGCATGCTGCGTCGCGATGCCCGTGGCGGTGAGCTACGGCTGCTGGCGGCGGCGCTGGCGGTGGCCGTGGCGGCGCTGACGGCGGTCGGCTTCTTCGCCGACCGTGTTCGCCAGGCGCTTGACCGTGAGTCCCACCAGTTGCTCGGTGCAGACCTGCTGCTGACGGCGGATCATCCGTGGCCGGCGGAACTGGCCGCCGATGCGCGCGCGCGCGGGCTGCAGGTGGTCGAGACGAGGACCTTCCCGAGCATGGTGACGCGCGCTGCAGGCGACGACCTGCGCGCGCAATTGGCCGAGATCAAGGCGGTGGAGACCGGTTATCCGCTGCGCGGGACACTGCGCACGGCCCCGGCGCTGAATGTGGCCGACGCTCCGGCGCGCGGCGTACCGGCCGCCGGCACGATCTGGATCGACGAGCGTCTGGCCTCGGCGCTGGCGGCACGCGTTGGCGATCCGGTCGTCGTCGGGCGGGCCTCGCTACGCGTCGCTGCGGTGCTGACGCTCGAGCCTGATCGCGGCATCAATTTCTTCAGCGTCGCCCCACGCCTGCTGATGAACCTCGACGATTTGCCGGCGACCGACCTGCTGCAGGTGGGTAGCCGGGTCGGCTACCGCCTGCTGCTGGCCGGCGACCAGCAAGTCGTGCAGCGCTTCCAGCGCGAGATCGAGCCGCGCCTGGCGCGCGGCGAACGGATCGAAGACCCGCAGAACGGCCGGCCGGAGATCCGTGTCGCGCTCGAACGGGCGCAGAAATTCCTCGGTCTCTCGGCGCTGCTGACCGTCGTCCTGGCCGCCGTGGCCGTGGCGCTGGCGGCGCGGCGCTACGTCCAGCGCCACCTCGACCCGTGCGCCGTGATGCGTTGTCTTGGTGCGACGCAGGGCCTGCTGCTGCGCCTATATCTTGGACAGTTCGCCGTTCTGGGTGTGTTGGCGGCGGCGCTCGGCTGCGGGCTCGGCTACCTCGCGCATTTTGCCTTGTACGCCTGGCTGGCGCAGTTGCTGGCGACGCCGTTGCCGTCACCGGGTCTGTTGCCGGCGGTGCAGGGCGTCGTCGTTGGTCTGGTGCTGCTCTTCGGTTTTGCCGTGCCGCCCCTGCTGCAGCTCAAGAAGGTATCGACGCTGCGCGTTCTGCGCCGCGAGTTGGGCAGTCCGCGCAGCGCTCTCCTGGGCGGCTACGTGGTCGGCTTCCTGGCACTCGCCGGCCTGATGTTCTGGGTGGCCGGCGAGGTCGAACTCGGCACCTGGGTGGTCGGTGGTTTCAGCGTTGCGCTACTCGTGTTTGCCGGGATCGCTCGTCTGGCCGTCAGGCTCGCTGCCGCGGCGCGCGGCGGCGGCCGCTCGGGCAACGGCGGACAGGCCGGGATCGGCTGGCGCTATGGCCTGGCGAGTCTCGAGCGACGGGCGAGCGCCAGCGTCGTCCAGATTGTCGCGCTGTCCCTCGGTCTGATGGCCCTGTTGCTGCTCACCGCGATCCGCGGCGACCTGCTCGATGCCTGGCGGCGCGCCGTTCCGCCGGAAGCACCGAACCGCTTCGTCATCAACATCCAGCCGGAGCAGGTGGCGCCGGTGCGTGCGGCACTGACGGCGCAGGGCCTGTCGCCGGAACTGGCACCGATGGTGCGTGGGCGCCTGACCCGCATCAACGGCGTCGAGGTCAGTGCCGCCAGCTACAGCGACGACAGGGCGCAGCGGCTGATCGATCGCGAGTTCAATCTGTCGATGCGCGCCGGTCTACCCGAGGGCAACCGGCTGAGTGCGGGACGCTGGTTCTCGAGCGCCGATCTCGCGGGCGATGGCGATGACGGGGCAGCTTCCGTCGAGGATGGTCTGGCCAAGACGCTTGGCCTGGGAGTCGGCGACCGCATCGAGTTCGTCGTTGCCGGCGAGGCGATCCGCTTGCGTGTGGTCGGTCTGCGCAAAGTCAATTGGGATACCATGCGTGCCAACTTCTTCGTCCTGACGCCGCCCGTGGTTCTCGATGGCTACCCGGCCAGCTGGATCACGAGCTTCTACTTGGCTCCCGAGGAAGCGGATTTCGTCAATCGCCTGATTGGCGAGTTCCCCAATCTGACGGTCATCGATGTCGCGGCGATCCTGCGTCAGTTGCAGTCGATCATGGATCAGGTGGCACGCGCGGTGCAGTTCATTTTCCTGTTCACGCTCGCTGCCGGCGTCATCGTTCTCTATGCCGCATTGGCTTCGGCAGCCGAGGAGCGCCGCTACGAACTGGCGGTGATGCGCGCCCTGGGCGCCCGTCGCGAGCAGTTGCGGCGAGCGCTGCTGGCCGAGTTCGCGGCCATCGGTGCGCTCTCGGGGCTGATCGCCTCGCTGGGCGCGATCGCCGTCGGCCAGTTTTTGGCGCGCCAGGTATTCCGTTTCGAGGTGGCGATCGATCCATGGCTGCCGCCGGCGGCGATTCTCTGCGGTGCCTTGCTGGTCACCGGAGCAGGGTGGTTTGCCGCCGCACGCTTGCTGCAGGCCGCGCCGCTCGAAGCGCTGCGGGGAGGCAGCGCCTAGCCGGCAGTGCTGGCGACGCCGCCTTATCCGTTATCATACGGATCGCCGTCAAAAGCGGCCGTAGACCATCGGTGCGCGGCCGTTGCCGTGGCGAGTGTGTACCAACGGGGAGAAGGAGTTTCGACATGAAGGGCAAGACATTGCTGGTATTGCGGCACGGGAAGTCGGATTGGACTACCGGTCACGAAGATTTTCATCGCCCACTGGTCAGTCGTGGTGAGGTGGGTAGCCGCAAGATGGGGGCGTGGATCAAGCACGAGAAGTTGCTCCCCGACGCCGTTCTCAGTTCGCCGGCGGAGCGTGCGCGGGCGACCACGGTGGCGGCCTGCAAAACGATGGGACTGTCGTTGAACAAAGTGCGCTGGGACGAGCGCCTCTACGCGGCGCCGGTCGAGGATCTGCTGGCGGCACTGGCCGAGTGCCCGAAGAACGTCCATCGGGTAATGTTGGTCGGCCACAATCCCGGCCTGGAAGAACTGGTCGAGTATCTGGCGGCCGGCGGCTTCACCGTTCCCGATGACGGCAAGGTGTTGCCGACCTCGGCACTGGCCCGACTGGAAATGGTCGAGGACTGGCAGAACCTCGGGCGTGGCTGCGCCAGCCTGATCTCGCTGACGCGGCCTGGCCAGGTGCCCGACGACATTGCGGACAGGGAGCCCAAGGTCGACGACGATGAGCCGCGAGGGCCGGTTCCCGACTATTTTTTCACCCAGTCGGCGGTTCTTCCCTATCGCCTCGTCGACGGCAAGCTGGAGCTCATGGTGATCGCTTCACGCAAGGCGACCCGCTGGGTCATTCCCAAGGGCGTCAAGGAGCCCGAGCTGTCGCTGCGCGACTCGGCGAGCAAGGAGGCACTCGAAGAGGCGGGAGTGCGTGGTGAACTCGACGCCGAGCCGATTGGCCATTACGACTACGCAAAGTGGGGCGGCGTGTGCAAGGTGGCGGTGTTCCCGATGGCCGTGAGCGAAAGCGTTCCTGAAGACGAGTGGGAGGAGAGCCATCGGGAGCGACGCTGGGTTGGGCCGAAAGAAGCGAAGCGCCTGCTCGACGAACCTGCCCTGCGCAAACTGGTCGGCAAGTTGGCCAAGCGGCTCCTCGAAACCTGAACTCGCGACTGGAATCGCGCAGGTCAGCGCGGCAATCCGGTTCGGCAAAGCGTTGCCGGATGTTCCTGACGCCGCGCCGGGCTGACATCCGGCGCTCCGCGTCAGGCGGCGGCTACGAGTCCGCTTTGCTGCTGGTGAGAATGCCGACCAATTCCAGGTAGTCTTTCTGATTCTGGCGGATGACCAGGAAGAACACCACGCCAAGAAGCCCCGCGAAGATCAGAATCGGCAACTCGTGCCAACCGAGACTTGCCAGCAGTTGGAGATTCATGGCTTCCTCCTGTCAAGGGATTGCCGCAATCGGCTCCGGCCCCGACCGTCCATAACGACTCTACGACCGCTGGTCACATTTCTTGGTTCCGGTTCGGCTAAGCAGCAGCCGATCGCGTCCAGTGGAGTGGGCGAGCCGCGCCGGCCCGCCCTTTTCGCAGGCCGGGTCAGATCACGCGCACGCGAATCACGTGCGCAGACGTCTTGATGGCGTCGATCACCGCGTCGCCGGGCTCGCGCTCGACGTCGACGATATTGAAAGCCAGCTCGCCGCGGCTCTTGTTCATCATGTCGACGACGTTCACCTTGTTGTCGGCAAGCACGGAAAGAACGTGCCCGAGGACGCCCGAGACATTTTCATTGGCGAAGGTGATGCGCGATGTACCGGGGCTGCGCTCCATGCTGATCTTCGGGAAGTTGACCGAGTTAACGATGTTGCCGTTCTCGAGATAATCCACCAGTTGGTTGGCCGCCATGACCGCGCAGTTTTCCTCGGATTCTTCGGTGCTGGCGCCGATGTGCGGCATGGCTATGATCTTCGGATGGCCGAGCAGCGTCGGTTCGGGAAAGTCGCAGACGTACTTGCCAAGCCTGCCGCTGTCCAGACTGCGCAGGATGGCCGCCGAATCCACGATCGCGTCGCGGGCGAAGTTGAGCAACACGGCTCCTTCCTTGATCACCGCCAGCGTATCGCTGTTGAGCATGTGCCGCGTCGCGTCGACCGCCGGCACGTGCAGCGAGACGTAGTCGGAGCGGGCCAGCAGCGATTGCAGGTTCTCCATGCGGCTGACTTCGTTCGACAGGCGCCAGGCGGCGTCGATCGACAACACCGGATCAAAGCCGACCACCTGCATGCCCATGGCCAGCGCCATGTCGGCAACCATCGAGCCGATCGCCCCCAGACCGACGATGCCGAGCGTCTTGCCGCTGATCTCGTGACCGGCGAAGCGGGACTTTTCCTTCTCGAGGCGTGCCGACATCTCGGCGGCATCGTTCAGCTCCCCGAGCGATTGCACGAAGTTCATGCCGTCGACGATGCCACGAGCGCTCAGCAGCATGCCGGCCATCACCAGTTCCTTGACCGCGTTGGCGTTGGCACCCGGGGTGTTGAAGACGACGATTCCCTGCTTGCCATATTCGGCGACCGGAACGTTGTTGACGCCCGCACCGGCGCGCGCGACGGCGAGCAGCGACGCCGGCACATCGATGCCCTGGAGCTTCTGACTGCGCAGGAGGAAGGCGTCGGGGTGGGCGATGTCACTGCCGACTTCGTACGCCTGACGGGGGAATCGATCGAGGCCCTTGACCGAGATCTTGTTGTAGGTTCTGACCTTGTACATGGAAATGTCGCTCTGAAAGGGGGTTGTGGTAAGGGTGCGGCGCCGCGGAATCAGGCGGCGACCTGCTGGTAGGCCCAGGCAAGCCATGGCATCAGCGCCTGCAGGTCGGCCGTCTCGACGGTCGCCCCACACCAGATGCGGATGCCTGCCGGTGCGTCCTTGTACGAGCCGATGTCGAACGCCACGCCTTCGCTGTCGAGCAGCTTGACCAGCTTCTTGACCTGCTCGGCGTCGAGTTGCACACTCAGGCAGACGCTGGTGTTGGAGCGGGTCGCCGGATCCTTGGCCAGGAAGGAAATCCAGTCGTTGGCGGCAACGAAATCGGCAATCACCGCCAGGTTGGCTTCACTGCGGGCGATCGCTGCCTTGACGCCGCCAATCGCCTCGATCCAGGTGAGGGCGTCGAGATAGTCGGCAACGCAGAGCATCGACGGCGTGTTGATCGTTTCGCCCCGGAAGATACCTTCGCTGAGCTTGCCGCCCGAGGTGAGGCGAAAGACCTTCGGCAAGGGCCAGGGTGGGCTGTAGGACTCGAGACGGGCGACGGCGCGCGGGCCGAGGATGAGCATCCCGTGTGCACCTTCGCCGCCCAGCACCTTCTGCCAGGAGAAGGTCACCACGTCGAGCTTCGCCCAGGGCAAGTCCATGGCGAAGACGGCCGAGGTCGCGTCGCAGATCGTCAGGCCGGCCCGGTCATCCGGGATCCAGTCAGCGTTGGCGACCTTGACGCCGGAGGTCGTGCCGTTCCACGTAAAGACGACATCGTTTTCGAAATCGACCTGCGAGAAATCGACGATGTCGCCGTAGTCGGCTTTCAGCACCCTGGCGTTCGCAAGCTTCAGTTGCTTGACGACATCGGTGGCCCAGCCCGAGCCAAAGGACTCCCAAGCCAGGACGTCCACGCCGCGCTGGCCGAGTAGCGACCACATCGCCATTTCCACCGCCCCGGTATCCGAACCCGGCACCACACCGACCCGGTAGCCTTCGGGCAGGCCGAGGATACGAGCGGTCTCCGAACACGCCAGGCCCAAGGCTTTCTTGCCGAGCGCCGAGCGATGCGAGCGCCCCAGCGTGTCGAGCTTCAGGGCACTGACGTCGTAGCCCGGCCGCTTGCTGCAGGGCCCCGAGGAGAAATTCGGATTCTTGGGTTTTGCTGTGGGTTGCATGATTGCCTCTGTCTTGGGGGAAAGGGAACGAGGGGGCCGGCGCCTGCCTGCAGGTCCGGGGGGCGCCAGCGAGCCAGCCCCGAATTGTAACAGACTGAGTTTTCGCGGGAAGCAGGAGCCCGCTGCAACGGGGTTTGCGGCCGTTGCCGTGCGCGCCCGGAGCGGGCCCGCGCCGGCAGTGCTGGCAGCGTGCGTCAGAGTGCTGGGGGGACTTCCTGGATCCCCTGTCAGCTCGTATTGCCGCTTCCGGGTTTGGCGATGCGCGTTGAGGAATTGACTGGCGGACCCTAAAGTAAACCGTTTTCGTGCCGTTTCTGGCTTAGGGAGGTCATCGAAGCCTCAGGCAAACTGCACAGGTCGTTCCCGGTGGCTGTCGGGAGCGTGGCCGCCATGGTTGTCTGCTGCATCGTATCGGCCATGACAGGGAACGCTGGGCGAAGCGTTTCGACATCAGAAGAAAGGTTCCATCGAATTGGTCATCGCGGCGGGTGGCTCTTGCGGCGGCAGTTGGCGGTGTCTGTGCGGGGTTGTCTTGCACGGGCGGTTGCTTGCGGCCAGCCGGTTGGCGGCCTCTGTCTTGCCGCGGGGCAGCGGACCGGCACCTCCGGACCGCCGTGCCGCGGTTCGCCGACGCGGTTTTCGCCTGGAGGTTCCACGATGAGTAGCGGGGCCACGCACTCTGATCTGCTTTCGGACCTGTTCCTGCCGGCAGCGGGGGAGGCGGCAACCGCCGCTATGGGCAATCCCTGGAAGGTGTTGCTGGTCGACGACGAACAGGACGTCCATGCCGTGCTCCACCTGGCTCTGCAGGACGTCGTGATCGACGGCCGCCCGTTACTGCTGCTCGATGCCCTGTCGGCGCAGGAGGCGAGAACCGTGCTGGTCGCCCATCCCGACGTCGCCCTGATCCTGCTCGACGTCGTGATGGAGTCCGATCGGGCCGGCCTTGACCTCGTTCGCCACGTTCGCGACGACCTTGGCAACCGCAGCGTGCAGATCGTTCTGATTACCGGGCAGCCGGGTTACGCACCCCAGCGCGAGGTGGTCATCGGCTACGAAATCGACGGCTACCGACTCAAGTCGGAATTGAGCGCCGACCGAATCTGCGTTTCGGTCTACTCGGCTATCCGCACGCACCGCCTCATCCGCGCGCAGGAAGCGCTGCAGGAGGAACTCCATCAGAAGGTCAAGGTGCTCGACGACACGCTGCGTGCTCTGCGCGAGAGCGAGGACAACCTGATCCGGGCGCAGTCCGTCGCCCATGTCGGCAGTTGGACCTATGACCTGGCGAAGGACGAGATGCACTTGTCGATGGAAACCTGCCGGATCTATGGTCTGGCCGGCGGTAGCGTCGGTAGCTACGCGACGTACCTGGCGCGTGTCGTGCCCGAAGATCGCCAGTCGCTCGTCGCCGCCTGGCAATGCGCGCTCGACAAGGGTGGGGCCTTCGAAAACGAGCACCGCGTCCGGGTCGGCAAGAGCATTCGGCAGGTTCGCGTCAATGCCGACGTGCTCCGCGATGCCGATGGCCGGCCCGTTCGGGGCCTCGGCACGACGCAGGACATCAGTGAGCGCAAGCAGGTGGAGGGGGAACTCAGACGTTCGAACGCCGAACTGGAACAGTTCAGCTACGCGATTTCGCACGATCTACGGCAGCCCCTGAGAATGATCTCCAGCTACCTGCAACTGCTTGGCATCAGCCTGGGCGACGGACTCGACGCCGAGTGCCGCGAGTACTTCGGGTTTGCCATCGACGGCGCCAAGCGCCTCGATCGCATGCTCGTTGCGTTGCTCGAGTACTCGCGCGTCGGCCGTCTGGGTGAGCCGCCGACATGGGTCGACAGCCGAGCCATCCTCGACGAGGCATTGCTGTTTCTCCAACCGGCGATCGCCGAGGCGGAGGCCACCGTCAAGGTCCACGGGACCTGGCCACGGGTCCTCGTTCGGCCGGACGAGATGCTGCGACTGATCCAGAACCTGATCGGCAATGCAGCCAAGTTCCGCGTCGCCGGGCGGACGCCCGTGATCACCATTGCCAGCAGGGTAAGCGCCAGCGACTGGTCGCTCTCGGTGGCCGACAACGGAGTCGGTATCCACCACGCTCAGGTCGGGCGCCTGTTCCAGATGTTCCAGCGTTTGCAGAGCCGTGCCATCTACGAAGGCAGCGGCGTCGGCCTGGCACTCTGCCGCAAGATCGTCGAGCACCATGGCGGGCGCATCTGGGTCGAGTCGAGCGGCGAAGGCGAGGGCAGCCGCTTCTGCGTCGTGCTGCCGCTGGCCGAGGGGGGAGTATGAGCGGACCGGCGACTGGACTTGCGCCGGCCAGGGACGGGCTGTTCTGCCGGCCGGCCTACGTGGCCCTGTTGGTCTTCTCGCTGGCGGCCGCGGTAACTGCCGGGCTGATCTGGCGTTACGAGGCCGACCGCCGGCAGGCAGAGCGCGCTGCGCTCAGCGGGCTGGCGGCTGAGCGCGCCTGGGCGCTGCAGACCAGTATCGAGCACGCGCTGTCCCTGACCGACACCTTGGCAGTGATGCTGCGCCAGGGCAAAGGCAGCATTCCCGACTTCGAGGCGACGGCGGCTCGCTTGCTGCGTCTCTACCCTGGCGCCGTGGCGCTGCAACTGGCGCCGCGAGGGGCCCTTGCCCTGACGCTGCCGTCTGCGGTCAACGCGGAAAGGATGGGTCACGACCTGCTGCGTGATCTGGAATCGGCGAACGAATCGCCAGCGGCCGGTGACGGACGTCGCTTGACACTGAGCGGTCCCCTGACGTTGCGCGAGGGCCGGCAGGTGGCTGCCGGTCGCCTGCCGCTCTTCCTCGATGATGGCCAGGGTCGGGAAGCCTTCTGGGGCTTTGCTGTCGTCCTTCTGGCGATTCCGGAAGTGCTGGCCCAGGCGCGCTTGGCGGAACTGCAGGAACGTGGATACGCCTGGGAACTGTCGCGCGTCGATCCGACGACGCGCCAGGAGCAGGTGATCCGCGCGTCGTCGTCACCTCTGGTCGCTCCCGTCGAACGCAGCCTGCCTGTCGCTGACGTGACCTGGACGTTGCGGATCGCTCCGGTGCTGGGCTGGCAGGACGTGTCAGGCGTGTTGTGGAAGTGCGCCGCCGCCCTGCTGCTCAGTCTGCTGCTCGCCTGGCATGCGGCATGGCAGGCAAGACTGTTCGCTGCGACCAGGGCGCACGGGCGGAATCTCGAGCTGCGGGTCGCCCAGCGAACGGCTGATCTGCAGCGTTTTGCCGAGGTTACTGCCCATCACCTGCAGGAGCCGGTACGCCGGGTCGCCAGCTATGCCGGCCGCCTGCGCGCCCAGTTGGCCGGGCGCGTCGACGATGCGGAGGTGCAGGCTTCGCTCGACTTCATCAACCAGCAGGCGCTTCGACTGCAGGAACTGCTCCGCGATGTCGAGCTGTATCTGGCTGCCGATCAGCCGCGCGGCAGCATCGAGGCCTGCGATGCCGAGCAGACGCTGAGCAGGGTACTGGTGGAATTTGCCGACGTGATCGCCCAGGCGGCGGCCCGGGTCGAAGTGGGCAGGCTGCCTGCGGCCATGATCGACTCGCCGCGCTTGCGCGAACTCTTCCGGGTCGTGCTCGACAACGCCCTGCGCCATGGGCGCGGTGCCCAGTCCTTGCGGATCGAGATCGCCGGCGAGCGAGTCGGCGCCTCGGTGCGCTATCGCATCAGCGACAATGGTCCGGGGGTCGAAGACGAATACCGGCAGCGCGTGTTCCGGGTCTTTGAACGGCTGGCAACGAGTGGCGGAGGGACCGGCGTCGGCCTGGCCATTCTCCGCCGCATCGCCGAGAGTGCGGGCGGTTACGCCTGGCTCGAAGAGGCTGCCGGCGGTGGCTGCAGCGTGCTGATCGAACTGCCCGCGGGGGATGTCGCACCGACGGCGCCGCACGCTACCCTGGAAGCGCGGCCGTGACCGGAGTGGCTTCCCCGCTGCGCATTCTGCTCGTCGAAGACGATGCGGCGGATGCCCACCTCGTCCGGCTGGCCATGGCCGAGACCCGCATCAACGCCACGCTCGAGCATGTCGTCGACGGTCGTGAAGCACTCGAGTATCTGCGCCGCGAGACCGATCGCTTCAAGGAAGCGCTGCGTCCCGACCTGATTCTTCTCGATCTCAACATGCCGCGCCTGGACGGCCGGGAGTTTCTCGTCGCCGTGAAGGCGGACGTAGCGTTGCGGGCCATCCCGGTGGTCGTGCTGAGCACCTCTGACGTCGAGCGGGATGTGCGGGGGGCGTACCGACTCGGGGCGGCCGGATACGTGGCCAAACCGCTGGATGTGAGCGAGTTCATTGCCGAGATCCGCCAACTCGGTGAATACTGGACCTCTCTGGTGCGGCTGCCTGAACGCCGGTGAGCCCAATCACATGAACCAGCGACTACAAACCAGGCGCCTCCTGATTGTCGAGGACGAGCCCGGCGACGCCCGGCTGATGCAACTGGCGATCGTCAGGAACGGTTTCGCTACCGAGATGAGCAGTGCGGCCGATGGGCGGGAAGCGATGCGGTGTCTGCGCCGGGAGGGAGCACGCTGGGCCGGGGCGGTACACCCCGACCTGATTCTGCTCGATCTCAAGATGCCCGGCCAGGGTGGCCTCGAGTTCCTCGCGGCAATCAAGCAGGATGAGACGCTGCGCGCGATTCCGGTGGTCGTGGTGACGACGTCGCTACTGGAAGCTGACGTTCGCCGCGCTTATGAGCTTGGTGCCGCCGGCTATGTGCAAAAGCCGGCGGACCTGCGCGAGTTCATTGCCACCGTGCGAATATTGGGCGAGTACTGGTTCAAACTGGTGCGCCTGCCGCAAAATGGCGAATGAACCTGGGCGGATACGCGTGCCAGGTAGTGCACCGCGGATGCCGGCGATGCGCGGCGACGCACTCGCCGCGTCGCCGGTGCGGGTGATGGAGAACGGGGAATGAGTACAGCGATCCAACAGCGGATTTCCATTCTGGTGATCGAAGACGACGCCGGTGACCTGGGCCTGATCCGGGCCCACGTTCGCCTTGCCGGTCTTCGCTGCATCGGCGACAAGGATCCGGTGACCTGGGTACCGACACTTGCCGAGGGGGTTGCCGCCGCCACGGCGAGCCGGCCGGACGTCGTGCTGCTCGATCTTTCGCTGCCGGACTCGGCCGGACTCGCCACGGTGCAGGCGATGCGCCGGGTGATCCCGGATGTGCCGATCATCGTGCTTACCGGTCGCGACGATCACCAGCTCGCCGAGGCAGCGCTGCGGGCCGGCGCACAGGACTACCTGGTCAAGGGCCAGTTCGAGCACGACGCCCTCGGTCGCGCGATACGGCACGCGCTGGTCCGCCAGCGGCTGGAATCGCGATTGCGGCTCTTCGAGGCGGCATTGAATTCGGCCGCCAACGGCATCGTCATCACCGACGTCAATGCGGCCATTGAGTGGGCCAATCCGGCGTTCACGGCAATGACCGGGCGAACGCTGGCGGAAGCCGTCGGCCGCACTCCCGGCGAGGTGCTCAAGTCGGGCAGGCAGGACGCGGCGTTCTACCAGCGGATGTGGGCAACGATCCTCGCCGGTCAGGTCTGGAGCGGGGAACTGGTCAACCGACGCAAGGACGGCAGCGTCTACGACGAGGCGCTGACCATTTCCCCGGTTACCGACATGAACGGCAGGATTCAGCATTTCGTCGCCATCAAGCAGGATATTTCCGAACGCAAGGTGACCGAGGAACGCGTCCAGCACCTCGCCCATCATGATCAACTGACCGATCTGCCGAACCGCGCCCTGCTCAGCGACCGGCTGGCGCAGGCTGTCGCGCAGGCGCGGCGTGACCGCGGGACGCTGGCCCTGATGTTCCTCGACCTGGACCAGTTCAAGCCGGTCAACGATACCCTGGGTCATGACGTCGGCGATCTTCTGCTGAAGGAGGTGGCGCTGCGTCTGCAGAGTTGTGTGCCCCGCGAATCGGACACCGTTTCACGCCTCGGCGGTGACGAGTTCGTCATCCTGCTGGCGCAGATGGACAAGGCGGCGGATGCTGTCGTCGTCGCCGGCAAGATCCTTGCGGCGCTTCAACGGCCGTTCGCCATCGGCCCCCACGAGATCGGCATTTCGGCCAGCCTCGGCATCGCCGTCTATCCGCAGCACGGTGAAGACGTCAACCGGCTCCTCAAGAACGCCGACACGGCGATGTACCACGCCAAGAAGGCAGGGCGCAACTGCTACCGCTTCTTCCGCGCGCTGACCGATCAGGCTGGAGGCTAGACTGGACAGCGGCGATGACTGAGGAATTCGCCACGGGCACGAGTCGGCCCGACGACGCGGGCTTCCGGCAGCCTTCACAGGCGTTCCTGAGATACTGCGCCTGGTCGATTCTGGCTGCCGCGACGGCGGCCGCGTCGACCATTCTGTTGACCATGGCCGACCAACCGTGGCGGGTCAGCGGTCCCGTGCTCATGGCCTTGGTCGCCCTGGCTGCCTTGCGCCTCTTGTCGGCCGGCCGTCAGCGAGCCGCGCAGACGGTTCTCGTCTGGGGATCCTGGGTTGCCGTGACCGGGGTTTCGACGTTCTTCGGTGGTCTGCGCGCCCTGCTGGTCGTCGCCTATCCACTGCTGATCCTGATGGGCGGCTGGCTGCTTGGCCTGCGTGCAGCGGCCGTTCTGGCCTCGCTGACCGTGCTCGCGATCGTCGGCTTCGTGGTCGGCGATGCATGGGCCTGGCTGCCGACGCCACCGCCCACTCCGGCCGTGATGCATGGTCTGGTGCAAGGCGCTTGCAGCCTTGTGGCCCTGCTCCTGATCGTCTTTCTGGTGCGCTCGTACCAGAGCCGGATCGATGACGTCCGTCGCTTGGCCAGCGATCTCGCCCAACGGACCGCGGAACTGCAGGCACGCGAAGCCGATCTCAACCGCGCGCAGGCAGTTGCCAACGTCGGTAGCTGGGTCTACGACCTGGTCAGCGGCAGGATAGACATGTCGGCCGAAACCTGTCGCATCCTGGGTCTGCCCACAGGAACGGTCGGCAGCCTGGACGCCTTCATGGCGCGCGTCCACCCCGACGACCGCGACACCCTGCAGCAGGCCGCCGCCGCCGCCCTCAGGGGCGAGCCGTTCGACAACGAGCTGCGCCTCGTCTTTGGCGAGACGACACGGTGGATAACGCAAAGGGCGGAGGTGGAGTTCGACGAGGAGGGCAAGCCGCTGCGCAGTCTCGGCACGACCCAGGACATTACGGCGCGGAAGCAACTGGAAGCCAGCCTGCGCGAACAGAAGGAGTTCTTCCGACTGATTTCGGAAAGCATTGGCGAGCACATCGCCGTCCTCGATCTGCAGGGCCAACGACTTTACAACAGTCCTTCGTATGGGCAGTTTTTCGGCGATACCAGGGATCTGCGTGGCAGCGACTCGTTTGCCGACGTCCATCCCGAGGACCGCGAGCGGGTGAAGCGGGTATTCAGGCAGACGACCGAGACTGGCCGGGGCCAGGAGATCGAGTATCGCCTGGTGCGTAACGATGGCAGCGTCCGCCACATGGCGTCGGCCGGACGCGTTCTCGGGGACAGGCAGGGGGAGGCGGCACGCGTCGTCGTCGTATCGCGCGACGTTACCGAGCGCAAGCAGGCCGAACAGTGGGAGCGGATCGCCGCCACCGCTTTCGAGTCCCAGCAGGGCATGTTCATCACCGATGCCAATGCCGTCATCCTGCGCGTCAACCAGGCGTTCACCGACATCACAGGCTACGCCGCCGACGAGTGCATCGGTCAGACGCCGAAACTGCTCAGTTCGGGAAGGCACGACGCGAGCTTCTACGCAGCGATGCGCGAGAGCATCGAACGCAACGGCGTCTGGCAGGGCGAGATCTGGAATCGCCGCAAGAATGGTGATGTCTTCCCGGAGTGGCTGACGATTTCCTCGGTCAGGGATGGCGACGGCGTGGTGACCCACTACGTGTCGGCACTCACCGACATGAGCGCGCACAAGGCGGCACAGGAAGAGATCAGGCATCTCGCGTTCTATGACGCGCTGACCGGCTTGCCGAACCGCCGCCTGCTGCACGATCGTCTGCGGGTAGCCATCGCGTCGAGCGTGCGCAGCGAGCGCCAGGGCGCCCTGTTGTTCATCGATCTCGACAATTTCAAGACGCTCAACGACACGCTCGGGCACGACATGGGCGATCGCCTGCTGCAGCAGGTCGGCCAGCGGCTGAGCAGCAGCGTGCGCGAAGGGGATACGGTTGCCCGTCTCGGGGGCGATGAATTCGTGGTCATGCTCGAGAACCTCGGCGAGCGGCCCGAGGAGGCGGCCGGCCAGAGCCGGATCGTCGGCGAGAAGATCATCAAGCTGCTCAACCGCCCCTACGACCTGTCGGGTCACGACTATCACAATACGCCGAGCGTCGGCATTACCCTGTTTGGCGGGCAGCAGGTCGGCATCGACGAGTTGATGAAGCGAGCGGACCTGGCCATGTACGAGGCCAAGGCGTCGGGCCGCAACGCCCTGCGCTTTTTCGACCCGCGCATGCAGGCCGTGGTGACTGCACGTGCCGACATCGAGAAGGATCTGCGCGCAGCCGTCGGACGGCAGAGCTTCTTCCTGGCCTACCAGCCGCAGGTGGACGCGAGCGGACAAGTCATCGGTGCCGAGGCGCTGCTACGCTGGCAGCATCAACAGCGTGGCACCGTCTCGCCCGCCGAGTTCATCCCGGTTGCCGAGGAAACCGGCCTGATCCTGCCCCTCGGCCTGTGGGTGCTGGAGACCGCGTGCGCCCAGGCGGCACTGTGGGCCGCCAGGCCGGGGAGGGAACGTTTCACGGTTTCGGTCAACGTCAGTGCCCGGCAGTTTCGGCAAGCGAACTTCGTCGACCAGGTGTTGGCCGTTCTCGCCAGAAGCGGCGCGCACCCGCGCAATCTCAAGCTGGAGCTCACCGAGAGCATGCTGCTCGACAATGTCCAGGACATCATCGCCAAGATGAGTGCCTTGAAGGCACGGGGCGTGGGCTTTTCGCTCGACGACTTCGGCACGGGTTACTCGTCGCTGTCGTACCTGAAGCAGTTGCCTCTCGATCAGCTGAAGATCGACCAGTCCTTCGTGCGGGATCTGCTGACCGACCCCAACGACGAAGTGATCGCGCGCACGATCATCGCTCTCGCCAGGACCCTGGGTCTGTCGGTCATCGCCGAGGGGGTCGAAAGCGTCGAACAGCAGGATGCGCTGGCGGCGCAAGGCTGCCTCGCCTACCAGGGCTACCTGTTCAGCCGGCCGCTGGCGCTCGCCGACTTCGAGGCGTTCCTGCGACGGTAGTGAGCCACCGGGTGGAGCCGCCGCGCACTACTTGCCCTCACCGCGGGCCGCCAGGTAGATGCCGACGAGCAGCAGGACGAAGCCGGTCGCCTGTAAAGGCGCGAACGATTCGCCGAAGAAAAGCCATGCCAGGGCGGCGCTGCCGACCGGCTCGCCGAGCGTCACGACGGCGATGAAGGTGGGCGAAACGTGCTTGAGTGACCAGTTGTACGAAGTATGCCCGAGCAGTTGCGGGCCGAGGGCCATGCCCAGCGCGACCAGATAGGCGGCGTCGGCATAGCCGGTGATGGCCGTGTCGCTGGCCTGGCAGGCGAGCAGCAGAAGGATCGCCGCGCTGCCATAGGCCAGCCAGACGTATGCCGGCAGCGCGAGGCTGGCACGCAGGCGGCGGCCGATCAGCAGATACGCCGAGAAGCACCAGCTGCCGGCGATGGCCAGGAAGTTCCCGAGCAAGGGATTCGTTCCGGGCGCGCTCGTGCGGCTGTCGCTCCAGAAGATCAGCAGGCTGCCCGACAGCGAAAGGACGATGCCTATCACCATCAGGCGGCTTGGGCGATCACCGAAAAGCAGGAAGGAGGCGATGCCGATCCATAGCAGGTTGGTCGTCACCAGCGCCGTGCTGCTGGCTACCGACGTGTACTCCAGCGAGCTGATCCAGGTCGCGAAATGCAGCGCCAGGAAGAGGCCGGCGCCGCCGGTCAGCAGTCCCTGCCGCGGCTTGAGCATGCGCAGGGCCGAGCCCGACTGCCAGAGGGCGAGCGGAGTGATCAGCAGCGCCGCCAACCCGAGGCGCAGGGTGGCAATGGTCAGCGACGGCAGTCCGTAACCCTGCGCGATGCGCGCCAGAATGGCGCCGAACGAAATGGCCAGCAAACCGATGCCGAGCACCAGGAACGGCAGCCAGCGCGGTGGCGCCTTGTCCACGACTTCGCCAGACGCCCGCTCAGGCCGCGGGCTGGGCAGCCGGGGCCGCGTGCCCGCCTTCGAGGTAGGCGGCGTGTACCTCGGGGTTGGCCAGCAACTCGCGACCAGTGCCGGAGAGAATGATCTGACCGTGTTGCAGGACGTAGCCGCGATGCGCGACGCGCAGCGCGTGGTGTGCGTTCTGTTCGACGAGGAGGATCGTCATCCCGTGGTCGCGATTGAGTTCGCGCACGATCTGGAAGATTTTCTTGATGTACAGGGGTGCCAGGCCGAGCGAGGGTTCGTCGAGCAGCAGGAGCTGGGGCCGGCTCATCAGCGCGCGGGCGATCGCCAGCATCTGCTGCTCGCCGCCCGAGAGGGTTCCGGCACGCTGCGTACAGCGTTCCTCGAGGATCGGGAAGAGGGTGTACATGCGCTTCAGGTCGACCTCGAAGTTCGTCTCCTCGCCGAGGACGGCGCCCATCTGCAGGTTTTCCATCACCGTCATGCGCGGAAAGATGCGCCGGCCTTCGGGAACCAGTGCGATGCCGCGGCGGGCGATCTCGTGCGTCGGCAGACCGGTGATGTCCTCCCCGTCGAAAACGACTCGCCCGCTCGAGGCGCGCGGCTGACCGAAGATCGCCATCATCAGCGTCGACTTGCCGGCGCCGTTGGCGCCGATCAGCGTCACCACCTCGCCGACCTGTACCGACAGATCGACGCCGTGCAGCGCATGGATCGCACCATAGTGGGCATGTACCCCGGACAGTTGCAGCATCATCGGACAGCCTCCGGATCGGTCGGTGCGTCGGTTCGCATTTCGTCCGCACGCAGTTCGTCAGCATCTTCCTCGCCAAGATAGGCCTTGATCACATTGGGATCCTTCTGGATATCTGCCGGCGTGCCTTCGGCGATCTTGCGGCCGTAGTTGAGGACGCAGATGTGGTCGGAGACGTTCATCACCACGCTCATGTCGTGTTCGATGAGGAGTATCGCGATTCCTTCGACGCTCGCCAGATGCTTCAGCAGTTCGTTGAGTTCGGACGATTCACGCGGATTGAGTCCGGCAGCCGGCTCGTCGAGACAGAGGAGCAGCGGGTCAACGCACAGGGCGCGGGCGATCTCGATGCGCCGCTGCATGCCGTAGGGCAAGGCACCTGCCGCCGTGTCGGCCTTGTCGAGCAGACCCAGGCGCTGGAGCCAGCCGACGGCCTTGTCCATGGCGGCGGCTTCGGCCCGGCGATAGCCGGGCAGTCCGAGGAGGCCGGCGAGCGAGAAGCGCGACGCGTGCTGCAGCGCGTTGTGCTGGGCGACGATCAGGTTTTCCAGCACCGTCATCTGCGGAAACAGGCGGATGTTCTGGAACGTACGCACCACTTGGGCCGAGCGCGCCACCTGATGGCTGGCCAGTTGTTCGAGGCGCAGCACGCCGCGCTGCGGGTGGTTGAGGCGGACACTGCCCACCGTCGGCTTGTAGAAACCGGTCAGGCAGTTGAAGAAGGTCGTCTTGCCGGCGCCGTTCGGACCGATGACGCCGGTGATCTTGCGCGCGGCGACATCGAGCGACAGGTCGTCGATGGCGAGCAGGCCGCCGAAGCGCATGGTCAGCCGCTCGACGCTGAGCAGCGGTGGCGGGGCGCTCATCGGCGTCCCCCGTCGGCACGGTAGCGCAGCGTCGGTTCGCGGTGCGAGAGGATGCCGCCTGGCTTCCAGATCATGATCAGGATCATCGCCGCGCCGAAGAGCAGCATCCGGTATTCGGCAAAGTCGCGTCCCAGTTCAGGCAAGAGGACCAGTACCAGCGAGGCGAGGACGACACCGAGCTGGCTGCCCATGCCGCCGAGCACGACAATCGCGAGAATGATCGCCGACTCGTTGAAGGTGAAGGACTCCGGCGAGATGAAGCCCTGGCGGGCGGCGAAGAAGACGCCGGCGAAGCCGCCGAGCATGGCGCCGATGGCGAACGCCGAGAGCTTGACGTTGCGCGCATTGATTCCCATCGCCTTGCAGGCAATCTCGTCCTCGCGAATCGCCTCCCAGGCGCGGCCGATCGGCAGCTTGCGCATCCGCGAGACGAAGAGATTGGTGAGCAAGGCCAGCGCGAGAATCAGGTAGTAGAGAAAGACGATCCGATGGTTGGTCGAAAACTCGAGGCCGAAGAACGAGGCGAAGGTCGGGTCGTCGCCGGGTGGTTTGAAAGGCAAGCCGAAGAACGACGGGCGCGGAATCGACGCGATGCCGTTCGGACCGCCGGACAGTTCGGTCCAGTTCACCAGGATGATGCGGATGATTTCGCCGAAACCGAGAGTCACGATCGCCAGATAGTCGCCGCGCAGGCGCAGCGTCGGCCAGCCGAGGAGGATGCCGAAGCTGGCGGCGACCGCGCCGGCGAGCGGCAGCGCCTGCCAGAAGCCCCAGCCGAACTGCGTCGAGAGCAGGCCGTAGGTGTAGGCACCGACGGCGTAGAAGGCGACGTAACCGAGATCGAGCAGGCCGGCCAGCCCGACGACCACATTCAGGCCCCAGCCGAGCATGACGTAGATCAGCACCGTGGTCGCCGTATCGACGACGTAGCGGTTCTCCGAGAAGAGCATCGGTAGCGCCACGGAGATGCCGAGCGCCGCCCAGCCGATCCAGGTCAACAGCGGGCTCGTCGCCTGATCGACGGTCGGTGCCGAGACGGCGCTGCGTTCGCGCGCCTGCTTGCGCGCCCGCAAGCGGTCGATGGCGTAGCGCAGGAGCAGGCGCCCGGCAAAGCAGACGCCGACGAAAATGCAAAGGGTCGGCCAGCGCGTGGCGATCCGCAGTGCTCCCCCCTGGTCGACGGTCGTCAGGCCGATCATCGGGATGCCGAGCAGGAGCGCAATGAAGGCGACTGCGGCGGCGTCCTTCAGACGTTCGGCGGGCGAGGTGCTGTGCTGCGCGAGGACGAGGGCGGCCATCACACCTTCTCCACTTCAGGGCGCCCGAGCAGGCCGGAAGGGCGGAACATGAGCACCAGGATGAGGATCGTGAAGGTCGCCACGTCCTTATACTCGGCCGACAGATAGGCGGCCCAGAAGGCCTCGATCAGGCCGATCAGCAGGCCGCCGAGCATCGCCCCCGGCAACGAGCCGATACCGCCGAGGACGGCAGCGGTGAAGGCCTTGATACCGGCCACGAAGCCGATGAAGAAATCGACGACGCCGTAATAGACGGTGACCATGACGCCGGCGACGGCCGCCAGCGCGGCGCCGAGCATGAAGGTCAGGGAAATCGTCCGGTCGACATTGATGCCGAGCAGCGCCGTCATCGTCCGGTCCTGCTCGCACGAGCGTTGCTGGCGGCCGAAGGAGGTCTTCGTGATCAGCCAGGTGAAGCCGGCCATCAGCGCCACGGTGACGACGACGATGAGGACTTGCGAATAAGCCAGCCGCACCGTGAAGCCGTCGATGGTCAGGATGTCGATGCCGCCGACGAGTACCGGCGCGACCGGCTTGACGCGTGCGCCCTGCGTCAGTTGCACCATGTTCTGCAGGAAGATCGACATGCCGATCGCCGAGATCAGCGGCGCCAGGCGCGTCGAGCCGCGCAGTGGCCGATAGGCCGTTCGCTCGACCGTCCAGCCATAGATCGAAGTGAAGAAGACGGCGACCAGCAGCACCACCAGCAGCGACAGCGGTACCGAACTGATGCCGAAGCTGGCGAGCAGCGTGAACACGGTTACCGCAATGAAGGCGCTGACCATGTAGATGTCGCCATGCGCGAAGTTGATCATGCCGATGATCCCGTACACCATCGTGTAGCCGATGGCGATCAGACCATAGACGGCACCCAGGGTCAGGCCGTTGATCAGTTGCTGAAGTGCGAGAGCCATGCGTCTCCTCCTTGTTATCTACGCGTCAGCGATGCGTCTCGGCGTGGTGGGAGCGGGCGGCGAAGCCGAGCGTTGAGGCAGCTGGGGCACCAGCCGGCGTCGGCAGGCCCCTTCTTGGAGCGAGCGGCGACCGTGCCAGGCAGCGGGCTTCCCGACAGCATGTTACGGTGCCCCGAGGTTTTTGTCATCCGCCACGCCGGCGTTGCCGCGCGCCGGCAAGTCATATGCCTGCGGCAACTCGCTCGCGGCGTGCGTTGTCTCAGGGGTGGTGACCTACCGATTGGCTCTGGGGACGACGACAGAGCCCCACGCGACAGGCGGGAGAGGGCGCGTCGCCGACACCCCGGCAACCGCGAGCGCGACGATCTCGATCTCACCGAGTTTCTGCCGCAGCGCGTGGCGGCGGGCAGGTTGCCAGTACTGCAGCCTTCTCTGGCGCTGAACTCTCGTGCGTCGGCAAATCCGCAATTGGCGCGTGCGTGCTATTGCCTTAGAATCGCGGGCTCGATCTCTTGAGGACAAGCAATGTACGCGGGAATAGTCGATTGGCCCTGGTGGGCATACGTATTGACCACACTGGCTCTGACGCACGTGACCATTGCTGCGGTGACCATTTTTCTGCACCGTCATCAGGCGCACCGTGCCCTGGATCTGCATCCGCTGGTCGCGCATTTTTTCCGCCTCTGGCTGTGGCTGAGCACCGGGATGGTGACCAAGGAGTGGGCGGCCATCCACCGCAAGCATCACGCCAAGTGCGAGACTGCCGAGGATCCGCACAGCCCGCAGGTTTTCGGCATCAACCGGGTGCTCTGGGGTGGCGTCTTCCTTTACGTCAAGGAGGCCAGGAACGGTGACACCCTGCAGCGCTACGGTCGGGGGACGCCGGACGACTGGCTCGAGAATCATCTGTACTCGCCATGGCACAAGCTCGGTATCGTGATCATGCTGGCCATCGACGTGGCGATCTTCGGCGTGTTTCCAGGGGTGCTGATCTGGCTGGTGCAGATGCTCTGGATTCCGTTCTGGGCGGCCGGGGTGATCAACGGTCTCGGCCATTTCTGGGGCTACCGCAACTTCAATTCCCCCGACGCCAGCACCAACCTCTTCCCCTGGGGAATCCTCATCGGCGGCGAGGAACTGCACAACAACCATCACACCTTCGCCACGTCGGCGAGATTGTCGAACCGCTGGTACGAATTCGACGTCGGTTGGCTCTACATCCGCATCCTGGCGGCGCTGCGCCTGGCGCATATCAAGAAGGTGGCGCCCCGGCCGCGACTCGGCACCCTGCGCCCGGTGGTGGATTTCGACACTTTGCAGGCGGTGATCGCCAACCGTTACGACGTCCTTTCGCGCTATGCCAAGTCGCTCAAGCAGGTCTATCGCGAAGAACTCGACAGATTGCAGGACGGCAATCGCTTCAAGGGCCTCAAGCGCTGGCTGGCCGCCGACGCCGGTGCCGTGCCGCAGGAAATGCGCGGACGGCTGGAATCGCTGCTCGGCGAGAGTCGGGCACTCGAAACGGCTTACGCCATGCGCCAGGAACTGGCAGCGGTCTGGGAACGTTCGAATGCGTCGCGCGAGCAACTGCTGCAGGCTCTGCAGGACTGGTGCGAGCGTGCCGAGAACTCGGGAGTTCGGCAACTGCAGGAACTGTCGATGCGCTTGCGCAGCTATGCGCTGGCCTGATCGCGCGGCTTGATGCATCTCTCGCTGCGTGCCCGCTTTGGCCTGGTGGCGCTGGCGGCGTTTGGCCTGACTGCAGCCGGCTTGCTGATCGGGGAAGTAATGAATCTGCAACCATGTCCACTGTGCATCTTTCAGCGGCTACTGTATTTGCTGATCGGTTGTCTGGCGGTGGTCGGCGCGTTGCTTCCCGGCTGGGGACGCCTGTGGGCGGCGCTGCTTGGCCTGACCGCGGTGGGCGGGCTGGCGACTGCCGGTTACCAGAGCTGGCTGCAGTATTTTCCCACGGCGAGCATGGAGTGCGGTTTTGGTGAACCGACGCTGATCGAACAGATCGTCGACTGGTTCGGCGTTCTCTGGCCAGCCGTGTTCATGGCCACTGGCTTCTGCTCGAGCAAGGACTGGATGTTTCTCGGCCTGTCGATGGCCAACTGGTCCGGTCTGTGTTTTCTGGCCTTTGCCATCGTTGCCGGGTCAATGCTGGCCAAGCCGGCCGCCGCTGGCGTTCGTGCCGCTTAGCCGGTGATCGTGTAACTCGTCGTCGGGGTTTCGTTCGCGCCGCCACGCGCGGGCGCCGGTTTCATGACTGTCCGGTGCTGCCGAAACCGCCGTCACCGCGTGCGCTGGCGGCGAAGTCGTCGACGATGTTGAAGGACGCCTGCAATACGGGGACGATCACCAGTTGCGCCAGTCGATCGAGCGGCTGCAGGGTGAAGGGACGCTGACCGCGATTCCAGGTGGACACCATGATCTCGCCCTGATAGTCGGAGTCGATCAGCCCAACCAGATTGCCGAGCACGATTCCATGTTTGTGGCCCAGGCCGGAGCGCGGCAGGATCATGGCGGCAAGGCCCGGGTCGGCGAGATGAATCGCCATACCGGTGGGAATCAATACCGTTTCCCCCGGCTGAATGTCCATCGGAGTGGCGATGCAGGCGCGCAGGTCCAGGCCTGCCGCGCCGGCGGTCGCGTAGTGCGGAGGCTGGTCGCGCAGACGCGCGTCGAGCAGCTTGACGTCTATCCGGTGCTGGCTGGCGTGCATTGACGTTTCTCGAGCAGGGCGGCGATGTGCGCCACGAGGTGGCGCGCCAGATCAATCTTGGGCGCGACCGGCAGCGCGTGCTGGCCTTCGTCGTCGAAGAGGACCAGCCGGTTGTCGTCACCGCCAAAGCCGTCATGGATCAGGTTGCCGACGATCAGTGGAATCTTCTTGCTGCGCCGCTTGCTCTCCGCGTACTCGGCCAGCTTCTCGCTTTCTGCAGCGAAGCCGACGCAGAGCGGCGGCGCCGGTAGCGCGGCGATCTCGCCGAGGATGTCGGGATTCTGCACCAGTTCGATCGCCGGTGGGGCAGCCTGGGCGGCCTTCTTGATCTTCTGGTCGAGCGGTTCGGCCGGTCGATAGTCGGCGACGGCCGCGACGGCAACGAAAACGTCGTTATCCGCAACCTGGCCGAGAACGGCGGCGTGCATCTGCAAGGCGCTGGTGACGCTGATGCGGGTGACGCCGCGCGGGCAGGGCAGGCTGACCGGACCGGAAACCAGCGTCACCTGTGCTCCTGCCTCGCGCGCCGCACGGGCGATGGCGTAGCCCATCTTGCCCGACGACAGGTTGGTGATGCCGCGCACCGGGTCGATCGCCTCGAAGGTCGGCCCGGCGGTCAGCAGCAGGCGCTTGCCGGCCAGCAGCTGCGGCTGGAAGTGGGCGATCGTTTCGTCGACGATTTCCTCGGGCTCGAGCATGCGGCCGGGACCGGTCTCGCCGCAAGCCTGGTCGCCACAGGCCGGACCGATGACACTGACGCCGTCGCTGCGCAAGACGGCGATGTTGCGCCGCGTCGCCGGGTTCTCCCACATCTGGCGGTTCATGGCCGGAGCGACCAGTAGTGGGCAGTCACGCGCCAGGACCAGCGTCGTCAGCAGATCATCGGCCAGGCCGCCCGCCAGTTTGGCGAGAAAGTCGGCCGAGGCCGGCGCGACCAGTAGCGCGTCGGCTTCACGCGACAGGTCGATGTGCGCCATGTTGTTGGCCACCCGCGGGTCCCACTGGTCGGTGAACACGAGTTTTCCGGAGAGTGCCTGGAAGGTGACCGGCGTGACGAAATGCGTCGCCGCCTCGCTCATCACGACGTGCACCGAGGCGCCTTCCTTGATCAGCAGCCGGACCAGTTCGGCGGCCTTGTACGCGGCGATGCCGCCGGTGATGCCGAGGACGATGCGTTTTCCTGCGAGCTCCATGAGCGCTGCTCTTCAGTCGTTGGTGAGAATGTGAAACTGCGGCAGCATTCTACTCCCGGATCTCCCTCAGTCGCCTGCGTCGAGCGCCATCAGCCCGGCATTGCCCCCGGCTGCCGTGGTGTCGACCGAGAGCGTGCGCTCGCTGGCGAAACGATACAGATAGTGCGGCCCGCCGGCCTTCGGACCGGTACCGGAAAGCCCCTCGCCGCCGAAAGGCTGGACGCCGACGACGGCGCCGATGACGTTGCGGTTGACGTAGGTATTGCCGACGTGCAGGCGGCTGGTGATGCGCCTGATCGTTTCGTCGATGCGGCTGTGGATGCCGAGCGTCAGGCCGTAGCCGGTGTTGGCGATGGTGTCGCATACCTGATCGAGATCCTCCGCCCGCCAGCGAATGATGTGCAGGATGGGCCCGAAGACTTCGCGTTCGAGTCGCGACAGGCTGTCGATCTCGTAGGCACGCGGCGCGAAGAAGGTGCCGTGCGCGGTCGCCTGCTCGTCGAGCGAACAGGTGTGGATAGACGTCGCAAAGCTGTCGAGCCAGCGGGAGTGCGCTGCCAGGATGCCGCGCGCGGCCTCGTCGATGACCGGGCCGACATCGGTGGCGATCTCGCTCGGGGTGCCGACGCGCAGCTCCTGCATCGCTCCGGCGAGCATCTCCTCGACCTTGTCGGCGATGTCGGACTGGATGAAGAGCACGCGCAGCGCCGAGCAGCGTTGTCCGGCCGAATTGAACGCCGAGGCCACGACATCGCGGACGATCTGTTCGGGCAGCGCCGACGAATCGGCGATCAGCGCGTTCTGCCCGCCGGTTTCGGCGATCAGCGGCACGATCGGGCCATCCTTGTCAGCCAGGCTGCGCGCGATGATGCGGGCGACCTCGGTCGATCCGGTGAAAGCGACGCCAGCACACTCGCGGGCGGCGACCATCGCCGCGCCGATGCGGCCGTCGCCGGGCAGAAAGGCCAGCGCAGCGGCGGGGATGCCGGCCATGTGCAGCAGGTCGACCGCCAGCGCGGCGACCAGGGGCGTTTGCTCGGCCGGCTTGGCGACCACACAGTTGCCGGCGGCCAGCGCCGCGGCGATCTGGCCGACGAAGATGGCCAGCGGAAAATTCCATGGGCTGATGCAGACGAAGACCCCGCGGCCGTGCAGCGACAGACTGTTGCGCTCGCCGGTGGGACCAGGCAGGAGGATCGGCTCGGAGAATTTCTCACGCGCCTGTGCGGCGTAGTAACGACAGAAATCGATGGCTTCGCGCACCTCGGAGACGGCGTCGGCCTGCGTCCGGCCACCTTCGCGGACGATCAGCGCGACCAGTTCCGGCAAGCGCCCCTGCATGCGCTCGGCGGCGCTGTCCAGCGCGGCCGCTCGCTCACTTGCGGGGGTGCCTTCCCAGGCCGGGAAGGCCGCCTGCGCGGTGGCCATGGCGTCGCCGACGTCGGCGATGCTGGCCTCGATCACCTGACCGACGACTTCGCGCTGATCGGCGGGCGACAGCACCGGCTTGCCGGCGCCGCCGCGCGGCTTGCCGCCGATCAACGGTGCGGCGACGTAACTGACGCGGGCGCTCTCCATGATGGCGCTGCGCAGGTCTTCGAGAATAGGTTTGTCGTTCATGTCCAGTCCTTCGCTGTTGGCGCGTTCGGCACCGAAGAGGTCGCGCGGCAGGGGAATGCGCGCCTGACGTTTGCTGGCCAGCGCGGCTGCTCTTTCAACGGGGTCGGCGATCAGCGCGGCGATCGGCAGCGTGGCGTCGGCAATGCGATTGACGAACGACGAGTTGGCGCCGTTCTCGAGTAGTCGGCGCACCAGGTAGCTGAGCAGATCTTCGTGACTGCCGACAGGTGCGTAGACGCGGCAGGCGCGGCCCCACTTGTTCTCGCCGACGATCTGGTCGTACAGCTCTTCGCCCATTCCGTGCAGCCGTTGGTACTCCCATTCGTCGCTGCCGCCGGCGCTGACGGCGATCTCGGCAACGGCGGCCAGCGTGTGCGCGTTGTGCGTGGCGAACGCCGGGTAGAAAGCCGCCGGGTCGGCGAAGAGGCGTCTGGCGCAGGCCAGGTACGAGACGTCGCTCGACACCTTGCGCGTAAACACGGGGTAGTCGGAGAGTCCGCGCTCCTGCGCCATCTTGATTTCGGCGTCCCAATAGGCGCCTTTGCACAGGCGGACCATAAGTCGCCGGTTGGCGCGGTGCGCCAGGTCGGCGAGCCAGTCGATGACCGGCAGCGCGCGTTTTTGGTAGGCCTGGACGGCGAGCCCGAGGCCGTTCCAGCCGGCAAGTTCGGGGTCGATGGCCAGCGCCTCGATCAGGTCGAGCGATAGTTCCAGCCGATCGGCTTCCTCGGCGTCGATCGTGAAGCCGACGTTGCGCGCCTTGGCGCGCAGCGCCAGCGCCTTCACCGCCGGCAGCAGTTCGTGGCGAACGCGCGCCTCGTTGGCGACTTCATAGCGTGGGTGCAGCGCCGAGAGCTTGATCGAGATCGACGGCGCGTCGAAAGCTGGCCGGCCGGTCGCTGCCTTGCCGATGGCGGCGATGGCCTTGCTGTAGGACTCGAAATAGCGCAGCGCGTCGGCACCGGTGCGGGCCGATTCGCCGAGCATGTCGTAGGAGTGGCGGTAGCCGGCCTCCTCGGCGCTGCGCGCACGCTCGAGCGCCTCGTGGATGTCGCGTCCCATCACGAACTGCTTGCCGAGGATGCGCATCGCGGTGGTTACCGCCTGGCGGATGACCGGTTCACCGGCGCGCGCGACCAGGCGCTTGAAGGTGCCGCGCAGGTTGCGGTCGTCGTTGTCGAGATTGACGATGCGGCCAGTGAGCATCAGCGCCCAGGTGCCGGCGTTGACGAAGGTGCTGTGCGAGGCGCCGAGGCGCTTTTCCCACTCGGTGCTGCCGATCTTGTCGCGAATCAGGCGATCGACGGTCTCCGCGTCCGGAATGCGCAGCAACGCTTCGGCGAGGCACATCAGGACAACACCTTCGCGTGACGAGAGGTCGTAGGTGACTAGGAAGGCGTCGATGCCGCCGGTATTCAGGCGGCTGTCACGCACCGTCTGTACCAGCGGAGTGGCGCGTTGCTGGACTCCCTCCTGTTCGGCATGGCTGAAGCGGGCCAGATCGATCAGGTCATCGACGACCGCGGCTTCGTCGATTCGGTGATAATCCCGCAGACGTTGGCGTAAGGCATGGGTATTGGCGACGTTCATGCTGCCTTCCAATCCGAATGGGCGTCGACACGGGGTGTCGCGCAGGGTACTTGAAATGTTCGTCCGCTGGCGGACAGGACTTCGCGGTCGTGGGCACACCGGGCGACGCCTGCCGCCCGGTGTGCCCGGCGACTACTTCTTCACGTAGTCGTACTTGCCGTCCTTCCACTGGTACACAACGAAGGCGGGAGCCGAGCTGTTGCCATTGGCGTCGAACGAGATCTTGCCGATGACGGTGTCGAAGGTGCCGCTGCGCAGCGCTTTTTCGAGGTCGCCGTACTTCGTGCTCTTGGCCTTGACGGCGGCCTGATCGAAGAGCTGGAAGGCGGCATAGGCGTAGAGGACGTAGCCTTCCGGCTCGATCTTGGCATCGTGGAACTTCTTCACCACCGCGGCGGCGCTCGGGTTCTTGCGGGCGTCCGGGCCGAAGGTGAACAGCACGTTGTTGGCCTGCGCGCCGGCGGCGGTCGCCAGTTCGGAGTTGGACATCGTGTCGCCGCCCATGATCGTGAGCTTCAGCCCGGCCTGCTGCGCCTGGCGCAGGATCAGCGCGACTTCCGTGTGGTAGCCGCCGAAGGCCATCACTTCGACGCGGGCCGACTTGAGCTTGCTGACCAGGCCGGAGTAATCCTTCTCACCGGCGGTGATCGACTCGCGCAGCGCCGGCTTGGCGCCCTTGGCCTCCATCGCCTTGGCGACTTCGTCGGCGAGACCCTTGCCGTAAGCGCTCTTGTCGTCGACGACGGCAATCTTCTTGCCCTTGAAGTTCTCGGCGAGGTAGGCGCCGGCCACTTGTCCCTGCTGGTCGTCACGACCGGCGATGGCGAAAATGTTCTTCAGGCCGCGGTCGGTGACCTTCGGGTTGGTCGACACGGTGACCATCGGGATCTGCGCCTCGTTGTACACGTCGGACGCCGGGATCGTCGATGACGAACACCAGTGGCCGTGCATGAACACGATCTTCTTGTTCACCATCGTGTTGGCAACCGCGACGGCCTGCTTCGGATCGCAGGCGTCGTCACCGATTTCGAGTTTCAACTTCTGGCCGAGCACGCCACCCTTGGCGTTGATGTCGGTGATGGCCATCTCGGCGCCCTTCTTGATCTGGTCGCCCGCCGAGGCGTACTGGCCGGTCATCGGTCCGGCGATGGCCACGGGATGATCGGCCCAGGCGTTGGCTGCGGCCAGGGCGAGCAGGCTGAAGCCGGCTGCCAGGATACGTTTGCTCATTTGTTTCCTCCTTTGCTACGGTGGTCGTTAAGGTAACTGACAAGTGACGCACCCGCATCGAGCACGTGTGCCCGAGTGAGTTCTGCCGCCGCGTCGGGGTCCCGGCGGACAAACGCACCGAGGATCTCGGTATGTTCGTGCTGGGTCTTGGGCATTTCGGTGGTAACGGACAGGAGCGCCCGCACATAGCGCTCGACCTTGTTGTAGAGGGAGCGGATTTCGGCGAGCAGGATCGGTCGTCCCGCCGCTGCGTAGAGCGTCGAATGGAACAGCCAGTTCAACTCGCCCCAGCGACCGGCGTCGGTGGCCTGTCCGAAGGCGTCGAGATGCTGGCGTGCCACTTCGATCGTCTGCTCGCTGATCAGCGGTACGGACAGGCGCGCCGCGCGGGCCTCGAGCATCGCCCGAATCTCCATGTACTCGTCGATCTCGTCCGCCGAAAGCGAGGCGACGACGGCGCCCCGGTTGCGCAGAAAGGTCACCAGGCCTTTTGCCTCGAGGTGCTTGAGCGCTTCGCGAACCGGGATCTTGCTGACATGGAAATGGCCAGCGATCTCGTCCTGCCGGAGCACTTCCCCGGCCGGCAGGAGGCCGTCGACGATCGCCTTCTTGAGCGTCTGTGCGACATGATCCGACGCGCTGAGGCGTGGCACCTTCTGGGCGGAGATCAGTTCAAGGGCCGAGGGCATCGTCAATGGCAGATCCGAATATCGTATACGATATATGTTGCAGGCCGCGACCATACAGACAGATTCCGCTCGTGGCAAGCTGCAGTGCAGCAATCTGCCCCGGCAAGGGACGTAGGGGCGTAGGCGTAGCCTGGATGGAGTGCAACGGAATCCAGGGAAGGATGGCCTCGCGCACCGCCTTGCTCCCCGGATTCCGTTGCACTCCATCCGGGCTACGGTCTCTGTTTTCGAGGGTCGACGAGCTTGGCATCGCGGCGATTGCCCTGACGACATTCGCGGGGTGGCCGGGCGGCCTCGGCGCTTCCTGTAGAATCCCGACCCCATGAATACACAGAGCAGCAGGGCGTGCCCCGGGGTCCCCAGGAATCTCTTCTCGTACCGCAAGTACTGGGCCAATCGCTTCGGCATCGCGCCGTTTCTGCCGATGTCGCGTGCCGAAATGGATGAACTGGGCTGGGACTCCTGCGACATCATCCTGGTCACCGGCGACGCCTACATCGATCACCCGAGCTTCGGCATGGCGCTGGTCGGGCGACTGCTCGAGGCACAGGGTTTTCGCGTCGGCATCATCAGCCAGCCTGACTGGCTGTCGGCGAAGGACTTCCGGACGCTCGGCAGGCCGAACCTGTTCTTCGGCGTCACCGCCGGCAACATGGATTCGATGGTGAATCGCTACACGGCCGATCGCAAGCCGCGTTCCGACGATGCCTACACACCCAACGGCGAGCCGAACAAACGACCCGATCGTGCCGTCGTCGTCTACGCGCAGCGCTGCCGGGAGGCTTTTCCCGGCGCCAATGTGGTGATCGGTTCGATCGAAGCCAGCCTGCGGCGGATTGCGCATTATGACTACTGGTCGGACAAGGTTCGCCGCTCGGTGTTGCCCGATTCGAAAGCCGATCTCCTGATCTTCGGCAGTGCCGAGCGGGCCGTCGTCGAGCTCGCGCACCGTCTTGCCGCCGGCGAAAGGATCGCCGACATCCGCGACCTGCGCGGGACGGCGTTCATGGTCGCGCGCGGCTGGCTGCCCGACAGCGGCTGGGCCGAAATCGATTCTTCCGCGGTCGATACGCCCGGGCCGCTGGTCCGCCACCCGGATCCCTATGCGATGACCGCCGAGATTGGCAAGGAGGCGGCCTGTGGTGCGCCGCCGGCGAGCCCGCAGGCGCGGCAGGGCGAGGCGCGAGCGCAGGTGATTCGCGTCGAGTTCCAGTCGCATCAACGGATGCCCAGGCTGGACCGGGCGCGCACGGCGATTCGCCTGCCTGCCTACGAGCAGGTTGCCGCCGACCCCGTGCTCTATGCGCACGCTTCGCGCACCTTCCACATCGAGTCCAACCCCGGCAATGCGCGGGCGCTGATCCAGGCGCACGGCGAGCGCGACGTCTGGCTCAACCCGCCGCCGATCCCGCTCAGCACGCCGGAAATGGACGGCGTCTTCGCCGCGCCCTTCCAGCGCCGGCCGCATCCATCGTACGGCGAAGCGAAGATTCCGGCCTTCGAGATGATCCGCTTCTCGGTCAACATCATGCGCGGCTGCTTCGGCGGCTGCACTTTCTGCTCGATCACCGAGCACGAGGGGCGAATCATCCAGAGCCGCTCCGAGCAGTCGATCCTGCACGAGATCGAGGAAATCCGCGACAAGACGCCGGGCTTCACCGGCGTCATTTCGGATCTCGGTGGCCCGACGGCCAACATGTATCGCCTGGCGTGCAAGGACCCAACGATCGAGTCCTCGTGCCGGCGCCTGTCGTGCGTCTTCCCGGGCATCTGCGAGAACCTGAATACCGACCATACGCCGTTGGTCCAGCTCTACCGCAAGGCGCGGGCACTGCCGGGGGTGAAGAAGGTGCTGATCAGTTCGGGCCTGCGCTACGACCTGGCAGTGCGCGATCCCCAGTATGTCAAGGAGTTGGTCACCCATCACGTCGGTGGCTACCTCAAGATCGCTCCCGAGCATACCGAGGACGGGCCACTGGCGCACATGATGAAACCCGGCATGGGTTCCTACGACCAGTTCAAGGCGATGTTCGAGAAGTTCTCGAAAGAAGCGGGCAAGGAACAATACCTGATCCCGTACTTCATCGCCGCGCATCCCGGAACGACCGACGAGGACATGCTCAATCTGGCGCTGTGGCTCAAGCGCAACGGTTTTCGTCTCGATCAGGTGCAGACGTTTCTGCCGACGCCGATGGCGATTGCCACGGCGATGTATCACACGCGCAGGAATCCGCTGAAGAAGGTCGGCCGCGCTTCCGAGACGGTCGAGACCGTCCGCACGGGCCGGCAGCGCCGCCTGCACAAGGCTTTCCTGCGTTATCACGACCCCAACAACTGGCCGCTGCTGCGGGAAGCGCTCAGGCAGATGGGACGGGCCGATCTCATCGGCAGCGGCAAGAAGCAACTGATTCCCGCGTTTCAGCCACCGGGGACCGGGCTTGCCGCACGCGTGGCGCGCGATCCGCAAGCGCAGCGGCGTCCGACAGCGAGCGCAGCGACCCGGATGCCGAGGTCAGCGGCCGCCACGCGGAAGCGCTGACCGTTCGCGAGGGTCGCTGGCCGCAAGCGCATGCGCGGGCTCAGCCGGCGACCGGTGGCAATTGGTAGTGAACGGCAAGCCAGACCGTTACCGGATCGTCGCTGGTCCAGTCCACGCGGTGCCGACGATGCGGTGCGATGTCGACGTAGTCGCCGGCCTTCAGGTGGCGGGCTTGCGGCTCATCCGCGAAACGCAGGCCGGCTTCTCCCTGGACGAGCAGCACCCATTCGCCCTGCGGCTGGTCGTACCAGAAGCCCGGCGGACTGGCCTGACCCGTGGAGACGATACGTTCGATCCGGAGACCCGGCTGAGCCAGCAATTGCCGGAACTCCTCCTCGGGCGCGCTGGACGGCGGCAGTCTGGCGAACAGGTTATCCATCGGGCGGAATCATAACCCGGGCAGGCTGCGTGCGTGACCCAGCCGGGTGTGCTGAGGCGGCCGGCAGTGCCTCCGCCGGATACCCCTCAGGCTTGTCGGGCTTTCTACGCCTTTGGTATCACGGCCGGCGTTCGGCCGGCCGTCCGCCGACGGTCAGGGCTGCAGTTCGCGCGGCAGGGCGAAGGTCACGTTTTCCTCGGCGCCATCAAGTTGGGCGACTTGCCTGCTGTCGCCGCCCGACAGGCGATTAGCCACGTTTTCGACCAGGATCTCCGGTGCCGAGGCGCCGGCAGTGACGCCAACGCGGGTCGCGCCTGCAATCCAGGCCGGGTCGATCTCCTCGGCCCGATCGACGAGGTAGGCGCGGGCGCCGATCAGCTCGGCGACTTCGCGCAGCCGGTTCGAGTTGGAGCTTGACTGGCTGCCGACGACGAGCACGACATCGCTGTGCCTGGCCAGTTCCTTGACCGCGTCCTGGCGGTTCTGGGTGGCGTAGCAGATGTCATCCTTCTTTGGGCCGATGATTTGAGGAAACCTCTCCTTCAAGGCCGCGACCACCTGCGCCGCGTCGTCCACCGACAGCGTGGTCTGGGTGACGTAGGCTAACCGGGCAGGGGACCTGACGATGAGGTGCCTGGCGTCGGCAACGGTCTCGACGAGATACATGCCCTCGGCGCTCTGACCCATGGTTCCCTCGACTTCCGGATGCCCCCTGTGGCCGATCATCACGATCTCGCGGCCGTCCTTGCGCATTCGGGCGACTTCGACGTGCACCTTGGTGACCAGCGGGCAGGTAGCGTCAAAGACCTTCAGGCCGCGCGCGGTCGCCTCGTCTTGCACGTTCTTGGAGACGCCGTGGGCGCTGAAGATCACGGTGCTGCCGGCAGGCACCTCGGCAAGTTCGCTGACGAAGATGGCGCCCTTGGCGCGCAGATTGTCGCAGACGAACTGGTTGTGCACGACCTCGTGGCGCACGTAGATCGGTGCGCCCTGTGTTTCGATGGCACGCTCGACGATGGCGATGGCCCGTTCGACGCCGGCGCAGAAGCCGCGCGGGTTGGCGAGAAGTATTTGCATGGGCTGGCCTTCACATGATGGCGATGACTTCGACCTCGAAGCGGACCGGCTTGCCGGCAAGCGGATGGTTGAAGTCGAAGAGGGCACTGGTCTCGCTGAGCTCGCGCAGGAAGCCGGCGAAGCCGCCGGTGCTGCCGGGTGAGCTGAACTCGATCAGCGAGTTGACCTCGAGGTCGATTTCCGGAGGCAGGGCGCTACGCGCGATGCGTTCGACGAGCCGTGGGTTGTGCGGGCCAAAGGCCTTGTCCGCGGCCAGTTCGAAGACATGGCGTTCGCCGGTCGCCAGTCCGATGAGGCAGCCTTCGAGTGTTTCGGCGAGTTGACCGCTGCCCATCTGCAGGGTCGCCGGGGACAGGTCGAAGGTGCTGACATGCTCGGTACCATCGAGGTCGGCAAGGCGGTAGTGCAAGGTCAGGTAGCTGTCGGCGGCGACCGTCGCGGGGTTGCCGGTGGGGGCAGGCGTCATGCGCTTCTCCGTACCGCAATGAACCGGGGGCCGGGGCGGTGGCGGCTCACGACTGTTCCCCCGCGCCAGGGCGACCGAGATCGTGCCGGGCAGGTCTGGCGGCGAACTGGTCCCAGGCCATCAACACGGCGCCTATGCAGATCGCCGAGTCGGCCACGTTGAAGGCCGGCCAGTAGAAGCCGGCGGCATGCCATTGAATGAAGTCGACCACGGCGCCGAAGCGCAGGCGGTCGATGACGTTGCCAAGCGCGCCGCCGAGGATCAGTGTCAGCGCCAGCGAAAGTCGGAACTCCGCACTGTGCCGGGGCAGGATACTGACGATCCACGCCGCGACGCCGAGTGCCAGGATGGTGAAGAACCAGCGCTGCCAGCCGCCGGCGTCGGACAGGAAGCTGAACGCGGCGCCGGGGTTGAAGGTCAGCACCCAGTTGAAGAAGGGAGCGACGTAGATCGTCTCGCCAGGTTGCATCGAGGCAAGCACCAGCCACTTGCTCAGCTGGTCGAGAACGATGACGATGCCGGCCAGCCAGAGCCAGCGGTCGACCTTACGCGAAGGCACGCGTTTCACCCTCCCCGTAGAGGTTGCTGATACAGCGCTGGCAGAGGCCGGGATGGTCGGGGTGTGCGCCGATGTCGTCGCGTACGTGCCAGCAGCGCTCGCACTTGGCGTGCGGCAGCGCGGCGCAGAACAGTTGCTCGTGGGCGTCATCGACGAGCACCGTCCGCGAGCAGATGAGGACAAAGCGCAGGTCGTCAGCGAGCGACGCCAGGATGCGGTGCTTCTCGCCGCCGCAATGCAGGCGAACCTCGGCCTGCAGCGACGAGCCGATCTGGCCGGCGATGCGGAGATCCTCGAGTGCTCGCATGACCTCCGCACGATAGCCGCGAATCTTGCGCCATTTGTCGAGTAGATCGCCTTCACCGGCCGGCTCCGGTAGCGGCTGCCAGGTCTGCAACATGATCGACTCTCCGCTGTCGTCACTCTGCAGTTGCCAGATCTCCTCGGCGGTGAAGCAGAGAATCGGCGCCATCAACTTGATGAAGCATTGCAGGATGTGCCAAAGCGCGCTCTGCGCCGAGCGGCGTGCGGTGGAAGCGGCCGCTGTGGTGTACAGCCGGTCCTTGAGGATGTCGAGGTAGAAGCCGCCGAGATCCTCGGAACAGAAGGTCTGCAGCGACTGGACGACGCGGTGGAACTCGAACCTGTCGTAGTCGGCTTCGCATTGCGCCTGCAGTTGCCGTGTCATGGCCAGTGCATAACGGTCGATTTCCAGCCAGTGCTCGACTTCGAGCATGTCGCGCGTCGCGTCGAAGTCGGCCGTGTTGGCAAGCAGGAAGCGCAGCGTATTGCGGATCCGGCGGTAGGCTTCGACGACGCGCTTGAGAATCTCGTCGGAGATCGACAACTCGCCCGAGTAGTCGGTAGCCGCCACCCACAGACGGAGAATATCGGCGCCGAGCGTGTCGGCAATCTTCTGCGGGGCAATCACGTTGCCCTTGGACTTCGACATCTTCAGGCCCTTGCCGTCGACCACGAAGCCGTGCGTCAGCAGTGCCTTGTATGGGGCACGGCCGTCCATGGCGCAGCCGATCAACAGGGAGCTCTGGAACCAGCCGCGATGCTGGTCCGAACCTTCGAGATAGAGATCGGCCGGATACGCCAGTTCGTCGCGGTGCGAGCCGCGCAGGACGCTTGCGTGTGTGGCGCCCGAGTCGAACCAGACGTCGAGCGTGTCGCTCATCTTGCGGTAGTGCTCGGCATCGGCGCCGAGTAGTTCGCTCGCCTCGAGGGCGAACCAGGCTTCGATGCCGGCCACTTCGACGCGCTTGGCGACGGCCTCGATCAGCTCCGGGGTGCGCGGATGCAGGGCCGCGGTTTCGCGATGCAGGAAGAAGGGGAGTGGAACTCCCCAGTTGCGCTGGCGCGAGACGCACCAGTCGGGGCGAGTCCTGATCATCGCTTCGAGGCGCGCACGGCCCCAGGTCGGGAAGAACTGCGTTTCGTCTACCGCCCGTTCGGCGCACCAGCGCAAGCTGGGTGCCTCGTCATTGGTGGGTGTCGGCACGTCGTCTGGCGAGGTCGCACGCTGCTCCATGCCGACGAACCACTGCGTCGTGGCGCGAAAGATGATCGGCGTCTTGTGCCGCCAGCAATGCGGGTAGCTGTGCTGGATCTTCTCGGTGTTGAGCAGGTGGCCGCTCGCCGCGAGTTCCTCGACGACCAGCGGGTTGGCGTCCCAGACGCTTCGTCCGGCGAGTTCGCCGACGGTCAGCGCCGGCGTCCCGGTGACGAAAGTGCCGTCGTCGCCGACCGGGTTGTTGACCGGCAGACCGTAGATCTTGCCGATCAGGTAGTCGTCGGTGCCATGCGCCGGCGCCGTGTGCACCAGTCCCGTTCCCGCCTCGAGCGTTACATGGCGGCCGCAGATGATCGCCACATCGCGCGCTTGAAAGGGATGCTTGAGCAGGACATGTTCGAGCGCGCCACCTTTCGCCGAACCGAGTACCCGACCCGTCAGTGCGTAACGCTGCAGGCACGCTTCGGTCAACTCGCGAACGAGGATCAGCGCGCCTTTCGCGGTGTCGACCAGGTCGTAGTCGAAGTCGGGATGGGCACTGACCGCCTCGTTGGCCGGCAAGGTCCAGGGGGTAGTGGTCCAGATCACGGCGAAGGCCGGGCCGCGCAGGTGCGTCAGGCCGAACGCCCTGGCCAGCTTGTCGGCGTGATTGGGATGCACCTCGAAGGCGACGTCGATGGCCACCGAACTCTTGTCTTCGTACTCGACCTCGGCTTCGGCGAGTGCCGAACGGCAATCGAGGCACCAGTTGACGGGTTTGAGGCCCTGGTAGAGGTAGCCTTTGTCCAGAATCCTGCCCAGCGTGCGGATTTCGTTGGCCTCCGTCCGGAAATCCATCGTCAGGTAGGGCCGTCCCCAGTCACCGAGGACACCGAGGCGGATGAAGTCCTTCTTCTGACGCTCGATCTGCTCGGCGGCGAAAGCGCGGCACAGCTCACGCACACGGTCGGCGGGGACGTGCTTGCCGTGCCGCTTCTCGATCTGGTGTTCGATCGGCAGGCCGTGACAATCCCACCCCGGGACGTAGGGCGCGTCGAAACCGGCCAGCGTCTTCGAACGAACGATGATGTCCTTGAGGATTTTGTTGACCGCGTGGCCGATGTGAATGTCGCCATTGGCGTAGGGCGGACCGTCGTGGAGAACGAAACGCGGGCGGCCTTGCGAGGCCGCGCGGATACTCTCGTAGACGTTGCTCTCCTGCCAGGCGGCAACCCAGCGCGGTTCGCGTCTGGCGAGGTCTCCGCGCATGGGAAATGGCGTGTCAGTCAGATTGAGGGTTTTCTTGTAGTCGGCCATGGCGGTTCTCACAACTGGAAGTAGGCTTTCGCCGCTTCGACGTCGCTGGCGATCTGCGCTTTCAGGGCGTTGAAGTCGGGAAACTTCACTTCGTCGCGCAGCTTGTGCAGGAAGCGGACGTTCAGATGGGCGCCATAAATGTCGGCAGAGAAATCGAACAGGTGCACCTCGAGCAGTGGGCGCACAACCTGATTGGCGCTCGGGCGGTAGCCGAGGTTGGCGGCGCCGCGGTGCGGTCCACCGGGCAGTCCCTTGACTTCGACCGCGAACACTCCTTGCAGCGGTGGGCGCTCGTGCTTGATGCGGATGTTGGCCGTCGCGAACCCCAGTTGACGGCCGATCTTGTCGCCGTGCACGACGCGGCCGTCGATCGAGTAAGGCCGGCCGAGCAGGCGGGCGGCGTGTTCGAGCCGGCCTTCCTGGAGTGCGTCACGAACCGCCGAGCTTGAAGCACGCTCGCCGTTGAGCGTCACGCTCTCCATGGCTTCGACCTGAAAGCCAAGGTGGGCACCGGCCTCGCGCAGCAGGGCGAAGTTGCCGGCGCGTCGGGCACCGAAACGAAAGTCGTCGCCGACGATCAGATGGCGTACGCGCAGGGCACCGACCAGCACACGTTCGATGAATTCCTCCGGGGCGAAGGCCGCGAAGCGGGCGTTGAAGTGGCAGACGTATGCCAGATCGACTCCGTCGTCAGCGATCAGTTCCAGCTTTTCACGCAACGTGGAGAGGCGCGATGGCGGCGAATGCGGAGCGAAGAATTCGCGCGGGTGCGGCTCGAACGTGAGGACTGCGGCCGGCAGGCCGGCCTTGGCTGCAGCGGCCGTCAGGCGCGCGAGCAACGCCCGATGGCCGAGATGTACGCCATCGAAGTTGCCTATGGTGAGTACTGTGGCACTGGGCGCTGTCTGTGCAAAACCGCGATAGACGAGCATCGGAGGGTAGAGGGGACGGACAAAACATGCGATTATAACCGGCTTTGTGCGGTGCCGACCGGTGTCGCGCGCGTCCCGACCTTCTGCCGAGGCTGCGGGCGTGTTCAGATGGCGCCGCGGACAACACCTTCCCTGCGCTTGCTGTGCCGTCTGGCTCAGCAGGGACCAGTCGGCATCTTGCGTTTTCCCTGTATGCTCCAGCGATGAACATCGACAATTGCTACCATTGCGGTCAGGCGGTACCGAACGGCGTCGATCTCGCGGTGAGTATCGACGGCAAGCCACGTGCGATGTGCTGTGGCGGTTGTCAGGCGGTGGCGCAGGCGATCGTCGCGAATGGATTGGCGGAGTACTACCGAAATCGTGACGCTCTGCCGGACTCGCCGCGCGAGGCGCTTCCGGCGATTGTCGATCGCCTGCAACTGTACGATCACGCGGATTTCCAGAAGAGCTTCGTGCGTCTCGTCGGGGAGGGTGGCAGCGAGCGCGAGGCGGCATTGATCCTCGAAGGGATCACCTGTTCCGCCTGCATCTGGCTCAACGAGCAGCATCTGTCGCAACTCGCCGGGGTCACTGCGGTGGACATCAACTATGCGACGCGGCGTGCCCGCGTGCGCTGGGACGAGCGGCGCATCAAGCTGTCCGACATCCTGGCGGCGATCGCTGCGATCGGCTATCGCGCCTACCCGTACGATGCGGCACGCAGCGAGGCTCTGGCGCGCCGGGAGCGGCGGAGCGCGCTCTGGCGGGTTTTTGTCGCCGGCTTCGGCATGATGCAGGTGATGATGTACGCGGTGCCGGTGTATCTGGCGGGCGCCGGCGAAATGACGCCGGAGGTCGAGCAGTTGATGCGCTGGGCGAGCCTGGCGCTGACGCTGCCGGTAATCTTCTATTCGGCGGCGCCGTTCTTCGGCAATGCGTGGCGCGACTTGCGGCTGCGCCGTGTCGGCATGGATGTGCCGGTTGCTCTGGGAATCGGCGCCGCCTTTGCGGCCAGCGTGTGGGCGACCCTTGTCGGCGGTGGCGAGGTCTATTTCGATTCGGTGACGATGTTCGTTTTCTTCCTGCTCAGCGGCCGCTTCCTGGAAATGACGGCGCGCCAACGCGCCGTCAGCGTCACCGAAGCGTTGGCCCGATTGATGCCGGCAGTTGCCGAGCGCGTGCCTGCGTATCCGGCCAGCCGCGAGATCGAGCAGGTCATGGCCGCCGACCTGCGCCGTGGCGACGTCGTTGTGGTGCGGCCCGGCGAGACTATCCCGGCCGACGGAGAGGTGCTTGAGGGGGAGAGCTGCACCAACGAGGCCCTGCTGACCGGCGAGAGCGCGCCGGTCAGCAAGCGCCCGGGAGCGGCGGTTACCGGCGGCTCCGTCAACATCGAAAGTCCATTGCTGGTCCAGGTCGTGCAGGTTGGCGAGGGAACGCGACTGTCGGCGATCGTCCGCCTCATGGAGCGTGCGGCGGGCGAGAAGCCGCGGATCGTCGAACTCGCTGACCGGATCGCCGGCCGCTTCATCATTGCTCTTCTGATCCTGGCGGCGGCGGTGGCCGTTAGCTGGTCGTTCATCGATCCCGGGCAGGCGCTCTGGATCACGGTGTCGGTTCTGGTCGTCACCTGCCCCTGCGCCTTGTCACTGGCGACGCCGGTGGCACTCACCGTGGCCAGCGGGGCGATGGCGAAGGCCGGCCTGCTGGTGACGCGTAGCCATGCGGTCGAGACGCTGGCACGCGCCACTCACTTCGTTTTCGACAAGACCGGTACGCTTACCAGCGGCCGTATGCAGTTGCTTGCCGTGCTGCCGCTCGGCGCACTCGACCCGAACGAGAGTCTGGCACTGGCGGCCGCTCTCGAGCAGGCATCGGAGCATCCGATCGGTGCCGCCTTGCGGGACGCGGCCATCGGTGATGATCGACCGGCTGTCACCTCACTGATCAATGAGCCGGGCTGCGGAATAAGCGGGCTCCATGGTGGTCGTGGCGTTCGCCTTGGCCGACCCGACTATGTACAGGCCTTGCACGGAAAATCCTTGCCGGAAGCGGGACAGGCGATGCTTGCCGTTGGCGATACGGTGATCGCTCTTGGCGACGAGGCAGGCTGGGTCGCGCTGTTTCGCATCGGCGACGATCTGCGACCGGAGGCAGCCGTGATGGTCGCCGCGCTGCAGGCGTCCGGCCAGCAGGTGACCTTGCTCACCGGTGACGCGGCGCCGGCTGCCCGTCGCGTCGCGCTGGCGCTGGGGATAGATGAGGTGCAGGCGGAGGCGTCACCACAGGCCAAGCGCGATTACGTGCGCCGCCTGCAGGCGAGCGGCGCCGTCGTGGCGATGGTCGGCGATGGCGTGAACGATGCGCCGGTGCTGGCACAGGCGCAGGTCTCGGTGGCCATGGGTGGGGGCTCGCAGTTGGCGCGCACGCAGGCCGATCTGGTTCTGCTCTCGGAGAACCTCGATCACCTGCGGCGCGGCGTTTTCGTCGCCCGTCGTGCCTTGCGTGTGCTCCGACAGAACCTGATGTGGTCCTTCGCCTACAATCTGGTAGCGCTGCCGCTGGCCATGAGTGGCTTCATCACACCGTGGATGGCCGGTATCGGCATGTCCGGGAGTTCCTTGCTGGTCGTCGCAAACTCGCTACGGCTGCAGAAAACGGAAGGGAACTGAGCGATGATGGAAACCCTTTACCTGCTGATTCCGATCTCGGTCGTTCTGGTCTTCCTGATCGGTATCGCGTTCTGGTGGTCGCTGCGCAATGGGCAGTTTGACGATCTCGAGGGGCCAGCCTATCGCATCCTGATGGACGACGACAGGTCACGCCCGGTATCGCCGGCCGACGACGCTCCGGACAAGTCACCGGACGCACAGGCAGAGCACGCCGGCGACGGATCTCCGGTCACGAATCGAAGCGGCTCTTGACTCAGGTCAAGAGTTTCTCCCTGAGCTCTGCGATAATTTCACGCAATGAATGCGCCGATGCCGCGGCATCCGCGCGCAGGTCTCGGCTCTGGTGAGGTGTTTCTCTGTTGGGGTTCGGGTGCGTTTCGACGCACCCGTTTTTTTGCGCGCAGTCAGGGTGCCGTCACCGCGGGCGAGCTTGATCTGTGTCAAATTGAGCCCTCGCGGGTTAGAATACCATCCTCAAAGTCAGTGGTCGCAGCAAGGGCATTCGGGGCGGTGAAAGCCGGTTTTTTGGTCAAGAAAGAGGTGAGTCCATGTCGGTAACTCAGTCAACATACAACTACAAGGTGGTGCGGCAGTTTGCCGTGATGACCGTAATCTGGGGGATTGTCGGAATGCTGGTTGGCGTGATCATCGCCGCCCAACTGGTCTGGCCAGAGCTGAATCTGGGCTGGCTGCATTTCGGGCGTTTGCGTCCCCTGCACACGAACGCGGTGATATTTGCCTTCGGTGGCAGCGCCTTGTTCGCCACCTCTTACTATGTAGTCCAACGGACCTGTCACACGCGGATCTTCTCCGATGGCCTGGCGGCCTTCACGTTCTGGGGCTGGCAACTGGTCATCATCCTGGCCGCCATCACCCTGCCGCTGGGTTTCACCTCGGGAAAGGAGTACGCCGAACTCGAGTGGCCGATCGACATCCTGATCACCGTGGTCTGGGTGGCCTACGCGGTCGTTTTTTTCGGCACCATCGCCAAGCGCAAGGTCAGTCACATCTACGTGGCGAATTGGTTCTACGGGGGGTTCATCCTTGCCGTTGCCTTGCTGCACGTCGTCAACAGCGCCGAGATTCCGGTTTCCTTGACCAAGTCCTACTCGGCCTATGCCGGCGTTCAGGACGCGATGGTTCAGTGGTGGTACGGCCACAACGCGGTCGGCTTCTTCCTCACCGCGGGCTTTCTCGGCATGATGTATTACTTCGTCCCGAAGCAGGCCGGGCGGCCAGTGTATTCGTACCGCCTGTCGGTCGTGCACTTCTGGGCGCTCATCTTCACCTACATGTGGGCCGGCCCGCACCATCTGCACTACACCGCGTTGCCCGACTGGACCCAGTCGGTGGGCATGCTGTTCTCGCTGATTCTCCTTGCTCCCTCGTGGGGCGGCATGATCAACGGTGTGATGACGCTCTCGGGCGCTTGGCACAAGCTGCGCGATGATCCGATCCTCAAGTTCCTGATCACGTCGCTGTCCTTTTACGGCATGTCGACCTTCGAAGGTCCGATGATGGCGATCAAGACGGTCAACGCCTTGTCCCACTACACGGACTGGACGGTCGGACACGTGCATTCGGGTGCCTTGGGCTGGGTGGCGATGGTTTCGATCGGTTCGATCTACTACCTGTTGCCGCGTCTGTTCGGCAAGCCGGAGATGTTCAGTGTCAAGTTGATCACGGTGCACTTCTGGGTGGCGACGATCGGCGTCGTTCTCTATATCGCCTCGATGTGGATTGCCGGTGTGATGCAGGGCCTGATGTGGCGCGCGGTCAATCTGGACGGTACGCTGACCTACAGTTTTGTCGAATCGGTGAAGGCTTCGTATCCGTTCTGGGCGATTCGTTTCCTCGGTGGCGTTCTCTTCCTGGTCGGCATGTTGATCATGGCCTACAACATGGTCAAGACGATTGCCGGCGGCCGTACGGTCGATGACGCGCTGGTGCTGCAACCTGCTGCACACCACGCCTGAGGGGAATGAAATGAAACTTACGCAAGATGCAATTGAGCGCAATGTCGGATTGATGGTCTTGCTGACCCTGCTGGTGGTCAGCGTCGGTGGTCTGGTCGAAATCGTGCCGTTGTTCTTCCAGAAATCCACTACCGAACCGGTGACTGGGCTCAAGCCCTACGATCCGGTCCGCCTGACCGGGCGCGACGTCTATATCCGTGAAGGCTGCTTCCTCTGCCATTCGCAGATGATTCGTCCGTTCCGTGCGGAGACCGAGCGTTATGGTCATTATTCGGTGGCGGGCGAGTTCGTCTATGACCATCCCTTCCAGTGGGGCTCGAAGCGTACCGGCCCGGACCTTGCGCGCGTTGGTGGGCGGTATTCCGATGAGTGGCACCGCGCTCACCTGATCAATCCGCGCGACGTCGTGCCGGAGTCCAACATGCCGGCTTTCGCCTTTCTGGAGAAGGCTCCGGCCGACGCGAACAGCATCGAGGCCAAGATGCGTGCTTTGCGCATCGTAGGTGTCCCCTATACCGACGAGGAGATCGCCGGAGCCAAGAAGCAGCTTGAGGGCAAGAGCGAACTCGACACGCTCATCGCCTATCTGCAGGGGATGGGCCTTGAGATGAAGAACGCGAAGTAGGCGCATGGACATCAACGATCTGCGCTCCATCGTGACCGTCGTTTCCCTGCTGACCTTCCTTGGGATCGTCTGGTGGGCCTACGGTGTGAAGGGCAACAAGAAGCGCTTCGAAGAGGCGGCGATGCTGCCGTTCTCGGACGAGGCAGCGGATCGGGCTGAACTCGGCCTGGATCGCATCGAACAAAGGAAAGCATGATGAACGATTTTGTGAATCAGTTCTGGAACTGGTACGTCATTCTGTTGGTGCTGCTCAGCATCATTGCCTGTGGTGTGATGCTCTGGTCGCAGAGTACGCCGCCACCTGCCAAGGTGGACACCACTGGTCACGTCTGGGACGAGACTCTCGAGGAGTACAACAATCCCTTGCCGAAGTGGTGGATGTGGCTTTTTTATCTGACCGTTATCTTCTCGCTGGTGTACTGCGCGCTCTACCCGACGCTGGGCAGCTATCAGGGCATGCTTGGCTGGTCGTCCAGTGGGCAGCTTGCCAAGGAAGTCGCCAAGGCCGACGAGCAGACGAAGCCCCTGTACGACAAGTATATGAAGATGGACCTGCAGGCGCTGGCTGGCGACAAGGAAGGCAACGAAACGGGCAAGCGGCTTTACCTGACCTACTGCATGCAGTGCCATGGTGCCGACGCACGGGGTTCGAAGGGCTTTCCGAATCTGGCCGACAATGACTGGCAGTGGGGCGGCGAGCCGGCGGCGATCGTCGAAACAATCACCAACGGTCGGATGGGGGTGATGCCGCCGCACGCACAGCTTGGCGCCGAAACAGTCAAGGATCTCGCCAACTACGTGCGCTCTCTCTCGGGCCTGCCGGCCGATTCGGTGCGCGTTGCCAAGGGGCAGGAAGCCTTCAATACGGCGGGATGCTCAGGTTGCCACGGACAGGATGGCAAGGGCATGCACGCGGTCGGCGCCCCCAACCTGACCGACAAGATTTGGCTCTACGGTAGTTCGGAGGCGACGATCATCGAAACCATCACGAAGGGTCGGACGAACCAGATGCCGGCCTGGAAGGAGTTTCTCGGTGAGGCCAAGGTGCACGTGCTCGCCGCCTATGTGCTCAGTCTGAGCGCCGGCAGCAAATAGCAACAAGGCCGCAACAACGGAGCGGCGCGCCTCGCCGCTCCGTTGTTTTTCCGTCGCTGATTCCCTTCTCGCAGCTTTCCAGCGGTCGCGGCCAGGTGCCCCACGCCCGTTGTGTTGCCGGGAATCGCGCGCTGCAATTACTCCGGGCTGATTCAGATCAAGATCAGCATCACGCCAAGATGTAATATTAGAGTTTGGTGTAATTCTGAAATGGATCGGAGCTGAAATCATGGACCAAGCGGCCGGCAACAAGGCCAAGGCAATTCCCATCAACATCGACGGCCTGTACGAAAAGCACAGAACCGTCCACGCACGCAGCGTAACAGGGGTCTTCAACAACTGGCGCTGGGCGATGGTCTTCTTTACGCAGGCATTGTTTTATGGCCTGTGCTGGATCGAGTGGGGCGGTCGGCAGGCAGTCCTCTTCCACATCGTTGAACGCAAGTTCTACATCTTCGGCCTGGTGTTCTGGCCGCAGGACGTTATCTACCTGGCCGTTCTGCTGGTGATTTCCGCGTACGCGTTGTTTCTTGTCACCGCGATTGGTGGTCGCCTGTTCTGCGGCTACGCCTGCCCGCAGACGGTGTATACCGAGATACTGATGTGGATCGAGCGCAAGATCGAGGGCGAACGTCCAGCACGCATCAAGCTCGATGCGCAGCCGATGAGCATGCGCAAGTTCCGCCTCAAGTTGATCAAGCATTCGCTCTGGCTCGTTGTTGCGTTGTGGACAGGGATCACCTTTGTCGGCTATTTCACGCCGATCAAGGAACTCCTTGGCGAGTTGCTCTCTTTCAGTCTGGGACCGTGGGAGGCTTTCTGGATTTTCTTCTATGCGGCCTTCCTGTACCTGATGGCCGGTTTCATGCGCGAGCAGGTCTGCAAGTACATGTGCCCCTATGCCCGGTTCCAGGGGGTAATGTTCGATCCGGATACCTTGATCATCAGCTACGACCCGGAGCGGGGAGAGCCGCGAGGTCTGCGCAGGAAAGGTGCCACGCCGAAGACGGAGGCGTTGGGCGACTGCGTCGACTGCAGCATCTGTGTACAGGTGTGTCCGACGGGGATTGACATTCGCAATGGGCTGCAACTCGAGTGCATTGCCTGCGCGGCGTGCATCGACGCCTGCGATCAGGTGATGGACAAGGTCGGTTCGCCGCGTGGCTTGATTCGCTACTCGACCGAGAATGCTCTGGAGAAACATTACTCCCCGCGCGAGATGTTCGCGCACCTGTTGCGCTTCAGAACGCTTCTCTATACGAGCATACTGCTGGCGATCATTCTGGGGACAGCGTGGAGCCTGGCTCACCGCGTGCCGCTCAAGGTGGATGTCCTGCGCGACCGTTCGACACTGTCGCGCGAGGCCGAGGATGGGCGTATCGAGAACGTGTACCGTTTGCACATCTCGAACACTGACGATTCGCCGCATCGTTACTTGATTGGCGTCAGCGGCATCGAGGGTGTCGATATCGTCGGCAATCGTAGCGTGGACGTTCCGGCGGCGTCTTCGACTACGCTGGCGCTCTCCGCGCGGGTCGAACCCGGGGTCGGCAGGAAGGGGTCGAACGAACTCTTCTTCGAGGTCAGGGCCGAGGATCGCGACGCGATCGCGGTTCGGGAAAAGACGAGCTTCTTCCTGCCATGAAGCGAGAGCAGAGCGCCAAGGCAGCACCGTGGTACCGCGAGCCATGGCCATGGTTGCTGATGCTCGGTCCGGTAATTGTCATCATCGCCGGAGTCATCACCGCCTATCTGGCGGTCGTGACCAGTGATGGACTGGTGGAGGACGACTACTACAAGCAGGGCCTGACGGTAAATCGGCGCACGGAGCGTGATCAGCGCGCCGCCGAACTGGGAGTCGCGGCAGACTTCGTGCTTGGTGAGGAGGGTAGGCGGATCCGGATCCTGCTGCGTCTGCACGCCGGAGTGGCCTTGCCGGATGCGCTCAGCCTGCGCATTGCGCATCCGACGCGCCCGGGTTTCGATCAGGACGTGGCCCTGCGTGCCGAGGGCGGCGGTGTCTATGTGGGCACGCTCGCCCCCTTGACTGGTGGTCGCTGGCACGTCAGCCTCGAGGACGAAAAGCGACAGTGGCGCTTGGTGGGAGATTGGGTGACGGGAACAGAATCGGCGCTGCGGTGGACCCCGTTATCCAGGGTGACGGCAGCGGGTAACTGATTTTTTCAGGGAGGTAGACGATGGCTTGGGACTTGTTGTTTTCGAGTGACTACGGGCTATTCAGCCTGTTCGTGATTCTTTTCGTGGTCGGTATGGCGTTCTGGTTTTCCTCCTTCTTCAGCAAGAAGATACGTGAGGACGAAGCACGAGCCGGAAAATAGGTCGATGGTCGGGGTGCGCCCGGCCCCGGATGCTGAAGACCAGATTGGCTATCACCGGCTCTGGCCGTTGGGAGCGGCGAGCCGGCGAATCTCCGGCAGGCAATCGCCGCTTGCCGGTGGCCGCAACGCACTGCGACGGCAATGCGGCGTGAAGGCGTTCGCCGCCTGCTGCTGGCTGTGGTCGCCTCGCTGCTGGCGCATCTCGTACTACTCGTTCGTGTCTACCCAGGCCTGCCGGTGCGCATTGCGCCCGCCGGGAAGCCACTCGAGGCGGTGATCGGTACTCGCAGCCAAACGATTCCGTCGCACGCGGCGGGGCCAAAGGCGCCGGCGCCGGTCGGTGTGCCGCCACCTTCCCGGATGACCGCGCGGTCGGATGGATCGACAGAGCACCAGCGCCAGGTAACGGCGCCGCGAGTCGTTGTCCCGTCTGCCGTGATGGCTCCGGCGGCGGTGGGCAAGGCTGCTCCAGAGCAGACCGCCGAGGCGCCGGTGGGGGCGGCCCCGACCGTAGCGACACGGGATGGCGTCAGCGCCGACGACCTGCGCCAGTATCGCGTGGCACTGGCGATCGCCGCCCGCCGCTTCAAGCGCTATCCTCCGGTAGCACGCGAGAGTCTTTGGGAAGGCACGGCCGAGGTTGCAGTCAGCATGAGCGCTTGGGGGCATGTTCCTGAGCTGTCGCTCGTGCGGTCCAGTGGGCGCGCCGTGCTCGATACGCAGGCCATGTTGATGATCGAGCAGGCGGCGGCGGCAACAACGCTGCCCGAGGCCTTGCGGGGCCGGGCGTTTCGGGTGTTGTTGCCGATCGAGTTCTCGCTTGATCCGGGCCACTAGTAGTTCGTTTCAACAATAGACATGAAGATTCGGCGATACTGACATGATTTCAAGACGTTTGTGTGTGAGGTGTGGTCATGTCGGGAAAGACGAGTCGGGTGGCACTGGCCTTGACGGCGGCGG
>JAFLDO010000002.1 GCA_017302455.1 Accumulibacter sp.
ACCTGTCGCCGTCGCGGAGCATCCGCCTGGCAGTACCTCGGCACCGTCATCGCCGCCGCCCGCAAAGGCTTGCAGCTCCCCACGATCCCCGCCATCCCGGCAACCGCGTAGGGGAGTGAATGATTACACGGAATCACTACTATCATCCTATGCGCTAAGCGGCGGTAAAACAACGCAGGACATTCCCTTCGCGATCTCTCGCGGTAGCGTTCCCGTCAAATTCATTCATGGCGATGCGGCGATAGACGTATCCAAACACCGAGTTGCCGGCGCGCCGACAAGCGCGTCTGCCAAGTAGGAAAGCTTAGGGCCGTATCAAAGGGGCCAGGGTCGGATTAAATGCAAATCAATAGCCCAACTCTGCCCTCCAAGCGACGCTGCGCGATAAAGCCGCGCAGCGCGCCTGAGCTTTCACGTTGGGCACCCGAGGGGGAGAGTCCTTTGCATTTCGCGTGTCGCACCCATCGGCTTTACGCTGCGGGCGGTTCGACGTCTCCCGTGGCCCTTGCCGGTCGTGGCCGCGTCGCGGCTGCCGCGGCGGCGCGTACTGCAGTGCGCATCCTGAAACCGGCGTGATTGAGCAAGCGCCTGCGGATATTCTGGAGATCTTTACATGAGCATGTCATCTTTTATCAGGTGCTTGATCTTTCGCCTCGGAGGTTCGTGGGAAGTCAGGCTCGACAAGGTCAAGAATCAAATTGTCGATAAGGACTTACTAAGGGAAATTTCCCTCAGAGACTCAGATCCTCTAGTGCTACGCGCCGCACAGATGAAGCTCCGTAAGGTGAAGGCAGACGATGCCTTCGCGCGCATTGAGAAATGTCAAACCGATACTGAACTCGCAAGATTCGCAAGAGGTGAAAGTGGCGAGGGCGAGCTTGTGCAGTGGCTGGCCCTAAGAAAGCTAACAGACCAAGCTGAGTTAGGACAGATTGCTAGGTTGGATCCAAGCGCCGTCATGCGGTGGTGTGCTATCAAGAATTTAGACGACAAGGAAATCCTGTCCTTCCTCCTCGATACTGAGAAGACTGGAATTGTGCGTTTCTCACTTGCCGCAAAGCTGAAGGCACTGGGTGTCGTGAAGCCGATAAGCGGAGTTCCTCAAATATCTTGGCACCAAAACCGAAAAGGCGGGCTTTGTGACACCTGCTCTGTTGACATTAGCGCACCGGAGGGCTTTATTGGAATACCGGATGATGTCGAAGACACCTATCTCGCATGCGACTCGTGCTGGGACCAAAGCTGGACACGTTACGGGTACTCACCGACAGAGGGAAAGGAACGAGCATGGGTATGGTGGCAAGAGGGTGGCGATGCTAGGACACTGCAGAGTCTGAAAATTTTCGAGCGGCTTGCAGCATTGCATTGCAGGTAGCCCCATACTCGAACACCGAGCTTGGGGTCACATCTAGCGAGCGCCTATTCATGCCCAACTTTGCGCTCCAGGCGACCGGCCGCATAAACCCGCGGCCGTCGCCTGAGCTTTCACGTTGGGCGTCAAAGCAGCGTTGTCATGGAAGTACTTCTTCACACCTGAGACAAGGGGGTCATATGAAATCACTCTGCAAAGCCGCTGTCGCTACATTTATCTTGCTATCGAGTGTTCAAGTTCTTTCGGCGGGCTTGGCGAAGAAAACGTCTCGGCGCGCCAGCCAAGGAGATCCAACATGAAGCGCTCAGATCCAGCTTTAGGTGCATTTGCAACGTCAAGTGCTGCATCGGCAGCGTCGGTGATTTTATCTCACAATAGACGATTACCTAGTCTATTTGCTAGCGTAGTGGTTGTATTAATGCCAGCCGTTCTTGGGTGTGGCGTTCAGCAGAATATAGTTTCTATCCCAAAGACTGACTCCATCGCAATTGTTGATACTGAAGGCGCGTCGATCTATGGTTCTCAAAAAATCGATATGACAGCGTCTCCTCCTCGTATTATCCTACGTGAGAAGGGTAGGTACATGCTATTTCGTGTGGACCGTCAGGAAAAATTGGGGGATGTTCAACCTCACGCAGGTGAGGTTTATGTCATCAATGACGCGCTTAACCTCGAGAAGGTAGGCACCTTTGATGCGACTAAGACCGACGATCAATTGCGATGCGAGTTTCTCAAACCAGATTCAAGAGGAGGTAAACTCTCTTGTCCATAACATATCGCAAAGCGTGGGGTAAAAGCGTGGGGTCTTGTAATCATGCATCCATGCCCAACTCTGCGCTCCAGGCGACCGGCCGCATAAAGCCGCGTCCGCCGCCTGAGCTTCCACGTTGGGCACAGACATCTGTCGGTGCCCATAGGGGGTGCTTACGAGCCAACGGCGTCAAGAGAAAGGAGAGTGCATCATGAGTTGGTGGACCAAGTTGTTTGGTGGACCGGCTGGTCACGAGTCGTCCCCGGTCAAAAGATCAGCAGAATCTCGCATTTTTCCCCAAGGGCATCGCGAAGACACGACGGATAAAGAGATTGACGATCTGGTGAGTAGTTTCTGCCGGGGTCCGCGACTCTTATATTATGATGAGGAGCATGAAAAGCGCGTGAAGGAGCTGCGGCGGGAGCTAGTCTCAAAGGGCGATCGGGCCGTCCCTATACTTGCAAACGTCATCAGATTTGACTTTCAGGGCGAGCCTCGGAGCGCTATGTTAGCGGTTGTTGTTCTTGAAGATATTGGGACGAATCGTGCAGTCGAGGTCCTCAGTGAAGTACTCCATTGGCCGGACAATAGAACCGCCGAGATGCTCCGACTGTACGAGCGCGCTGCTGAAGCGCTTGTTTCTATTGACAGCGAGGCTGCATGGGTAGCCATAAGGGCAGCTGCTTCTGGTCCCGCAAAGGATTATGCAAACGCTATTGCGCAACATCCCAGAGCGCGGCTTAAGCCTAACGCGGACGGCACTAGCAGCGACGAGCGGTCTAGCCGCATATGGCAAGAGGACGACGATGGCCGCATGCGGAGCCTAGACGAGGCTCGATCATTTTGTTCCTCGCTGGCGTTAGGTGGGAAGCACGACTGGCGCTTACCCACCGCAAAAGAGCTGAAAACCTTAACGGGAACCCCTAATCTGCGGGAAGGTGCATATTGGGCCGAAGAATTGAGTGGCGATCCCTTCCATCGGCATTCCTTCCGGGACTTTGCTGGCGAGTGCTCGGGAGGAAGGCCAGATGATGATATTGCTAGAGTTCGGGCCGTTCGGGAAGACAATCCGTCGTGTCAGCGGAATTTGCAGCATCCCATGACCAGTCCTCCTCGCGCCCCCTCGACTCGCCAACCCCCGCCCGCCACTGATCCTCTCTCGGGGGGAATTCCGGTGGGCAAGCGTCCTTTCGCTTTCTGCAACGGATGCGATTGTGTTCTCCAACCACCAGAGGGACTCATCGCGCTCGGCCACGACACGTCGACGTGTTTCTTATTCTGTGAAACGTGCTTCGAAAACGCCAAACATGTTTTGGCAAGGGACGATAAGGTCTTTTTGCGCTCCCTAGCGAAGGAATGGTGGACTAATGGCTCTGTTCGATACGGTCGCTGGTCGTCAAGGGACAGACCACGGTATGGCTAGCTCAATGGCTCAAGGTGCCACTCCGGGGACAGGTCCGGTTCCGGTGGAACAGCAGTCGCCCAAACAATGGAATTTTCGATCACCTCACCGGCCGCTCCTGGCCGGTAGCCGACCGACGTCATGCTACACCCACTGACTGCTTCCCGACGCGTAGCGGTCGGCCAGGCGAGGAAATTGACATCCCCAGCGGCATGACTGCTTACGGTTGATCCGCCCGGTCGGCTTTGGAGAAGAATCTTCACCGTCTGGTTCTATGGCCGACTGCCGACCGACGGCAGGTAAGCAACAAAACAAAACATGGGGTCAAGATCAAAGGGGCCAGGGTCGGATTAAGTGCAAATCAATAGCCCAACTCTGCGCTCCAAGCGACGCTGCGCGATAAAGCCGCGTAGCGCGCCTGAGCTTTCACGTTAGAGGCTTCAATGGAACTCTGGCAAGCAATCCTCTTGGCATTTGGCGGCAATGCGGCGCTAATAGCTATCTTGGCAGTGCTAGCGAAATCACTGCTCGACAAACTAATCGTCCGCGACACCAAAGTCTTTGAATCCGAGCTGAAGTCAAAGACTGACGCCGAGATCGAGCGTTTGAAGAACGAAATGGCTCGAAACGTGGAAAGTTACAAAGTTCAGTTGAAGAAGTCGGAAATATTTTTTCAGCGCGAGTTGGAAGCAGCCTCCGCGTTTTCCACACTCTTTCACTCCATCCTTCCGGGCTATAACAACCCGCTCATGGACTGGTATGAGGCGTGTGACGAAATTGCTCACGACTTTGGAAGAATCGAAACGCGACTTTCCGACTTTATGTCAAAACATGGTGCGGTTCTCACCGACGACGAGCGAGCACTGTTAGTCGATGCAACCTCTGATGCTGGCTACGGAAAGTTCGATGTTATAGACGGAGATGTCGACTCCAATGCCAACCAAAAAGCTGACGAGCTTTACCAGAAGTTAAAGAACCTCGAAGCAAAACTCATTGAGAGAGTCCGTGCGCAAGCCAGCCTCTAACATGGCGGTCGAGAGGGGCGGCCTGCAAGCTGCGCTTGCAGGCCGTCCCTCTCCTCTACATTAGGCTGTTGTAGAAAGAAGCTTGCTGAATGACTTTATTTCGTGGTGGCTGTCTATGTGGGGCCGTGCGGTACGAAACGATTTCTGATCCTTTGAACCAGAGGATATGCCACTGTAGGGCTTGTCAAAAAGTTATCGGCGCTGCCTTCAACGCTCGCGTGCTCATGCGCATCGAACATGTTGCTATCTCTGGCCCAATCAGCACATTTCACTCTTCAGAAACTCTTGAGCGCGGTTTTTGTTCGCATTGCGGTTCAAGCATTTTCTCGCGGCGTGTAGCTGCAGGAGTCATCGGCTTAACAGCCGGTAGTCTCGACGAACCGTCACTATTCAAACCTGACATGCATTTTTGGATATCTTCAAAGCAACCGTGGCTAATAATTGCAGATAACCTGCCTCAATACCCAGAAGGCCCGCCATCTTTGGGCTATAAGCCATGAGTATTTACTCTAGTTGGCCTAACATTGCATTCGAAGCGACCTACGCAAAAAGCCGCGCAGGCGCCTCAACTTTACGTTATGCGTCTTAGTAACTCTCCTCGCGCATTAGCCGCGCTTTCGTTCCTCTGGCCTTCAATCATCTCGATAGGCGTGCTGGTTATACTCGGCAATCAGCTGGGGTCAGTTAGCGCGTTGTTTTCGCTCGAACCTCCAGCTGACACCATCGTGCGTTTTACATGCATTGCTCTGCTTATTGCTCTTGTGTGTGGAGGCCTGCTGCTTTCACCCGTGATGCTGCCCCGGTTCGCCCGTTGGTCCATGTTGTTTGTGTGTGTCGGGATCACACTTGGGTGCCTAGGCTTCGCACAACTTCTGTCACTCGGCTGGGTGTTTCCGTGTTGGTACTTGTTTAGGTTTGCTCATGAAACATACGCATAACGAGTAAGGATAGATCGTGCGAAGCCACGATCTGATCCGTTTGTTGGACGAGCCCGGGCCGGAGAGCGGGGCGCCCCCCCTGCAAACATCTTTTCTGGAATGACCCCATAGGCATGAACGCCGGTGGGGCGGGAGCGGGAAGTTTCGGCGCGCCGGCGCATGCGCGGCGCCGATCTCCCGAAAGCCGCCGTTTTCGCGTCCCGGCCACCGCTTTCCGGGCGGCCGCATCGCTCAGCTTGGGGAAACTGAAGTCCCGCGTGCGGCCGGGCAGCGCTGAGGGCTCGGCTTACATGATGAGAGGGCGACTCCAATGACCGGCAAGACAGCGACCACTACGGACGACGTCGGTCGAATCCGCGTCCTGACGATCGCCATCACGGCGCCACAGCATGGGCAGAGCATCGCTGGCCGCACCTTGCGCGGTAGCTTGAAGCGGTTCGGATCGAACTTCAGCAAGAGATGCAGCAAGCCGATCAGGCGCTTGCAATTGGCGTGCAGGAAGCCGAAGTTGCGTGCGCGGCGAAAGCCCTTGGGTAGCACGTGCTGGAGAATCAACCAGAGGAAATCGACTCCGGAAAGCGTGCGCCTTTCCGACCTGCCGGTTTGGGCGTTGCGATAGCGGAAGCTCACCTGGCCATCCTCGCAGGCGACGATATCCTGTTCCCGGATGACGCCGCGGTAGAGGTAACGACCGAGGGTGATCAAGGCCTTCTCACCGCTGCCAACCGATTGGCAATGCGCCACCCATTGCCGCGAATCCGACGCCGGGAGGCCGATCCCGGCCGCCTCGATCGCCGCCAGCATCTTCGCCCGAAAGACCTTGGCCATCGCCTTCTCGTTGAACAGGTAGGTGCCGTTCTTGCCGCGCCGCTTGCATCGCCAGCGCGGCGTCGCCGCATCGACCGCCGCCGCGGGGACGACGAGATGGACATGCGGGTGGAAGTCGAGCCGACGTGAGTGCGTGTGCAGGACAGCGATCGCCCCCGGCGTCCCCTGCAACTGCCGGTCGTTCTGGCTGAAGCGCAGCACCGTTTCCCAGGCGCAGCGCATCAGCGAATCGAAGACGACGTCGGCGTGCGCCGCGGCGAGTCCGCGCAATTCGGCCGGCAGCGTGAAGGTCAGCAAAAAGTAGTCGGCCGGAACCAGACGCTGCACCTGACGCTCCAGCCATGGCTGTCGTGGTGCTGGCAGTGCGGGCAAAGGCGATGGCCGCAGATTAGACGTCACCATGGGCTCCGCATCTCTCGGCCAGGCGTTCCTCGACCGAGCGGAAATTCCAGGCGCCAGGTTCTGGCATAACGACGCCGTTCGACTTGTCGCAGCTTCGCACGCTGGCGAAGGCGGCTGGCTCGTGACGTCGGCGGCGTCCTCGGGATGGCCGGCGCGGAGGTCGGCGAGCGCCATAATTATGAATTTCGCACCGAGTGGCGAGGCGTTTTGGTGTAGAATTTCTTGCCAGCTGCGAAGCCGTGACAGGCCCCGCAAGTCCCCTCAGGATCCCCGATGCCGCTGCCCCCTCCCACTGCCGAACGCACCCGCATGCACGTCCGCAGCGTGCATCTGCACGGTTACAAGCGTAGCGACGGCTGCTGGGACATCGAGGCTCGTTTGACCGATGTTAAGGATCACGACTATCCGCTCTCCTCGGGTCTGCGGAGGCCGGGTGAGGCGGTTCACGACATGTGGATGCGGGTGACCATCGATCACGGGATGACCATCCTCGACGCGGTGGCTTGCACCGATGCCATGCCCTACGTCGACTATTGCGATCGAATCACCCCGGATTACGCGCAACTGGTCGGTCTCAATCTCTTCCATGGCTTCCGGACGGCAGTCAAGACCCTGTTCCGCAGCACGCGCGGCTGCTCGCATCTCAGCGAACTGGCGATGTTCCTGCCGACCGCGGCACTGCAGACCTTCGCCAGTGAGGTGCTCGACAACGACGATAGCGGCCACAAGCCCTATCAGCTCGATCGTTGCCATGCGCTGGAATCGCATTCGGACGCAGTACGGCGCTATTACCCGCGCTGGTACCGTGGCCAGAAGCCCAGGTAGGACCTCCTGCCTGTGGTTCGTTACGTTTTGCAACCTTAACTCAAGCAAGGAAAGCGCATGAAAATTCACGAATATCAGGGCAAGGAACTCCTGAAGAAATTCGGCGTCGTGGTTCCGCGCGGGGTGTTCTGTCCGTCCGTCGATGATGCGGTCAAGGCAGCCGAAACCCTGGGAGGCAAGGTCTGGGTGGTCAAGGCCCAGATTCACGCGGGTGGTCGCGGCAAGGGCGGTGGCGTCAAGGTGGCCAAGTCGTTGGACGAAGTTCGCCAGTTTGCCGGGCAGATCCTGGGCATGCAACTCGTGACGCACCAGACCGGACCGGCAGGCCAGAAGGTGCGGCGGCTGCTCGTCGAAGAAGGGGCAGACATCCGCAAGGAGTATTACGTTGCCGCGCTGACCGATCGCACGACGCAGAAGGTGGTGATGATGGCGTCTTCCGAAGGTGGCATGGACATCGAGAAGGTTGCCCACGACACTCCGGAAAAGATCCTCAAGGTGTTCATCGATCCGGTCGACGGGATAAGCGACGCGCAGGCGGCCGAACTGGCCAACGGCATTGGCGTGCCGGCGGAGTCCGTCGGCCAGGCGGTGGCAGCGCTCAAGGGGCTCTACCAGTGCTACATGGAAACCGACGCCTCCCTGGCCGAGATCAACCCGCTGATCCTCGAGGGTAACGGCAACATCAAGGCCATCGACGCCAAGTTCAACTTCGACTCCAACTCGCTTTATCGGCAGCCGGAGATCGTCGCTTACCGCGATCTCGACGAGGAGGACCCCGACGAACTCGAAGCGTCCAAGTTCGACCTCTCGTACATTTCGCTCGACGGCAACATCGGCTGCCTGGTGAACGGCGCCGGTCTGGCGATGGCAACGATGGACACGATCAAGCTGTTCGGTGCCGAGCCGGCCAACTTCCTCGATGTCGGCGGTGGCGCGACCACCGAGAAGGTCACCGAAGCCTTCCAGATCATGCTCAGGAATCCCAAGGTCAAGGGCATTCTGGTGAACATCTTCGGCGGCATCATGCGCTGCGACACGATCGCCACCGGTGTCGTTGCCGCCGCTCGGGAAACGCACCTCTCCGTGCCGCTGGTGGTCCGCATGAAGGGGACCAACGAAGATATCGGCAAGAAGATCCTCAGCGATTCCGGCCTGCCGATCATCACTGCGGATTCAATGGCCGAAGCCGCCACCAAGATCGTTGCTGCGGTCAGTTAAGGAGCCACCATGTCGATTCTGATTAACAAAGACACCAAGATCATCACCCAGGGGATCACCGGCAAGACCGGCCAGTTCCACACCGAGAAGTGCCAGGAGTACGCCAACGGCAAGAACTGCTTCGTCGCCGGGGTGAATCCCAAGAAAGCCGGCGAGAGTATTTTCGGCATTCCGATCTTTGGCTCGGTCAAGGACGCTGCTGCCCAGACCGGTGCCACGGTCTCGGTCATCTACGTGCCGCCGCCAGGCGCCGCTGCGGCGATCTGGGAAGCGGTCGAAGCCGACCTCGATCTGGTCGTCTGCATCACCGAAGGCATCCCCGTGCGCGACATGCTCGTCGTGCGCAACAAGATGCTGCGCAAGGAAGCGGCTGGCGGCAAGAAGACCCTGCTGCTCGGTCCGAACTGCCCCGGCCTGATCACGCCGGACGAAGTCAAGATCGGTATCATGCCGGGTCACATTCACCGCAAGGGTCGCATCGGGGTGGTCTCGCGTTCCGGTACGCTGACCTACGAAGCGGTCGGTCAGTTGACCGAAATCGGTCTCGGCCAGTCGTCGGCCGTGGGTACCGGTGGCGATCCGATCAACGGTCTCAAGCACATCGATATCATGCGTCTGTTCAACGACGACCCGGATACCGACGCGGTGATCATGATCGGTGAAATCGGTGGTCCGGATGAAGCGGATGCGGCCGTATGGTGCAAGGCCAACATGAAGAAGCCGATCGTCGGCTTCATTGCCGGCGTCACCGCTCCGGCTGGCAAGCGCATGGGCCACGCCGGTGCGCTGATCTCCGGTGGCGCGGACACCGCTGATGCCAAACTCGCGATCATGGAGGAGTGCGGCTTTACGGTGACGCGCGACCCGTCGGAAATGGGCAAGCTGATCAAGGCGCTGATCTAGGTCCGGATTGAGCTGGCTTCTCGTCTCGGCAAGAAGGGCAGACCGCGGTCTGCCTTTTTTGTTTGCCCCCGGCGCGTGTCATTTCATTTGCCGGTAAAATCGTTGACCAGGCGTTGCGCGGCGTCGCTCACGGTTGGCCCCGAGCGGCCCGCGGCGCTTGTTCGATACCGCCGACGAGGAAGAAATGGCCCTGTTCCTGAGTGAAAAAGACGTTGAAGAGCTGCTGACCATGCCGCTGGTTATCGAAGCGGTCGAGGCAGCACACCGCGAGCTTTCGTCGGGGCAGGCCTGCGACATACCCCGCCAACGCACGCGCTTGCCGCAGACGACGCTGCATGTCCTGCAGGGGGCCTTGCCGGGTCTTGACGCCATCGGCTACAAGGCCTACACCAGTAACCGCTCGGGCGTACGTTTCCTCGTTTACCTCTATTCGGCGTCGACCGGCAGGCTGCGCGCCGTCGTCGAAGCCGATCGTCTCGGCATGATGCGCACAGGTGCGGCATCGGCCGTTGCGACGCGCTGGCTGGCCAGACCCGACGCGCAAGTGGCGGGAGTCTTCGGTGCCGGCTGGCAGGCCGAAGGGCACATCGAAGCGATAGCAGCCGTGTGTCCACTACGGCGGGTGAAGGTGTATGCGCGGCGCAGCGAGCGGCTGCTCGCCTTCTGTGCGCGGCTGTCGGAGCGCCTTGGCATCGAGGTCGCCGCTGCCGCTTCACCCGAGGACGCCGTGCGCGGCAGCGACATCGTCAGCACCGTCACGACCTCGGCGACGCCGCTCTTCGACGCCGACTGGCTGTCTCCCGGCACACACATCAATGCCGCAGGTTCCAATTCACTGATTCGCCGCGAACTGGGTGAAGACGTCCTCAAGCGCTGTTCGCCGATCGTCGTCGACAGCATCGAGACGGCACTGCGTGAGGCGGGTGACCTGCTGCCCTGGCTGGAGAAGGGACGCCTACAGGCACGGCAGTTGCTCGAACTGGGAGACGTGATCTGTGGTCGCCAGACCGGGCGGTCGGCGAGCGCCGAGATCACGCTGTTCGAGTCGCAGGGTATGGCCATACAGGATCTGGCGGTCGCGGTCCGCCTTGAAGCACTTGCGCGTGAGCGCGGAGTCGGCAGCGAATTGCCTTTCGGCGGCTAGTGTGGGCACAATCCCGTTGGTCGGCCGTCGGTGACCGGCTGACCCGTACGCAATGCGACGGAAGCCGGCTCGGTCTGCTGATCAGTTATGTGGAGACGACGTGGCAAACAGTCTTTTGGGCGCGCTCGATATCGTCGCCTGTTCTGACCCGGGGCTGGTGCGGAGTCAGAACGAGGATTCGGTCATGGCCGACGCCGGTCAGGGACTGGTGATCCTCGCCGATGGCATGGGCGGCTACAACGCCGGTGAGGTGGCGAGCAAGATGGCGACGACGCTCCTGTCCGCGGGGCTGGTGGCGGCGTTGAAGACGACCTCGGCACACGAGGAGGACCAGCGGACCGGGCAGCCATTCGCTGTGCGTTGTTTGGTCGAGCAGATCGCGGTCGTCAACTCGGCGATCTACCAGGCGTCGGAGAGTCAGTCGCAACTCGGCGGCATGGGCACGACGCTCGTCGCAGCCATTTTCTGCGACAACCGGATGATCGTCGCCCATGTTGGCGACTCTCGCCTCTATCGTCTGCGTGCCGGCGAGTTCGTGGCGTTGACGCGCGATCACTCGCTGCTGCAGGAGCAGATCGACAGCGGCTTGATCTCCGCTGAAGACGCGCGTTACGCGGCCAACCGCAACCTGGTGACGCGTGCCGTCGGCGTGGACCCCGAAGTCGAGGCGGAGATTCACGTCCATCCGGTGCAGCCTGGCGACGTCTATCTGCTCTGCTCCGACGGTCTCCATGACATGGTCGACGGGGCGGACATGCAGCGCGCCCTGGAGATGTTCGGCACCGACCTTGAGAGGGCGGCAAGGTATCTGATCCAGATGGCCAACGACCATGGTGGGGATGACAATATTTCGGTTATCGTGGTCAGAGTCGTGCGCAAATTCCCTGCGGCCAGCGGGAGTTGGGCGAAACTCTGGTCATGGCTCAGATAAGGACGGGAAGGCGATGGCAAAGCTGATACTCAGCATGGATGGCCTGGTACTCAAGGAGATCCCGCTGCTCACGGATCGCATGAGCATCGGTCGCAAGGCGAACAACGACATCCAGATCGACAACATGGCGATCAGTGGCGAGCATGCGGCCGTGGTGACGATTCTCAACGACTCCTTCCTCGAGGACCTGAACAGCACCAACGGCACGCTGGTCAACGGCCAGGCGGTCAAGAAGCATTTCCTGAAGGACGGCGACGTCATCGAAATGGGCAAGTACAAGATGAAGTATCTTGCCGCTTCGGAAACACCGGGGGAAACGACGGAGTACGCCAAGAACATGCTCGTCGAGTCGATACCCGTTCCTGAGGTCGTCAAGGCCAGTGATCCGATCGGACCCAGCCTGGGTCACAGCGCCGCTTCGGCGGTACCATCCATCGCGGCCATCCAGCTGCTCAGCGGCTCCAACGCCGGTCGCGAGCTGCAACTGACCAAGACCTTGACGACACTGGGCAAGCCAGGCGTGCAGGTGGCGGTGATCGCGAGGCGACCACAGGGGTACTTTCTGACGCATGTCGAGGGAGCCAGCTTCCCGGTACTCAATGGCAAGGTTCTTGACGCCCAGGCACATCGCCTTGAGGACCATGACGTGATCGAGCTTGCGGGCGTGAAGATGGAATTTTTTCTGAAGACCTGATGATCCGTCACGTGGACCGGCGACCGCCTCGTCAGCAGGATCGTGTTTCGCGTATCACCGCGGAGCCGGCGGAGCGTCCGGTGGGGCGGGGATCATGAAAGTCAGGGTTCTCGGCTGCAGCGGAGGAATCGGTGGGAGCCATCGGCGGACCACTTCGATGCTGGTCGACGACGACCTGCTCATCGATGCCGGGACGGGTGTCGCCGATCTCTCGCTGGCCGAACTGGCGGTCATCGATCATGTCTTCCTGACCCACTCGCATCTCGACCATATCGCTTCCTTGCCCTTGTTGGTCGATTCGGTCAGCGATTTGCGCGACAAGCCCCTGACGGTCTATGCGACGGCGGAGACGCTTGCGATCATCGGCAAGCACATCTTCAACTGGGTGATCTGGCCGGATTTCCGCGTCATCCCGAGTCCGGAGGAGGCGGTCATGCGCTACCGGTCGATTGCTCTCGGCCAGTCCGTTCGCCTGGGCGGACGAACGATCACGGCACTGCCCGCCGAACATACCGTTCCGGCGGTGGGTTATCAGCTCGACTCGGGGTCCGGTAGCCTCGTATTTACGGGCGATACGACGATCAACGATGCTTTCTGGCCAGTGGTCAACAGCATTGCCAACCTTCGCTTCCTGCTGATCGAAACAGCATTCCCGAATCATGAACGGCGCCTGGCCGAAGTCTCCAAGCACCTGTGTCCGAGCATGCTGGCCACGGAGCTGACCAAGCTGACGATCGCCGCCGAGGTTTACGTCAGTCACCTGAAGCCGGGCCAGAGTGAGCTGACGATGGCGGAAATCGAGAGTTGTGCGGGTTCCTTCAAGCCACGCATGCTGCAGCACAATCAGGTCTTCGAGTTCTGAGCGCCGACGAGCAAATGGCAACCGATTGGCCGATCGACACCAACCTCGGCGACATGAGTCGACGCCTGGGGTTCTTCAAGAACCTGCAGCGCGTTACCAACAAGATCCATGCCACCAGTGACGCCGACGAAATCATTCTCGAGATGTCGGAGGACATTTGCGAGTTGTTTCACTGTGATCGGCTGACCATCTATCTGGTCAGTGACGACCGGCAGAGCATTGTCTCGAAGGTCAAGACCGGGCTCGCGTCGCGCCAGGACATCCGGCTGCCGATCAGCGAGCAGAGCATAGCCGGCTATGTCGCGGCGACAGGCAAGACCGTCAACATCCGCGACGTCTACGACCATCGCGAACTGGCGGGGCACAGTGCCAGTCTGCGTTTCCTGAAAGAGATCGATGAGCGGACCGGCTATCGCTCGAAGCAGATGCTGGTTGCGCCGATCCTCAATGCTCAGAGCAACGAAATGCTGGGCGTCGTGCAACTCATCAACAACCGCTCGGATGCACCGTTTCCGGCAGTAGCCGAGGAGGGCGTCCAGGCGCTGGCGCAGACGCTGGCGGTCGCGTTTGCGCAGCGCCAGAAGACGCCGGCGGCGGTGCGCAGGACCCGCTACGATGCGCTGGTCGCCGAGGCGATCATTTCGGCAGCCGAGTTCGAACTCGCCCAGCGCTCGGCACGCCGCAAGAGCGCGGATATCGAAGACGTCCTGTGCACCGAGTTTCAGGTGCCGTTGCCGGCCATCGGTGCCGCGCTGTCGACCTTCTTTTCCGTGCCTTATGAGCCGTTCCTGCCGGATCGAATCAAGCCGCTCGATCTGCTGAAGAACCTGAAGCGTGATTACGTCGAAGCGAATCTGTGGCTACCGGTCGAGGAGACGCCCGATGGGGTGGTCGTGGTGGCGATCGACCCGGAACGGGTCAGGAGTTCGCGAACCGTCAACAACGTTTTTCCGAAGAGTCGAATCGCTTATCGCGTCACCACGCGCCGTGAATTCGCGCTCACGGTCGACAGGTTTTTCGGTGCCCTGTCGAACATGGATTCGGTCGGCGACCTGTTGTCTGGTCTTGACGACGACGAGTCGGGCGACGCCGCCGGCAGCCATGCCGAGGTGCTCAGTGCGGCAGCCGACAACGAACTCGTGCGGCTGGTCAACAAGATCATCGTCGACGCCTGCCAGCAAGGCGCCTCGGACATTCACATCGAGCCGCGGCCGGGTAAGGGCAAGACCCTGATTCGTTTCCGCCGCGATGGCTCCCTGTCTCCCTATGTCGAAGTACCTGCCTCCTACCGCAATGCCTTGATCGCCCGCCTCAAGATAATGTCCGATCTCGACATCTCGGAGAAGCGCCGGCCGCAGGACGGCAAGATGCAATTCAAGAAGTGGGGGCCGCTGGACGTCGAACTGCGCGTCGCGACGCTGCCGACGGCCGGGGGCATGGAGGACGTCGTCCTGCGCATTCTCGCCGCTGGCGAGCCGATCCCGCTCGATCGCCTCGGCGTTACGCCGCACAATCTCGAGCGACTGCAGGCCCTGATCGCGAAACCCTACGGGCTTTTCTTCGTCTGTGGTCCGACCGGCTCGGGCAAGACGACCACGCTGCACTCGATCCTGAGCTACATCAACCGGCCGGAAACGAAGATCTGGACCGCCGAGGATCCTGTCGAGATTACGCAGAAGGGCTTGCGACAGGTGCAGGTCAACAAGAAGGCCGGACTCGATTTCGCCACCGTGATGCGTGCTTTCCTGCGTGCGGATCCCGATGTGATCATGGTCGGCGAGATGCGTGACAAGGAAACCGTGTCGATCGGCATCGAAGCCTCGCTGACCGGCCACCTGGTGTTCGCAACGCTGCACACGAACAGCGCACCCGAGTCGGTCAACCGCCTGCTCGACATGGGCATGGACCCCTTCAACTTCGCCGACGCGCTGCTTGGCATTCTGGCCCAGCGTCTTGCCAAGCGCTTGTGCAGCGCGTGCAAGGAGGCGTACCAGCCGACACCGGAAGAGATCAGCCAACTGCTTTCCGAGTACTGCGCTGAATTTCGGGGCACGGCGCGATGGCAGCAGGACCCGCAGGCCGCTGCCGAGCGGGTGCGTCAGGAATGGCTGGAGCGCCATGCAAGCGCAGGCCGGTTTACGCTCTACCGGGCCAGGGGATGTGCTGCCTGTGCTGGCAGCGGGTACAAGGGGCGCGTCGGCCTGCACGAGCTATTGACCGGAACGGATCTTCTCAAGAAGCAAATCCAGGAGCACGCGCGTGTTGCCGAGTTGCTTGCCACCGCGCTGAACGAAGGTATGCACACGCTCAAGATGGACGGCATCGAGAAGGTGCTCTCGGGGATCACCGACCTGAAGCAGGTGCGCATCGTCTGCATCAAGTAAGCGCAATGACAAAGCCCCCTTGCGGGGGCCTTGTCGGTCGGGCGGTGCAGGGCGATTGCCTACATCCGTTCGATCATCGCATCGCCAAACTCCGAGCACGATACCTCGCGGGCACCCTCCATCAGGCGCGCGAAGTCGTAGGTCACGACCTTGTCGCCGATCGCCGCTTCCATCGCCTTGACGATCAGGTCGGCCGCTTCGATCCAGCCGAGATGCCGCAGCATCATTTCGGCCGAGAGGATCAGCGAACCCGGGTTGACCTTATCCAGGCCGGCGTACTTCGGTGCCGTGCCATGCGTCGCTTCGAAGCAGGCGTACTGATCGGAGATGTTGGCACCCGGGGCGATGCCGATACCGCCGACCTGCGCGGCCAGTGCGTCGGAAATGTAATCGCCGTTCAGGTTGGTGGTACAGATCACGTCGTATTCCGCCGGGCGCAGCAGGATCTGCTGCAGGAAGGCGTCGGCGATCGAGTCCTTGATGACGATGCCGTTGGGCAGCTTGAGCCATGGCCCGCCGTCGATCTCGACGCCACCGAATTCGTTCTTGGCCAGCGCGTAGGACCAGTCACGGAAGGCGCCTTCGGTGAACTTCATGATGTTGCCCTTGTGCACGATCGTCACCGAGCGGCGCTTGTTGGCGATGGCGTACTTGATGGCGGCGCGTACCAGGCGCTCGGTCCCCTCCTTGGAGATCGGCTTGATGCCGATACCGGAGCTTGCCGGGAAGCGGATCTTGGTGACGCCCATCTCTTCCTGCAGGAACTTGATGACCTTGTTGCAGCCATCGGAACCGGCCAGCCATTCGATGCCGGCGTAGATGTCCTCGGTGTTCTCGCGGAAGATGACCATGTTCGTCTTCGACGGATCCTTGAGCGGCGACGGAACGCCACGGAAGTACTGGATCGGGCGAACGCACTGGTACAGATCGAGTTCCTGGCGCAGCGCCACGTTCAGGGAACGGATGCCGCCACCGACCGGTGTGGTCATCGGACCCTTGATCGACACCGAGTACTCCTTGAGCGTGTCGAGCGTCTCGGCCGACAGCCACACGTCGGAGCCATACATCTGCGTTGATTTCTCGCCGGCGTACACTTCCATCCAGTGAATCTTCTTGCTGCCGCCGTAGGCCTTGGCGACCGCGGCGTCAACGACCTTGATCATCACCGGCGTGATGTCGATGCCGATGCCGTCGCCTTCGATGTACGGGATGATGGGGTTGTCCGGGATTGCCTGCCCGGGGATGATTTTCTGCCCGCCTTGCGGGACCTTGATCAGACTTTCGCTCATGCCAACTCCTAATTGTGTGGTTGTCGCCGATGCAGGGGCCAGCGCCGGTGCCTTGTAGCTCCATGCGCCGGCTCGGGATCCGTTGATCGGACGATGCTGCGTACCTGGGCACGAAGGATCCTCGTCTGAAGCCAAACTCTCCTGCGGCACCGCCCGCGATTATGTCGTAAATTCAGGCGATCTGCAGCAATTCTCGCGCTTGTGTCGGTGCATGCCGACTCGTCCGGCGCCGCGATGCTGTCGGCAATCGGCCGCTTGACGGACTCACCGGCAGGCTTCGCAGGCGGCGACGACGAGTGATGTGGCGCCGTTGTGCGGATGCTACAATCCTATCAATCCGACCCCTCGACCGCATCCAATGGACATATCGACCACTCAGAACGTGCTCGCCCAACGCATTGTCGAGGCGATGATCGATGGCTTCAACCGGCACTATCGCCTGATTCGCCGCTATGGACAGCAAGCCAAGGAGCTTTTCGAGGCTGGCGACTGGCGGGGCGTTCATGATGCCGTTCGCGAGCGCATCCGTTCCTATGACGACCGCGTGCGCGAGACGGCCGAGTTGCTGTCGGCAAATTTCGGTGCCGCTTCGATCGACGATGCGACCTGGCAGCAAGTCAAACTGTTCTACATCGGCCAGTTGATCAACCACAAGCAGCCGGAACTCGCCGAGACCTTCTTCAACTCGGTCTGCTCCAAGATCCTGCACCGCACCTATTTTCACAACGACTACATCTTTGCCCGTCCGGCGGTGTCCACCGAGTACATCCAGTCGTACCCGCCGACTTACCGGAGCTACTATCCGGCGCAGCACGGTCTGCGCCAGGCGATCCGGCAGGTCATCGTCGACTTCGACTGGCAGCGTCCTTTCGAAGACCTCGATCGCGATGTCGACTACATCATGCGCGCCGCACACCAGCGCCTCGGCGACTGGCCCGCGGCGGAAGCCAACGCCCAGATCCAGGTTCTGCACTCGGCCTTCTACCGCAACAAGGGTGCCTACCTTTTCGGTAAGGCGATCAACGGTCATCAGGAGTTTGCCTTCGCCATCCCGGTTCTGCACTCGCCGGAAGGCAAGCTGGTCGTCGACACGATCCTCCTCGACAACGGGCTGATCAGCGTTCTGTTCTCGCTGTCGCGCGCCTATTTCATGGTCGATATGGAGGTGCCGTCGGCTTACGTGCAGTTTCTGCGCAGCATCATGCCGAACAAGCCGACCTCCGAGCTGTACACCATGTTGGGCCTTGGCAAGCAGGGCAAGACCATGTTCTTCCGTGACCTGAAACAGCACCTGCGTCATTCCGAGGATCAGTTCATCATTGCGCCAGGGATAGCCGGCCTGGTCATGCTGGTGTTCACGCTGCCTTCCTATCCCTATGTCTTCAAACTGATCAAGGACGTTTTTGGCGCCTCGAAAGAGATGGATCGCGCCACGGTCAAACGCAAGTACCTGCTCGTGAAACAGGTCGACCGGGTCGGCCGCATGGCTGATACGCTCGAGTTCTCACAGGTCGCACTGCCCAGGAAGCGCTTCTCGGGCGAACTGCTCGAGGCGCTGAACACGCTCGCGCCGTCGCTGATCGAGGAGGAGGGCGACGATCTAGTGATCAAGCACCTCTATATCGAACGCCGCCTGACGCCGCTCAACCTCTATCTCGACACGGCAACGCCGGCGGAGATCGACCACGCCGTCCTCGAGTACGGCAATGCCATCAAGGAACTGGCCTGTGCCAACATCTTCCCGGGCGACATGCTGTGGAAGAACTTCGGCGTCACACGCTACAACCGCGTCGTCTTCTACGACTACGACGAGATCGAGCTGATGACCGACACCAACTTCCGCGTCATTCCGGAGCCGCCGTATCCGGAGATGGAGATGGCCAGCGAGCCCTGGTACTCGGTAGGCCGGCACGACGTCTTCCCGGAAGAGTTTGCCAGCTTCCTGCTCGGCTCGCCGAAAGTGCGCTCGGCCTTCCTCAAGTACCACCGGGCGCTGCTCAGCGTCAAGTTTTGGCAGGGCGCGCAGGAGAAGATCCGTGCCGGCCACGTCGAGGATTTCTTTCCCTATCCTGAAGATCTCCGTTTCTGTAACACCTTTGCCGCGGCTTCCCTCGACGCTGCCCCCGGGTGAGCGACCGTCGCTCCGTTCTGAGCCGGTTACGGAGGCCTCGCTTCTGGGGCTTGGCTGGCCTCGTCCTGCTGGGTCTTGCTGCTGGCGCCGTCCATTGGCTACGTCTGGACGCGCGCGCGCTGCTCTGGCTGGAGGAGTCGCGCAGCCCGGCCGAAGAGCGCGCCGCCAGCCTGTGGTTGCCGGAACACAAGGCTGTGCTGCAGATCGCCGTGCCTGGCTTCGAGAATGAAGAGTTTTCCGATCTGGCTTACAGCCCGGCAACCGGCACCCTGTTTACGGTCAGCGGCAAGCAACCCCTGTTGATCGAGTTGTCGCTTGCGGGCAAGGTCTTGCGCAGCATTCCGGTGATCGGTGCGGCCGATCTAGAGGGTGTGGCGGTGCTGGAAGGGGGCTGCATGGCGATCACCTCCGAACGCCAGCACAGGCTGTCGATCTTTCGCCTCGACGCGGCTACCCGGGAAATAGGTGCGGAGCAGGTGGTTCAACAGGTCGACCTCGGCCACGCGGAGGATCCGAACAAGGGCTTCGAAGGATTGGCCTGGGACAAGCGCCACCAGCGGCTGCTCCTGGGCAAGGAAAAGTATCCGGTGATGCTCTATGGCCTGCCGGCCGATGGCTGTCGGGTGACCGGTGAGCTGCAGGAACTCGCTGGGCTGGGTGGCCACATGACCGATCTGGCCGCGCTCACCGTCGATCCGCACAGCGGCCACATCCTGGCGTTGTCGCAGGAGTCGCATCTGTTGGTGGAACTCGACAAAGGCTATCGACCGCGCAATTTCATCGCCCTGTTGCGCGGCCTCCACGGCCTTGAGCACACCATCCCGCAGGCCGAAGGGGTGGCTATCGACGACGCCGGCACGCTGTACATGGTCAGCGAGCACAACCTGTTCTACGTTTTCCGCAAGGACAGCGCGGGCCGCTGAGCAGCCCCGGAATTCTGCGCGGTTTCCCGTGCGCGTCCCCCGCTTCTACCTGCCGAGCCACTCCTTCGCCCACGACAGGCCGCTCTCGGTCCCCGCTCCCGACAGCAGGGGCTGGTATTCACATCCGAGCCAGCCGTTGTAGCCCAGCCGCTCGAGCAGGGCGAAAAGAAACGGGTAGTTGATTTCACCGGTCCCCGGCTCGTGGCGTCCCGGATTGTCGGCAAGCTGGAAGTGGGCGATGCGGCCGATGTTGGCCTGTATCGTTCTCGCCAGGTCGCCTTGCATGATCTGTGCGTGGTAGATGTCGTATTGCAGCCAGAGGTTCGGTTCAGCCATCTCGGCCAGCAGCGCCAGCGCCTTCGCCGGCGTGTCCAGCCAGAATCCGGGGATGTCCACCCGGCTGTTGATCGGTTCGATCAACAGCCGGATGCCGTACGTTGCCAGGCGCTTGGCGGCGTGTTCGAGGTTGGCCTTGAACGTCGCGCGGATCGCCGCTTCCGGTACGCCGGCGGGTGCCATGCCGGCCAGGCAGTTGAGCTGAGTGCAACCGAGGCGGCGGGCGTGCTCGATTCCGTGCTCTACACCGTCCCGGAACTCGGCCTCGCGTCCGGGCAGGCAGGCGATGCCGCGCTCGCCAGCGTCCCAGTCGCCTGCCGGCAGGTTGTGCAAGACCTGTAGCAGGCGGTGTTCGCGCAGCAGGCGGGCGAGTTCGTCGGCGTCGTAGCCATAGGGAAACATGTACTCGACGCCAGCGAATCCGGCGCGCGCAGCGCGGCCGAAGCGGTCGACGAACGGCACGTCGGTGAAGAGAAAGCTGAGGTTGGCGCAGAGCTTCATAGATCGGCCGGGCATGCATCCTCCTTCGGCTATAATTACCCTTATTGTGATCAGGAAGGCCGGCATGGGCAATCGTCTCTCGAAAATCGTCACCCGCACCGGCGATGCCGGTACCACCGGCCTTGGTGACGGCACGCGGGTGGGCAAGGACAGCCTGCGCGTCGAAACCATGGGTCAGGTCGATGAACTCAACTCGACGCTTGGCCTCCTGTTGACCGAGGAGATCCCGGACGACATCCGACAGGCACTGATCGGCATTCAGCATGACCTGTTCGATCTGGGGGGCGAGCTGTGCATTCCCGGAATGAACATGATCAGTGAAAAACAGGTCCTTCGGCTCGAGGATCTGGTTGAGGAATTCAACGCCGACCTGGCGCCGCTCAAGGATTTCATCCTGCCTGGCGGTACGCGCGCGGCGGCGCTGGCTCATCTGGCGCGCACGGTCTGCCGTCGCGCCGAGCGCCAGATCGTACATCTGGCGAGCACGGAAGCGGTTTCCGAGTTTGCTCGCAAGTACCTGAATCGTCTCTCGGATCTGATGTTTGTTCTGGGCCGTGCGCTGAACCGCGCCGGTGGGCGCGGCGACGTACTGTGGGTGCAGGGGAAGAATCGCGGTCCCGAGTGACTGCGACCAGCGCCCAATCACCGTTTTTGATGGAGTATCGCCATGGCGATCAGCATTACGGTCATTACCACTGCCAGCCGCTCCCGGCGCTTTCTGCAAACCGATCCCGCCAATGTCGAGCAGATGCTCGAGAGTCTCAAGCGCAGCGGCCAGATCTTCTCGGGCAAACCCCTGATCATCGGTTCGGCGGGTCAGACCGAGATCTTCTCGCCGCAGGCGATCGCCTGTGTGGAAATCGAGGCCAGTCGTGACCTGAGCGTTCTCGTGCCGAGTTCCCTGAACCTGACGCTGACGGCACTGACGCCGGAGGAACTCGCGCAGCCGTTCGCCGGCGGCATCGAGGGCGAGCACGTGAAGGCGCGCATCGAGTTCTTCTTCAAGGGTGGTCATGTTCTGCGCACCAGCGCGGAAGGAACCCGCAAGGCGGCTCTCGCCGAGCGGCTGATGAACCTGACAAGCCTCTTCGAACGTCCGGCGATCAGTTACCGCTTGCCGCAGGGCGGCATCGGGCTGATGAATCCGCATGCCATGACCCGCTTTGTGATCACTCCCGGCGTTGCGGACCTGCCGCGTGACGCCTGGCTGGCGGATCTGGTCTGAAGAGAAGCACGTTGCCGGGGGTAGGACGATCACTGCACAGGTGACGAAAGCAATCGAGCCGCTTCCTGCACGAAACCTGGGCTGATTCTCCCGCCGTTGCTCTGATTGATTCTGGCTCGCCACCGGGGCGGGCTGCTCGACGTGGCTCGGCTCTCGCGCAAGCTGCGGAAGCCTGTTCCGGCGGAGAATCGGATCTGCTGGCGGCCGACGTGGAAGTCGTGAGCCTCGTCACCGCCGGCGCGCTGGTCGCCGGCGCCAATGGCGTTTCCGGTTTGCCTATCTCACAGCATCCGTGACACGGCGCCGCAGCTAGCGATCGGCGCCAATCGGGCAGGGTTCGGTAGTAAACTCCGCACCTCGATGCATCCTTGGGCCCGCCTCTGCTCCGGCTCTCTGCGCGTTTGGGCGCGTCCAGGCACCGTGCCGGACCGATGGGCCAGACAGATACCGGGCACGGAGTCCGCCGTCCAGGAGTGTGGGGCGACCCTTAACCATCGTCGTTGACGGCCAGGGCCGACGCGGCTCAGGCAGTCGGTTGGAGATATCAGTTCAATGAGTTACACCGCAGAATCGATCGCTGTCCTCAAGGGACTGGAGCCCGTGCGCCATCGTCCCGGCATGTACACGCGTACCGATTGTCCCCTGCACATCATCCAGGAAGCGATCGACAACGCGGCCGATGAAGCACTCGGCGGCTACTGCAAGCGGATCAGCGTGACGCTGCATCGTGATCATTCGGTGACGGTTCAGGATGACGGCCGCGGCATTCCGGTGGAGATGCATCCACTCGAAAAAGTGCCGACGCTCGAAGTGGTGTTCACCCGCCTGCACGCCGGCGGCAAGTTCAACAAGGATGATGGCGCTTCGGCGTACCGCTTCTCGGGCGGTCTGCACGGCGTCGGCGTTTCGGTGACCAACGCGCTGTCGACGCGCCTCGAGGTCGAGGTCGTTCGCGACGGCGCGCGCCATCGGATGGCTTTTGCCGGCGGCGAGGTCGTCGAGCCGCTGCAGCGGGTCGGCGATGCGCCCAAAAAAACGACCGGTACGCGGCTGCGCGCCTGGCCGGACCCGGCCTTCTTCGATACGCCGGCGATCCCGCTGGCGCAGCTCGAGCGCCTGTTGCGCAGCAAGGCGCTGTTGCTGCCAGGCCTGCACGTTTCGCTGAGTGTCGAGGATGGCGCGACGAGCGAATGGTGCTTTGCCAACGGCATGCTGCAGTATCTTGCCGAACAGATCGACGGCGAGGCGGTGGCACCGGTCTTCAGCAGCGAGAAGTACGCCGCGAAGGGCGACGAGAATTTTCCGGCCGGCTCCGGCGCCGCCTGGGCGATCTGCTGGACGGCCGAGGGCGGTCTGGCACGCGAATCCTACGTCAACCTGATCCCGACGACCGCCGGTGGCACGCACGAAGCCGGCCTGCGTCAGGCGGCTCTCGATGCCATCCGGAGCTTTGCCGAGCACCATGCGCTGCTGCCCAAGGGAGTCAAGCTGGCGGCCGAGGATGTCTTTTCGCGCGCCAGCTTCGTCCTCGCCGTGCGCATGCTCGATCCCTCGTTTCAGGGTCAGACCAAGGAGCGCCTGAATTCGCGTGACGCCGTGGCGCTCGTCGCGCGCATGCTGCGCGATCCGCTGGAGTTGTGGCTCAACGAGCATCCGGAAGCGGCCAAGCGGATCACCGATCTGGCGATCCGTGCCGCGCAGGCGCGCACGCGTGCCGGTCAGAAGGTCGAGAAGCGCAAGCAGTCGGGCGTCGCCATCCTGCCAGGCAAGCTCTCGGATTGCCAGAGCGAGGACGTGAACCGCAACGAGATCTTTCTCGTCGAGGGCGATTCCGCCGGCGGTTCGGCAAAATCGGGGCGCGACAAGGAACTGCAGGCGATTCTGCCGCTGCGCGGCAAGGTCTTGAACACCTGGGAGGTCGAGGCCGGCAGCCTGTTCGCCAACCGCGAAGTGCACGATATCGCCGTGGCGCTCGGCATCGATCCGCACCCGCCGAGCGCGCCGGATGCGGTGCTGACCAATCTGCGCTATGGCAAGGTGGTGATCATGACCGATGCCGACGTCGATGGCTCGCATATCCGCGTCCTGCTGTGCACGCTCTTCTACCGCCATTTTCCGAAGTTGATCGCGCGCGGCCATCTCTACTTCGCCCAGCCGCCGCTCTATCGTCTCGACGTGCCGGGCCAGGGCAAGAATCGTCCGCCACGCAAGATTTATGCGCTCGACAGCGCCGAGCGCGACGCGTCGATCGATCGTCTGCGCCTCGAGGGCGTCAAGCCCGAAGCCATTTCGATCTCGCGCTTCAAGGGACTGGGTGAAATGAACCCCGAACAATTGTGGGAGACGACCATGTCGCCCGATACGCGCCGGCTGATGCGCATCCGCATGCCGGGTACCGAAGCGGCCAAGCCGGTGATGAACATGTTGATGGCCAAGGGTGAATCTGCCGGCCGGCGGGCGTGGATGGAAGAAAATGGCGCCATGATCGGCGCGGAGGTCTGACGATGCAGAAAGACTCGACGCCAGACCTGTTTGCCGACCTGCCGCCGCCGCCCGCGCCGCCAGTCGTCAGCGCACCGCCACCACCGCCTGGCGAAGACGACGACAGCGTCCTGCTGCACGACTCGGCGGCGCGCGACTATCTCGAGTACGCGATCGCCGTCGTCAAGGGGCGGGCGCTGCCGGATGTCAAGGACGGACTGAAGCCGGTACAGCGACGCGTCCTGTTCGCGATGCGCGAACTGGGACTGTCGGCGACCGCCAAGCCGGTCAAGTCGGCGCGCGTCGTCGGCGACGTCATCGGCAAGTATCACCCGCACGGCGACACGTCGGCCTACGACGCGATGGTGCGCGTGGCGCAACCGTTCATGCTGCGCTACCCGCTGGTCGATGGCCAGGGCAATTTCGGCTCGCGTGACGGCGACAACGCGGCGGCGATGCGCTACACCGAAGCGCGCCTGACGGCGATCGCCGAACTGCTGCTCGGCGAACTCGGTGAAGGCACCGTTGACTTCCAGCCGAACTACGACGGTTCCTTCGACGAGCCGGCTTTCCTGCCGGCGCGTCTGCCTTTCCTGCTCCTCAACGGCGCTTCCGGAATTGCCGTCGGCATGGCCACCGAAATCCCCTCGCACAATCTGCGCGAGGTCGCGGCGGCGGCGATCCACAAGATCGAGCACCCGGCAGCCGGCCTCGACGAGTTGATGGAGCACATCCCGGGCCCCGACTATCCCGGAGGCGGCCAGATCATCTCGTCGGCGGCCGACATCGCCGCCGCCTACGCCAGCGGTCGTGGCAGCCTGCGCGTGCGGGCGCGCTACGAGTTCGAAGAGATGGCGCGCGGTGCCTGGCAACTGGTCTTCCGGGAATTGCCGCCCGGCGTGTCGTCGGCCAAGGTGCTTTCCGAGATCGGCGCGCTGCTCAACCCGCAACCCAGACCCGGGAAGAAAGCGATCGAGCAGTCGGCGGCGCAGCTCAAGACGCTGATGGCCTCGCAACTCGACCGGGCGCGCGACGAATCGGGCAAGGACGACGACGTTCGGCTGGTCTTCGAGCCGAGCAGTTCGCGCATCGACCGCAACGAGTTCGTCGCTCTCTTGCTCGCCCATACCAGCCTCGAAACCTCGGCGCCGATCAATCTGGTGGCGGTCGGCATCGACGGTCGGCCGTGCCAAAAGTCGCTGACCGACCTGATCGGCGAATGGTGTACCTTCCGTATCCGCACCGTGCACCGGCGCACCGAGTTTCGCCTGCAGAAGGCCGACGACCGGATTCATATCCTGGAAGGCCGCCACATCGTCTTCCTCAACATCGACGAAGTGATCCGCATCATCCGCGAGTCCGACGACCCGAAAGCGGCGCTGATCGCCCGCTTCACACTGTCGGACCGGCAGGCCGAAGACATCCTCGAAATCCGCCTGCGCCAGTTGGCGCGCCTCGAAGGGATCCGCATCGAGCAGGAACTCGACAAGCTGCGCGGCGAGCGCGAGGGGCTGCTGAAGCTCCTTGGCAGCGACGCGCTGCTGCGCCGGCAGGTCATCAGGGAGATCAAGGCCGACGCCGAGAAGCACGGCGACGCACGGCGCACCATCATCCTGGCGGCGACGACTGCTTCGCGCTCGGAAGTCGCCGCCGTCGCCGATGAGCCGGTGACCGTGATCATCTCCGAGAAGGGCTGGGCCAGAGTCCGCCAGGGGCACGGCCTCGATCTCTCGGGCGTCGTCTTCAAGGATGGCGACCGCGCCGGTTCGGCGCAGGAGTGCCGTTCGGTCGATTCACTGGTGATCATCTCGAGCGAGGGGCGCGCGTTCACCGTGGCCATCGCCAGTCTCCCGGACGGTCGCGGCATGGGCGCGCCGCTGTCGTCGTTCGTCGACCTGGGGGGCGGCAAGATTGCACACGTGCTTACCGGCCGCGCCGACGACGAACTGCTGTTCGCCAAGACCTCGGGCTATGGCTTCATCTGCACCTACGGCGATCTGCTGTCGCGGCAGAAGGCCGGCAAGGCCTTCCTGAGCGTCGAAGAAGGCGCTGGTATCCTGCCGCCGCTGCGCATCGCCGGCAAGGATCATCTCGCCGCGCTATCCGAAGACGGACGATTGCTTGTTTTTCCGCTCGCCCAGATGAAGCGCCTGGCCAGTGGCAAGGGCGTGCAGATCATCGGCCTGCGCGATGCGGAAACGCTGCGCGCGGTGCTCGCTGTGCAAGGTAGTCGAGTGACGATCAAGGGAACGGCCCGCAACCGGATCAAGACGCTGGTTTCGGAAGACCGCCATCTGGCCCAGCGGGCGCGCCGGGGTTCGCCGGTCGGGCAGATCAGCAACGTGACGCTGGGAGCGTATCCGGAGTGAGCAGTGGCGACCGACGGCGCTGATCGACAGGGCCGTTCGCCGGGACGTAGCGCCGGCGTGCGCAAGACCGAAGGGGGAAAATTGATGGCCAAGAGGAAATGGAGCATGGGCAGCCGGGCGACCGTTTGTGGCGCGCTTGCCCTGTGGAGCACGCTGGCGCAGGCTGATCAGGTGGGTTGCGTGACCACCGAATGGAAGCTGATCGGTGCCAATCACCGGATTTGCGTCGAGAGCTTTGCCGACCCGAAGGTGCCGGGAGTGACCTGCCACGTCAGTCAGGCGCGAACCGGCGGTGTCAGCGGTTCGTTTGGCCTGGCGCAGGATCCGTCGCAGTTCTCGCTGGCCTGTCGGCAGACGGGGCCGATCTCCTTGCCGGCGAAGCTGCCGAAAGAAGCCACGGTCTTCGCCGAAGACACCTCGATCCTGTTCAAGGAGACGCGTGTCGTCAGGATGTGGGACGAAGCGAACAAGACGCTGGTCTACCTGGCGATCAGCCGCAAGCTGATCGATGGCGCGCCGGCGAACAGTATTTCGACGGTGCCGGTCATGCCCTGGGGAACTCGCTGACGGTGAGCCGTCCGCCGAAAACAGTCGAGTCTCCGCCGTCGACTCCACCCACGCACGACATCGGCCGCCTCGGACAGGTGTTCACGCCGACGTCGGTCGTCGACAGCATGCTTGCGCTGGTGCGCAACCGTGGCCGGGTGCTCGAGCCGGCTTGCGGCGACGGCGTTTTCCTGCAGCATTTTCCGTTTGCGGTCGGCATCGAGATCGATCCACGGCATGCGCCGCCGGGGGCGCGCGTGATGGATTTCTTCGACCTGTCGGAGCGCGAGTCTTTCGCGACGATCATCGGCAATCCGCCGTACGTGCGCTACCAGGACATACCGGCCGCCTCGCGTGGCCGGGTCAGGCGCAGCGTTCTCGACGGGCGCGCCAACCTCTACCTGTTCTTCATCGAGAAGTGTCTCAGGCATCTGGCACCGGGCGGCGAACTCGTCTTCATCACGCCGCGCGATTTCGTCAAGGCGACCTCCGCCGTGCCGCTCAACCGCGTGCTGCATGCCGCGGGAACGATCACGGATTTCGTCGAGCTCGGCGATTCCAGGCTGTTTGACGGTGCCACGCCGAATTGCGCGATCTGGCGGTTCGAACTCGGCAACTTTTCGCGGTTGACGCACTATGCCGCCCAGGGCTTTGCCGACGGCATCGCCGGCCTGGGGCGATTGCAGTGGGAGGAGCGCCACTTCGTCGAGAGCGGTGGTCACCTCTTGTTCACGCGCGGCGACTATGCGCTGCACCTGACGGACATCGCTTTCGTCAAGGTCGGCGCGGTGTCCGGCGCCGATGATCTTTACGCCAGCGAGGAGTACGGGAATCGCAGTTTCGTCTACTCGGGGACGCTCGCCAGCGGGAAGACGCGCCGGATGCTCTGGTGCGAGCCTGGCGAAGCGCCGCCGGCCGTCTTGCTGCCGCACAAGACTCGCCTGATCGCTCGCCGCATCCGGCCGTTTGACGAATCCAACTGGTGGCACTGGGGACGTGGCTACCATCAGTCGACGCAGCCACGGGTTTACGTCAACAACAAGACACGCCGCTCGCGGCCCTTCTTCGTGCATTGCTGCAATCACTATGACGGAGCGGTACTGGCGATTTTCCCGCGCGACCCGGCCGTCGATGTGCGGGCACTGGCCGAGGCGCTGAATGTTGTCGACTGGGAGGACCTCGGTTTCGTCTGCGACGGCCGTTTTCTCTTCGCTCAGCGCAGTCTCGAGCAGACGCCGCTGCCCGAGTCGTTCCGTGCCTTCCTGCCGCAACGCGGTGTAAAATAGACGATTTGCCTGACCAGCCACGTTTTTTGCCGTCCTGGCAGGCGTCAGTACCGCGCATTCACTGGCATGCCCTGTCGCCGGGGGGAGGAGACAAGCTCATGGTTCCACGCCTTACCACAGCCTTCAGCGGTCCCCTGCTCGAGATCGAGCGCTGTTTCCTCGATGCCATGCCGGCGATCGAACGCTGGCTGCGTGGGCAGTGGCAGGAGCACACGGCGCCCTTCTATGGGTCGGTCGACCTGCGCAATTCGGGTTTCAAGCTGGCGCCGATCGACATGAACCTGTTCCCGGGCGGCTTCAACAACCTCGACGCGAGCTTCCTGCCGCTTTGCGTGCAGGCGGCGGTGACCCTGATCGACCGCATCTGCCCGGACGCCAAGCGGCTGCTTCTGATTCCCGAGAACCACACGCGCAACCTCTTCTACTTGCAGAATGTGGCGCAGATTGCCGCCATCCTGCGCCTGACCGGGCTCGATGTACGCATCGGCTCGCTGTTGCCCGAGATCGTCAAGCCGACTCCCGTCGGGCTACCCGACGGTACGACACTGCTCCTCGAGCCGCTGGTGCGCAGCCGCCACCGGCTCGGCCTCGCCGGGTTCGAACCCTGCGCAATCCTGCTGAACAACGATCTCTCGGCCGGCATCCCGGAAATCCTGAAAGATCTCGACGAGCAGGTGGTACTGCCGCCGCTGCATGCCGGCTGGGCCGTACGCCGCAAGTCGAACCACTTTGCTGCCTATGATCAGGTCGCGGGCGATTTCGCCAGGCTGGTCGGTATCGACCCGTGGCGGATCAACCCGTACTTTTCGGTGTGCGACAGCGTCAACTTTCACGAGCGCCAGGGTGAGGATTGCCTGGCCGCCAATGTCGATGCGGTGCTCGAATTGATCCGCGAGAAGTATCGGCAGTACGGCATCGACGAGACCCCGTACGTCGTCGTCAAGGCAGACGCCGGCACCTATGGCATGGGCGTGATGACGGTCAAGGACGCCTCGCAGGTGACCGGCCTCAATCGCCGGCAGCGCAACAAGATGTCGGTGATCAAGGAGGGTCTGGCGGTTTCGCAAGTGATCATCCAGGAGGGTGTGCACAGCTACGAGGTGGTCGGCAGCGGCAAGCAGGAAGGTGTCGCCGAGCCGGTCGTCTATATGATCGACCGCTTCGTCGTCGGCGGTTTCTACCGTGTGCATAGCGGCCGCGGCCGCGACGAAAACCTCAACGCGCCGGGTATGCACTTCGAGCGACTGGCTTTTGAGACCAGTTGTTCGCTGCCCGACCAATGCCAGAATCCCGATGCGGCCCCGAACCGCTTCTATGCCTATGGTGTGGTTGCCCGTCTGGCGCAACTTGCCGCGTCGCTGGAGCTCGAACGGACGGCGCCGGTGGCGGAGGAATTGGCATGCGCATAGCATTCGTCGTGGACCCGCTCGGGTCGCTCCGGGCCTACAAGGACAGCAGCGTTGCGATGATGCGTGCAGCGCAGGCGCGTGGGCATGCGGTCTGGGCGGTGCAGCAGGAGGCGATCCATCTCTCGCCTCTGCATGGCGTCTGCGCCGAAGCGGTGCACCTGGAAATGCTTGCCGACGACCACGACTGGTTCGTCGAAATCGATCGGCACGTCGTTGCGCTGCGCGACTTCGGCGCCGTCGTGATGCGCAAGGATCCGCCTTTCGATATCGAGTACGTGACCACGACGTGGTTGCTCGAGCGTGCCGAAGGCGAAGGCGCACGCGTCTTCAATCGACCGCGGGCACTGCGCGATCATTCCGAGAAACTGTCGGTCGCCGAGTTCGCCCGCTTTGCGGTGCCGACGCTGGTGGCACGCGAGGCTGCCCTGATCCACGCGTTCATCGACCTCGAGCGCGACACGATCCTCAAGCCGCTCGACGGCATGGGCGGCAGCCAGATCTTCCGCGTGCGCGACGATGACGCGAACCGCAACGTCATCGTCGAAACGCTGACCCGCGACGGCGCCCGCACGATCATGGCGCAGCGCTATATCCCCGAGATCGTCGATGGTGACAAGCGCATCCTGCTCGTCGGCGGCCAGGTCGTCCCGTGGTGTCTGGCGCGCATTCCGAAAGCCGGCGAGACGCGCGGCAACCTCGCTGCCGGTGGCACGGGCGTGGCTCGCGAACTGACCGCACGCGACCACGAGATTGCCAGCGCGCTGGCGCCGGTGCTGGCCGCACGCGGCTTGCTGCTGGTCGGTCTGGACGTGATCGGCGACTGGCTCACCGAGATCAACGTCACCAGCCCGACGTGTATGGTCGAGATTGCCGAACAGACCGGTTTCGATGCTGCCGAGATGTTCGTCGCGGCGCTGGAGCGTGCGTGCGCGGTAGCAGCCGTCTAGGCCTGCTGCTCATTTTCCTCGGCGCCCTGGCCGCTTGCGGCCGGGCGCCGTTGCATCATCAGGAAGCCTTCGTTTTCGGTACGCGCGTCGAGGTACTGATTGCCGGCCTGCCCGAGGCGCAGGCACGGCCGGCCGCCGCCGCTGTGCTACGCGAGTTCGACCGCCTGCATCGTACGTACCACGCCTGGAAACCCTCCGAACTGAGCGCGCTCAACGAAGCTCTGGCGGCTGGTCGGCGGCAGCCCGTGACGCCGGAAATGGCGACGCTGATCGCCGACGCGCAGCGCCTGGCGCTGGCCAGCGAACAGCTCTTCGACCCGGGAATCGGTCGCCTGGTCAGCCTCTGGGGCTTTCAGTCCGACGATCTGCCGGCTGCGCTGCCCGACGCCGGGGCACTGGCTGCCTGGCGCGCAGCGCGCCCCGGCATCGCCGATGTGCAGCTTGACGATCAGGTTGCCGCCAGCCGCAAGCGTGAAGTGGCGCTCGATTTCGGCGGTTACCTCAAAGGGGTCGCACTCGATCGTGCGGCGGCCATCCTCGCAGCGCAAGGGGTGCACGACGCCTTGCTCAACATTGGCGGCAATGTCATGGCGCTTGGCAGCAAGAACGGCCAGCGCTGGCGGGTCGGCATCCAGCATCCACGCCAGCCGGGTCCGCTGGCGACGATCGAACTCGACGACGGTGAGGCGATCGGCACGTCGGGGGACTACCAGCGTTATTTCGAGGTCGACGGGCGCCGCTACTGCCACCTGCTCGATCCTCGCAGCGGTCAGCCGGTGGAGCACACGCAGGCGCTCAGCGTCCTGATTTCGCCGCGCGCGGCGGCCGGGACGCTTTCCGACGTCGCCTCGAAACCCTTGTTCATCGCCGGTGTCGACTGGCCGCGTCTGGCGCGCCGCCTGCAGGTCGAGCACGTTCTGAGGGTCGATGCCGAAGGCCACGTTCAGGTAAGCGCCGCCATGCACCACCGGCTGGTGTATGTCGGCGGCCAGCCGCCGGCGCTCGAAATCGTTCCTTGAAGCGTTTGCCGATGCTGCCGGCGGGCATGGAATCCCTTAGAATGGCGGGCTGTAATGATGGGTGAAGGCAATGATCGGTATTCTGCTGGTAACGCATGGTTCGTTTGGCGAAAGCCTGATCCAGAACGTCTGCCACGTGCTCAACAAGCGCCCGCCGCTGATCGCGCAACTCGGGGTGGCGGCACAGGATGATCCCCTCGATATCCTGCCGCTGGCGCGTCTGTTGCTGAGGGAAGTCGATGGTGGCGAGGGCGTTTTGGTGATGACCGACGTTTTTGGCGCGACGCCGGCCAATCTGGCGTTGAAGCTGCTGGAACCGGGGCGTTTCGAAGGCGTTTCCGGCCTCAGCCTGCCGATGTTGCTGCGTGCCTTGACCTATCGCGAAAAAGGGATGGAAACGATGTTGCAGAAGGCGATCAGCGGCGCCCATGATGGGGTGGTCAAGCTGCCGGCGCCAGTCTAGATGACGATGAACGGAGGTCGGCATGGTACGCGCGGAAACACCAATCCTCAACAAACTGGGCCTGCACGCCCGTGCCTCGGCCAAGCTGACGCAGCTTGCCAGCCGCTTCGCCAGCGAGGTCTGGATGGAGAAGGGCGAGCGCCGCATCAACGCGAAGAGCATCATGGGAGTGATGATGCTGGCGGCAGGAAAAGGGTCGACGGTGGTTGTCGAAACCGCCGGGGAAGACGAGCAGGCAGCCAACGAGGCGATCCTCGAGCTGATCGCCGACAAGTTCGGCGAGGCGGAGTGAGTACAAGATCATGAGCTTCACGCTGCACGGGCTACCGGTTTCCGGTGGTATCGCGATCGGTCAGGCACACCTCATGTCGCACGCGACCCTCGAGGTGTCGCATCTGGTCATCGCCCCACGTCTGGTGGACAAGGAGGTTGCCCGTTTCGAGGCGGCACTGGCGCGCGTGCGCGAGGAGTTCGCCAGCCTCAAGGAGCGCATGCAGCACGCGTCTACCGAGTTCGGAGCTTTCATCGATCTGCATACGATGATCCTGGCCGACCCGGAGCTGGCAGAGACGCCCAAGCAGCTGATCCGGGAGCGGCGCTGCAATGCCGAATGGGCCCTGGTCCAGCAGATGGAACTCCTCGTCGGGCAGTTCGAGCGCTTTGACGATCAGTACCTGCGCGAGCGCAGCTACGATGTGCGCCAGGTCGTCGAGCGGGTGATCAAGGAACTCGTCGGTCAGCCGGGCCGGATGTCGCTACGCACCGGCAAGGGCATCAAGGAAGAGAATCTGATCGTCGTCGCGCATGACCTTTCGCCGGCCGACGTCATTGCCTACAAGGAGCACCATTTCGCCGCCTTCGTCACCGATGTCGGCGGTTCGACGTCGCATACGGCCATCCTGGCGCGCAGCCTGCGCATTCCGGCCGTGCTGGGTCTGCTCAACGCTCGGCAGTTGATTCGCGACAAGGAAGTGCTGATCGTCGACGGCACGCGCGGTGTGTTGATCGTCAACCCCGATGTGCGCGTGCTCGAGGAGTTTCGACTGCGCAAGAGCCAGATCGAACTCGAGCGCAGCAAGCTCAGGCGTCTCAAGTCCGGCAGGTCGGCAACGCTCGACGGCGTCGATATCGATCTGCACGCCAACATCGAGTTGCCCGGCGATGTGGCCAATGCGCTCGACGGCGGTGCCGAAGGCATCGGCCTGTTCCGGACCGAGTTCCTTTTTCTCGATCGCGGTGACATGCCGACTGAGGACGAGCAGTTCGAGGCTTACCGGACCGTGGTCAAGGGGATGGCCGGCCGGCCGGTCACCATCCGCACCTTCGACCTCGGTTACGACAAGGATCTGCATCCGGAGAAGGTTCAGGGTGATCGCCTGCAGAGCAATCCGGCGCTCGGGCTGCGCGCCATCCGGCTGTCGCTGGCCGAGCCGAAGATGTTTCAGACGCAGTTGCGGGCGATCCTGCGCGCGTCGAAGTACGGCAAGATCAAGCTGTTGATTCCGATGCTCTCGCAGGCGCACGAGATCGACCAGACGCTGGCCGCGATCGAGCGCGCCAAGTCCAGCCTGCGCGGCGAGCGAGTTGTCTTCGACGAGGCGATTCCTGTCGGCGCGATGATCGAGATTCCGGCAGCGGCGCTGGCCATCGGGCTGTTCCTGCGCCGCGTCCATTTCCTGTCCATAGGGACCAACGACCTGATTCAGTACACGCTGGCGATCGATCGCAGCGACGAGCAGGTGGCGCACCTCTACGACCCGCTGCACCCCGCGGTGCTGATGCTGCTGGCGCATACGATCGCCAGTGCAGAAAAAGTCAACATCCCGGTGTCGATCTGTGGCGAACTGGCCGGCGACCCTTTGCTGACACGCCTGCTTTTGGGCATGGGGCTGCGCCAGTTCTCGATGCACCCGGCGCAAGTCCTGCTGGTCAAGCAGAAGATCATGCAAAGCAACTGCGCGGAACTGGCCCCCATCGTTCGCCGCCTGCTGCGTCACGAAGAGCCGGCAAAGATCCGTGAACAGCTCGAGAAGCTGAACGCCTGATGTCGCAAGAGACTTCCATCGGCGTCGTTGCGCCATCCAGAGTTAACTTCGACGAGTCGCTGACGCTCAAGAGCGGTGCCGTGTTGCCCGGCTTCGCCCTGACCTTCGAAACCTACGGCACGCTCAATGCCCAGCGCTCCAACGCGGTTCTCGTCTGTCACGCGCTCTCCGGCAGTCACCACGTGGCCGGCTCCTATGCGGACGATCCGGAGAACATCGGTTGGTGGGACAACCTCGTTGGTCCGGGCAAGCCACTCGATACCGGCAAGTTCTTCGTCGTCGGTGTCAACAACCTCGGCGGTTGCTACGGGTCGACCGGTCCGCTGTCGACCAACCCGGAAACCGGCAAGCGCTACGGTGCCGATTTTCCGCTGGTCACAGTCGAAGACTGGGTCGCGGCGCAGGCCAGGCTCGCCGACCATCTGGGGATCCAGACCTGGGCGGCGGTCATCGGGGGCAGTCTCGGAGGCATGCAGGCGATCGAATGGTCGCTGCAGTTTCCTGATCGCATCCGGCACGCCATGGTGATTGCGTCGGCCCCCAAGCTGTCGGCTCAGAACATTGCCTTCAACGAGGTGGCACGCCAGGCGATTCTCTCCGATCCCGATTTTCACGGGGGCTACTACGCCGACCATGGCGTCGTTCCGACCAGGGGCCTTCGTCTCGCGCGTATGGTCGGCCACATCACCTATTTGTCCGACAGCCAGATGGCCGAGAAATTCGGTCGTCAGTTGCGCCATGGCGAGCACAAGTTCAGCTACGACGTCGATTTCGAAATCGAGTCCTACCTGCGCTACCAAGGCAAGAAGTTTGCCGGCTTCTTCGACGCCAATACTTATCTCATGATGACCAAGGCGCTCGACTACTTCGATCCCGCCTACGACTACGACGGCAATCTGGCGGCGGCGTTCGTGCGCGCCCGGGCCAGCTTCTTCGTCGCCAGCTTTTCGACCGACTGGCGCTTCGCGCCGGCGCGCTCGCGGGAGATCGTCTTTGCGCTACTGCACAACCGGTTGCACGTTGTCTACGCGGAGATCGACTGCGGCGCCGGCCACGATTCCTTTCTGCTCGACGACCGGCACTACCATGCACTCCTGCGCGCCTACCTGGAGAACATTGCCGTATGACCGAGCATGAAAGGCGAGCCAGGGCCGAGCAGCGAGAGCGTTTTGATTTCGCCGTGATCGCCGGCTGGATTCCACCCGGCGAGCGTGTTCTCGATCTTGGTTGCGGTGACGGTCGCCTCCTGCGCTACCTGAACGAGACGCGGGACGTCTCGGGCTACGGCGTCGAAATCGATCACGAAAGCATTCTCGGTTGTATCCGCAACGGTATCGACGTGATCCAGATGGACATCGAGTGTGGCCTTTCCGGGTTCGAGGATCAGTCGTTCAACCATGTGATCATCTCGCAGGCGCTGCAGACCATGCACGCCACGGAGCGCATCCTCACCGAGATGCTGCGTGTTGCGGAAGAGGCCGTGGTCAGCTTCCCGAACTTCGCCTACCGTGCCAATCGCGCGGCGATTGCCAACGGGCACATGCCGGTCTCGGAGGATCTGCCTTACGACTGGTTCGATACGCCGAACGTACGCTTCTTCACGATCGTCGATTTCGAGAACCTGTGTGCCCGCCTCGCGATCGAGATCCGCGAGCGCCTGGCTTTCGACGAGGCCGGGCAGGAAGTGTCGGATGACCCCAATTTGAATGGCAGCTTGGCGTTTTACCGTCTGGGTCGGGGTTAATTCGGTGTTATCGCTGGGTAGGGTGCACCGCCTCGCGGCGGTACTGCTCATGGGTTTTGCTTCCGGCTTGCCACTGGCGCTGACTGGACAGGCTCTTCAGGCTTGGCTGACGATAGACGGAGTTAACATTGCCACCATCGGGTTTTTCGGACTGGTAGGCATTCCGTACACCTTCAAGTTTCTTTGGGCGCCTCTGATGGATCGCTTCGAGCCGCCGTGGCTGGGACGCCGGCGCGGGTGGTTGGTGCTATCGCAGTTGTCGTTGGCAGCTACGCTGTGCTTTATGTCCACCTTGTCGCCGAGCGCACAGCCTGTCCTTTTTGGCCAATGGGCTGTGCTACTGGCTTTCCTTTCCGCCTCGCAGGACGTCGTGGTCGATGCCTATCGGGCTGATCTTCTGCTCGACAAGGCCGAGCATGGGCCGGGTGCATCCATGCACGTGTTTGGTTATCGCCTGGCGATGATTCTTTCCGGCGGTATAGCGCTAATCTGGGCTGATCAGTGGCAATCTTGGGCCCGGGTGTATGCCGTGATGGGCGGCGTCATGGTCGGCGCAGCTGCTGCTTCACTTGTCTTCTTGCCACGGGTCAGAGGCACATCAAAGGCACTGACATCCAGCGGTTGGGCTGAAATCTCCGGCTTTCTTGCTATGCTGGCAGGCGCCTTTGCTGGCTACTATATGGCGCGCAACCTACTCATTGTCTTCGGTCTTGAACCGGATAGTGGCAACCACTGGGTTCAGCTATTCTTCGTTATGAGCGAGATCGCCGCGGCGCTGCCGCTCGCTTGGTGGTTTGCTCGGTTGGTTCGTTTTGAAACTCTCAATGCATCACTGGCGAGTTATTTTTCCCAGCCTGGTGCGACGCTTTTTCTCTTGCTCATCATTCTTTACAAGCTTGGCGATGCGTTTGCCGGCAGTCTAACCACGGCTTTTCTCATCAAGGGGTTAGCGTTTACGCAAGCTGAGGTGGGTATCGCCAACAAGATCATTGGGATCTGGCTGACGATTTTTGGTGCACTCCTCGGCGGTGTGCTAATGATACGCCTCCGCCTGTATCGAGCCCTGCTCGTGTTCGGCGTTCTCCAGTTGTTGTCGAATTTTGGCTTCTATTTCATAGCCATACTCGGCAAAGGTGCTTGGGGGAGCGTTGAGACACCGCCATTCGACTGGGTTATCGTTTCTCTGGACCACGCCGCCTCGCTAGACTTCCTGCTACTGGCGGTGGTGGCGGCGGAAAATATTAGCGGCGGCATGGGCACCGTGGCGTTCGTTGCTTTGCTAATGGCATTGTGCAATCATCGGTTTACCGCGACGCACTACGCGCTCCTTTCGGCGTTGGCTGCTGTGGGGCGTATCTACGTCAGCCCGGTAGCTGGCGTGCTGACCGAAACAATTGGCTGGCAGGCCTTCTATTTGTTCTCGGTAGTGGTGGCCCTTCCCGGAGTTCTGATGGTCTGGTGGATGCGCAGGCATTTGCTTGCACTTGCTGAGGTTGGGCCGGCCAATGCTGAAATTGACTGACCCTCCGGTCGTTACGGAACTTATTGCCGCCGCGCGGTTGCTCTCGGGAAGACTCGCGACGCTGCGCTTCTCGCCGCCGGTGAGCCACGTGTACAACCCCCTGACCTACGCCTGGGCGGCGCATGAGGCCTACTTGCGCCGTTACGCGGCAAGCCGCAGGAGAGTGTTGTTTCTCGGTATGAATCCCGGCCCCTTCGGAATGGTTCAGTGCGGCGTGCCGTTCGGTGAGATCGCCGCGGTGCGTGACTGGCTGGGGATCGAGTGTGCGGTGCGGCAACCCGCAGTCGAGAATCCCGCGCGGCCGATCGAAGGCTTCGCCTGCTTGCGTTCGGAGGTCAGCGGGCGTCGCTTGTGGGGACTCTTTCAGGAGCGTTTCGGCAGCGCCGATGCCTTTTTTGTCGAGCATTTCGTTGCCAACTACTGCCCCCTGGCTTTTTTCAACCACGCCCGCAATGTGACCCCGGACAAGCTGCCGGCAGCCGAGGCGGCGCCGCTGCATGCGGCCTGCGACGCGCATCTGCGAGCCATCGTCGCCGCTTTGCAGCCGGAATGGGTGATTGGCGTGGGCAGCTTCGCCGAAGCGCGAGCGGTCGCTGCCCTGGCCGGAACAAGGGTCAGAACGGGGCGAGTGCTGCACCCTAGTCCGGCGAGTCCTATTGCCAACCGCGGCTGGGCCGAAGCCGCAACCAGGCAACTTCGGGCGCTCGACGTTTGGGAGTGATGTCGCGGCAGTACGTCCTCGCCGCGGCTGTTCGCCAGACGGCCAGAGCGGCCGCTATGGGCGTGGCGACAGACCGAGGGCGAACAGTTCCCGGCGCAGCATGCGCCAAGTCCGCCAAGCCAGGAAACCACGTTTTGTCCATCGCCAGAGGCGGCTCGGCTTCAACACGACCAGTATGGCCACCGCGGCGGTGACTACTTCCGGGTGCTGTCCGAGATAGTCGCGTCCCTTGCGCACGGCGGCGAGGGCGCGGTCGACGCTGTGCAGGGTGTCGCCTACCGGCTGCAGCTGCTGTTCGAGGAGTTGGCGTTGCATGCTGATGCGCTCGAGCAAGCGGCCGCGCTCGACGGCCAGATCAATCAGTTCTTGATTCATTGCGGGCAGCCGCTTTCAGCTGGCTCAGGTCGGCGCCGAACTCGGCCATGCTCGCCGAGAACATGCGGTCAGGGCGGCGTACGGCACGTTGGAGGCCGACGTAAGCGACGCCGGCAACGGCGAAGAAGAGCACGCAGAAACCGCCGAGGACGGCCGCCCGTTGCTCCCAGAACGAGACGACCAGCAAGGCGACGCCCAGGATCGTGCCGAGCGCCAGGCAGAACGCGAGGAGCTGCGAAACGAGCAGCAGGTGGACGGCCCGCAGCTTCTCCTCCTTGATTTCATTGCCGAGGAGTTCAAGCCGAGTCCGTCCGGCAGTCAGCAGCGTTGCCGCGCTGTTCCTGGCGGCGGCGAACAGGCCGCTGCTGCTGCCGGAAGCTGCGCTCATCGAGTAGCGGGCAGCTTAGCGGCGACCGATGATGACGCCAAGCAGCAGACCGACGGCGGCGGCAACGCCGACCGCGCGCCACGGATTGTCGTGCACGAAATCATCGGTGGCGCGCGCCGCGGCTTTGGTTCTATCGACCAGTGCGGCTTCGGCATCAGCCAGGCGGAGCTTGGCATCGCGCAAACGCTCGCCAATGCGTTCGCGCAGATCGCCCATTTTTTCGCCGGCAACACCGGCGGTCGCGCGCAGGATTTCCTCCGCGTCTGCGACGACGACCTTCATGTCGGAGACGAGTTTTTGCTTGTTCGCGTTGGAGAGTTCGGTAACTTCGGACATGATGGACCTCACAGTGGAAGGTGATGACAAGAAGATCAATGGTGCAGCACCAGAGAAGCTTTCGACGAGATGATCAGATTATAGAAATCCCGAGCCAAGATCAATGCAAACAACGAGGGCCCCTGTCGCAAAGTGACGTTCACTCGCCGCGGTCGGTTTCCAGGTCGTACTCGTAGTCGATGGTCAGTGGTGCGTGGTCACTGAAGCGCTGTTCCTTGTAGACGGCTGCGTGTCTCGCCGTGGCGGCAATGGCTGGAGTCGCCAACTGGTAGTCGAGCCGCCAGCCCACGTTCTTCGCCCAGGCCTGGCCTCGATTCGACCACCAGGTGTAGGATTCCTCGGTGCTTTCCGGATGCAGTCTGCGGTACACATCGCACCAGCCCCCTTCGTTGAGCAGGCGGCTGACCCAGGCGCGTTCTTCAGGCAGAAAACCCGAGTTCCGGCGATTGCTTCGCCAGTTTTTGAGGTCGATTTCCTGATGGGCGATGTTCCAGTCACCACAGACGACGACGTCGCGTCCGCTGGCCGCCAGCTCAAGCAGGTGCGGGTAGATGAGCGCCATGAACCGGAACTTGGCCTCCTGTCGCTGCTCGGAACTTGAGCCCGACGGCTGGTAGAGGCAGACAACCGACAGGGCGCCGAAATCGGCGCGCAGGTAACGCCCTTCACGGTCGAACTCGGGGCTTCCCAGCACATCCACCACCCGGTCCGGTTTCTTCCGGCACCAGAGGCCGACGCCACTGTAGCCTTTGTTCTCGGCGTAGCGGTAGTAGGTGTGCAGGCCGTCAGGCTTGTGCATCTCATCGCCGAGATCGGCGTGCTGGGCCTTGAGTTCCTGCAAGCAGATGATGTGGGCATTCTGGGCGACCGACCACGAGTAAAGGCCCTTGCGCCATGCCGAACGAATACCATTGAGGTTGAGGGTGATGATGCGTAACATAGGGGATTGTCGTTGGGCGAGCCTGCGTCGGGAAGCGGATTTTTATGGACTTTCGTCAGCAATTCATCGAGTTTGCGGTTGCGCAGGAGGTGCTTCGCTTTGGCGAGTTCAGGACCAAGGCCGGACGCCTGTCGCCCTATTTCTTCAACGCCGGCCTGTTCAACAATGGTGCGGCGCTCGGGCGCTTGGCTGAATTCTACGCCAAGGCGATAGCCGGCAGCGGAATCGCCATCGACGGCCTGTTCGGGCCCGCTTACAAGGGAATTCCGTTGGTTGCCGCGATCGCCGTTGCCCTGGCCAGGGCAGGCCGCAACTTTCCCTTCTCCTTCAATCGTAAAGAGGCGAAAGATCACGGCGAAGGGGGCAGCATGGTGGGGGCGCCGCTGGCCGGGCAGGTGCTGATCGTTGACGACGTGATCTCGGCCGGCACTTCGGTGCGTGAGTCGGTCGAGCTGATTCGCGCGGCTGGAGCGACGCCGTGCGGCGTAGTGATCGCTCTTGATCGCATGGAGCGGGGCCAGGGCGAGCTATCCGCGGTACAGGAGGTGGAGCAGAGTTTCGGCATTCCGGTGGTCGCGGTCGCCACACTCGACGACTTGCTGGCCTTTCTCCGGCAGAGCGTCGATTTGCAAGAGAACGCGGCTGCTGTGGTCCGCTATCGCCAGGAATATGGTGTTGTTGCGCACGCTCGCTAGCCTTGGCGGGCTGCTTGTGGCGTTGGTCGGCCCGGGTGCGAGCTTCGCTGGCCCGCGCATCTATTGTTGCCACGACGATTCCGGGAAACAGGTGTGCGGCGACATTTTGCCGTCCGTTTGTTACGGGCGTGCCTATCGCGAGCTCGGCGACTCCGGCCGCACCTCACGCCTGGTTGACGCCCCGCTCACCGTCGAGCAACGCGCCCAGCGCGCGGCTGAGGAGCAGCGGCGCAAGGAGCAGGAACGCGTGCTCAATGAGCAGAGGCGAATGGATCAGGCGCTGCTCAACACCTACGCCAGCGAGAAGGATATCGAGATCATGCGCAGCCGGGCCGAGCGCGATCTCACGATGGCGATCAAGGCAGCCGAAGAGCGGATCGCGGAGATACGCAAGCAGCGCAAGAAGTTCGAGGACGAGGCGGAGTTCTATCGCAATCGCCAGTTGCCAGCCGAGGTGGCCAAGGGTCTGCGCGATGCGGACTACGAGATCGGTGCGCAGGAGTCGGTGATCGAGTCGAAAAAGCGTGACCAGGAGACGATGCGCGCGAAGTACGACGAGGATCTGCGCCGCTTTCGCGATCTGTCCAAGCGACCGTCGGCGCGGCCCTGAGGCCCTGGACGTCGGCAAAGCGCGGCGCGGGCTTGCCTCGTGCGCGGGCCTCGGCGCCCTGTCGGCGGGGAATCAGCCGATCTTCCTGCGGAGAAGTTCGTTGATTCGCTGCGGGTTGGCCTTGCCCCGGGTCGCCTTCATGGCCTGACCGACCAGTGCGTTGAACGCCTTCTCCTTGCCTGCTCGGCATTCGGCGACCATGGTGGCGTTGGCCGTGATGATCTCGTCGATCAGTCGTTCCAGGGCGCCGGTGTCGGTAATCTGCTGCAGTCCCTCTCTGGCAATGATTTCGTCAGCCGAATCGCCTTCGCCGTTCCAGAGGGCATCGAAAACCTTCTTGGCAAGATTGTTGGAGAGCGTGCCATCGCCAATACGGGCGATCAAGCCGCCGAGTTGTGCGGCCGAGACCGGCGACTTGCCGATCTCGCTATCGTCCCGGTGCAGGCGAGCAGCCAGGTCGACCATCACCCAGTTGGCGCAGATCTTGGCGTTCGCCTTGCCCGCCGCGGCAACGGTGGCTTCGTAGTAGTTGGCGAACTCGATCGATGTCGTCAGAACGCGGGCGTCATAAGGAGAGAGTCCGTATTCGGCGACCAGGTGGTCACGCTTGGCGGCCGGCAACTCGGGCATTTGCGCACGGATCCGGTCGATCCACTCAGGTTCGATGACCAGCGGCAGCAGGTCGGGGTCGGGGAAGTAGCGGTAGTCGTGCGCGTCCTCCTTGGAGCGCATGCTGCGCGTCTCGCCCGTGCTCGGGTCGAACAGCACCGTCGCCTGCTCGATCGTGCCGCCATCTTCCAGTGTTGCGATCTGCCATTGCACTTCGTAGTCGATCGCCTGTTGGAGAAAGCGGAACGAGTTGAGGTTCTTGATTTCGCGTCGAGTGCCATACGCCACCTGACCGACCGGCCGTACCGAAACGTTGGCGTCGCAGCGGAACGAGCCCTCCTGCATGTTGCCGTCGCAGATGCCGATCCAGCGCACCAGAGCATGCAAGGCCCGCGCATAGGCGACGGCTTCCGCAGACGAGCGCATGTCGGGTTCGGTGACGATCTCCAGCAGGGGAGTCCCCGCGCGGTTGAGGTCGATTCCCGACCTGCCGGAAAACTGTGCGCCAAGTTCTTCGTGAAGCGATTTGCCGGCGTCTTCCTCGAGATGCGCGCGGGTCAGGTGGATGACCCTCTCGGCTTCTCCCACCTGAATCGTCAGCGCGCCGCCGACAACCACCGGCAACTCATACTGGCTGATCTGGTAACCTTTTGGCAGATCCGGGTAGAAGTAGTTCTTGCGCGCAAATACCGATCGGGACGAAATCTCGGCAGCGACGGCGAGGCCGAAGCGGATCGCACATTCGACCGCCGCCTTGTTGAGTACCGGCAGGACTCCGGGCAGCGCAATGTCGACGGCGTTTGCCTGGACGTTGGGCGCGGCGCCGAAGGCGGTGGAACTGCCCGAGAAAATCTTCGATCGCGTCGCCAACTGCGCGTGCGTCTCGATGCCGATGACCACTTCCCATTGTTTCATCACTGCTTACTCACTCTTCAAGGACAGCGACCGCCGGCGCGGGGTGCCTGGGTCGCGCGGACGACCGGTCCGCAAGGCGGCGAGACGTCGTCTGGCGACACTCGAGATCAGTCATCGAACTGGTCTGGGTGCTGCAGATGCCAGGTGGTCGCCTGCTGGTAACGGTGCGCGGTGCCAAGCAGCCTGGCTTCGTCGAAATAGTTGCCGATCAGTTGCAGGCCGACGGGGAGGCCGCCGGCAAAGCCGCAGGGGATCGAAATGCCGGGCAGCCCGGCGAGGTTGACGGCGATCGTGTAGATGTCCGAAAGGTACATCTGCACGGGATCGGCCGCCTTTTCCCCGAGCCTGAACGCGGTACTCGGACTGGTTGGCCCGATGATCACGTCGCATTGCCGGAAGGCTGCGGCGAAGTCGCTGGCAATCAAGCGGCGAATGCGTTGCGCCTGCAGATAATAGGCATCGTAGTAGCCGTGCGACAGCACATAGGTGCCGATCAGTAGGCGACGCTTGACCTCGGCACCGAAGCCCTGGGCACGGCTCTTGCTGTACATGTCATCGAGATCCCGGTACTGCGGCGCCCGGTGGCCGTAACGCACGCCATCAAAGCGTGCCAGGTTCGAACTTGCTTCGGCCGGGGCGATGACATAGTAGGCGGCTACCGAAAGGCTCATGCTCGGCAGGCTGACAGCGACCGTTTCGGCGCCCAGCCTGCGGTAGTCGGCGATTGCCGCGTCAACCAGCTGCATGACCTCCGGGCTACCGCCATCACCAAAGAACTCCGCCGGCAGGCCGATCCTGAGTCCGGCCAGCGGCTTGTCCGCGGTGGCGGTGTTGATGTCGCGGCCGTAGTCTTCCGTCGGACGCTCGAGGCTCGTCGAATCGCGCTCGTCAAAGCCGGCCATGGCGTTGAGCAGAACAGCGCAGTCGGCGGCCGAACGAGCCAGCGGACCTGCCTGATCGAGCGAAGACGCGAAAGCGATCATGCCGTAGCGTGAAACCACGCCATAGGTAGGTTTCATCCCGGTCAGGTTGCACAGCGCTGCCGGTTGGCGGATCGATCCGCCGGTATCGGTACCGGTGGCCGCCGGAGCCAGACGCGCCGCGACCGCAGCCGCGGAGCCGCCGGAAGATCCGCCGGGAACGCAGTTCAGCTCCCACGGGTTCCTGACCGGTCCGTAGAAGGACGTTTCGTTCGACGATCCCATGGCGAATTCGTCCATGTTCGTCTTGCCGAGGAGCACCGCGCCAGCTGCCTTGAAGCGAGCGATCACCGCCGCATCATAGGGGCTGACGAAGTTGCTCAGCATCCTTGATCCGCAGGTCGTGAGCCAGCCCTGGGCACAGAAGATGTCCTTGTGCGCGAGCGGGATTCCGGTCAGTGGACCGCCTTCGCCGCGTGCCAGTCGCTCGTCGGCAGCGCGTGCCTGTGCCAGGCTAATGGCCGGGTCGACGGTGATGAAGGCGTTGAGCTGCGGGTTGTGGCGGGAGATGCGGTCGAGATACAGCCGAGTCAATTCGACACTGGAGATTTCTTTCGTCGCCAGGGCGCGCGCGAGATCCGCGAGACTACGTTCAATCATTCGATGACCTTCGGCACGAGGTAGAGGCCCGCTTCGGTTTCCGGTGCGATGGCCTGGAAGGCGGTACGCTGGGCGACTTCGTCGCTTTCGGTGACGCGGTCCGCACGCAGGCGCTGCGCGACGTCCTGGGCATGTGCCATCGGTTCGACGCCGCTGGTATCGACCGCCTGCATCGTTTCGATCAGGGCAAAGATCTCGTTCAGGTGGCCGAGTGTGCTGTCTGCCTCGACTTCGCTGATTTCGATGCGGGCCAGATGGGCGACGCGCCGGACCTGTTCTAGGGTGAGTGACATGGTTACTGAATCACTAAGGTGTTAAACGAGGGAGCCATATAAGGTATCATAAAAGTTTTTCCCACCGCAGCCCGCGTTTGGGGCCAACACGGAATTGGCAAGCATGTTCAGTTTCCTGCGCAGTTATTTCTCCAACGATCTCGCGATCGACCTCGGCACCGCCAACACGCTGATCTATGTGCGCTCCAAGGGGATCGTTCTCGACGAGCCGTCGGTGGTCGCCATCCGTACGGAAGGCGGTCCGAGTTCGAAGAAGACGATTCAGGCCGTCGGCAAGGCGGCCAAGGAGATGCTCGGCAAGGCGCCCGGCGCGATCACCGTCATTCGGCCGATGAAGGATGGTGTGATTGCCGACTTCACGGTCACCGAGCAGATGCTCAAGCAGTTCATCAAGAAAGTTCACGACTCGAAGCTCCTTTCTCCGTCACCGCGGATCATCATCTGTGTGCCCTCGGGTTCCACGCAGGTGGAGCGGCGAGCCATTCGCGAGTCGGCAATCGGCGCTGGCGCGAGCCAGGTGTTTCTCATCGAAGAGCCGATGGCGGCAGCGATTGGCGCAGGCTTGCCGGTCGCCGAGCCGACCGGCTCGATGGTTGTCGACATCGGTGGCGGGACGACCGAAGTTGGTGTCATCTCGCTCGGTGGCATGGTCTATGCCGGTTCGGTGCGCGTCGGTGGTGACAAGCTCGACGAGGCGATCATGAACTACATCAGCCGCAACTACGGCATGCTGATCGGCGAAAACACCGCGGAAAACATCAAGAAGCGAATTGGTTCGGCTTTTCCCGGCGCCGAAGTGCGCGAGATGGAAGTCTCGGGGATCAACAAGGCCGAAGGTATTCCGCGCAAGTTCACCATTTCGTCGAACGAAATCCTCGAAGCCCTCACCGAGCCGCTGAACAGCGTCGTTTCGGCGGTGAAGTCGGCGCTCGAGAAGACGCCGCCCGAACTGGGTGCCGACATCGCCGACAAGGGGATGGTCCTCACCGGCGGTGGTGCATTGCTGCGGGATATCGATCGCCTGCTGATGGAGGAGACCGGCTTGCCGGTGATCGTTGCCGAGGAGCCATTGACCTGCGTTGCCCGAGGCTGCGGTCTTGCTCTCGAAAAGATGGACAATCTCGGCAGTATTTTCGCTTCCGATTGACGACAAGCGGCGCAAACGCCGCGCGTCGCCCGTTTCGATGCCTGACTGATGGATCACCAGCCGCCACCGTTCTTCAAGCGTGGGCCGGCACCCGTGGCGCTGCTGTCGTTCTACGTAGCGCTGTCGGCTGCTCTGCTTGTCGTCGATGTGCGCCTCCAGACTCTCGAGGTGCTGCGCCAGGCGTTATCGATGTTTACCCATCCGGTGCAGCAGTTTGCGCATCTGCCGGCGCAAGTACTTGACAACGCTGGCGGTTATTTCGCCAGTCTGACGCGCTTGCAGGACGAAAATGCGCAGTTGAAGAGGAGTCGTCTCGACAACGTCGCTATCCTGTTGCGGACTCAGCAACTCGAAGTCGAAAACGAGCGTCTACGCAAGTTGCTTGGCGTCAAGCAGCGCCAGCAGGCCAGCGGCCAGGTCGCACAGATTCTCTACGCGGCGCGCGATCCGTATTCGCGGCGCATTGTCGTCGACAAGGGGCAGCAGGACAAGGTGGTCGCGGGGCAGCCCGTCATTGATGATGCAGGCATCGTCGGTCAGGTCACCCGGGTATACCCTTTCGTCGCCGAAGTGACCCTGATCACCGACAAGGAACAGGCGGTTCCCGTGCAGATTGTGCGCACCGGGCTGCGCTCGGTCGTTTTCGGTCTTGGCAACGGCCAGCTCGAACTGCGCTTCCTGCCCGCCAACGCCGACGTCCAGAATGGTGACGTGCTGGTCACCTCGGGCCTGGACGGCGTCTTCCTGCCCGGGTTTCCGGTGGCCCGGGTGGTGCACATCGAACGTGACACCTCATACTCCTTTGCCAGGATCTTCTGCATGCCGCTCGCCGGGGTCGAGAACTTCAGTGAAGTCATGGTCCTCGACCCGCGGCCGGCGATTTCCTTGCCCGAACAACTGGCGAGCGAGGCGGCGCGCCGCGAGGTCAAGCCGGGAGCAAAGGCCGGGCCGGGGAAGAAGAAGCGATTGAAAAAGGACTAGAGGCGATGCAAACCAGTTACTCATCATCGCGCATCCTGCTGCCGGTCCGGCCGTGGTTCATCGCCAGCACATTGCTGATCGCCCTGCTGTTCAATTTCCTGCCGACCGCCAACTGGCCCGGCGTACCCGACTGGGTGGCGCTGGCGCTGGTCTTCTGGTGCGTGCGGGAGCCGCGTCGGGTTGGCATGGGGCTGGCTTTCCTGTTCGGTCTGGCGATGGACGTTGCTGATGCCAGCCTGCTGGGCCAGCACGCGCTAGCCTACGTGCTGGTGGCTTACGGAGCATCGTCGCTGTCCCGACGCATCCTGTGGTTTCCCCTCGGGCAGCAGGCCCTGCAGGTGTTTCCGCTGCTGCTGTTGGTGCAACTGGTCCAGTTGGGTGTGCGCACCATCGTTGGTGCCGACTTTCCGGGACTTGCGTATTTCGTTGGGCCATGTCTGGCGGCGCTGCTCTGGCCATTGCTGACCTTCGTCCTGCTGCTGCCGCAGCACCAACCCGTCGATCGCGATGCCAACCGGCCGCTCTGAACCCGTGGTCGAGCCTTTGGCGGACGTCCGCGGGCGTCCGCACTGGACCGCGGCCACGAGGGGCTCGTCACCGACTCCGTGCCGTCGTTGAGGAGCCGGGGTTGCGTGCTCGTCAATCACCACTGACTGCCCCGGATCGCGAGCTTGATCGCTTCCGCTTTCGGGTGGCTTTCGCCGGTGTCGCCGTGCTCGTCGCCTTCGCCCTGCTGGTCGCCAGGTTCTTCCACCTGCAGATCGTTCAGCACGCCTACTACACGACGCGCGCCGAGGACAACCGGATCTCTCTGGTGCCGATCGTTCCCAATCGGGGTGTCATCGTCGATAGCAAGGGGGTGGTCCTGGCGCGCAATTATTCGGCTTTCACGCTCGAGATCACGCCATCGAAGGTCGACGACCTCGATGCCACGATCGACGGTCTGAGCCGGGTGATCGAGGTCCTGCCGAAAGACCGCAAGCGCTTCCGTCGACTGCTCGAGGAAAGCAAGACCTTCGAAAGCCTGCCGATTCGTTCGCGCCTGACCGAAGAGGAGGTCGCACGCTTTGCTGCCAATCGCTATCTTTTCCCGGGTGTCGAGGTCAAGGCGCGCCTGTTCCGCCAGTATCCGCTCGGCCCGATCGCCTCGCACGCCATCGGCTACATCAGCCGCATCAACAAGCGCGACATGGAGATAATCGAGGAGAGCGACCAGGCCGCCAACTACAAAGGCACCGACCATATCGGCAAGACCGGCATCGAGCAGAAGTACGAATTCCAGTTGCACGGTGAGACGGGCTATGAGCAGGTCGAGATCGACGCCGGCGGTCGGGCGATTCGCAACCTGTCGCGGACGGCGCCCGTACAGGGCAACAACCTGACGCTGACGCTCGATACCAAATTGCAGGAGATGGCCGAAAAGGCTTTCGGCGAGCGTCGCGGCGCCCTCGTGGCGATCGAGCCGTCGACCGGAGGCATCCTGGCGCTGGTGTCAACCCCGACTTTCGATCCGAATCTCTTCATCGACGGCATTCGCACCGATGACTGGGACTTGCTCAACAATTCACCCGACAAGCCCTTGCTCAACCGGGCGCTCAACGGTGCTTATCCGCCGGGTTCGACGTTCAAGCCGTTCATGGCCCTGGCAGCGCTCGAAACCGGCAAGCGGACGCCCGGACAGGCCATCTCCGACCCTGGTTTCTTCAATTTCGGCGGGCACCAGTTCCGCGATGACAAGAAGGGCGGTCACGGTTCGGTGGACATGTACAAGTCGATCGTTCATTCCTGCGATACCTATTACTACATGCTTGCCAACGACATGGGCATCGACAGCATCGCGCGTTTCATGCGCCACTTGGGCTTCGGTCAACGGACGGGAGTGGACATCGAAGGGGAGTCGGAAGGGGTACTGCCTTCGCCGGAGTGGAAGAAACGTCGTTTCAAGCGGCCTGAGCAACAGAAGTGGTTTGCCGGCGAAACGATCTCGATCGGCATCGGCCAGGGCTATAACGCCTACACGCCGATCCAGCTGGCGCAGGCGACCGCGGTCGTCGCCAATAACGGGATCATGTTCCGGCCGCACCTCGTGAAGTACATTACCGATAGTCGCACCGGCGAGAAAACGATGATCGAGCCGGAACCCCTGCGCATCCTGCCCTGGAAACGCCAGCATGTCGAAGTCATCAAGAAGGCGATGATCGGAGTCAACACGCAGGGAACCGGCGCGCGTGCCTTCGCTGGCGCCGCTTATGTGTCGGCCGGCAAGACCGGTACGGCGCAGGTGTTCAGCCTGAAAGGGGCCGACTACAAGGCATCGCGGGTGAAGAAGGATCTGCGTGACCATGCCCTGTTCATCGCCTTCGCGCCGGCAGATCAACCGAAGATCGCCTTGGCCGTTCTGGTGGAGAACGGTGGTTTCGGTGCCCAGTCGGCGGCGCCGATCGCGCGCATGGTTTTCGACTACTATCTGCTCGGCAAACTCCCCAAGGGGGCAGCCGCCGAAGACGATGTGGAGGATGACTGACCGATGTTCCAGCAGTTCTTGCAGCGGCTGCGGCTACGCCTCGTCGAGCACCTCGATGGGCCGCTATTGCTGATCATGCTCGCACTCATGACCGTCGGGTTATCGACCGTTTATAGCGCGACCTACGACGCCAACAACCGGGCGCTGGCGCAGGCGTTGAACATGGCGGTCGGGCTTTGCGCGATGTGGGCGGTGGCGCAGTTTCCGCCGCAGAAGCTGATGCGTTTCGCGGTGCCGCTCTATGTTGTTGGCGTGGTTCTGCTGGTTCTCGTTTTTCTTTTCGGCGTCAAGGTCAATGGTGCCAGGCGCTGGTTGTCGCTCGGTTTCATACGCATTCAGCCGTCCGAACTCCTGAAGCTAGGTGTGCCGTTGATGCTCGCCTGGTACTTCCACAAGCATGAGGCGGTGCTGAAACTCCGCCATTACCTCGTCGCCGGCCTGTTGCTGCTCGTGCCCTTTGCACTGATCGCCAAACAGCCTGACCTCGGTACCGCCATTCTCGTTGGTGCGGCGGGCTTTTACGTCCTCTTCTTTGCCGGTCTACCGTGGCAGGTGATCATCGGCCTTGCCGCTACCGGTGCCGGCGCAGCACCTTTCGTATGGACCATGCTGCATGACTACCAGCGCAAGCGAATCCTGACCCTGATCGACCCGACCAGCGATCCGCTGGGGTCCGGCTATCACATCATCCAGTCAACGATTGCCATCGGTTCGGGCGGCAGCTTCGGCAAAGGCTGGCTGGCTGGCACACAGACACACCTCGAGTTCATTCCGGAGCGCCACACGGATTTCATTTTCGCCGTTTTTTCCGAGGAGCGCGGTCTGCTCGGCAATTCCGTTCTCGTGCTGCTCTATCTGCTACTCATCGGTCGTGGGCTGATGATCACTGCCAATGCTTCGACGCTTTTCGCACGGGTGATGGCCGGATCGATCACGCTGAGCCTGTTTACCTATGCTTTCGTCAACATGGGCATGGTCAGCGGCATTCTGCCCGTGGTCGGCGTTCCCTTGCCGTTCATGAGCTACGGCGGCACAGCATTGGTGACCCTGTCGATCGGCATCGGAATTCTGATGAGCATCCAGACGCATCGCATGCTGGTGAGGCAATGAGGCAGCGGCAGACCGGTCTTGGGCGATGCGGGCCGCGCTGGACGGCATGGCTGTCGGCCCTCTTCCTGGTAGCCTGCGGAGGCCAGCCGGCGAAGTCGCCCGAACCAGCGGCACGGACGGCCGAGGCGCGGTCAGCGCCCGGCAAGGCGGTCAGGAAACCGGCGGTGACGCAGAGGCGCGGTGGTGCCTACTACAAGGACGACGGTCCGGGCGACGAGATTCCGGATAACCTTGACGACATTCCCGATGCACAGCCCCGACTCGAACCGCTGCATCGCTTCGCCAACCGGCCGTACGTCGTCCTTGGCAAGGCCTATGAGCCCCAGACCAGCCTGAGACCGCATCAGGAGCGCGGTGTGGCGAGTTGGTACGGCAAGAAGTTCCATGGGCAGAAGACGTCGATCGGCGAGCCCTACGACATGTTCTCGATGACCGCTGCCCACCCGACGCTGGCGATTCCCTCCTATGCGCGGGTGACCAACGTCAGCAACGGCAGGTCGGTCGTCGTGCGCGTGACCGATCGCGGTCCCTTCCACGCCGATCGCGTCATCGATCTTTCTTATGCAGCCGCTTATCGGCTGGGCTACGTGGACAACGGCAGCACGCTGGTGCAACTCGAATCGATCGTCCCGGACGGGGCGACGACGATGACCTATGCACAGGTGATGCCCGCTCCGCGGCCTGCGAGAGCGCCTGGCGCGGCTGCGGAGCGCGACGAGATCGGTCTGCTGGCGGCGCAGTTGGGGCTCGACAGGGGTGCTGCGCCATCATTGGCAAAGGACACGGTGCCACCGGCTGCCGCGGCAGCAGCACCGGCAACGTCGTCCGCGGCCAACCTGCGTGGCGTGTTTCTGCAACTGGGAGCTTTTGCCAGCGCCGAGAATGCAGAAAGCCTGCGTTCTCATTTGATGCGTGAGCTCGACTGGCTCAACGAGGGCGTGCAGATCAATGCCGGCGGCGGTATGCATCGCGTCCACCTGGGGCCCTACACGAGCCGCGTCGACGCCGAAAAGATTGCCGAGAGGATTCGCCTGGCGCTCGGTTACAAGCCCACCTTCGTGACGCGCTGATCACGCGTCGGCTGCAGCGGGGTCGAGCGGGCGAAAGATGCCCTGAACGATCCGCCGGCCTTGTGCCAGTTCGACGACCTGGCCGGTGACCTCGACCGGAATCAGCTTGCCGTCGCCATTGATGACCTCGCCGAGGAAGGCTTCGGTGCGCCCCGTGTTGACGAGCAGCTTGCACAGTTCGCGCACGTCGAGCGTGTCGCCGGTTGAATGGAGCTCGCTTTGCAGAACGCCGAGAAGCTGCTGAAGCTGGCGCCCGAACAACTTTTCCGCCTGCGGGTTGGCGTCGAGTACATGCCCAGTACTGGCGTCCGAGATCAGGATCGCATCACGCGCACCGGTGAACAAGGCCCGTCGCAGGTGATTGGCATCGCGCAATTCCTCTTCCATCAGCACCAGCTGCGATTGCAGCAGCGCCAGGCTAACGAGGCTGGCGATTGCATGCGCGAACAGTCGCTGCACAGACGTCCAGGCCGAGTGCGGACCGACGCGCTCGATGCACAGCACGCCTTGGAGTTCGCCATTGACGTGGATTGGCGAGTTGATCACGGCGCTGATCCCGTTCATCAACAGGTAGTCGTCCGTGAACTCCTGCGTGGAGGGATGTTTCATCGCATCGTCAGCGACGATTGGCTCACCGCGCGTCAGTGCCCGGAAGTACTCAGGATAACGTGCCGCGCGCAGGGTCATGCCGCGGCTATGCCGGTCGCCGGAAAGCTCGTAGAGGTCGATGCATTCGAGCGTGGTGCGCCGGGCGCTCAGGCCCCACAGGCCGACACGTTCGATGTTGAGCATCCGTGCCGTAGTCGCGGTGAGTTGGCGCAAGGTCTCGTCCAGGCTGCAACTGGCGAATCCTTCCCTCGACAACTGGGCAAACGCACCCTGGAGGTCAAGGCAACTGGAGAGGGGTCGAAACGGGGGCAACATCGGGAATCCTGCTGAGTCCAGCGCGAGGTGGGCGCGTAGGTCATAAACAGCGTTAATCGTAAGTGCTGGTGCGCCCGGCGGGGTATGCAGTAAGTCACGCAAGGGAGGAATCTCGTGATCGCCGTTGTCACAAAACGCGTACAGGCGCCGTGGACGGTGCTTGCTATAATCCGCCCTTTGTTCAGAATCCAGTCATGCAAAAGTTTCGCTCCCTGCTTTTTCTCCTTCTCCTCAGCCTTTCCGTCGTCGCCTCTGCCCAACAGCTCCCGACGCCGCCAGCACTGGCCGCCAAGTCGTGGCTGCTGATCGAGGCCGCTTCCGGGCAGGAACTGGCTGCGCAGGCGCCCGACCAGCGCCTCGATCCGGCCTCCCTGACCAAGCTGATGACGGCCTATCTGAGTTTCGCCGCGCTCAAGCAGGGCACGCTCAAGCTCGAGCAGCCCGTGCCGGTGTCGCAGAAGGCCTGGAAGACGGGCGGTTCGCGTATGTTCATCCAGGTCGGCACGCAGGTGAAGGTCGAGGATCTCCTCAAGGGAATGATCGTCCAGTCGGGGAACGACGCGTGTGTCGCGCTGGCCGAAGCAATCGCCGGCGACGAGGAAAATTTCGCGCAGATGATGAATCGCGAGGCCCAGCGACTGGGCATGAAGGGGTCGAGTTTCCGAAATTCGAGCGGTTTGCCCGACCCGCAGCACTACACCACGGCGCGCGACCTGGCGACCCTCGCCGGCGCGCTGATTCGCGACTTTCCGGACGAGTACGCCAAGTACTACTCGCTCAAGGAGTTTCGCTACAACAATATCACGCAGCCGAATCGTAACCGGCTCTTGTGGATAGACCCGACGGTCGATGGTCTGAAGACCGGGCACACCGAGGCTGCCGGCTATTGCCTCGTGTCTTCGGCAAAACGAGGCCCGCGTCGCCTGTTGTCTGTGGTCCTCGGTGCGCCATCGGATAGTGTGCGTGCCCAGGAATCACTCAAGCTTCTCAACTACGGCTTCCAGTTCTACGACGCGGTGCAGGTCTATGCGAAGAACGAGGCGGTTTCCACCCTGAAGGTCTGGAAGGGAACCGCAAGCTCGGTCAAGCTCGGTTTCGTCAACGATCTGGTAATTGCCGTGCCCAAGGGCTTCGGACCGAAAATCAGAACTGAACTCGTCTCCCAGCAGCCGCTGATCGCGCCGGTGGCGCAGGGGCAGGTGCTCGGGACCTTGAAGGTCAGCCTCGACGGTAAGCCGTTCGCCGACTACCCGGTGCTGGCGCTCGACGCTGTGCCGAGCGCGGGTATCATCGGCCGGATGGTCGATAGCGTTCGGCTGTGGTTCAACTGATCGGCGTCCGATGGCTGAAGAGGGCGCAAGCCTGTTGGAGTTTCCCTGCACATTCCCGCTCAAGATCATGGGCCTGGCCGACGATCGGTTGGTGCAGGCGGTACTTGCCGTCGTCGTGCGACATGCGCCCGGTTTCGACGGGGCGACCATGGAAATGCGATCATCATCGGGAGGCAAGTACGTCAGCCTGACGTGCACCATCACCGCCACGAGCAGGGGACAACTCGACGCGCTCTACCGGGAACTGACCAGCCATCCGCTAGTCAAGATAGTTCTGTGAGCGGTTTACCGCACGCCGGACAGTCTGGCCTGGCGGCTGGCGGGGAGAGTCCGTTTGGCGAGCAGTGGCTGCTCGGCCCTGGTCATGGCGCGCTGCGGGTTCGCCATCTCGGACGTACCGACTACCGGCAGACCTGGCAGGCCATGGTCGATTTCACCGCCGCGCGAACGGGTGAGACCGCTGACGAACTGTGGTGCTGCGAGCATTTGCCGGTGTTTACCCTCGGCCAGGCCGGCAAGCCGGAGCACTTGCTGACGGATCTCGGTATCCCGCTGGTGAACAGCGATCGCGGCGGTCAGATTACCTACCACGGTCCGGGTCAGGTGGTGATCTACCTCTTGCTGGATTTGGCGAGGAGAAGGCTGAAGGTGCGGGAACTCGTAGCGGCCATCGAGCAGGCGGTGATCGATCTGCTGGCGGAGCATGGTGTCGGCGCCGAGCGACATGGCGGCGCGCCGGGGGTCTATGTCGGCGCGGCCAAGGTTGCGGCACTTGGCTTGCGGGTGCGCAGGAACTGTTGTTATCACGGCGTCAGTCTCAACGTCGACATGGATCTGTCGCCGTTTGCGCTGATCAATCCGTGTGGCTATCCGGGCTTGCGCGTGACGCAGACCCGCGATCTCGCCATTCCGCTGACGGCATCGGCCGCCGCGACGGCGCTGGCCAGGCATCTCGCAGAACAATTGGAGCGCAAGTAATGGGCAGTCAGAGTGAAGAGCACTCGGGGAACTCAACCGCAAGGCCAGCACCTCGGGTCGCTGGCGTCAAGGAAAAGGGCGAGCTGAAAACGGCGCGGATTCCGATCAAGATCGTCCCACAGGCGGCACAGCGCAAGCCCGATTGGATTCGCGTCAAGGCCGGCAACGAGGCCGGTCGTTTCGGTGAAATCAGGAAGCTGCTGCGCGAGCAGAAGCTGCACACCGTGTGCGAGGAGGCCGCTTGCCCCAATATCGGTGAGTGTTTTGGCCGCGGCACCGCGACCTTCATGATCCTCGGCGACATCTGCACACGTCGCTGCCCGTTCTGCGACGTCGGCCATGGCAAGCCGCTACCGCCCGATGTCGACGAGCCTGTCCACCTTGCCGACAGCGTCGCCCGCCTCAAGCTGCGCTACGTGGTGATCACGAGCGTGGACCGCGACGACCTGCGCGACGGCGGTGCGCAGCACTTCGTCGACGTCATCAGGGCCGTACGTGCGAGATCGCCGGCGACGACAATCGAAACGCTGGTGCCCGATTTTCGGGGTCGCATGGATATCGCGGTCGAGGTGCTGGGGCAGTCTCTGCCGGACATTCTCAACCACAATCTCGAGACGGTGCCGCGGCTCTACCGGCAGGCGCGTCCGGGCGCTGACTACGCGCATTCACTGGCCTTCATGCAAGCGTTCAAGGCGCGCTATCCGCAGGTGCCGACGAAGTCGGGCCTGATGGTCGGACTCGGCGAAACCGACGATGAAATCCTGGAGGTCTTGCGCGACCTGCGTGCCAACGGCGTTGAAATGCTGACCATTGGTCAATACCTTGCGCCTTCGCCCCACCACCTGCCGGTTGCCCGTTACGTCCATCCCGACGTGTTCCGCAACTACGAGCAGCAGGCCATCGCGCTGGGGTTTACCGGTGCGGCGTGTGGGCCGATGGTGCGGTCAAGCTACTGGGCCGATGTGCAGGCGCATAGTGCGGGTGTTGCCTGAAGGGTCGCAGCTGCGCGTCAGTTGTAGCGGATGAAGCGGGCCGGATAGCGGGCCGTGGCCCAGGCGAGAAACAGGTACTTGACCGTCTTGCCGATCCCCACGGCGACCAGGATCCCTAGCGTCGACACATTGGCCAGCGCGCAGACGAGCAATGCCGGTGTCTGCGGCATCGGCGATCCGGCGATGATCAGGATGGCGAGCAGGCCCCAGCGTTGCAGCCATTCGCTGGCCAACTGCCAAGCGTCGTTGTGGACCAGTTGTGGGTAGTGCGCAATGACGAAGGCCGAGCCCAGGTACTGGAAGATCTCGACCAGCACGGCGGCGCCGCAGCCACTGGCAACTCCACTGAGCAGGGCGAGTGTTCGCCAGCGCCGCGGAGAGAGCAGGACCGCGGGGATGAGCACGGCGACGAACGGGAAACTGAAGGTGATCGTTGCGGTAAACGCGATCGCCGTGACCACTAGCGAATAGTGGCGATGGGCGACGCTGCGCATCAGCAGTTCGCGTAACCAGCCGGGAAGAACGTGAGTTTTCATGTCTGCGACAGCTCCGGGAAAGTCGGGCGGCAGGCCTCCGCGCGCTGCGTGCGAGGGCTCGGGCGAGCTGCATGACTCCTGGAAAGCTTGTCCGTGCGATAGTGGGCAGGATATGCTTATGCTGGGTCAAGTCATTGATCAATCTCAATCGCCGCGGAGTATCTTCAACATGCTGCATTTTGCACGAATCATCGGTCTGCTCGGCACCCTGCTGATCAGCGCGCAGGTGCTGGCGGTCGGTCTCGGCGACCTGTCGGGCAAAGAGGCCTCGGCCGGTCTCAAGGAGGCACTCTCGCGGGGAGCGGACATGGCCGTCAGCCAGCTCGGCAAGCCCAACGGTTTCATGGGCGACGCGCGCGTGCGCATCCCGCTGCCAAAATCCCTGCGCGCGGCCGAGAAGATGATGCGCACACTGGGAATGAAGAAGCAGGCCGAGGAGCTGATCGAGACGATGAACCGCGCCGCTGAACTGGCGGTGGTCGAGGCCAAGCCGATCCTCCTGGAATCGGTGCAGAAAATGACCATTGACGATGCGCGAGGCATCCTGGCTGGTGGCGACGACGCGGCTACGCAGTACTTCCGACGAACCACCTCGACTGCTCTGGGCAAGAAGTTTCTGCCAATCGTCAAGCAGGCGACAGCCAAGGTGCAGCTTGCCGATCAATACAACGAATATGCCGGGCAGGCAGCCAAACTTGGCCTGCTCGAGGAGAAGGACGCCAATCTCGACAGCTACGTGACGCAGAAGGCGCTCGACGGCCTGTTCGTGATGATTGCCGAGCAGGAAAAGTCGATCCGCCAGGATCCCGTCGGCACGGGCTCCAAGCTACTGCAAACCGTATTTGGGGCCGTTGGCAAGTAGCCGGCGAGGCAGCGCGTGTGCGCCGGTGCAATGCCGCCCATGGCTTCCTGCCGCGATGTGCCGGGAGGACGACGCTGCGCCACTCCTCGACGACGGGTCGTGGCTTCGGATTCGCCCTCGGTGTAGAACGTAAGAGCTCCATGCTTGCCGAAGACGCCATGGCACCCTGCCTTTCGCCCCGGTGGCCGCCCTGAGGAGCCACCGCCTGTGAAGCTTGTGTTTGCGCTGCTGGCGTCGCTGCTGTGTTCACTCGCTGTCGGCGATCCTGCCCCCTTGCTTGGTATGTCGCGCGGCCAGTCGGCGCCGCCGCCGATCATCGCTGGCCGTGCCAGCTTCTACAGTTCGGCCTTTCACGGACGCAAGACGGCCTCGGGCGAGGTCTATCGGCATGACACGATCTCCGCGGCCAGCAGTCGCTTTCCCCTCGGTATGACCGTGGCTGTCCGCCGCGTGCTGTCGGCTCGCTGTGTCGTGGTCAAGATCAATGACCGCATGGGCCATCGGAGTCGGCTGATCGATCTGTCGCGCGAGGCAGCGGTCCGTCTCGGCATGATTGAGGCGGGCGTTACCGATGTCGAAGTCGTACCCCTGCCGTCGTACCTCCTGGGCCATGAGCAAGCCTGCGCGCTTGCTTTTGCGCCGCCGGTCCACCTGCACGCCGACCCGTAGCCGGGTCACCGCGGCGGGTTCCGTGGTGACCAGAAGGGGGCCAACAACACGTTTCGGTGTGCCGACGCTCTTTGTCGATTCCTGGTCATTTCTGGTGGCGGGGGCAGGGCCATGACGGCTGGCACGTCTGCCAGGGTTGACCTCCTTTGCCGAACTCGGGAATACTCGTCACCTGCCTGTTCCTGGCTGCGGCTTGCGGGTTGCGGGAGCCGTCGTGAGTGAATGCCTCGCGGAGCATGGCGTACGGGTTTGTTCGATCCGTGGCTTGCACCGACCACGATCGGGGCGGTAGCGTGCGGCCGCCGCAAGGCGCGCCATAGTTCGTGACCAGGGGAGGAGATGATGGACGACAAGCTTGAGGTGGAAACGCCACGCAGCAAGAAGTCGGTCGCACTTTCCGGGGTGATGGCCGGCGACACGGCGATCTGTTCGGTGGGCCGTGCGGGCAACGATCTGCACTACCGCGGCTTCGATATCATTGCCCTGGCCGAGCATGCCACATTCGAAGAAGTGGCCTACCTGCTGCTTTACGGACGACTGCCCACGTTCACGCAGCTCAAGCAGTACCGCAAGAAACTCAAGACGCTGCGTGGCTTGCCGGTGATGCTCCGGCCGATGCTGGAGAACCTGCCGGCCTCGGCACACCCGATGGACGTCTTGCGCAGCGGTTGCTCGGCGCTCGGAACGATCCTGCCGGAAGCGCAGGATCACAACCCCGGGGCCGCGCGCGAGATCGCCGACCGACTCATCGCCAGCTTTGCCTCGATGCTGCTCTATTGGTATCACTGGTCGCACAATGGCCGGCGCATCGAAACCGAGACCGATGACGATTCGATTGCCGCACATTTTCTGCACCTCCTGTGCGGCAAGGCACCGACGGCTCTGCAGGCGAGGAGCCTCGACAAGTCGCTGGTCCTTTACGCCGAGCACGAATTCAACGCCTCGACCTTTGCCGCGCGGACCATCACCGGTACCGGTGCCGACCTCTACGCGGCGATCAGCGGCGCCATTGGCGCGCTCAGTGGCCGCCGGCATGGTGGCGCCAACGAGGTCGCTTTCGAGATTCAGAGCCGCTACAACGATGGGGCGCACGCCGAGAACGACATTCGCCGGCGGCTGGCGAACGGCGAGATCATCATCGGCTTCGGACATCCCCTTTACACCATCGCCGATCCGCGCAACAAGGTGATCCGCGCGGTTGCCGAACAACTGTGCACCGATGGCGACAACATGGTGCTGTTCGACATCGCCAGCCGTATCGAGTCGGTGATGTGGGAAGAAAAGCGCATCTTTCCCAACGTCGACTGGTTCTCGGCGGTTGTCTACCACATGCTGGCCGTGCCGACGCCGATGTTCACGCCCCTGTTCGTCATCGCCCGGACCAGCGGCTGGGTGGCGCATGTGATCGAGCAACGGATCGACGGAAAACTGATTCGCCCTTCGGCCAACTATGTCGGGCCCGAGGCGCAGGAGTTCGTCGCCATCGCGGAACGAAACTGAAACCCCATGACGACACGCATCCCAGCCACTCGCCCTGACCCGGACCGGATCCTGGTCGGCATTGCCGACTACGTCCTGGACTTCCGGATCCAGGCGCGAAGCTCCTTCGAGACCGCGCGTTACTGCCTGATCGATGCCCTCGGCTGCGGGCTGGAAGCGCTCAACTTTCCGGCGTGCACTCGGCTGATTGGACCGATCGTCGACGGAACGGTGGTGCCGCACGGTGCCCGAGTCCCGGGCACCGGCTTTCAACTCGACCCGGTTCAGGCGGCCTTCAACATTGGTACCCTGATTCGCTGGCTCGACTTCAACGACACCTGGCTGGCGGCCGAATGGGGTCATCCCTCGGACAATCTCGGCGGTATTCTCGCCACGGCCGACTGGCTGTCGCGGACCCGTGTGGCCAGCGGGCAAGTGCCGCTACAGATGCAGCAGGTGCTCGAAGCGATGATCAAGGCTTATGAGATTCAGGGCGTTCTGGCGCTCGAGAACAGCTTCAATCGCGTCGGGCTCGATCATGTCGTGCTCGTCAAGGTGGCGACCGCTGCCGTGTGCACCTGGCTGATGGGCGGCGAGCGCCAGCAGATCATCAACGCCGTCTCGCAGGCCTTTGTCGATGGTCAGCCCCTGCGCACCTATCGGCACGCGCCGAACACCGGTTCGCGCAAGTCGTGGGCCGGCGGTGATGCCACCGCGCGTGGCGTGCTCCTGGCGCTCTTTTCGATGCGCGGCGAGATGGGCTATCCGTCGGTATTGACGACCAGGACCTGGGGTTTCTATGACGTGCTGTTCCGCGGGCAGGAGTTCCGCCTGTCGCGACCCTACAGCAACTACGTGATGGAAAACGTGTTGTTCAAGATCAGTTTTCCGGCCGAGTTTCATGCCCAGACGGCAGTCGAGTGTGCGGTCAGGCTGCATCCACAGGTCTGCATACGGCTCGATGCAATCGACAGAGTGATGATTCGCACACACGAATCGGCCCTGCGGATCATCGACAAGAAGGGGCCGCTGCACAATCCGGCCGATCGCGACCATTGCCTGCAGTACATGGTCGCCTTTGCCCTGATCCATGGCAGATTGACCGCCGAAGCCTACGAGGACGACGCGGCGGCGGACCCGCGCCTGGACGCTCTGCGTGCCAAAATCGAGGTCGTCGAGGAAGCGCGCTTCTCGGTGGACTACCTGGATCCCGACAAGCGCTCGATCGCCAATGCGCTCCAGGTGTTCTTTGCCGACGGCAGCCGCACCGCGGAAGTGGTCGCCGAGTACCCGCTCGGGCACCGTCGCCGACGCCTGGAAGGCATTCCGGTGCTGGTCGAGAAGTTCAGGAGCCATCTGGCGCGCCGTTTCCCTCGCGAGCAGCAGGAGCGTATCGTCAAGGCGTCGCTCGACACGCAGGGCCTTGGAGCCCTGGCGGTGAATGACTATCTCGACCAGTACGTTCCGGGAGCTGCGGCAGTTCCGTCTTGACCCGCGGGCAGCCGGGCTCCGGCCTGCGCTGCCGCACATCCGAGCCTGGTAGGAGGGCAAATGAGAGGCAATCTGGGCGCCATCGCGCTGATCCTGGTCGGTGTGCTGGCACTGGCCATCAATCTTGGGGCAATCGAAATCGATATCGCACGTTTGCTGCGTACCTGGTGGCCGGTGTTGCTGATCGTCCTCGGTGTCGGGATGTTTCTGGCGCCGGGGACCGACAACCGGCGCAAGCCTGACTGAGGCGCTCTGTTCGCCGGCCGCGTCGCTTGACGTCTTGGGACGATTCCCGCTCAGGGCCGGCAGGCGTGTCGGTATAATCGCGAGTCGTGGAACATCCTGCTGCGCTACTACCCCGAGCCTCCGCCTTCGCCGCGGCGGTGTGGCGTCTGCGCGGCCGCAGCCGGCCACTGACGGGTCTCGAAAGTCTCGCCCGCTTTCCCGTCCAGGCCGAACTCGTCCGCACCTTGTCCGGCCCCGACGAGTTTCGCGAAACCCTGTTTGCGCGAATCGCCGGGGCCGCGAAGCGAGTCCTGATCGCGGCGCTCTACCTCCAGGACGACGATGCGGGCCGCGAAGTGCTGTCGGCCCTCTACGCCGCCAAGGCGGCGCGGCCCGGCCTGCAGATCGCGGTCTTCGTCGATTGGCATCGCGCTCAGCGCGGGCTGATCGGCAAGGGTGCGAGTGCCGGCAATGCCGCCCTGTATGCGGACATGGCGCAGCGCTTCGGTCCCGGCGTGCCGATCTATGGCGTGCCGGTGCAGACTCGCGAGTTGATGGGTGTCATGCACCTGAAGGGCTTCGTCATCGACGACGCCGTTCTCTACAGCGGCGCCAGCCTCAATGACGTCTACCTGCATCGCCACCAGCGCTATCGCCTGGATCGTTACCATCTTGTCGAGAATCGGCCGCTGGCCGACAGCCTGGCCGCGCTAATGAGTCAGGTTCTGCGGCCGAACCCGGCTGTCGGTTTCCTGGATTCGGCGGTGCGAGCCAAGACGGGCGCGCTGCGTGGTGCCATCGGCCGCTTGCGCCGAACGCTTGCCAGCAGCGCGTATGGCGTGACATCGGAGCCGATCGGCAACGGCGAGGTCGGGATCACCCCGCTACTCGGTTTCGGTGCCCGCAGGAATCAGCTCAACACGGTGATCCTGCAATTGATCCAGCGTGCCGAACGGCGACTGGTTCTCTACACGCCCTATTTCAACTTGCCGGGTCCGGTTCGCCTGGCGATCGAAGAGCGGCTCAAGCGACGATGCCACGTGACCATCGTGCTCGGCGACAAGACCGCCAACGACTTCTACATGCCTCCCGAGGAGCCGTTCACGGCGATTTGCGCCCTGCCGTATCTGTACGAAAGCAACTTGCGGCGCTTCTGCAAGGCGCACCAGAAGGCTATTGACCAGGGACTGCTCGACCTGCACCTGTGGCGCCACGACAATCACAGTTTTCATCTGAAGGGTCTGCTGGTGGACGACGACTACGCGCTGATCACCGGCAGCAACATCAATCCGCGGGCCTGGCGGCTGGACCTCGAGAACGGCCTGCTGATCCACGATCCGCAGAGCCGCCTCATCGAGCAACACTGGGTCGAACTCGAGCGGATTCTGGCGCACACCCGGCGGCTGGAACATCACCAGGCGCTCGAGGCCGCCGACACCTACCCGTTGCCGGTGCAGCGCCTTCTCAAGCGCCTGGCCCGTACGCGTGCCGACCGTCTGGTGAATCAGGTGCTCTGATGGCCAGGCCAGACAGCGTCTGCCGGAGAGCATGCAGGTCGCTCTTCTTGTCGTAGAAGGCATAAGCGCCGGCTTCCAGGCATCGCTTGCGGTAGACGTCCTCCGCGAAGTTCGTGAATACCAGCACCTTCACGCTCGGCTGCTCCGCGCTCACCGCGCGCAGAACCTCCAGCCCGCTGCCGTTCACAAGCTGAATATCGAGCAGGACGATGTCGGGTGGGTTGCTGCGAATGCGTGCGATGGCCGCGGCGGGAGTTTCGAACTCGCCCACCACCTCCGCCCCTTCGATCCGCGCGAGCATCTCGCGCAGCATCGCCCGGACAACGGCTGAATCATCGACGATCAGGATTGACATCACGGCCCGTTCCAAGAAAAAGCGTATGCCGGAGCAGCAGTTTTTCGACCTGCTCATGCACCATCAGCGCAACGTTGGGCAGGAGGCTGAGTGAGGTCAGGCCCGGGACGCTGGTAACCCCCCGGCGCAGAACAATCACGATCAGCGGACTGGTGCAGGTAGAGGATCGGCTGGCCAACAAGGCATGCACAAAAGCGCGAGATGCTGTTCCCCAACTGATGACTATCACATCCGGCGTGTGCCTCGCGGCACAGTCGTAGGCGTCTTCAATCGAACGGGCGGTTGCCACCAGATCAACTGCTTCGTTCGCCCGAAGCGCACCGCCAACATCGTCCAGGAACAGGTTGTCCGTGTCGACCAGGAGGAGACGCGTGCGGTCGTGGTGCAGGTGGGGCGATGCGCAGGGGGCCATGGTTATCTCCGCTGCCACTGATTCGCCAGAAGAAAGAGTTCCTCCGTGCGCGAATCCATGGGCAGCCCGCATCATCTCCCACACGCCGAGTATCCACTATCGGTGTCGCGTGTAATTTTCTCGTAGGGGATGGCCGACACGGCAGCTGTCGGCGAATCCCTACACGAACAGCGTGCCAAGGCGCTGGACGGAGGAGCAGCCGACGCGCATGCGGGGCCTGTCGCCGAACGAACCGAACAAGGACCGGCTTGCCGCTCTATCCCGGCGGCGCCGGTTCACGACAGCATGCCCTTATCGAGGGCATAACGGGTGAGTTCCGCGTTGCTGTGCAGCCCCGTCTTTTCGACAATTCGCGCACGATACGTGGTCACCGTCTTCGGACTGAGATGCAGCGCCTCGGCGATCTGGGTCAGGCTTTCCCCGGAGGCAAGCCGTCGCAGCACTTCGATTTCCCGGTCGGACAGCGCATCGGAAGCAGATTTCCTGCCTTGCCCCACTTCCACCGCCAATTGCTCCAAGAGCGCGGGGCTCACATGCCGACCACCACCGGCGACTTTGCGTATCGCTGCGAGTAGCGTTCCAGGGGGGCTGTTCTTGGTGAGGTAGCCGGACGCGCCGGCTTTCAGCGCGCGCACGGCGTAGACCTCCTCGGCGTACATGCTCAGCATCAGCACGGCAATCCTCGGCCGCTCCGCCTTGATCTGTTTCAGCAGGTCAAGACCGCCCTTGCCCGGCAGCCCGATATCGACCAGCGCGACATCGAACTCGTTCTGGCGGATCATGCTGATCGCCTGCTCGGCGTTCTCCGCCTCGCTTACGACCTCCATATCGTCCGTCTGAGCCAATAGCAGCCGCAAGCCGCCGCGGACCACGGCGTGATCATCCACCAGCAGGATCTGAAGCTTGCGTTCGTTCATTGCGCCTCAAAGCGGCATGTGCAGAACAAGGATGGTGCCTTTCCTAACGCCGCGCGACAGCGCGATACTGCCGCCAAACCGGGCGGCACGTTCCTGCATTCCGAGCAGACCCCAGGATTTGGCCTTGATCAGGGCATCATCGCCAATCCCCACACCGTCATCTTCGACGGCAATCGTGACGGCGCCGGCCGCATGGCGAACACAAATCTCGGCGCGCGACGCCTGGGCATGGCGGACGAAGTTGTTCAGCGCTTCCTGGACGATGCGAAACATTGCTGTGGCACGGTCGGGGTCGACATCGATAGCCGCGACCTCCGTGGCGATCGAGACCTTGCATTGCAGGCCAGTCCGCTCCTCAATCTGCCCAGCATACCACTCGATGGCCGTCCATACGCCGAGGTGGTCGAGGACACTCGGTCGCAGATCGTTGATGATGCGGCGCATCGCATCCACGGCTGAATCCACCAACTGCAACGCCTGGGGAAGTTGGGCGTCGCCGGGCGGCGTTGCCTGTTGCGCACGCTCGATCGCCAGAGCGATTGCCCATCGGACGCCCGTCAGCGTGCTGCCGAGGTCATCGTGAAGTTCGCGCGCGATGCGCACCCGTTCATCCTCCCGAACTCGCTCCAGATACTGCGAAAGCTGTCGCAACTCTTCATTGGACGCCACCAGCAAATCCTGGCTATGTTTGAGCCTGGTCATATCAACCACGTTGACGAGAACGCCGTCGATGTCGCCATTGACGTTCCGATGTGGCGCGTAGGAGGACAAGGTCCAGAAGAGGCGTGGATCGTCGCGATGATCCAGTGCGGCCTCTGGCCTCAGCAGTTCCGTCGTGCCGCGCAGGCGCGGCACGAACTCGTCGGCGACGACCATTTCCCCCGCCAGCGCGCGCGCGAGCAGCGCTTCGATGCCGTGCTGTCGCGCGTCGGGGAACAAGTCATGAAGCTGCCTGCCGATCGCCGCCTCGCGTGGCAGCCCGATGGCACGTTCCAGGAAGCGGTTCCAGACAACTACCCTGAGCGCCCGATCATAGACCACGAATCCCTGATCGACATTGTCCAGGATCTCCTGGGCGAAACCCTCGGCCTGCAGGCGCGCGGTAATGTCCTGGACCGTGGCAACGAAGAAGTCCACGCTGCCGTCTTGATGCCGAACCGCTTTCACGTCTGCTGTCACGTTGACGAGCCTGCCATCCTGGCGCACGAAGCGCTTGTTCGTCTGAAAGCCATCCCTGGCGCCGCTCAAGACGCCTGCGAACAGGATCGATTCGGCGGCGCGGTCATCAGCATGCGTGAGCTCGGTCCAGGTCAGGTCGGCCAGTTCCTCGCGCGGGTAGCCGAGAATTTCGCACAGGCAGTCGTTGAAGCGCAGCCAGCGCATGTTGTCCGCTGACAGGATCGTCATGCCGACGAAGGGAAGATCGAAGAAGAACCTGAGCAGGCGATCCTTTTCAAGACCCTGGGCAGCCAACTCCAGTTGGTGTGTTCGCAGTTGCTGGCGCCACAGCAGGACGATGAGAACGGCGACGACCAGCACCGCCGAGGTGGCGACCAAGCTGACCCAGAAGACCAGATTGCGCAGCGGAGACAGTACTTCGTCGCGGTCGACTTTCGCCACCAGATGCCATGGCGTACCTGCCACCGGGCGGGTGGCGGCCAGTACGCCGACACCGCGGTAGTCCTTTCCCGTCATGACCTGCGCCGTGCCGGCCAGTACAGCGCGGGCGGCCGGCAGTTCGGGATCGGTCAGGGCTTGACTGAATAGCAGCGCCGTTCCCTTGCGATGGCGCAACTCGTTCAAATACAGGACGGCATCTCCCTCCTGGCGCACCAGCAGCGTCTCCGCGCTCGGGCTCGGCGTTGGCCAGCTCTGAATCAACGGGAACACGACACGTTCTACCGGAGTGTCGAGGATAACGGCGCCCACCACTTGCTGCCTGCCGTCCATTTTCTTGGTCAGCGGCGCAACCCAGTCGAGGTGGGCGCGGCCCGACTGACTCCGATAGAGATCTGTCGTCGCTACCTGGCTGGTCTGGAAGGCGGTGTGCAGCGCTTTCCGGACAGGTGCTTCGCCAGTTGTTTCGTCCAAGCCGAGGGCTAGGATCTGCCGGGCGTTACCGTCAACCACCACGAAGCCGTCGTAGGCATAGGCCCGCCTGAGCGTCTCGAGCCGGTCCAGGATGCGCTTGCGCGCACCGGGGTCCACCTCGCGCGTTGCCCGGACGGCGTCTTCGACGAGACCGGGGCTGGCGCTGAGGACCAGCGCATCACCACGTCGCTCGGCCAGCCACGCTTCGATCTGGCCCGCCTTCAGGTCGGCGATGGCGCCCAGATCGGCAAAGGCCTGCTGCTCGAGACGCGGGGTTTCCAGGTAAAAGATACCCACGCCGACCAGAGGCACGCTTGACAGCAAGCCCAGGATGACCGCAGCCACGCCACCTAGGCGTGACCTGCGCAGTCTGCTGGCGCTAAGGGACAGGAAATCCGACGGCACCGGCACGAGGATACGCAGCCGATCAAATGTCGTCAATCGAGCCCTGTTGCGAAGGGGGCTTCAAGGGGCAGAACGCGTCGGAACCCGGAAAAGAAAACGGGCAGCGCCGAAACGCTGCCCGTTGTCCTGGCCAAAGGAGGAGGCTATTGCTTCGCGGACTTGACGTCGCCGTCGGCACCGAAGCCCATCGTGTAGCCCATCGAAACGTGATGGAAGCGACCGGTGGCATGGTCGGCATGGATGGCGACACCGAACGGCGTCGCCTTGCCCTCGGCGAGAGGGCCGGAGAGCTTGCGCGTGAAGGTGACCGTATAGGTGTCGCCGGCCTTGCTGCCTTCCGCCTTGACGCCGGCGGTGCCGCCTTCCATGTTGCGCTTGTCGGTCACCGAGCCATCGACCACCTTGGCACCCTTGGCGCTCTTCCACTGCATCAGTTCGTAGGCGCCGTCCTTGGTGTACTTCGTCTTCTTGTCGTCCGCCCCCGGCATGGTGCGTGCGTCGCTGTGGCAGGTCGCCCAACAACCAACCTGCGCGCCTTGCGTTACCTTGTCGCTGGGGAACATGACGGCGACCTTGACATCGTTCTCCTTGTCGGCCGGATCGACGCCACCGGCCGGTGCCTTGAAGGTCAGGCGGATATAGGCGTTATCCTTGTCGTAGGCGCTCTGCACGCTGACCGGGAAACTCATTGTCTTCGGCGCGCCCTTGGGCTCGAGATCCTTGCCGGCAAGGCGCTTCATGTCGAAGTTGAGGCCACCCTTTTCCTCGTGGCAACCCACGCAGGTTTCGCCCTTGTTGATCCCGGTACGACCGCTATGGTCCGATTTCTTCATCACCCACTCGATCGGCGTCACGCCGGCGTGGAACACCTGAATGTCGCGTTTCGGAACCTTGCTCCAGTCGGGAGCAGCAGCCTGCGCGAACTGCGCACCGGAAACCAGCAACGCGCCGAAGAGGGCAAGGGAAACGCTCGTTCTTTTCATGACAAACTCCACTCAAGTAGTAGGTATTGATGCGGTCATCGCCGGCCAGGGGTGGCCCGGGTTTCTGGTCAGCGCCTGGCCGTGGATGGGATCTCGCCGGTCGTGTTCAGCGGGCCTACTCGTCTTCCTCTTCCGGCATGTTCTTTGGCTTCCTGTGCGCAATGCCCTTGTGGCAATCGATGCAGGTCTTTTTCTCGTCCTGACCGATCTTGTGCATCTTCGAGGCGCGCGCCTTCTGCTTTTCGATATCCATCGCCGAGAACGAATTCCGGCATTCGCGCGAATCGCTCCCCTTCATGCGCTCCCATTCGTGGCCCGCCAATTCGAGGCGCTTGGCCTCGAACTTCTCGGGAGTCGAGATCGTCCCCATGATCTTGCCATAGACCTCCTGGCTCGCCTGGATCTTGCGCATCATCTTGTGGCCCCAGTCCCTGGGCACGTGACAGTCGGAGCAATAGGCGCGGACGCCGGTGCGGTTGCTGTAGTGAATGGTCGTCTTGTACTCCTGATAGACGTTGTCCTTCATCTCGTGACAGCCGATGCAGAACTCGAGAGTGTTGGTTGCTTCCATCGCCGTATTGAAGCCACCCCAGAACAGGATGCCCGCGATGAAGCCGACCGACAGCAGGGCCAATAGCGAGTACTTGGCACTTGGGCGTTTGAGTGTTGCCCAGAAACCTGAGCCGTTATCGGACACGATGCTTCCCTCCCCCTGAGATTTCCACGCCTTCTGCCAAACGCCGAGGCTGGCGAGAGTCTAGCGGATCAGCCGATGCCGACGGTTTGATCTAGGTTAACAAATGGGAAAGTCGCGTCGGCGCTTGTCGCCCAGGGTGGTCAGGATCTCAGGGCTGCATGTTGTCGATGGGCAGGCGCAGATTCTGGCTGCCCGGCTTGACGCCCTTGAGGGTGCCGAGGATGTCCCCACGGGAACTCTGCGCCAAGCCGGCCAGCCGGCATGGTTGCCGGCGTCGGTACCTTCGGGGAAACGCTCCATGGCCTTGCAGGAGCAGGCGAGTCTATCCAGCATTGGCTGTGCTCGGGATTCTTCCTGGCTTTCTCTACCAGGTCGGCGACAATCTCCGCGATCTGCTGTGGCGGCAAGCGCGCGTGGACTGCCGCGCAGCGCATCGCCGGCAGCGGCGGGCAACGGGACAAGGAGGAACAGAACGCCCGGTCCGAACCACAGTAGCAGCGTCGTTTCGTTCAGTGGCAGCAGGTAACGGCATTAGGCGTCTGTCTTGGGATCCCCTACGCCAACAACCGAGAGGGACGAAGCGCCGTGGAGCGGAGGCAATGGTCCGTACCGAACATCCCGAATGTTTCTGTTCGATCGGAATGCATGAGGACGGGCGAGGAAGGCCTTCATGCCGACGCCCGGTTGCGTCAGGAAGACCGTTCCCGGAGGTGCCGCAGACCTGGCAAGAGCACCGGAATGTCGCTCTGGATGATGCTCCACAAAGTATCGTTGTCGATTCCCAGGTAGCCGTGAATCAGCCGGTTCCGGGTGGCGATGATCAGCCGCCACGGCACCTGTGGATTGGCAGCCCGTACGGTGTCCGGGATGTGAGTTGCAGCCTCGCCGATCAGTTCCAGATTGCGCAAGGTGGCGTCGTAGTTCAACTCATTGACGACGAACGCCGTCTGGTCGAGTTGGGCGGTGTAGGCGATCACCTTCTCTGCAAAGCCGATCATGTCGTCGACGTAGAACCGCCATTCGCGCGCTGGCCGCTCAGACATGGACGGCTTCTTTCTCGACGAATGGACGCAGCTCGGGGCGCAAAGCCTTGTCGGTCACCAGATCGATCGGCGCGCCGAACAGGTCTTCGAGGTAGAACTGAACGCCAAAGTAGCGCTCGGACGTAGCCGGACCATCAAAGCTGACGAGCACGTCAACATCACTGTCGTTCCGCGCCGCGTCGCGTGCGGTTGATCCGAACAGCGCAAGTTCCGTCACTCCGTAGCGAGCAGCCAGTATGGGTTTGCTACGCGTGAGCAGCTCGATGGCGAGTGACCGATTCACTTCTGTCTCCATGCAATCCGGTAAATCAGCGTCATCAGGGCTGCACTTGGTCGATGAGCAGGCGCAGATTCTGGCTGCCCGGTTTCACGCCCTTGAGTGTGCCGAAGAGGTCGCCACTCGAACTCTGCGCGATGCCCGCCTTGGCGATGCGTGCCTCGACGCTGACTGTCCTGAAGTCCGATATCTTCCGGCCGCCGCCCAATGCCATTGAGTCGTCGAAGCGAAAGCGCAGGGGCAGGTCGGCAACCGTGGCCCGCATGGCGGCGAGTGGCATGCGCGGACCGTCCTCGGCGCGCGCGAAGACGAAGAGTATGTCGTTCGGTTTGGCCTGACCGGCAAGCTTGCCGCTCAGGGTCACTTCGCCGCTGACGGCGCCGGCGCCGGCATTCGGTTTCGTGCCGGGTTTGTCGCCGGCCGCCTGGGCCGCGGCGATCTCGCGCGCTTTGGCTATCGCCGCCTCGAGCGCGCGCGCTTCTTCGGATCCGGGTTCGAGTTGGGCGAGCAAGCGTGCCCAGTAAGTGGCGGCGGCGGCGAACTGCTGGCGGTCGCTCGCCGCCGCGCCGGCGAGCAGTAGCGCCTGCGGTTCGTCCGGGTCGATGCTGAGCGCACGTTCGACCAGTTCGCTGGGCTTGCCCTGGAGGCTGCCGCCATGACTCCGGCTGAGAACGTCAGCATAGTCGCCGAGCAGCGCCGCATCCTGGTCCACGAGTGTACCGGCACGGCTGTAGGCTTCGGCAGCTTCGGGGAAACGCTCCATGACCTTGTAGGAACGGGCGAGCATCACCCAGCCCTGGCTGTCATCGGGATTCTTCCTGAGTTTTTCGACCAGACCGGCGACCATTTCCGCGATCTGCTGTGGCGCCAGCCGTGCCTGCCGCTGCAGCGGGTCGAGCGCACGCGGACTGCCGAGCAGCGTATAGCCGGCAGCGGCGGCCAGCGGGATGATGACGAGCAGCGCGAGGGCAGTCTTGCGGCCACCCGAGTCGTTCCCTGCCGGGGTTGTGGTCGCTGGCTGGACCTCGTCGAGCAAGCGGCGCTGCAACTCGTTTCTGGCCGAAACGAAGTCGGCCTCGGCGAGCAGGCCGTCGTTGCGCTCGCGCTCCAGTTCGCTGATCTGGTCGCGGAAAACCGCCAGATTGGCTTCGCGACGGTCGGCGGTGCCTGATGCTCGCGGCGCACGCCAGAGCGGCGGCAACAGAAGTGCGATGACGGCGACGACGAGCAGCGCCGCGACGATGATGAAGCCGGTCATGAGAGTCCTTGACGAGAATCCGTGTCCTGCAGCAGCGTGTCTGCCTGACGCTGTTCGTCGGCGGTCAGCGGCGTGTCGCTGATGGCCCGGTCACGGCGGCGCAGGTAAAGCACCAGCGCGGCGAGGCCGCCGACGAACAGAACGCCAGGCCCGAACCACAGCAGCAGAGTCGTTCCCTTGAGTGGCGGCCGATAACGGACGAAGTCGCCGTAGCGGCTGACCATGAATTCCATGATCTCGGCGTCGCTTCGCCCGTCCTTGATCAGCGTGCGGATCTCGCGCCGCAGGTCGTTGGCCAGTTCCGCGTGTGAACCGGACAGCGATTCATTCTGGCAGACGAGGCAGCGCAGTTCGGTGGAGATGGCGACCAGCCGCTTCTCGGTCACCTCATCCTCGGCGAGGGGCTGGGCTTCCCCGGCGTGCAGGCCGCCCGCGCCGAAGCTTCCCAGGGCGACCAGCAGAACGATCAGCCAGCGCCTCATTTCGACAGCTCCGCCAGCAGCGGCAGGATCTTGCCGGAGTAGACCTCGGGGGTGATCGGGCCGGTGTGCTTCATGCGGATGATGCCGGCCCGGTCGATGACGTAGGTCTCCGGCACGCCATAGACCCCGTAGTCGATGCCGACGCGACCGTCGATGTCGAGTGCCGACAGCGCATACGGATTGCCGTGTTTGGCGAGCCAGGCGGCGGCACGCTCGATCACCAACGGTTTTTCCGCTCCGGCGGCGACCTTGTCGATGTCGATCGCGCCATCACCACGCACCTCCTTGTAGTTCAGGCCGATCAGCGGAACAGTCTGGCGTTTCGCCAGTTCGACGAGCACCGGATGTTCCTGCCGGCACGAAACGCACCACGATGCCCAGACATTGAGCAGCCAGACCTTGCCGAGCATGTCTTTCGGCGAAAAAGTCTGCTCCGGCGCTGCCAGTTGGGGCAGCGCGAAGTCGGGCGCCGGTTTGCCGACCAGCGGCGAGGGTACGTCGCGCGGATTGAGGTTGAGCCCGACGGCGAGCAGGGCGACGAGAACGACAAAGCCGATAAGTGGCCAGAGGAAGCGGTTCATGGGTGTTTTCTCAGGCGTTCTGGGCCAGCGAAACCGGTGGCGCGGGCGAGTGGGCGGCTGCCTTGACCCGGTAGCGGCGGTCGGTCATGGCGACCAGGCCACCAAGCGCCATCAGTACGCAGCCGCCCCAGATCCAGTCGACAAAGGGTTTGTAATAGACGCGAACGGCCCAGGCGGCATCCGGCCTGGCCTTGTCGATCGGTTCGCCAAGCGAGACATAGACGTCGCGCAGTAAGCCGGTATCGATCGCTGCTTCGGTCATCGGCATCGACGAAGCGACGTAGAAGCGTTTTTCCGGGAACATCTTGCGGATCGTCCGGCCCTCGCTGACGAGGTCGATGTCGCCGACCAGCGCCCGGTAGTTCGGCCCCTGCGCCGGACGTACGCCGTTGAAGCGGAAGGTGTAGCCGCCGACGCTGACCGTATCGCCGATTTCCATCTTGACGTCCTTCTCGGCCTGATAGGCGCCGACCATCGTCACGCCGACGATGAACACGGCGATACCAAGGTGCGCCAGATGCATGCCGAAGAAACTGCGCGGCTGCCGGCGTGCCGCGGTGAAGAACGACTGGCCGGCGCGTGTCGAGCGCACCCGGTCGACGAAATTGAGCAGCGCGCTGAGAACGATCCACGCCGCCAGCAGGAGGCTCAGCGCCACCAGCGGTTTCCACTCGCCAAACACAAAGGGTGCACCGACGCCGACCAGCGCCGCCGCCAGGAAAGCCCAGCGCAGGGTACGCGCCAGTTCGCCGACGCTGGCCTGTTTCCAGCGGGCAAAGGGCGCGACGCCGATCAGGAACGCTGCCGGCAGCATAAGCGGTACGAAGACGGCGTCGAAGTAGGGTGGGCCGACCGACAGCTTGCCGGCGCCGAGTGCGTCGATCAACAGCGGATAGAGGGTGCCGAGGAGCACCGATGCGCAGGCGACGACCAGCAGCACGTTGTTGGTGAGCAGCAGCGACTCGCGCGAGAGCAGCGCGAAGCGGCCACCCAGCCCCACCTTCGGCGCACGCCAGGCAAACAGCGCCAGCGAGCTGCCGATGACGGCCACCAGGAAGACGAGAATGAAGATGCCGCGGCGCGGGTCGGTGGCAAAGGCATGTACCGAAGTCAACACGCCGGAACGGACCAGGAAGGTGCCGAGCAAGGAAAGCGAGAACGCCGAGATCGCCAGCAACACGGTCCAGTTCTTGAAACTGCCGCGCTTCTCGGTCACCGCCAGCGAGTGCACCAGCGCCGTGCCGACCAGCCAGGGCATGAACGATGCGTTCTCGACCGGATCCCAGAACCACCAGCCGCCCCAGCCGAGTTCGTAGTACGCCCACCACGAGCCCAGCGCGATGCCGAGGGTCAGGAAAACCCATGCCGCCGTCGTCCACGGTCGCGACCAACGCGCCCAGGCGGCGTCGAGCTGGCCTGAAAGCAGTGCGGCGATGGCGAAAGCAAAGGCGACCGAGAAACCGACATAGCCCATGTAGAGCATCGGTGGGTGAAAGATCAGCCCCGGGTCCTGCAGCAGCGGGTTGAGGTCGCGCCCCTCTTCGACGGCCGGCAGAACGCGCTCGAAGGGGTTCGAGGTGAGCAGGATGAAGAGCAGGAAGCCGGCGGTAAGCAGCGCGAGAACGCCGAGCACGCGCGCGACCATGGGCGCGGGCAGCGCTCTCGACAGTCCGGCAACGGCCAGCGTCCACAGCACCAGCATCACCACCCACAGTAGCAGCGAGCCTTCGTGGCCGCCCCAGACGGCGGCAACGCGGTACTCGAGCGGCAGCAGCGTGTTCGAATGCTGGGCGACATAGACCACCGAGAAATCGTTCTGGATGAAGGCGGTGGTCAGGCAGCCGAAGGCGAACGCCAGCAGCAGTCCCTGCGCCGCCGCCGCCGGGCGGGCCAGCGCCATCCATGGTTGGCGATTGGTGTGGGCGCCGATCAGTGGCAGCGTACCCTGCACGAGGGCCACGCAGAGCGCGAGAATGAGCGCAAAGTTGCCGAGTTCCGGGATCATGAGCGTGTCGTCCGCATTACTGCTTGATGGTCTTGGCGGCGGCTTCGCTAGCCGCCTTGTTGGCTGCTGCCCGCTGGTGCGCGTCGCCGACGGCCTTGGCGGCCTCCGGCGGCATGTAGTTCTCGTCGTGTTTGGCCAGGACCTCGCTGGCGGCGAAGACGCCATCTTCGCCCAGCCTGCCTTGCGCGACGACCCCTTTGCCCTCGCGGAAGAGATCGGGCAGGATCCCCTTGTAGGCTACCGTCATGTCCTTGTCGGTGTCGGTGACGACGAAGCGCAGCGTCACTCCGTCGGCCTCGCGCTGCAGGGAGCCTTCCTTGACCATGCCGCCGATGCGGAAGTTCTTGCCCCTGGGGGCTTCGCCGGCGGCCACCTGGGTTGGCGAGAAAAAGAACACCAGATTGCTCTGGAAGGCATTGAGCACCAGCGTGGCGACGATGCCCAGAATCGCCAGACCACCAGCGATCAGGGCGAGGCGCTTGTGACGAGGTTTCAACCGTGACTCCTGCGCGTTGTGGTGAGGGGTTCGCTGGCGGCGCGGGCTTCCGATCTCTCGGCGCGGAGTTGTCGCTTGAGGCGCGCGACCAGTTTCTTCCGACCCCGCCGCAGCAGCATCGGTTCCGCCACCATGAGCAGCGCCATGACCGCGACCGATCCCCAGACGTACAGACCATGGTTGCCCATCGCCAGAAAATCGCCAAGGCTGTTCCAGTGCATGGGCCTACTCCCTTTCGCCGAGCAGGGCGCGCACCCAGTCGGTGTGCCGCTCGCGCTCGAGCATGATCGTGCGCACGCGCATCAGGGCGACCGCGATGCTGTACATCCAGCAGGCGAGTGCGCAGAGCAGCATTCCCCAGAGCATCATCGCCGCCATGCTCGGCGCTTTCGTCAGGCTGACCGAAGCCCCCTGGTGCAGCGTGTTCCACCACTTGACCGAAAAATAGATGATCGGAATGTTCACCACACCGACCAGCGCGAGGATCGCGCCGGCCTTGTCGGCCCGGCGCGGGTCGTCTATCGCCGCCTGCAAGGCGATGAAGCCGATATACAGGAAGAGCAGGATCAGCTCGGATGTCAGGCGTGCGTCCCAGACCCACCAGGCGCCCCACATCGGCTTGCCCCACAGCGCGCCGGTCCACAGCGACAGGAAGGCGAAAAGGGCGCCGGTCGGCGCCAGCGCGGAGGCCATCATTCCCGACAGGCGCGTGTTGAAAGCCAGACCGGTGCCAGCCCAAAAGGCCATCACCAGGTAGATGAACATCGACATCCAGGACGCGGGCACATGCAGGAAGATGATTCGATAGCCCTCGCCCTGCTGCGCGTCGGTCGGCGCGAGCAGGAAGCCGATGCTCAGTCCGGCGACGCCGAAAATCGCGGCCAGCGCCCAGAACCACGGGATCAGCTTGCCGGCAAGCGGGTAGAAGGTCTGCGGGCTGGCGTATCTGAACCAGTTGATCACTCGGTTACTCATCGTTGGCTGCCGGGAATCATTCCAGGGCGATCCTCAGGGCCGCGGCAGTCGGCCACGGCGCAAAAAACACGCCGCCGAGCGCCAGGGCGCCGAGCAGCGACAAATGGGCCTGCGGGCCAAGCCCGCTGACCGTCGCGTCGACCGCGCCGGCACCGAAGATCAGCACCGGAACGTAGAGCGGCAGGACCAGCAGCGACAGCAGCACGCCGCCACCGCGCACCCCCAGCGTCAGTGCTGCGCCTATCGCGCCGATCCCGGAAAGCGCCGGCGTGCCGATCAGCAGCGACAGCGTCAGTACCGCCAGCGCGTCGTTGGCCAGATCGAACTGGATTCCCAGCACCGGTGCCAGCAGCACCAGCGGCAGGCCGGCGACCAGCCAGTGCGCGATGACCTTGCCGAACACGATCAGACCCAGGGGCTGCGGCGCCAGCGCCAGTTGTTCGAGCGTGCCGTCGCGATGGTCGTCGGCAAACAGCCGCGGCAGCGACAACATCGTCGCCAGCAGTGCAGCGACCCACAGGACTCCCGGCGCCAGCTTGCGCAATTGGTCCGCATCCGGCCCGACGCCGAGCGGGAAGAGACTGACGACGATGATGAAAAAGAACGTCGCCGCGACGATGTCGGCCTGTCGCCGCATCGCCAGTCGCAAGTCGCGGCCGATGACGGCGCGGATCAATACTAGCATTCTGTCAGCGCGTGGCGAGCGTCGCCGGCTTCCTCGGTGCCAAGCCAGAGCTCGCGTACGGCTCCCGCCGGCACCGCTACCGACTGGTGGGTGGTGAGGACCGTCAGTCCGCCGCGCTGCAGATGGGCGCCGATCAGTCGGGCGACGAGGTCGACGGCCGCCGTGTCGAGTGCGACATAGGGTTCATCGAGCACCCACAGCGCGCGCTTCTCATGCACCAGGCGGGCCAGCGCCGCGCGGCGTTTCTGCCCCTGCGACAGATAGCGGCAGGCGAGGTCCTCGCGGCCATGCAGTCCGACCTGTTCGAGAGCATCGAGTGCCGAGTCCTCGTCGAGCGCCTCCTGCGCCAGTCTGGCCGCAGACAGAAGGTTTTCGAGTGGCGTCAGTTCCTCCTTGATCGCGTTCTGGTGACCGAGGTAGCACAGTTCGCTGCGAAACTCCTCGCCAAGCTTGCGGATCGGCTTGCCGCGCCAGCGGATCTCGCCGCTCGCTGCTGGCGTCATGCCGCACAGCATGCGCAACAGGCTTGTCTTGCCCGAGCCGTTCCTGCCCTGCAGATAAAGCATTTCGCCGCCATCCAGGCGGAAGCTGACGCCGGCAAACAGGCGGCGCTCGCCGCGTACGCATTCCAGTTTCGAAGCTTCAAGCATGCAGGGGTAGATCGCGCAAGTGACCGAGGCCGGCGAGGGCGTATTGTGAAGGCGGGAGTTTAGCCCCGGATTGATCGAAATCAAAATCGATTCAAAGGCTTTTAGTAGTCTCTTGAGATATTTTCGGGGAGTGTGGCGTGGAAGCGGGGTCTCTGCAGCTATCGCTGACGTGGGACGGGACGCAGATTGTTGCGGCCCGCGTCGCTTCGACCCGGCCGCCGGTGGCACGTGCCTTGCGCGGACTGCCGGCGGCGCGGGTTCTGGAAGTGGTTCCCCGCCTGTTCAGCCTCTGTCGCCACGCGCAGGGAGCGGCCGCACGGCTGTCCCTGCAGGCGGCGCGTGCTGAACCAGCGCGACTCGACGCCAGGCTGGATCTGGGGCTGAACGTTGCGCTCGAAGCGATTGCCGAGCACCTCCACCATCTCCTGATCTCCTGGCCACAGATGATCGGTGTGCCTTGCCGGTCCAACCCCGGCCGGGAACTCGCGTTCTGGCGCAGGCGCCTGCACGGCGCCGTCGACGCGACGACCGCCGCGGCCCTGGCAGGTGAACTCACGACCTGGCTGGACGAACTGCACTCGCCGCAGTTCGATGACCTCGCCAGCGCTGATGCGGTGGCTTTGTTGCCTTCGCTCTCGGCCGCCGGGTGGGCGCCACAAGTCGACAGTGAGGCCTTTGCCGATTTGCCGACCTTTGCCGGTCAGCCGGCCGAAACCGGCGTGCTTGCCCGGCACGCTGGCCAGGCCGGGGTGGCTGCCTTTCTCGCCAAGGGTCGGCGGGTACGCGCGCGGCTGCTGGCGCGCCATGCCGAGCTGCGCTGGCTGGCGCAAGGCCTGGCTGACCTGACCCGCGTCGGCACTCTCGTGGACGCGGCGACGGTGGGCGAAGGCTGCGGGCTGGCGCGCGTCGAAACGGCGCGTGGAACCTTGCTGCACTGGATCGAACTCGCCGGCGACCGCGTCGGGCGCTATCTGATCGTCGCGCCGACCGAATGGAACTTTCATCCGCAAGGCGCTTTTGTCCGCGAGATCACCGGCTGTCCGGTGGCGACGCACGCCGACGCCCTGCTCGCGGCGGGCCGCCTGGCCCTGTCGCTCGATCCTTGCGTTCCCTACGCGTGGAGCATCGACGATGCATGAAATGTCACTGGCTGTCGGCATCCTGCAGATTGTCGAAGAGGCGGCGCGGGCGCAGCGTTTCCAGCGCGTACGGTCAATTGTGCTGGAAATCGGCGAACTCTCGGCGGTCGAACCCGAGGCGATGCGCTTCTGTTTCGACGCCGTCAGCCGCGGCACGCTGGCCGACGGCGCCGAACTGGATGTAATAACTGTGGCGGGCCAAGGTTTATGCTTTAATTGTAACAAGACGGTGCCGCTCGCGGCATTGTACGACCCCTGCCCAGCCTGCGGCGGTCACCCGGTTCAGCCGACCGGGGGAACCGAGATGCGGGTCAAGGAGCTGGAGGTCGAATAACAACAGGAGACAGTACGATGTGTACGACATGCGGTTGTGGTGCCGGGGAAGCACGCGTCGCCGGCAAGGCTTTGTCCGAGAAGGAAGAGACGCGTGCTGAGGGTACGGTCCACGCGCCGCCCGAGGGCCCGGCCGGGGGGGAAGCAGGGGTCGCTGCGGCGGCAATGCGCTATAGCGCCGTCGATGGCGGCACTGGCCATTCCCACCCGCACGCGGGCGGCAAGCCGCACAGGCACGCTCACCACACGGCTGTCCACGAGCATACGCACGGCCACGACCACGACCATGAACACGATCACCTTGCCGCGTTTGCCGACGGTCAGGGCCCGGCGGGCACGGACGTGTCGGGGAGGCGAGAGTCGCGGATGGTGCAGATCGAGCGCGACATTCTCGCCAAGAACGACTCCTACGCGGCAGAGAACCGTCATCGTTTCGACGAGCAGGGGATCTTCGCCCTCAATCTGGTGTCGAGTCCCGGTTCGGGCAAGACGACCTTGCTTTGCCGGACCATCGAAATGCTGAAGGCGAGGGTGCCCATCGCCGTCGTCGAAGGAGATCAACAGACCAGCCGCGACGCCGAGCGAATCCGCGCGACCGGCGTCCCCGCGATTCAGATCAATACCGGCAAGGGGTGTCATCTCGACGCGCACATGCTGGGTCACGCGCTGCACCAGTTGTCGCCGGTGGACGATTCGCTGCTGATGATCGAGAACGTCGGCAATCTCGTCTGCCCGGCGGCTTTCGATCTTGGTGAGGCGCACAAGGTAGTGATCCTTTCGGTCACCGAAGGAGAGGATAAACCGCTCAAGTACCCGAACATGTTCCATGCCGCCTCGCTGATGCTGGTCAACAAGATCGATCTGCTGCCGTACGTGAGCTTCGACGGCGATCTGGCGATCAGCTACGCGCGGCAGGTCAACCCGGCGCTACAGGTGATTCAGGTGTCCGCGACTACCGGCGAGGGTCTTGCCGAGTGGCTGGCGTGGCTGATGGCCGGTTGCGCCGCCCGACAGGAGAAAAAACAAGCGACCATGGCTTCGTTGCGGCGACGAATCGCCGAACTCGAAGCCATGCTCCCTGCTGCTGCGCGAGGCTGACATGTCGAACGCCATCGTCTGTCAGAACATCCGCGTCAGCGGAGTGGTTCAGGGAGTCGGCTTTCGCCCCTTCGTCTGGCGGCTGGCCAGGGAACTGGGCCTCGCCGGCTGGGTTCGCAACGACTCGCGCGGGGTCGAGATCGAGGTGCGCGGCGCGGCCGCCAAGGTGAGAAGTCTCACCGAACGGCTGGAACAGGAGGCGCCGCCGCTGGCCCGCATCAATTCGGTAGTCTCCCGTGAGACGGCCCCGGCCTACCCTGGCGACGATTTCGTGATCATCGACAGCCGCAGTGGTCGGGCGGCGACGATGATCGGGCACGACACGGCCGTCTGCCGCGACTGCCTGACGGAAATGTTCGACCCGGGCAACCGGCGCTGGCGCTATGCCTTCACCAATTGCACCAACTGCGGACCACGCTACACGATCAGCCGTGGCCTGCCCTACGACCGGGTGCGTACCAGCCTCAAGCCCTTCGCCTTGTGCCCCAAGTGTCAGTGCGAGTATCGGCGACCCGAAGACCGGCGCTTCCACGCCGAGGCCAATTGCTGTCCGAAATGCGGCCCGCAGCTTTTCCTTCTCGATGCCGAAGGGCACCGGCTCGCCGACGACCCGATCGCCGGCGCACTGGCCCTGCTGCAGCAGGGCAAGATCGTCGCCATCAAGGGGCTGGGAGGCTTCCATCTGGCTTGCGACGCACGCAACGCGGTGGCGGTTGCCGTCCTGCGCGAGCGCAAGCAGCGCGACGAGAAGCCTTTTGTCGTGATGCTGGCCAACGCTCCATCGGCCGCTCGGCTGGTGCAGATGGGAATCGGCGAACCGGGATTGATGACGCTGCCGACGCGCCCGGCGATCCTGCTGCGCAAGCGCGGCAGTTGCGACGAGGCGTTGCCCGGGGTGGCGCCGGGACTGGCCTGGCTCGGTGTCATGCTGCCATACACGCCGTTGCAGTTCCTGCTCTTTCACGAAGCGGCGAAGCGCCCGGCCGGTCTCGGCTGGCTGGAACGGTCGCAGGATTTGGCGCTGGTGATGACCAGCGCCAATCCCGGTGGCGAGCCGCTGGTGATCGGCAACAGCGAAGCCTTGCTGCGCCTGTACGGAATCGCCGACGCTTTCCTGATGCATGACCGCGACATCGTCACCCGCTGCGACGACAGCGTCGCACGAATCACCACCGGCGGTCTGCAGTTCATCCGTCGTGCCCGTGGGTATACGCCGCGGGCGATCAAGATGCCGGTCTCCGGTCCCTCGGTGCTGGCTGTCGGTGCCTGGTTCAAGAACACGATCTGCGTCACTCGCGGCGACGAGGCTTTCGTTTCGCAGCACGTTGGCGATCTCGACAATGCCTCGGTGTGCAATTTCCTCGAGGAATGTGTCGAGCAACTGGTCAAATTTCTTGGCGTCGAGCCGGCGATCGTCGCCCACGACCTGCACCCGGACTTTCACTCGACACGCTTTGCCGCTGATTTCGCCCAGCAGCGTCGCTTGCCGCTGCTGGGTGTCCAGCACCACCATGCGCACGCCGCCGCAGTGCTGGCCGAGCACGGCATCGAAGGCAGTACATTGGCGCTGTCGCTCGACGGTGTCGGGCTGGGCACCGACGGTGCGGCCTGGGGCGGCGAACTGTTGCGCGTCGATGGCGCGGCATTCGAACGTCTCGGCCATCTCGTGCCGCTGGCTCTGCCCGGTGGCGACCGTGCTGCCAACGAACCGTGGCGAATGGCAGCGGCGGCCTTGCACAGACTTGGCCGTACCCAGGAGATCACGGAGCGCTTTTCCGGGCAGCAAGCTGCGCCGGCAGTCGCGCAAATGCTGATCGGCAACATCCACTGCCCGCCGACGACCAGCATGGGCCGGATGTTCGATGCCGCTGCCGGGCTGCTCGGCGTGAAGGCCGTGATGGCTTATGAAGGACAGGCGGCGATGCTGATGGAGGGCCTGGCACAGAGCTACGGCGACATCCTGCCGCTCGATCAGGGCTGGCGAATCGAAGACGGCCGCCTCGATCTCCTGCCCCTGTTCGCGGTTCTCGCCGATGAAAGGAATGCCGAACGTGGCGCCGCGCTCTTTCACGCGACGCTGGCCGCGGCACTCGTCGACTGGTTGCGGGTCGTTGCTCCTGGTGAGCGAGCGGTTGCCGGCAGTGGCGGCTGTTTCCTCAACGAAGTCCTCGTGCGTGCCCTGCGCAGCCGGCTGGGTGCGCAGGGAATTCAACTCATCGAAGCCCGCCAGGTGCCGCCCAACGACGGTGGCCTAGCTGTCGGGCAGGCCTGGGTGGCTCTACAGCATCTGGTAGGTCGCCAGGGGAGCGCGGGCGAATGTGCCTAGCGCTTCCCTGCCGAGTCGTCGAACTGCGGCCTGACGACATGGCCGTGATCGACATGGCCGGTGTCGGCAAGGAGATCTCGCTGGCACTGGTGGACGATGTCGTGGTCGGAGACTATGTGATCGTGCACGTCGGCTACGCGCTGACCCGGCTCGATCCCGATGAGGCCGACAAGACGCTGGCGCTCTTCGCCGAACTCGGCGAAGCGGCCCTGCAGGAGACCACAGCCGGTTGACGCGGTGGCGTAGGTTGGGGTTCGTTCCTCACCACCGACACGTTCAGATTGGCCACGGCACCGCGCCACGCGCATCAGGGGATTGGAGGGGTCTCAGGAAATGCGATTGCCCAGAAGCGAGCACGCCGGCAGATGAGGTTCATCGACGAGTTCCGGGACGGCGAATTGGCCAGAGGTCTGGCGGCGGCCATTCGGCAGCACGCGCGCGGCGATCGCGACTATCATTTCATGGAGTTCTGCGGCGGGCACACGCACGCCATCTCGCGCTACGGCGTTACGGATCTTCTGCCAGGTCACGTGCGCATGATTCACGGTCCCGGCTGTCCGGTTTGCGTGCTGCCAATCGGCCGCATAGACATGGCGATTCGCCTCGTTCGCGAAGCCGGCGTTACCTTGTGCAGTTACGGTGACCCGATGCGCGTACCGGCGTCGGGCGGCTTGTCGCTGCTCAAGGCGAAAGCGGCGCTGGGCCGCGCCGGCGTTGGCGGCGACATCCGGATGGTCTACTCGGGCGCTGATGCACTGACCCTTGCGCAGCGGAACCCGCAGCGTCAGGTAGTCTTTTTCGCCATCGGCTTCGAAACCACGACGCCACCGACGGCGGTGCTCATCAAGCAGGCGCGGGCGCTCGGCCTCGGCAACTTCTCGGTCCTCTGCTGCCACGTGCTGACGCCATCGGCGATCGCCAGCATCCTCGAATCGCCGGAAGTCCGTCAATGGGGCACCGTTCCCCTCGACGGCTTCATCGGTCCGGCGCACGTGTCGACGATCATCGGCACGCGCCCTTACGAGTTCTTCGCCGAGGAATACCGCAAGCCGGTCGTCATCGCCGGCTTCGAACCGCTCGACGTGATGCAGGCCATCCTGATGCTGATAGAGCAGGTCAACAGCGGTCGGGCGGTCGTCGAGAACGAGTTTTCGCGCGCCGTGACGCGCGACGGCAACCGCAAGGCGCAGGATCTGGTCGCCGAAGTCTTCGAACTGCGCCGCTCGTTTGCCTGGCGAGGACTTGGCGAACTGCCCTACAGCGCCTTGCGGATCCGCCGGGAATTTGCCGACTTCGACGCCGAGCGCCGCTTCGCCGTCGGCTACGAGGCGGTGGCCGATCATCCCGCCTGTGAGTGCGGCGCGATTCTGCGCGGCGTCAAGCGACCGCAGGAATGCCGCATCTTCGGCAGCGTCTGCACGCCGGAAAACCCCATCGGCTCGTGCATGGTGTCATCCGAGGGAGCCTGCGCGGCGCACTACTCGTTCGGCCGTTTTACCGATCTGGCGGAGGCGCCGTGAACGGCGTGCGCAAGGGCTATGTGCGGCCGCTGGACCTCCGGCAGGGTCGTGTCGACATGACACATGGCAGTGGTGGTCGGGCCATGGCGCAACTGATCGAAGAGCTGTTTACCAGTCGGCTCGGCAATGCCTATCTGGGGCAGGGCAACGATGCGGCGGTGTTACCGATCCCGCCGGGTCGACTGGTGATGTCAACCGACGCGCACGTCGTCTCGCCGTTGTTCTTTCCCGGCGGCGACATCGGCTGTCTGTCCGTGCACGGCACGATCAACGATGTCGCGGTGATGGGCGCGACGCCGCTCTATCTGGCGGCCAGCTTCATTCTCGAGGAGGGCTTTCCGCTCGGCGATCTGGCGCGTATCGTCGAGTCGATGGCCGCCGCCGCCGGCGACGCGGCGGTGCCGGTGGTCACCGGCGACACCAAGGTCGTCCAGAAGGGAATGGGCGACGGGGTCTACATCACGACCACCGGCGTCGGCGTCGTCGCCGAGGGCCAGGAGCTGTCCGGCGACCGCGCCCGACCGGGTGACCGCATCATCGTCTCCGGCAGCATCGGCGAGCATGGCATGGCGATCATGGCGCAACGCGAGAGTATCGGCTTTGCGGCGCCCATCGTCTCCGATACCGCGGCCCTGCACGGCCTGATTGCCGCCATGCGCGCGAGCGGAGCGGCGATTCGTGCATTGCGCGACCCGACGCGCGGCGGCGTCGCCACGACGCTCAACGAAATTGCCCGCCAATCGGGCGTCGGCATGATGCTGCAGGAAAGCGCACTGCCGGTGCAGGCCGAGGTTGCGGCGGCCTGCGAGTTCCTTGGCCTCGACCCACTGTACGTCGCCAACGAGGGCAAGCTGCTGGCGATCGTCGCGCTGGAAGACGCCGATTCGCTGCTCGCGGCGATGCACGCGCATCCGCTCGGCCAACGAGCGGCCCTGATCGGCACCGTCCATCGGGACGCGCAGCATTTCGTGCAGATGACCACCGCCTTTGGCGGCCGGCGCATCGTCGACTGGCTGACCGGCGAGCAGTTGCCGCGTATCTGCTGAGCCGCGGCACGATGCGCATTCTCTTCCTGTGCCACGCCTTCAACAGCTTGAGTCAGCGCCTGTACAGCGAACTCGGTGCGCGCGGGCACCTGCTGTCCATCGAGTTCGACATTGCCGACGCGGTGAGCGAAGAAGCCGTTGCCTTGTTCCGGCCCGAGTTGATCATCGCGCCCTATCTGCGGCGGGCGATTCCCGCTGCGATCTGGCAGCAGCACACCTGCCTGATCGTGCATCCGGGGATCGTCGGCGATCGCGGTCCGTCGGCGCTCGACTGGGCGATTCAGGAAGGCGAGCCGACCTGGGGAGTCACTGTGCTGCAGGCGACCGGCGAGATGGATGGCGGGCCGATCTGGGCAAGCGAGACTTTCCCCATGCGTCAGGCGAAGAAATCGAGTCTCTACCGCCACGAGGTGAGCGAAGCCGCGACGCGTGCCGTACTGAAGGCCGTCGAGCGTTTCGCGGTGGGCGGCTTCGTGCCGACGCCGCTCGTTGCCGGCGATCCGTCGCTGCGCGGCCGCCAGCGGCCTTTGCTCAAACAGGCCGAGCGCGCCATCGACTGGCAGCGCGACGATACCGCGCACGTTCTTGCCAGGATCAACGCCGCTGACGGCTTCCCCGGTGTCGCCGATGAACTGTTCGGCGAGCCCTGCCACCTCTATGACGTTTGCCCGGAAGACACGCTGCGCGGCGGCGTTCCCGGCCAGGTGATCGCCTGGCGAGAGACGGCGATCCTGCGGGCGACGGTCGACGGTGCTGTGTGGATCGGGCACGTGCGGCGTCTCGATTCGACTCCTTCGCTCAAGCTGCCGGCGGCGCAGGTTTTTGCGGCGCCGTTGGCGACGATCCCGGAGGCGCCGCTTGGCGACGCGTTCGCGCCTGCCGGTCAGACCTGGCAGGACATCCGCTACGCAGAGGCCGGCGGGGTGGGTTTCCTGCATTTCGACTTCTACAACGGCGCGATGAGCACGCGTCAGTGTCGGCGCCTGCAAGCGGCCTACGACAGGGCGCGCCAGCGGCCGGTCAGCGTCATCGTCCTGATGGGTGGGCGCGACTTCTGGTCGAACGGCATCCACCTGCAGCAGATCGAAGCCGCCGACTCGCCGGCCGACGAGTCGTGGGCGAACATCAACGCCATCGACGATCTCGCCGAAGCGATCATCAGCAGCGACAGTCAGCTCACCATCGCCGCCTTGCAGGGCAATTGCGGTGCCGGTGGCTGCTTCCTGGCACGCGCGGCCGATTTCGTCTGGGCGCGTGCCGGCGTGCTGCTCAATCCGCATTACCGCAACATGGGCAACCTCTATGGCTCCGAGTACTGGACCTACCTGTTGCCGAAGCGGGTCGGTGCCGCGGCAGCGCAGGCGATCATGCGCAACCGTTTGCCGATGAACGTCGCTGCCGGCGTCGCGGCGGGTTTTCTCGACGCCTGCCTGGCCGCCGACGCCGACGCTTTCCGCATCGACGTCGCCCGCCGCGCCGCCGAACTGGCCGCTGCTCCCGACCTCGCCGTCCGGCTGCAGGTCAAGCGCGCCGGGCGTCTTGCCGATGAAGCGGCGAAGCCGCTGGCGAGCTATCGCCACGCCGAGCTCGTCGAACTGCAGCGAAATTTCTATGGTTTCGACCCGAGCTATCACGTTGCCCGTCACCATTTCGTGTACAAGACGCCGGCGTCGTGGACGCCGCGTCATCTGGCGATCCACCGTGATCTCGGCTGGACGGTGCCGCAATGAGCGCCAGCCCGAAGCCCAGACTGCCGACGGTGCTCGTCATCGACGACGAGATTCGTTCGCAGGAAGCCCTGCGGCGGACGCTCGAAGACGACTTCGACGTATTCACCGCGTCGACCGGCGAAGAGGCGCAGCGGATCATGGAGACCGAGTGGGTGCAGATCGTCGTCTGCGACCAGCGCATGCCGGGAATGACCGGCGTCGAGTTCCTCAAGACGGTGCGCAGTCAGTGGCCGGATACACTGCGCATCATCCTGTCCGGCTATACCGATGCCGAAGACATCATCGCCGGCGTGAACGAAGCCGGCATCTACCAGTATCTGATGAAGCCCTGGCAGCCCGAGCAGTTGCTGCTGACGCTGCAGACCGCGGCCAGGGTCTACCGCCTGCAGCAGGAGAACCAGCGCCTGTCGCTCGAGCTGCGCACCGCCGAACCGGTTCTCGCCCGGCGCGTCGAACTGAAAAGCGAGCGCGTCAAACGCGAGTTCGCACTCGACGGCATGGTGCGCACGCCGGTTAGCCCGCTCAATGCCGTTTGCGGGCTGGTCGAGAAGATCGCGCCCTTCGACCTGTCGGTGCTGATCAGCGGCGAATCGGGAACCGGCAAAGAAATGGTCGCGCGCGCCATTCATTACCGCAGCCGGCGTGCCGACAAGGCCTTCGTCATCGAGCACTGCGGCGCGCTGCCCGACCAGTTGCTCGAAGCCGAGTTGTTCGGCTACAAGCGCGGCGCCTTCACCGGCGCCTATGAAGACCGCAGCGGCCGCTTCCAGCAGGCCGACGGCGGAACGATCTTTCTCGACGAAATCGGCGACACCAGCTCGGTATTCCAGGTCAAGCTCCTGCGTGTGCTGCAGGAAGGCGAGTTCCGGCCGCTCGGCGCGACGCGGCCGCAGTCGGTCGATGTGCGGGTCGTCGCGGCGACGCATCACGACCTCGAGGCCGAGGTGCGCGCCGGCACCTTTCGCGAGGATCTCTACTACCGGCTGGCCACCGTGACCCTGCACGTGCCGGCGCTGCGCGAGCGGGCGATGGACATCCCGCTGCTCGCCGGCCGCCTGCTCGAGGCCAGCCAGAAAGTCCTCGGCAAGGCAGTCGACGGCTTCAGCACCGAAGCGCTCGCCTGCCTCGCCGCCTACCCCTGGCCGGGCAACGTGCGCGAGTTGCAAAACGAGATCCTGCGCATGCTGGCGCTTGCCGATTCGCCGCGCCTCGGTGCCGAGCTGCTGGCGCCGCGCATCCTGCGCACCCCGGCGGTCGATCAACAGCCGGACGACCTCCTCGACTGCATTGCCGTCGATGGCGGGCTCAAGGAGCGCATGGAAGCGCTCGAAGCGCGTGTGCTCAAGGAGACGATGATCCGCCATCGCTGGAACAAGTCGCGGGCAGCTACCGAACTGGGCTTGTCGCGCGTCGGCCTGCGCAACAAGCTGTTGCGTTACGGGCTGGAGCGGGCATGAAACTCATCTGGCTGCAGGCGGCGGGTTGCGGCGGCTGCACGCAATCGCTGCTCGGCGCCGAGAGCCGGGCCGGCGTTCTCGCGCAGTTCGCCGACGGCGGCATCGAACTCGTCCTGCATCCCGGCATGTCGGAAAGCACCGGCGACGAGACGCTGGATCTCCTGCGCGCGGCGGCCGACGGACGCCTGTCCTTCGACATCCTCTGCGTCGAAGGCGCGCTGCTGCGCGGGCCGAACGGAAGCGGGCGTTTTCAGATGCTGTCGGGCAGTGGCCGGCCGTTGATCGCGTGGGTCCGCGAACTGGCGGCACGCGCCGCCTACGTGCTCGCCATCGGCACGTGCAGCGCCTATGGCGGAATCGTTTCCGGCGGCGAGAACGTCACCGACGCCTGCGGACTGCAGTTCGACGGCGATCAGGAAGGCGGCCTGCTCGGCACCGATTTTCGTTCCGGCGCGGGCCTGCCGGTGATCAACGTCGCCGGCTGCCCGACGCATCCCGGCTGGATCGTCGACACGCTGCTCTCGCTGGCCCTCGGCGCCCTGAACGCGGCCGACCTCGACGCCTGGCAGCGACCGCGTTTCTACACCGAACAACTGGTCCATCACGGCTGCCCGAGGAACGAGTTCTACGAATTCAAGGCGAGCGCGCAGAAACTCTCCGACCTCGGCTGCCTGATGGAGAACATGGGCTGCAAGGGCACGCAGGCCAACGCTGATTGCAACCTGCGGCCGTGGCATGGCGTCGGCTCGTGCGTGCGCGGCGGCTTCGCCTGCATTTCCTGCACCGAGCCCGGTTTCGAGGAGCCCGGGCATCCGTTCATGGAGACGCCGAAGATCGCCGGCATCCCGACCGGCCTGCCGATCGACATGCCGAAGGCGTGGTTCGTCGCCCTCGCCGCGCTCTCCAAGTCGGCCACCCCGAAGCGCGTGCGCGAGAACTCACGTTCCGACCATCCGCTGATCGCGCCGGGAATCCGCAAGAGCGGCCCGAAGTGACGCGGCGCCTCACTATCGGTCCCTTCAATCGCGTCGAAGGCGACCTCGAAGTGACGCTCGACATCGCCGATGGTCGCGTCGCTTCGGCGCAGGTCAGCTCGTCGCTCTACCGCGGCTTCGAGCACATCCTGCTCGCCAAGCACCCGCTCGACGCGCTGGTCATCGTGCCGCGCATCTGCGGCATCTGTTCGGTGTCGCAGTCGGCCGCTGCCGCCACAGCGCTGGCTGCCGCGGCTGGCGTCGATATGCCGCCGAATGGCCGCCTGGCGAGCAATCTGATCCTCGCCTGCGAAAACCTGGCCGATCATCTGACGCATTTCTACCTCTTCTTCATGCCCGACTTCGCGCGTGCCGCCTACCGCGGCTGCTCCTGGCATGCCACGACCGAACGGCGTTTCCAGGCCACCGTCGGCGAGGCGTTGCGCGAGGTGCTGCCGGCGCGCGCCGACCTGCTGCGCCTGATGGGCTATCTCGCCGGCAAGTGGCCGCACAGTCTGGCGCTGCAGCCGGGCGGCACGACGCGCGCCGTGACGGCAACCGAGAAGGTGCGCCTGCTCGTCGTCTTGCGCGAGTTCCGCGCTTTCTTGAGCAGCACCGTCTTTGGCGACGCACTCGAGAACGTCGCCGCGATCGGCAGCGCCGACGAACTCGCCGCCTGGGCCGAGGGCAGGCCGGGCGATCTGCCGCGTTTCCTCGAAATCGCCGGCGATCTCGATCTCGCTCGCTGCGGACGCGCCAGCGACACCTTTCTGAGTTACGGAGCCTACGCCCATGGTGGTCGCGACGGCCAGCCGCTCTTTGCGCGCGGCGTCTGGCATGGCCAACGCCGGCCGTTCGAGGAACCGTTGATCCGCGAGGACGTGACGCATGCGTGGTTGCACGGCGACCGGCCGCTGCATCCGCGGCAAGGCGAAACGCGTCCGCTCACCGGCGAGTTTGCCGACAAGGCCAGCGCCTATACCTGGTGCAAGGCGCCGCGCTACGACGGACGCATCGTCGAGACCGGCGCCCTGGCTCGCCAGATGGTCGCCGGGCAGCCGCTCGTGCGCGCGCTGGTGGCGGCGGAAGGCGGCAGCGTTCTGGCGCGGGTCGTCGCCCGGCTGCTCGAACTCGCCCTGGTGGTGCCGGCGATGGAAGGCTGGGTACGCGCCCTGACACCGGGCGAAGCCTTCTGCCATGCCTGGCAGTTGCCCGATCAGGCGAGTGGCGTCGGCCTCGTCGAAGCCGCGCGCGGATCTCTCGGCCACTGGCTGCGCATCGAAGGCGGCAAGATCGCCGGCTACCAGATCATCGCCCCGACCACCTGGAACTTCTCGCCACGCGACGCGGCGGGAGTTCCCGGCGCGCTCGAGCAGGCGCTCGTCGGGCTGCCGGTGGGCGAGGACGAAAGGGTGCCGCTGGCCGTCCAGCACGTCGTGCGGTCGTTCGATCCGTGCATGGTGTGCACGGTGCACTGACCATAATCTGTGAGGACAACAGCGCGAGGGTCGGCAGACCGGTTCGCTGCTGGTACAGTAGATACAACGTCGACGCACGCTTGATTGATCTGAAGAAAACCGATGACATTGGCCGAAATGATCTACGAACGCAGCCAGCGACTCCCCGAACCCGCCGCACGCGAGGCGCTCGACTTCATCGAGTTCCTGGCGCAGCGCTACGGCGTGGCTCCCCAGGGAAAAGGGGAAGAACTGGCTCCAGCGCAGCGCGAAGCGCTCGAACGCTTGTCTGTCATTCGAGTCCCCTTCGGCGGCGCTAAGCCCATCCTGAGTCGGGACTCGTTCTACGACGACGTCAGGGCCTGAAATGGCGCCTTTTCTGGACAGCAAGTTGGTGCTCTATGCGCTTGGCGATGACGAACGCAAACGCGCTATTGCCTGCGCGCTGTTTACCAGGCAGCCGACGATTTCCACGCAGGTGATCAATGAGTGCCGAGGAGACTCTGGGTGGCACCTTGGCGATCGAAGACCATCACGAGCCGATGCAGGGTCGGGTCGGCGTCCACTTCGCCCGGTTACGACCGTCCCGGGACGATGTCCAGCAGCCGGGGGACGATGTCCTTTGAGCACGGTCTCGGCGAGCCCGTCATTGAGTGGCGGCGGCGCCACGAAGAAGGGGTGAACGAGGGCATCATTGGCCCAGTAGTCGGTGGTGCCCCGCGACACTTTGATGTGCCCGTTTCCCATCAGGCTGGCCAGCGCGAATCTTCGGTTGGCTCCGTCTCCTGTCGCTTGCGAAAAATCGTTGTTCTCGCCGACGAAATAGGTTTCCTGGCCGTCATTCTCCGGAATCGCCAATCCTTCTCCCACCTTCCGCGCACCATCAGGAAAACCCGGAAGCCACGACTGTCTCAACACCTTCGCACTCCTTGGCTACGTGAGGCGCCAGATCATGTCCAGAGCAAGCTGTCGCTCGGTGGAGGAAAAGGAGTCAAGTGTTGTCTCGAATTCCTGAATTCCACCTCCATACCCCGCCGAGATCCGGAAAGCTGAACTATCTGGCTGCGGTATCCGCAACCAGCGGGCCGCGCCAGCCAAGGTTGCGTGCCTGCGCAAGGACAAGCTCCATAAGTAGAGGGGCCGCTCCACGGCCATCCTGCACGGCGGACAACGGGTAATCTTCTGCGGTTCGCAGGAAGCCCTCTCTGTCGTTGGTGGCAAGACGGGCGCTGAGATCCGCAAGCAGCAGTATCTCCAGGGGAGGGCCCGCTAGTTCGGATCCCTCCGCTGCCAGGATGCCGCCGGCTCGCTTGGCAGTAGCTGGCCAATCACGCATGCTGAGCGCGTGGAGAAACGCCACCCACCTGCCCACACGTGTTCCTGGCTCGTTGCACGGAGAGGCTGAACCTATCCCTGACCACACGGCGTCGATCTCCCGAGAAGTCAGCGAAGGGTGCGTTCTTCGGGACAAGTCGAGGAGCGCGAAGATTTTGGCTGTTGCCATGCGTTCGCAATCATGCCCCTCACGGATCGTCGCCAGGCTCGACCAGAACGCCACGGGCAAGGATGCGGATGTACGTCCTTCGAGCAGGTAATCGCGGATCTGCTGCGCCACGTGTGCATTGTCAGAGTTGTCAAAAAAGGTGCTGGCGCCAACCGGACCCGGTTCGGGCTCCCGCCGAAGTTGTAGGGCTTCCAGTACAGGAACGGGATAGTCACCGAGATCAGCCAGCGGGAGGGCGTCCAGTTTGCTGAGAAAGCGATAGCGGGCTGCATTCTGATCGACAAAGGGAAAATAATCGGAGTTTTTCGGCACCCCACGTACGGCCAACATCGGTGACCACAACGCCTTGCTGCCGACCAGACGCAGGGCGATGTCGGCGCGGCCGGCGATGCCCAGACGGTCCAGTTCACTGCGGACGGCCGGTTCGTCGAGAAGTCGATAGTCAGGAGGCGCAATGGTTCCCGAAGGGCGAGCCACGACCAGCAGATCGAAATTGTCCGTGGCATATACGCGGTAGTCCGCAAAGACGCTGTCCAGTGCGCCCACTACGGAAGCCACGATGGGAATCGAGGTCTCATACATCTGCAGCCACTGGACGAACAATCCTTCGGATGATAGGTGGCGCGTGACGTGCCGGTAAAACTCTTCCGAGAACAGCGATGCAACGCCAGAAACCCAAGGATTGGAGGGCTCCGACACGATCAGGTCGTAGCGCACGCTGTGACTCGAGAAATGCGCTCTGGCGTCGTCGATGAAGATCTTGCTGCGCGGGTCGTTGAAGGCTCGCGGTACACGCGCCTCGAAACCAATGCGTGCCAACCTGACCATCTCCGGCTCGATCTCAATGGTGTCGACGCGCTGAACCTGCGGAAAGGCGAGCAGCATGTGCGTCGTCATTCCCGAACCGAAGCCGATGTTGGCCACCGTCCTGGCCTGTGGGGTGTGTAGCATGGGAATCACCGCTGCCATCGCCATCGTCATTTCGTCTGGCGACGGAGCACCTTGGCCGCTGACGTTGATTGTGGCATCCGTCTTGCCGTTGGTGGTGATCTCGACATGGCCTCTGCCGTCGCGAAGCAGGCCGATCGAGGCCGTCTTGCCGTCCTTCCAGTGCAGAATCTCGACGCCCTCTGGCACCGTGGCCGTGGCATGGCGAAAGACGCCGCCGGCCATCCGGTGCGCGTCGAACTCTACACTGGCCAGGCACGCAAGCCAGGCCAATGAAAAAGCGGTGAGCCAACCGTAGCGGCGCCGCGCCGTCGTCTTCGCGAACGCGCCGGCGATGAGATAGAGCCCGAGGGCGCCGTCCAGCAGCGTGCCGAAGAGTACCAGCCCCTTGAGACCGACGGCTGGCAGGACGAGGTGTACGGCAGTGATCACCCCGACGATCGCGCCCAGCGTGTTTGCGGCATAGACCTGGCCGATGGCGCGCTCGCCGCAGCGGCTGCGCCACAGAATCAGGGTCAGCAGCGGCAGAGTCATGCCGGCGCAGAACGTCGCCGGCAGCATTACAAGCATGGCGATCGCGTGCCCGGTCAGGGAGAACATCACGTAGCCGCTATCGGTGCGGCTCAGACCCTGCATCGCCGCCGCCATGATGTCGAACGAGTGGTTGTAAAAGGGCAGGGTGGCCAGCGCGAGACTCCCCATCACCAGTTGCACGATGCCCAGAAACAGCTTCGGATTCGGCAGCGTATCGATGCGTCTGCGAATCCACAGGCCGCCCAAGGCAAGGCCGAGAATGAAGGCGGCGAGCATCAGTTCGAACGAGTGCGTCGAGGCGCCCAGGACCATGCTGAGCATGCGGATCCACGCGATCTCATAGCAGAACGACGCAGCGCCGGTAATGGCGGCGGCCCAAAGTATCCAGCGCAGACCCTCGCCGTCGGCGACATCCTTCTGAATGCCCGGGGTGGCGATCGCTTCCTTCTCCCCGAACTTGACCAAGCCGAGCACGAGAAACGCGAGGCCGACGTTGATCGAGCCGGCAACGAGCAGGGTGCCCGGCAGGCCAACCGCCGAAATGAGCCAGAAACCCGACCACAACACGCCAATGACTGCCCCGATGCTGTTGGCAAAGTAGAGCAGCGATACCGTCCCACCGCTTGCCTTCTGGTCGAGGCGCAGAACGCCACCGCTGATCAGTGGGAAGGTGGCGCCGAGCAGCAGCGACTGCGGCAGGATCAGCAGCGTGGCGAGAGTCAACTTCGTCGCCATGCTTGCCGCACCGGGCTCCATCGCAGGTAGAACAGCGTCGAAGAGGAGACGGGTACTCGCCTCGAACAGGGGCTGAAAGACGATAGCGATTATGCCGATCGCGAGTTCGACGGCGGCGTAGGCCAGCAACAGGCTGCGCAAGCGCTGCGAGACGCGTGACGCCAGCCATGAGCCTACCGCCATGCCACCCATGAAGATGGCCAATACCAGTGTTTGTGCGAAGGCAGCGTGGCCAAGGATCAGCTTGACATAGTGGCTCCACACCGACTCGTAGATCAGTCCCGAAATACCCGAAAGGGCGAAGACGAGCGCGTAGATACGGACCATTGGGCTCTCTACCGGAACGTTTCAAGTGTCGAACGTCTTGCCGCCCGTAGCGCGCAGCAGCAAGGGTGTCTTGAAAAAAAAGCATCGGCAATCCAACGGTGCCAACGAGAGTATATGAGCCGCCACAAGGGGGCGTCAATCTTGCATTCTGCCGCACAAACCCCTGGAAAACGTTGCCCCTCCTGAGGCTTCGGCCTCGAAATGCCTGCGGTGACGATCCCCTCCGCCGAAGTAGATCACCTGGCCATACTTCTCCAGAATCGCCAATCCTTCCCCCATCTTCTGCGCACCATCAAGACAACCCGGGCAACAGTGAGAGCTTCTCGCTGACTACTTGCCGTATTGCATCACTCTGTGCATTCCTGACCCTGCTCTCGAAGTCCCCGCGTGTCGCGAGACTTTCGATCTGCCCTTCTTGCGATTGGCTATGGCAGGTCGGGCGGATGCTCTGGTCACGGGGGATCAGGATCTGCTCAGTGTTGGTGATTCGTTTGGCTGTCCCATCGTGACCGCCGAGCAATTCCTGATGCCGCTGGCGATCAAGTGATTCTCGAAATGCGTAGCGTCGCTGGTGCCGGGCATTACCTTTGGGCGGATTTCGTTGCACTGCAGCGGACGCTCGAAGACGGATTCGACGTGTCCTCTGCGTTCGGCGGCGACGAGGCGCAGCGGATCATGAAGACCGAGTGGGTGAAGAGAAGAGCCTTGTTTGCGACCAGCGCCTGCCGGCAATCCGCAAGAGCGGCCCGAAGTGACGCGGCGCCTCACGCTTTGACCCGCAGGCGATTGAGTCAGCTACAGGCTTTCCTACGCTACACCCGCAAGGCATGGGTTGAAGGCCCGACTAGACCCTGCTGGCGTATATGGTATGGCCTGGCGGCAGTTCGCCAGTGCGGCTCATTTCTGCCTGCCTGCGGGCGACGCCCGCGATGATGCTTGCATCGCAAGAGCGTGGCCGGGGACTCTGAGCTCGCTATCGCCTTGGCGCTGGGCCGGAGTTTCCTGTCGGATGTCGATCTGGCTTGACTTGGCTTGGCGGCATTACAGCTAGACACTGGCCGCTACTGTATTGGCAGTGTTGCTAGGCCGTCTGCAACTTGCGGATCTGTCTGTGGTGGGGCGTCAGAGACTCGAACTCTGGACCTACGGATTAAGAGTCCGCTGCTCTACCGACTGAGCTAACGCCCCAACGTGATGGCAAGTAATCAACAACAACAAGAAACGGCTTGTCTGCCGGGTTTGGTGGGTCGGGTGGGATTCGAACCCACGACCAATGGATTAAAAGTCCACTGCTCTACCGACTGAGCTACCAACCCGAAAAGCCGGCGGATTATAGGCAAGGGACTGATGCCTGTCAAGGAACGCCAACGCTCGCGACTGCTCTCCCTGCAACATTCCGGAGCTCTCACCAGCCAAATCGCAGTCGCCATCCCAGGGGCATGACGTGGGATCGACTCGACGCGCGGCCGAGGCGCATGCGGTGGCCGGTTTTCGTCGTCGGGAGCCGACAGCTGCCGAGCGCATGATGGGTATCCCCCAAAAAAAGGGGGCGCCGCAAGGGCGCCCCAAGGGGAGAGTTCAGATGGGCCGGGCGGGCTCAGTAGTGGTAAGCCGATTCGCCGTGCGAGGTGATGTCCAGGCCTTCGCGCTCTTCTTCTTCCGGGACCCGTAGGCCGATGACCATGTCGACTAGTTTGAAAGCCACCAGTGAGACGACGCCAGACCAGACGATCACGGTGCCGACGCCCCACAACTGGCTGATTACCTGCGTGGCCATGTCGAAGTCGCCGACCTTGTTGGTGACGTAGTCATAGACGCCAGTACCGCCCAGGGCCGGATCGACGAACACACCGGTCAGGATCGCACCGAGAATTCCGCCGACGCCATGCACACCAAAGACGTCCAGCGAATCGTCTGCACCAATCAGCCGCTTGAGGCCATTGACGCCCCACAGGCAGATGACGCCGGCCAGCAGGCCGATGGCGATGGCGCCCATGACACCGACGAAGCCGGCGGCCGGAGTGATCGCCACGAGGCCGGCTACCGCACCCGAAGCAGCGCCGAGCATCGAGGGCTTGCCCTTGAGCATCCATTCAGCCAGCATCCAGGACATCGTCGCGCAGGCGGTGGCCACCCAGGTATTGACCATTGCCAGAGCCGCACCACCACTCGCTTCGAGTGCCGAGCCGGCGTTGAAACCGAACCAGCCGAACCAGAGCAGCGAAGCACCGATCATCGTGAAGGTCAGGCTGTGCGGAGCCATTGACTCGCGGCCGTAGCCAATCCGCTTGCCGATGACGAGCGCGCCGACCAGACCGGCCATGGCGGCGTTGATATGCACCACGGTACCGCCCGCGAAGTCGAGAGCGCCTTTCTGGAACAGGAAGCCGGCGGTCTTGCCTGCCGCATCGCCGGCGGCGGCATCGATGTAGGCGTCGGGACCCGCCCAGTACCACACCATGTGCGCCATCGGCAGGTAGGAGAGGCTAAACCAGATCACCATGAAGATCAGGATCGCGGCAAACTTCGCGCGTTCGGCGAAGGCACCGACGATCAGTCCGCAGGTGATTGCCGCGAAGGCTCCCTGGAAGATGACGTAGGCCAGTTCGGAGATCACCACGCCCTTGGAGAAGGTGGCGGCGACCGAGTCGACCGTGATCCCTTTCAGGAAGACCTTGTCGAGCACCCCGAAGAAGGCGCCGCCCTCGGTAAACGCTACCGAGTAGCCGTAGACCACCCAGAGCACGCTGATCAGCGAGAAAGTGACGAAGACCTGCATCAGCACCGAGAGCATGTTCTTGGTGCGCACCAGGCCACCGTAGAAGAGCGCCAGCCCAGGGATCGACATGAGGATGACGAGCGCTGCGCTGACCATCACCCAGGCGTTGTCGCCCTTGTTGGCGACAGGTGCCGGTGCAGCCGCGGGGGCGGCAGGGTCGGCGCTCGGTGCGCCAGCTGCTGGCGCGGCAGCGGGTGCCGCAACCGCGGTGGTCGTTGCGGCGGCGGCCGGCTTGTCTTCAGCCCAGGCCGGAGCGCCGAAGCTTACGGCGCCAAGCAGGGCGAGGATGGCAAATAGGTGTTTCATGATTGGCTCCTCACAGGGCATCCTCACCGGTTTCACCGGTGCGGATGCGGACGACTTGTTCAATGGACGAGATGAAGATCTTGCCGTCGCCGATCTTGCCGGTACTGGCAGATTTTTCGATCGCTTCGATCACCTGGTCGAGAATGTCGTTCTTGATCGCCGCTTCGACTTTCACTTTCGGCAGGAAGTCGACGACATACTCGGCGCCGCGATACAACTCGGTATGGCCCTTCTGGCGGCCGAAGCCCTTGACTTCGGTGACCGTGATGCCCTGCACACCGATCGCCGACAAGGCTTCTCGTACTTCGTCAAGCTTGAATGGCTTGATGATGGCGGTAACCAGTTTCATTTTGTACTCCATATTCAGGGGAGGACCTTCCCTCCCCGGTTGAACGAATGATTGCCTAGAAGGTGCGGCTGACCGAAAGCACGGCTATGGCACGACCGGCGTCCTTGGTGTGTGAGCCGAAGGTGATGACCCCATGGTTGTCGGAGTTCGAGTTGGTGAAGCAATACGGTTGGTAGGTGGACGCCCCGGAGCAATTGCCGGAGGCGTTGGTGTCGACGTAGGAGAGTGCCACCAGCCACCCGCTCAGGTCCTTGGTTACCCCGAGTTTCCAGTCGGTGTAATCGCCGTTATGAACGTTCTTCAGGTTCAGCCTGCCGACGTGAGCGTTGATACCCCAGCCGTCGCCAAGGTCGTAGTTGGCGGACAGGTCCAGGTATTGGCTGCCATGGGTGTTCTTGCCCGTGGACACGCCAGCGCTATCGACGCCGCGCAGCGAGAAGTAGTCGTCGACCGAGTAGAAGTACTTCAGAGACAGGAACTTCCAGGAGCCGCCGATGTACAACTCCTTGTTGTTAACGGCCCCGGAGTTGGCGCCGATCCCGAGACCGCTGGCGTCAGAACCGGGGTAGTAGTAGTAGATCGCGCCGACGTCGATTCCGAAATCGCCGAATGTCGCCTTGTAGCCCCCGTAGAAGTCCATTTCGAGGTTGCCGTCCGGGAAGCCGGCGCCGGAACTGACGTTCGAGTTCCAGTTGCCGACGTAGAAGCCGCTGGCATGCGCGTAGTCGAAGCCGCCCTGCAGGGCAGGCTTGCCGAAAGTCTGGTCGATGCCGCGGAAGCGGTAGCTGCTGAAAAGTCCGAGATTGCCAGTCAGCGGTGCCGTGGTGGTGGCGGCTACAGGTGCCGCGTCGGCCTGCCCGGGGTCGGGAGTCTGGGCGATGGCCGGCGCCGCGAGGGCTGCCGACAGCGTCGTGGCAAGAGCGAGTTTCTTCATGGTGAAATCCTCAAGCAGGGAAAGAAAAGGATGCTGGCTACTTCCTAGCACTTTCCATGCCAGAAATGTTTTTTTGATAAATCCGTTGCTTGTCGCTCGTCGGCTTCCCCGGCCGCACTATGTCGCACTGCGTTAGCGCGGCGACGGGGATTTTTGCACCGCTGTGGTGCGTGACCTGCCGGGGGGCAGGCCTATGCTAAACTCGGCTTCCTGCCAACCCTTTCGCCGACCGGTGGATACGATGCTCGACCCCAGAATCCTTGAAGACCTCGGTGCCCGCCTGAGCGGCCTCCTGGCTGCCAGTCCGGCGGCCGACATCGAGAAGAACGCCCGTGTCCTGCTCGCCAGCGTCTTTGCCAAGCTGGATCTGGTGACGCGCGAGGAGTTCGATATCCAGACACAGGTCCTGCAGCGCACCCGAGAAAAGCTGAAGGCGCTGGAGGCGCGCCTCGACCGGTTGGAAAACCCGCCCGACCGGCCGGCCTGACCCGCGCAGGCCGGCCGCTGGTCAAGAGTGCCCCGCGCCTTCAACGGTTGCCCAGGGGGTGGCGGCGCCACTCTTGGAAGCAGGGTGCGGCCGGATTCGCCGACGACAGGGCGGCGCACGGCGCCTATGGCCGGTCGTCCCGCGCCATGTCACTCGCAGTAGCAGGCGCCCCTTTTCACGTGCAGTTTGTCTAGACTGCGGTTTTCCAAGGCTCCTTGCCATGCCGCTCGCCATTGTTCACAGTCGTGGTCTGGATGGACTCTTCGCTCCGGAGGTGGCTGTCGAGGTGCATCTGGCTGGCGGTCTGCCGAGTGTCACGCTGGTCGGGCTACCCGATACCGAAGTCAAGGAAGCGCGCGATCGGGTCAGGGCGGCGCTGCAGAACTCGGGTTTCGACTTCCCGAGCAAGCGCATCACGGTCAACCTCGCGCCGGCCGACCTGCCGAAGGAGTCCGGTCGCTTCGACCTGCCGATCGCGCTGGGCATCCTCGCGGCTTCGGGCCAGATCCCGACGTCGGCACTCGCCGGCTACGAGTTCGCTGGTGAGCTGTCGCTCTCGGGGGAACTGCGGCCGATTCGCGGCGCGCTCGCCATGGTTCTCGCCGCCGGCAGCCGCGGGCGCAGCTTTGTCCTGCCGTCAAGCAGCGCCCGCGAGGCCGCCCTGGCCGGGACGGTGCGGGTGCTCACGGCTGACAACCTGCTCGAGGTCTGCGCACATCTGATCGGGCAGGGCCAACTCAGCGAATGCCTGGCCGTCGTCGAGCTTGCCGACGAGGACGCGGACTATCCCGATCTCGCCGACGTGCGGGGTCAGGTGCAGGCCAAGCGCGCACTCGAGATCGCCGCCGCGGGTGGGCATTCGATCCTCCTCGTCGGCCCGCCGGGTACCGGCAAGTCCATGCTCGCCAGCCGGCTGCCCGGCTTGCTGCCGCCGATGACCGAGGCGGCGGCGCTCGAATCGGCGGCCGTGCTGTCCCTGGCCGGGCAGTTCCGGCCCGATCGCTTTCGCCGCCATCCCTACCGGGCGCCGCACCATACGGCGTCGTCGGCGGCGCTGGTCGGCGGCGGCAGCATCCCGAGCCCGGGCGAGATCTCGCTCGCCCATCAGGGTGTTCTTTTCCTCGACGAGATTCCCGAGTTCGACCGCCGCGTACTGGAAGCACTGCGCGAGCCGTTGGACTCAGGGCGCATTCACATTTCGCGCGCCGCGCGTCAGGCCGAGTTTCCGGCCCAGTTCCAGCTCGTCGCGGCGATGAACCCCTGTCCTTGCGGTTATCACGGCGATTCGCGCGGCCGTTGCCGGTGTACGCCGGATCAGGTGCTGCGTTATCGTCGCCGGCTCTCCGGCCCACTGCTCGACCGTATCGACCTGCAGATCGAAGTCCCGGCGCTGCCCGCCGAAGTCTTGCAGCAGGCGCCCGATGGCGAAGCCTCGGCGAGCGTTCGCGCGCGTGTTGCGCAAGCCCGGGAGAGGCAGATCAGACGACAGGGGAAAGCCAATGCGCGGCTGACGGCGAAGGAGATTGACCAGTACTGTCAGCCCGCGGCGGCAGCGGCGGCGCTGCTGAAACACGCGATCAGCCGCTTCGAGCTATCGGCGCGAGCTTTCCACCGCCTGCTCAAGGTGGCGCGGACAATTTCCGATCTGGCCGGGAGCGACACCATCGAGGCGCAGCACGTGGCTGAAGCCGTGCAGTACCGCCGCTTCGCGAAGGATTGATGTGGCCGATTCGCAGCTCTCGCCGGCGCCGCGCGGGATTGCCTTCATGCTGGCCGCGCTGGCGGCCCTCGGTCCTTTCTCGATCGATACCTACCTGCCGTCGTTTCACGACATCGGCGCGTCGCTGCACGCCACGCCCCTGCAAGTCCAGCAGACGCTGACCGCGTACCTGTTGCCGTTCGCGCTGATGACGCTGTGGCATGGCGCGATCTCGGATGCCTTGGGCCGGCGGCGGGTGATTCTCGTCACGGTCGCCCTGTTTGCGCTGGCCTCGGCCGGCTGCATGCTGGCGACACGCATCGAACACCTCTGGTTGCTGCGGGCGCTGCAGGGGATGACCGGCGGTGCCGGTATCGTCATCAGCCGGGCGATCGTTCGCGACTTGTACGATGGGCCACCGGCACAGCGCCTGATTTCGCAGATCACCATGATGTTCGCCGTGGCCCCGGCGGTGGCGCCCGTGCTCGGCGGCTGGTTGCAGGCCTGGTTCGGCTGGCGCTCGGTGTTTGCCTTCCTGGCGCTGAGCAGCGCTGCCCTGTGGCTGGCCTCCTGGTATCTGCTCCCGGAAACGCTGCCACGGCATCGGCGCCAGTCGCTGCACGCCGGCTATCTGGTCCGCAGCTACTGGCAGGTACTCACTTCGCGGCCGTTCCTGCTGGTTTGTGGTGCACTGGCGTTCAATTTCGCCGCCTTCTTCATCTATGTGCTCTCGGCCCCGGTCTTCTTGATGCACCACCTGGGCGTTGCGGCGACCGGTTTCCTGTGGCTGTTCGGCCCGGCGATGGGCGGCCTGATGATCGGCGCCTGGTTGTCGGGCCGCTGCGCCGGCAAGTTGTCGCTGCCGCGCACGATCGCCGCCGGCTACCTGGTGATGGGTCTCGCCGTCGTGCTCAATATTGGCCTCAATCTGGCCTGGCCGCCAGCGCTGCCGTGGAGCGTGCTGCCGATCTTCGTATTCACGCTCGGCATGTCGCTGGCCATGCCCTGCCTGACCCTGCAGGCGCTCGATCTGTTTCCCGAAAAGCGTGGCCTGGCGGCTTCCTGCCAGGGCTTCCTGCAGGCCGGATTCAACGCTTTCGCGGCCGCCTTGATCGCCCCCGCGCTCTGGGGATCGACGCTCTCTCTGGCGTTGGGCATGGGCGGCCTGCTGCTGCTGGGTATCTTCGCCACGCTGATTCATCAACGGCGAAGCGTTTGCTGCCTCATCCGGTCTGCCTGCCACCGGTTTCCCTGGCAAACGGCAGCAGGCACAGCGAGACGACGATGCAGGCGGCCATCAGGCTGAAGGCCGCCTGATACGCGCCGGCGTCGTAGAGGCGCGCACCCGCCGCCGTGGCTCCCCGCCAGTGGCGGTCGAGAAGCCAGCCGACAGCGGGTTGCAGCAGCATGCCGCCGAGTAGCGGCCCCATGTTGCAGATGCCGGCGGCGGTGCCCACCAGACGCGTGGGTACCGACTCCTTGGCGAAAGCAAAGCCGATGATCAGGTTGCCCGAGAACAGGCCGGTAAACAGCAGGGCGACGATCAACAGCCAGAGCGGTAGCGGCGCGAAGATGATCAGCAACCATCCGGCGAGCGCCGCGGCGGTCGTCCACACGTAGAGCGGCCGGCGACGGCCGAGACGTTCGGAGAGCGTGCCGAGCAGTGGCCCGCCGATGGCCCAGGCGATCAGCAGCAGCGAGGTGATCGCCGCCGCGCTCCGCGTCTCCAGACCGTGCACCTGGCGCAGATAGGGAACACCCCACAGTCCGGCGAACGTGAGAACGGCGCCGGCAACGCCAATCGGCGCGATCAGGAGGATCCAGATGTTCCGGTAAGAAAGGACCTCGGCCATTCCGCGCAGGATCGACCCGTGCTGCCCGCCAGCCGACGCTGCCGGCGCATGGCTGGCGTGGGCCAGATCGCGCGGGTCATCACGGACGCGCAGCCAGATGGCCAGCGAGAGCAGGCCGGTGACGGCCGCCGAGACGCCCATCACCGGACGCCAGCCCCAGGTTTCGATCAGCATTCGTAGCGGCACGCCGGCAATCACGCCGCCAACGACGCCAAAGGTCAGCGCCATTCCGGACGCCAGGGCGAACTGCCGTGCGGCGAACCAGTGTGTGGCGAGCTTGAGCATCGACACGAAGGCAACGGCGACCGACGCGCCGATCAGCAAGCGTCCGGCGCTGGCCCACCAGAAGTCGGGCGAGCACGCGAAAATTGCCGTGCCGATGGCGGCCACCGCCGCACCCGCGGTCAACAGGCGGCGCGGTCCCCAGCGATCGGCGAGTATTCCGGTCGGGATCTGCATGGCCACGTAGGAATAGAAGTAGAACGCCGAGAGATTGCCGAGTTCGCTGGCGCCGATGGCGAACTCCTGCATCAGGCGGTCTGTCATCACCGCCGGGGCGACGCGCTGGTAGAAGCCGATCAGGTACAGCAGAGCCGCCAGCCCCCACACACTCCACGCGACGGCGGCCGGCGGGTGGCCGTGCTCGCTCGCGTTCACTGCCGTTTCCCGTCTGTACCAGCGATGTTGCGGCCGCCGGCACGCCAGCGGTCAGTTCTCGGGCGGTACCCGGGGCCACGCCGCCCGGGCAGCGGCGCCGTCGGCAGATGGCGGGTGCATCCGGGGGATTCGCGCGCGCTCACGGAACTCCTTCGCCTGCGTTCGTCTATACTCGCGGCTTGGCGCCAGCGATTCTAGCCGGTGTGAGTGGAGCACGGAAAGACATGTTCGGGAAACTCCTTGCAGGTTTGCTACTGACCGGTGCGCTCGCCCTCGTCGTGTCCGCCTGCGACGTCGACAAGCTGAGCCGTCTCAGACCCGGCAGTTCCAGCGCCGACGAGGTGCGGCAGGTGATGGGCAAGCCGAACCTCGAGTGGCGCGACGAGGATGGTACGCGCATCTGGGAGTATCCGCGCACCCCCGAGGGAATGGTCAACTACATGCTCGTCATTGGCCCCGATCAGGTCCTGCGCGAGGTGCGGCAAGTGCTGACCGAGGAGAATTTCAGCAAAGTCAGGCCCGGCATGCGCATGGATGATGTCCGCTACCTGCTCGGCCAGCCGGCTCATCAGGTGCGTTTTCCGCTGAACCAGGAAACCGTCTGGGACTGGAAGACGAAGGTCGAGCCGGGAATGGAGTGGTACTTCAATGTCCATTTCAGTGACCGCGGTGTGGTGACCAGGACGAGTACCAACTTCGTCCCCAAGGGCTGAGAGGCATGCGCTGCCGGGGGCGACCGGTGACTGCCGCCGGGTGGTGGCTCGCGCGGGCCGCCGCCGCCCAGGCCGCGGCTCGCCAATCGCTTCGCCGCTCGCTTCGCCGCTCGCGCTACGACGTCCTGGAGCTGTCATGCATGGCCTGCACCTGATCGCCGAACTCTACGACTGCCGCTGCGAGGCGCGCTTCCTGGATGACGTGGCGACGCTGCAGGAAACCTGCCTGGCGGTGTGTTCGACCCCAGGGTTGACGCCCGTTGCGCAGGCCTTTCACCAGTTCGGCAGTGCGCGGGAACCGGCTGGCGCGACCGGCGCCGTGATCCTGGCCGAGTCGCATCTGGCTGTTCACACCTGGCCCGAAGTGCGGGCGGTAACGCTCGATCTTTACGTGTGCAACTTCAGCCAGGACAACAGTGCCGCAGCGCGTCTTGCCTGCGACCGACTGATCCGCGCCTTTGCGCCGTGCCGCGTGGTCCAGCGCGAGTTGGCTCGCGGTGTTCCGGACGCGGTCGCCGCTCCGGGGCGGGTCGGCGGAAGTGAATAGGCGAGGCGGCGAAGGGTATACTCGCGGTTTTCGATCAACAGCAACGTCAGGGGGCTGCGTGGAATCGCTTCGTATCACGCTCGAGCAATCCGAGATTCCGACGCATTGGTACAACGTCGTCGCCGACATGCCCAATCCGCCCCTGCCGCCGCTGGGCCCGGACCACCAACCGGTGTCGCCGGAGCAGATGGGAGCGATCTTTCCGCCGGCCATTCTCGAGCAGGAAATGTCGGCCGAGCGCTGGATCCCGATCCCGCAGCCGGTACGTGAGATTTATCGACTGTGGCGTCCGTCGCCACTGATTCGCGCCCGCCGCCTTGAGGAAGCGCTGGCGACCCCGGCCCGGATCTACTACAAGTACGAAGGCGTTTCGCCTGCTGGTTCGCACAAGCCAAACACCGCCGTACCGCAGGCTTTCTACAACCAGCAGGCGGGAATCAAGCGCATCACCACCGAAACCGGCGCCGGGCAGTGGGGCTGCTCGATGGCTTTTGCCGGCCAGATGTTCGGTCTCGAAGTGCGCGTCTACATGGTCAAGATCAGCTACCAGCAGAAGCCTTTCAGGCGTTCGATGATGCAGACCTGGGGCGCCGAAGTGTTCGCCAGTCCATCGGCCATGACGCAGACCGGACGCGATCTGCTGGCGAAGGATCCCGAGAATCAAGGTTCATTGGGCATCGCGATTTCCGAGGCCGTCGAGGAGGCGGCGTCACGGGCGGACACCAGTTACGCTCTCGGTTCGGTGCTCAATCACGTGGCGCTGCATCAGACGATCATCGGTCAGGAAGCGAGGAAGCAGTTCGAGAAGGCTGGTGACTGGCCGGATGTCGTTTTCGCCCCCTGCGGTGGCGGCTCGTCGTTCGCTGGTGTGGCGTTCCCCTTCATCGCCGACAATGCGGCGGGAGGGCGCAAGGGCAAGCCGACGCGGCTGGTCGCCGTCGAGCCGAGTTCTTGTCCGACGCTCACCAAGGGTTGCTACGCCTATGACTTCGGCGATGCTTCCGGCTTTACGCCGCTGATGAAGATGTATACCCTCGGCCACGACTTCATGCCCCCTGGCATCCACGCCGGCGGCCTGCGCTATCACGGGGATTCGCCGCTGGTTTCGCAGCTCTACCACGAGGGCCTGCTCGAAGCGGTTGCCGTGACGCAGCTGGCCACCTTCGAAGCCGGCGTGATGTTCGCCCGTGCTGAAGGCATCATCCCGGCGCCCGAGTCCAACCATGCGATCCGGGCGGCAATCGACGAGGCCCAGCGCTGCCGGCAGAGCGGCGAGGCGAGGACGATCTTCTTCAATCTTACAGGCCACGGACACTTCGACATGGCCGCCTACGACCGCTATTTTGCCGGTGAGCTCGAGGATTTCGAGTATCCGGCCGAGGCCATCCGGGCTTCGCTGGAACATCTGCCGAAGATCGGGTGAGCATGTTGCTGCGTCTCGCCGTCTTTCTTCTTGTCCTCGCCAACCTGCTGCTGTTCGCGTGGACGCAGGGCTACCTCGGCAGGTCCGGCAACCCCGACGCCCAGCGCGTCGCGCAGCAGGTGCTCCCGGAGCAGTTGCGCATCGTCTCGCGCGGGGAGCCGGCACGCGCGCCGAGTACGAAAGACGACAGCGACAAGACGGTCGACAAGAGGAACGGCAACGGCGAATTCTGTCAGGTGTGGAGTGATCTGGCGAACGCCGATGCCGATCAGGTCGAGCGACTGCTCGGCGAACAGTTTGCGGCCTTCAAGGCGAGCCGGCGGACGACGGCCGAGATCAGCGGCTACTGGGTTTTCGTTCCTCCGCTTGCCAGCAAGGACGAAGCGAGCCGGAAGGCGGCCGAACTGGAGCAACTGGGGGTCCAGGAGTTCTTCGTCGTGACCGGCGGCGGGCCCAACCAACTGGCCATCTCACTGGGGACCTACCGGAGCGAGGCAGCCGCCAACACCCGACTGGAAGCGCTGCGTGCGAAAGGGGTCAAGTCTGCTCGGGTTGGCGAGCGCAAGGGCAAACCGGTCAATGCGCTCGAAATCCGTGGCCCGGAGGCGCAGGCCGAAGCGCTGCGTCAGGCCATAGTCGCTCTCCTGCCGAAGGCTTCCAGCCCGAGCGCCTGCAAGGTGCGAAGCGAGCCCGCACCATGACTTTCGTTGTCGGTTTGACCGGCGGTATCGGCAGCGGCAAGAGTACGGTCGCCGAGCTTTTCGCGCAGCGAGGAGCCGCGCTGGTCGATACGGACGTCATCGCTCATGCGCTGACCGGGGCGCAAGGTGGTGCCATGCGGGAATTGGCGGCGGCTTTCGGCGACGGTGTGCTGCGTGCTGACGGAGGCCTCGACCGGGCAGCCATGCGGCGCCTGGCTTTCGCCGACCCCGCGGTAAGAGCCCGGCTCGAGGCCATCCTGCATCCGCTGATCAGGGCGCAGAGCGAGGTCGCCTGTGCGGCTGCCGTGGCGGCACCGTATGTGCTGCTGATCGTCCCATTGCTGGTCGAATCGGCCGACTATCGCCGGCGGGCTGATCGGGTGCTCGTTGTCGACTGCGACGAGGCGGTGCAGATTGCTCGCGTGATGGCGCGCAGCGGGCTTGCCGCCGAAGAGGTCGAGGCGATCATGGCGACACAGGCTTCGCGGGCACAGCGCCAGGCAGCCGCCGATGATCTGGTTTTCAATGACGGAGAAATGGCCGCGCTGGCTGCACAGGTGGATGGCCTGCATGAGAAATACCTTGATCTGGCCAGGAGCAAACTTCATGCTGCCCGTTGAGGTTTTGCTGCAAATGCTTCAGAATCATCGGAAATCCCCGTATCCGACGCTGGCGGCTGTGTGATCACCTACGAATATCCTTTCAACGAACGCATACGCACGCTGTTGCGGCTCGAGGACTTGTTCCAGAAGAGCGGCAACTTCATGCAGGGAGACGGCTCACAGGAACACCACGTGGTGTTGCTGACCCTGTTCGAGATCCTTGACGTGGCGGGGCGCGCCGACCTGAAGATGGATCTGATTCAGGAACTCGAACGGCAGCGGCAAAGCCTTCTGGTTTTTCGCAACAACCCGGACATCTCCGAGGAAGCGCTCTCCGGCGCCCTCTACGAGATCGAGCATGCCTCCGCGGCACTTCTCGGGATGACCGGCAAGATCGGCCAGCACCTCCGCGACAACGACTGGCTGATGAGCATCAAGAGTCGCGCGAGCATTCCCGGGGGAGTCTGCGAGTTCGATCTGCCTTCGTATCACTACTGGCGCCATCAGGCCCCCGGTGTGCGGCGAGAAGCCTTGCTCGGCTGGCTGCAGCCGCTGCTGCCGCTGCGTGACGCGCTGACCATCGTCCTTCGCCTGTTGCGTGCCAGTGGTCGTCCGGAGCATCACATCGCCACCGGCGGCGCTTTTCAGCTGATGCTGGGCGCCAGCAGTTCGCAGATGGTACGTATCTCGCTGCGCCTGCACGATCCTTTCATCCCCGAAATCAGCGCCAACAAGTATGCGCTGAACATTCGTTTCACCCGCCCGGACAGCGATCATCGGCCGCGACATTGTGACAACGACGTCGAGTTCGACATGCTGTTCTGCAACCTGTAGGCCGCTTCCGTTTCGTCGCCAGGATCGCGATGACCGGTCCGCTTTGACGTCACGCGGCTTGACGTGGTCTGTTTTGCCCGCGGCTGAGTTTGGGGCTCGCGGTGGTGGCCCCCCTCGTCGGTACACTCCATCCGCATTTGCACCAGCCTGCTCAACTCCCAAGACGACTCGCGCGATGTTCCGAACACTCAATCAGCCGGCTCTATGGACGGTAACTCTGGCGGCGGCCGGCATCCTGATGGTGACCATGGGTGCCCGGCAATCGCTCGGGCTCTTCGTCTCGCCGCTCAATACCGCCACCGGTCTGGGCGTCGCGTCGATCAGCCTGGCTCTGGCCGTCGGGCAATTCGCCTGGGGAGCCGTCCAGCCTCTGGCTGGCGCGGCGGCTGACCGCTACGGGCCGGGGCGGGTGCTGCTGGGCGGGCTGCTGCTGCTCGCTCTGGGCAGTGCGATCACCCCGTTGATGAGCAGCACCTGGGGTCTGGTCGTGTCGCTCGGGCTACTCTCGGCGATCGGTTCGGGAGCCGGCAGCTTCTCGGTACTGATCGGCGCTTCGAGCCAACGCCTGCCGCTCGAAGCACGCGGTGCCGCCTCCGGCGTCATCAACGCCGGTGGGTCGTTCGGTCAGTTCGTCTTCGCGCCGATCCTGCAGGCGCTGATTCAGTCGATTGGCTGGATGGGTGCGATGTGGTCGCTGGCGTTGATGACCCTGGCGGCCGTGCCGCTGGTGCCGGCGGTGTCGAAGCCGCTCGCCGATCCTCCCCGGCGCGCCAGTGGCGAGGCAGGCCTCTGGCGGAGCGTTCAGGAGGCAATGGCGGACCGCAGCTACCAGTTCCTGAATCTGGGGTTCTTCACCTGTGGTTTCCACATCGCTTTTCTGGTTACCCATTTGCCGGGCGAGGTCGCGCTCTGCGGTTTGCCATCCGCCGTCGCCAGTTGGGCGCTGGCGATCATCGGCCTGTCCAACATCGTCGGCAGCCTCTATGCCGGTTCCTGCGTCGCCCGCTATCGCAGCAAGATCGTCCTGTTCTGGATGTACGCTTCGCGCGCGCTGATGATTGCACTGTACCTGGCAGCGCCGAAGACCGACCTGACTTTCTACGTCTTCGCGGCCGGGCTGGGCTTCACCTGGCTGGCCACCGTGCCACCAACTGCCGCCATCGTTGGCAAGCTGTTCGGTGTGCGCTATCTGGGCACGCTGTTCGGCATGAGCCTGCTGTCGCATCAGATCGGTGGCTTCTTCGGCGCGTATCTGGGTGGCATTGCGCTCACCGAGTTCGGCGACTATGCCTGGATGTGGTACGCCGACATCGTTCTGGCGGCAGGCGCGGCGCTCTGCAACCTGCCGATCCGGGAGGCCGCGCTGACCAGGCCGGCGACCTGACGATTGCCTGGCATGTCCCAGCACCTGAACCCTCTCGGACAACCGGTTGGTGAGTCGCTTGCCGACTGGCAGGTGCCGCCGCATCCGCCTGGTCAGATTCTGGAGGGTCGTCTGGCCCGTCTCGAGCCACTCGTGGCTCGGCATGCCGCCAGCCTGTATGCGGCGCATGCTCTGGATGCTGACAACCGGAACTGGACCTACCTGCCCTATGGTCCGTTCGACACCTTCGACAGCTACTGCGCGTGGATCGACAGGCACTGTCGCGGCCGCGACCCGTTGTTCTACGCGATTGTCGAGCGGACCTCCGACGCGGCGGTCGGGGTTGCCAGCTACTTGCGGGTCGCGCCGGCAAGTGGCTCGATCGAGGTTGGCCACATCAATTTCTCGCCACGTCTGCAGCAGACGCCGGCCGCGACCGAGGCCATGTATCTGCTGATGAAGCACGCTTTCGAACTCGGCTATCGACGTTACGAGTGGAAGTGCGATGCGCTCAATGCGCCGTCGCGTGCGGCGGCGCTGCGTCTGGGCCTGTCGTTCGAGGGTATCTTCCGGCAGGCGACGGTGGTCAAGGGACGCAATCGGGATACCGCCTGGTATGCGGCAATCGATCGGGAGTGGCCGCTTCTCGACGCTGCCTTCGCGCGCTGGCTCGATCCGGCGAATTTCGACGCCGCCGAAAAGCAACGCGTCGCGCTCTCGGCACTGACCCGGTTATCCCTTCAAGGCGGCGCGCTGCTGCCGGTAGGCTAAAAGAAAACAGGCCCGGTCGTCGTCGCTCCACACCTGGGTGTGGCGCATCAACTGGTCGAGGTCATGTGCGCCGACGCGCTCACGGCTGAGGCCCAGGCGCAGTTTCTCCAGGTCGATGAAGCGGACATCGGCTTCCTGGTAATCCGGCCCGGCCGCGGGCGAGCGACGGACAAACAGATGCTTGCCGTAGAGGCAGCTGTGTTGCAGGCGGTGATGATGCAGGCGCGCACAGGCCAGGGCCACTGCCCTGATCAGCGAGCGCCGCTGCGAGGGGTCGCCGCGGTCGGCCGCGGCATCCCATTCGTCAAGGCTGATCGAGTCATCGAGCGCGCGCGTGACGAGAATCGCACGCCACTTTCCGGCGGCTAGCCGGTCGCCATAATAGAGCGCCTCGACGGCGCCGATCGCGTGCTCCTGCAGGCGCCGGATGTTCAGGTACTCGCGATAGAAGGTCGGGATGCCGCGTAACGGATGCCGCCACGTTCGGCACAGGTGGTTCTCCTGCCGTTTCAGGAAGATGGCCGTGCCATCTGCCAGTACATGGCGGCTGACGCCGCTCCAGCCACCGCGTCGCTCGTTTGGGGCTTCATGCCAGTCGGTGTCGAGTGACCACAGCGCCGCGAAATCGGCGAGACCGCTGGCGGCTAGCTGCGCGCGCGCGGCCGCATTCGGGAAGATGTCGCGAACTGTCACCGGCGCCGGTCTGGCCGGCGAGCCAGCCCTTGCCTAGACAGACTTCTTGCGCAACACATAGGTTCGCCACATGAATACGCGTGGCAGGAAATCCACGTGCCCGACAATCACGAGGCCGGCATCGCGGCATTCCTGCTCGAATTGTGCACTCGGCACGATGAATCGGTTGTCGCTCTTTTCACCACCCTGGCGCCGTTTTTCTTCGAGTTTGCGGCGGCGCCAGGCCTTGTAGTTGCCGTCGACCCACAGCGAAAGCACTATGGTGTCGCGCGTGACGCGCCGAAACTCCTTGAGCAGGGCGACACGGTTGGTCGATTCGCCGATGTGGTGCATGAGGCGAATCGAGAAGACGCAATCGACACTGTTGTCGGGCAAGGTGATCTCGAAGGCGGAACACTGCAGCAGGCGGAAACGCCTTGCCACGGCGGGGTCGCGAACCTTGGCGGCGATGTCCAGCATGGCTTGGCTGTAGTCGGCGGCGAGCAGTTCGCGCTGTGGGTCGGCAGCGAGCAGCGACCAGAAGCGGCCCGTACCGCAGGGCAGGTCGAGGACCGACGCCGGTTTGCCGGCCAGCGCCAGCGCACGTTCCGCCATCCGATGTTCCATCCGGTCGGACAGTTTCTTGCGGTGGTGTTTCTCGAAGTACTGCTGCGAATGGTCATCGGTGTACTTGTCCGAGAAGGGCAAGTGAATGGCAGCTTTCTGCTGGTCGCTCATGTGGTGGCTCGGCATCTGGTGCCCTGGACGGGCCGACGTTCGGAAGGAGAAAGAGGATAGCACATACGGCGCGCCGCCTCCGCGCTGGACGGGTTGCCGGCCGGAAACCTCCACGGGCCGGTCTGGAGCTAGGTCAGGATCAGGTTGTCACGGTGAATGATTTCCGGCTCGTCGATGTAGCCAAGGATGTCTTCGATGTCCTGGCTGGCGTGGCGCGCAATTCGCCGCGAGTCGCTGCTGCCATAGTTGGCGAGGCCACGCGCAATCTCCTTGCCATCGCCCGTGACACAAGCGACGGCCGCACCACGTTCGAATTCTCCCTGGACGGCAAGGACGCCGATCGGCAGCAGGCTCTTGCCTTCCCGTAGCGCGCGCACGGCACCTCTGTCCAGCGTCAGTTTGCCGTTGAGCTGGAGGTGGTCGGCCAGCCATTGCTTGCGCGCCGTGAGGGCTTGCGTCTCCGATACCAGGAGGGTGCCGAGCGATTCCCCGCGCGCCAGTCGCAGCATGACATCGCTCTCCCGGCCGCTGGCGATGACCGTGTGCGCTCCGCTGCGCGCCGCACGCTTGGCGGCAATGACCTTGGTGATCATGCCGCCTTTGCCGAACTGCGTGCCGGCGCCGCCGGCCATCGCTTCGAGTGCCGGCAGCCCGGCACGCGCTTCGCTGATCAGCGTGGCGGTTTCGTCCTTGCGCGGATCGGCAGTGAACAGGCCTTGCTGATCGGTGAGGATGATCAGACAATCGGCTTCGACGAGGTTGGCGACCAGCGCTCCGAGCGTGTCGTTATCGCCAAACTTGATTTCGTCGGTGACGACGGTGTCGTTCTCGTTGATGATCGGTACGACACCGAGTTCGAGGAGCGTAGTCAGTGTCGAGCGTGCATTGAGGTAACGCTTGCGGTCGGCGAGGTCGTCATGCGTGAGCAGGATCTGCGCAGTGTGCAAGGCGTGCCGTGCAAAGGCACTTTCATAGGCCTGGGCCAGCCCCATCTGGCCGACTGCCGCTGCCGCCTGCAGTTCGTGCACGGCGCGCGGGCGTTTGTGCCATTCGAGGCGCTGCATGCCGCAGGCGATGGCGCCGGAGGAGACGAGGATCACCTGTCGCTCCGAACGCCGCAAGCTGGCGATCTGTCTGGCCCACTCGTCGATGGCGGCGAGATCGAGTCCTTCGCCGTTGTTGGTGACCAGGGCGGAGCCGACCTTGATGACCAGTCGGCGGGCAGTGGCGATGCGGGTGATGGCCATGTTCACGGGCTCGGGTGGTCGGCGAACAGGTCTTCGGAAAAGACCACGGTGGCGTCGCTGGCTGTCGCTTCGACGGCGGCAGCGGTTGGCAGCGTGTCGAGCGCTTCCTGCAGTTTCTGCGTCAGCGCGCGGCAGCCGTCGCCGCTTATCGCGCTGATGCGAAAACAGGGGCTGCCTGCCGCGCCGACTCCTCGCAGGAAGGCGGCGATGCGTTCTTCACGTTCTTCCGCGGGAATCAGATCGAGCTTGTTGAAGACCAGCCAACGCGCCTTGCTGGCCAGTTGCGGGTCGTACTTCTCGAGTTCGCTGACAACATTCAGGGAATCGCCGATCGGGTCGGCATCCGGGTCGGGCGGGGCGAGGTCGACGATGTGCAGCAACAGGCGCGTGCGGGCGAGGTGCTTGAGAAAACGGATGCCCAGGCCGGCGCCATCGGCGGCGCCCTCGATCAGTCCCGGTATGTCGGCAATGACGAAACTCCTGTCCGGAGCCGTGCGCACGACACCCAAGTGGGGATGGAGGGTGGTGAACGGGTAATCGGCAACCTTGGGACGCGCCGCCGACACGGCACGCAGGAAAGTGCTCTTGCCGGCGTTGGGCAGGCCGAGCAGGCCGACATCGGCAAGCAGGCGCAATTCCAGCCGCAGTTCACGCTGCTCGCCGGGCTCGCCACGCGTGCATTGGCGTGGCGTACGATTGACGCTCGACTTGAAATGGATGTTGCCGAGGCCACCCCGGCCACCCCGGGCCAACAGAAACTTCTTCCCGTCGATGTCCAGGTCAGCGAGTACTTCGTTGGTGTTGACATCGGCGATCACGGTCCCGACGGGTACGTGCAAGGTCAGATCCTTGCCGCGTTTTCCGTAGCAATCGCTCGAACCGCCGTTGGTGCCGCGCTGTGCGCGATATCGACGCACGTAGCGGTACTCGATCAGGGTGTTGACGTTACGGTCGGCGACGAAATGCACGTTGCCGCCGTGGCCGCCGTCACCGCCGTCCGGGCCTCCCTCGGGTTCGTACTTGTCGCGCCGGAACGAGGCGATACCGTTGCCGCCGTCGCCGGCCGCGACGAGAATCCGAGCCTCATCGATGAATTTCATGATTCGATCTTTCCATCGTGCCAGATTGGCAAAGAAAAAGCCCTACCGGCAAGGATAGGGCTTTGTCCAGGGGTGGCTGCCGAGGCAGCCGCCAGGCGGCGGTTCAGGCGGCAGTTGCCGGGACGATGCTCACCGTGCGCCGCCGCAACGCACCCTTGATCGCGAACTGGACATGTCCATCGACGAGCGCAAAGAGCGTGTGATCCTTGCCGATGCCCATGTTTTCGCCCGGATGGTACGCCGTGCCGCGCTGGCGAATGATGATGTTGCCGGCGCGAACCAGTTGACCGCCATAGCGCTTGACGCCAAGACGCTTTGCTTCCGAATCGCGGCCGTTGCGTACGCTGCCGCCTGCCTTCTTGTGTGCCATGAGTCAGACTCCTCTCGATTCAGTCTGAAGCAAGCAGCGCCGCACCGTCGCTGATGACGTCCACCCGGATTTCGGTGTAGTTCTGGCGATGCCCCTGATGCTTCTGATAATGCTTGCGACGCCGCATCTTGAAGATGCGGACCTTGTCGTGGCGGCCTTGCGAAAGCACAGTTGCCTTGACCGTGGCGCCGGCGACGAGCGGCGTGCCGACCCTGACGGTCTCGCCTTCGCCCACCATCAGGACATGGTCAAGGGTGAGTTCTGCGCCAACGTCTGCCGGTATCTGTTCTATTTTCAGTTTTTCGCCGCTGACAACGCGATATTGCTTGCCCCCGGTTTTTATGACCGCGTACATGTTGGACTCCAAAGAACTAAACAAAGTGAAGCAAAGAACCGCGCATTATACGGAGTTCTTCGCTTGCGTCAAAGGGTTTGCAATGCCCTGCAGGTCGGCGTCGCTTGACGCAAGGCAGGTCGACGCCTAAGATTCCGCAATTTTTGTGTCAAGGTGCCGTGCCGTGAGAATGGAGCAGTTCTACAACCTGATCGAGCTCGATATGACGGCCGTCGACGCGGTGATCCGCAGGCGTCTTCATTCCGACATCGCGCTGGTCCGTCAGGTCGCGGAGTACATCATTCAGGGCGGTGGCAAGCGCCTGCGTCCGGCTCTGGTGCTGCTGGCAGCCGGTGCGCTGGACTATCGGGGGACGCACCATCACGAACTCGCCGCGGTGATCGAATTCATTCACACGGCCACGCTGCTGCACGATGACGTCGTCGATGGCTCGGACCTGCGGCGGGGTCGGGATACCGCGAACGCGATCTTCGGCAACTCGGCCAGCGTGCTGGTCGGTGATTTCCTGTATTCGCGCGCTTTCCAGATGATGGTTGCGGTCGACGACATGCGCGTCATGCGGGTGTTGTCGGACGCGACCAACGTCATCGCCGAGGGCGAGGTGCTGCAGTTGATGAATTGCCATGACGCGGACGTCGACGAGGCGGGCTACCTGCAAGTCATTCGCTACAAGACGGCCAAGCTGTTCGAGGCGGCGGCGCAACTGGGCGCCATAATCGGCGGCGGTTCTGCAGCAGCCGAGCAGGGCATGGCGACTTACGGCATCCACCTGGGGACGGCCTTTCAACTGATCGACGATGTGCTGGATTATTCCGGCGCCGAGGTGGAGACCGGGAAGCATCTGGGCGACGATCTTGCTGAAGGCAAGCCAACGCTGCCGCTGATCTTTGTGCTGCAGCATGGCAACACAGAACAGGCGGCTTGCGTAAGGCGGGCCATCGAGAGCGGCGGTCGGGACGACTTCCCCAACGTCCTGGCAGCGATTCGCGCCACCGGGGCGCTGGACTATGCGCGACGCAAGGCCAGGGCGGAGGCTGAACTCGCCGCAGCCGCACTCTCGGTCGTGCCTGCTTCTCAATACAAGGATTCCTTGCTAGAATTGTCCCTCTTCGCCGTTGCCAGAAGTTACTAGCACGGTCGTTGCCTCGGTCGGGGCGTAGCTCAGCCTGGTAGAGTACTGCGTTCGGGACGCAGGAGTCGGAGGTTCGAATCCTCTCGCCCCGACCACTTCAATCGCCGCGCTTCGCGCGGTTTCGCAAGGCGCTCACGGTTCTTCCGTAGGCGCTGTCATCGTCAGTCGCGCCAAATCGTTGTGCCCCGGGTTCCGTCGTCGGCAGCTTCTGCTATGCTTGTCAGCCCTGCAGAATTCATCTGGCCATGACGAAATACCTTTTGCTGATCGCGTTGGTCATCGCCGTCTGGTGGCTCTGGCGCCACGCCCGCAAGTCGCAGGCCGGAGCGGGGACGCGGCCGGCCCAGCGGGAGGTTGAACGGATGGTGCAGTGTGCCCGCTGCGGCGTCAATCAGCCGGTCAGCGAGAGCATTCTCGACGAAGGCCGCTACTACTGCTGCGCAGCCCATCTTCGCGAAGCACGCTCCGACGATCGCTGAGTAGCCATGTTGAACACGCCGGTTCGCAGCGAGCGCTTTTCCGAGACTCACTGGAAGTCGCTACGTTACTTCAACCTCTACCGGCTGGCGGTTGCGGCTCTGCTCTTCTCCGCCGCACTGCTTCACCCGTCGGCCTTTGCCGTTCTTGGTCCTGACCAGGGTCGTCAGCAACTGCTGGTCCTCGCCAGCCTGTATCTGCTGAGCACCGCCATAGCGGTGTTGCTTGCCTATCAGCTTCGTCGGCACGCGAGCATGCAGCTCACCGGTAGCGTGCTGGTCGATGTGCTGGTCATGACCCTGTTGATTCATGTCGGTGGTGGCCTGGGCAGTGGCCTCGGCTCAATGCTGCTGGTGACGCTGGCCGGTGCCGGGTTGGTTGGTCAGGGGCGCCTGGTGGTGTTCTATGCGGCAATGGCCACGCTGGCGATTCTCTTTGAGCAATCGTATCGGGCACTCCAGAACGACTTCGACGTGCTTGGATTCTTCAACGCTGGGGTGTTCAGTTCCGCCTTCTTCGCGGTCGCGGTGTCCGCTCGCCTGCTGGCGCGGCGGGTGATAGCCAACGAGGCGCTGGCGCTGCAGCGTGGTGTCGATCTGAAGAACCAGACGGTGATCAGCCAGCGCGTCATCGAAGAGATGCAGGACGGCGTCCTCGTGCTTAGCCGCGACGGCCGGGTCAAGCAGAGCAATCCACGGGCACGGCGGCTACTGGGCTTGAGTGGGGCAAGCGATTGTCTGTTGGCCGAGTGCTCGGCTGATCTGGCACAGGGTTTCGTTGCCTGGAGTCAGGGTGTCGACCAGGAATCGGTGCTCGCACGGGTGCCGGCGAGCGGCTTCGAATTGCGCGCCAGCTTTGTGCCGACCGAGACTTCCGACCGTGATGTGCTGGCGTTCCTGGAGGATATGGGTTCCTTGCGGGAGCAGGCGCGGCAGATGAAGCTGGCCGCACTCGGTCGTCTCACCGCCAACATTGCGCACGAGATCCGCAATCCCTTGTCGGCGATCAGTCATGCTGGCGAACTGCTGCGCGAGGAGCGGCGTGGCGAGATGCACGAGCGCTTGCTGCGCATCGTTCTGGACAACGCGCAGCGGCTCGATCGCATTGTCAGCGACGTCCTGGAACTCGGACGTCGTGATCGCGCCTATCGCGAGTCGATAGACCTGCGTCAGGCCTTGCCCTTGTTCATCGAAGAGTACCTGGTCAAGGAGGACTTGCCTGCAGACGTTCTCACGCTCGAGTTGGCAGGCTCGGCCACGCTCTGCTTTGATCGTTCGCATTTCCACCAGGTGCTGTGGAACCTCCTCGGTAACGCCGTACGTCATTCGCGGCGTGCGGCGGGCAGCGTTCGGCTGGTCGTTCTTGATGGCCGGGTCGCTGGGCAGATCGAACTGCATGTCATCGACGATGGCGAGGGGATCGATGATGCCTGCCGGGAGCAGATTTTCGAGCCGTTCTTCACCACGCACCACCGCGGCACCGGTCTGGGGCTCTATATCGCGCGCGAGTTGTCCGATGCCAATGGTGCCCAACTCGAACTGCTGGGCACCGGGCCCGGTGCCGATTTCCGTCTCTTGGGGAGGACTACAGGATGTCACTAGGCAAGGCGGAGCGGCGCCCGCGCGGCGAGTTGGCAAGAGTGCTGGTGGTCGACGACGAGGCGGATATCCGCGAACTGCTCGACCTGACCGTGGCTCGTATGGGCCTTTCGGCCGACTGCGCGGCAACTGTGGCGCAGGCGCGGCAGCTGCTCGAACAGCACCGCTATCAGCTGTGCCTTACCGATATGCGATTGCCCGACGGGGAGGGATTGGAGATCGTACGGCTGATCGGTGAGCGCTACGGCGAGACACCGGTGGCGGTGATAACGGCTTTCGGCAGCGCTCAGAACGCCGTCGCCGCGCTCAAGGCAGGAGCCTTTGACTATCTCGCGAAGCCGGTTGCGCTCGATCAATTGCGCAGCCTGATCAAGTCGGCGCTCAGTCTTCCCACAAGGAGTGGATCCAGCGAAGCCGGGCAGCCGTCGGGCGCTGCGGCGCAACTGATCGGCGAGTCGATGGCGATTGCCCAGGTGCGCCAGATGATCGAGAAGCTGGCACGCAGCCAGGCGCCGCTGTATGTCTCCGGCGAGTCGGGCACCGGCAAGGAACTCGCGGCACGCCTGATCCACGACCACAGCGCGCGCCGCACCGCGCCGTTCGTTCCGGTCAACTGCGGGGCGATTCCCGAGAACCTGATGGAAAGCGAGTTCTTCGGCTATCGCAAGGGCGCATTCACCGGCGCCGACAGCGACCGCGCCGGTTTCTTCCAGGCGGCCACCGGTGGGACACTGTTTCTGGACGAGGTTGCCGATCTGCCGCTGTTGATGCAGGTCAAGCTCCTGCGTGCCATCCAGGAGAAGAAAGTGCGCAAGGTGGGCAGCACTGTCGAGGAGGCGGTCGATGTGCGCATCATCTCGGCGACCCACCGAATGCTCAAGGACTGTGTTGACGCCGGATCGTTTCGTCAGGATCTCTATTACCGTCTGAACGTCATCGAACTCAGGATGCCGCCCCTGCGCGAGCGTCAGGAAGATGTCGAGCCCCTGGTCGCGGCGCTGCTGGTGCGCATCTGCGGAGCGCAGCCGCCGCGCGTCGAGGCGGCAGCCATGCGCGCGCTGAAGGCGTACAGCTTTCCCGGGAATGTCCGGGAACTGGAGAATGTCCTCGAGCGGGCTACCGCCTTGTGCAGCAACGACACGGTGCTGATCGACGATCTGCAACTGGCTCCGGTCATGGCGGTGAGTGACAGCGTGGGCAGGGATGGCGAAACTCTGGACGACTACATCAACCGTGTCGAGAAGCAGGCAATCGTCGAAGCCTTGACGAAGACCGACTTCAACCGGACGGCGGCTGCCAGACTGCTCGGCGTGACCTTTCGCTCGCTGCGCTATCGTATCGAACGGCTGGGCATCGAAGAGTGAGTCGTCTGGCCGATGGCGCGCCGGCGATGCCGGCGGGTGGCTGGCTTGATGAGGCGCTGCATATCGTGTCGCCAAATCGTGACCCGCGCCCGCCTGGCGAAGTCGTGTCGATGATCGTCATCCACGCGATCAGCCTGCCGCCGGCGCGTTTTGGCGGCGACGGCATTGCGCGGCTGTTTACCAATCGACTGGATCCTGCTGCCCACCCGTACTTCGCGCAGATCATCGGCTTGCGCGTCTCCGCGCATTTCCTGGTTCGTCGCGACGGCGAGTTGATACAGTTCGTTTCCTGTCGGGAGCGTGCCTGGCATGCCGGCCTTTCCGCGTGGAAGGGACGCCAGGGCTGCAACGACTTTTCGTTGGGAATCGAGCTGGAGGGCTGCGACGAGTCGCCCTTTGAAGACGCCCAGTACTCCTGTCTGCTGGCGCTTGTCGGCAGGTTGTGCGCTGGCTATCCGATCGACGCGGTGGTCGGGCACAGCGATATCTCCCCAGGGCGGAAGACTGACCCGGGACCCTGCTTCGACTGGCGGCGCCTGGGATCGATCGGCGAGTTGCCCGGCGACCTGCCGCGACGCCGATGACCCTGCTCTGGGCCGTGTAGCGGTCTGCGAGCGCGCTGGTACGTTCCTGTCCCGCGTCGGCAGGCTTTGCCCGCACTCGCCCCGCGACACCGCTCCGTGCGGCGTGGCTCAGCCGAGATACCTGCGGATTCGCTCGGCGGCTTCCGCCAGGCGTTCAACACCGGTGGTGTACGCGAAGCGCAGGTGCTTTTCCGGCGCGTTGCTGCCGAAGTCGAGGCCTGGTGTCGCGGCGACCCCGGTCGCATCGAGCAGGTCGTGCGCGAAGCGCTCGCTGTCGTCGGTCAGTTCGCTGCAATTCGCGTAGAGGTAGAAGGCGCCCTCCGCTCTAGCCGGCAAGCGGAAGCCAAGCGCCGTCAGGGCCGGGCCCAGGAAGTCCCGCCGACGCCTGAACTCCTGGCGTCGCGCTTCGAGGATGCTGATCGTCGCGGGAGCAAAGGCGGCGAGCGCCGCGTGTTGCGCTGGTGCCGACGGTGAGATGAACAGGTTCTGTGCGAGCTTTTCGATGTCGCGGCTGAAGCGTTCGGGAATGACCAGCCAGCCCAGTCGCCAGCCGGTCATGTTGAAATACTTGGAGAAGCTCTGCACGACAAAAATGTCATCACCAAATTGCAGTGCCGTCGAGGCGTCACGCTCGTAGCTCAGCCCGTGGTAGATCTCGTCGACGAGCAATTGTCCCCCCTGTTGGCGAACAAAGCCGGCAATGGCCGCCAGCACGTCGTCGTCGAGCAGGGTGCCGGTTGGGTTGGCCGGCGAGGCGAGCAGCGCGCCTGCCGTGCGCTCGTTCCAGTGCGCTTCGAAATCGGCGAGTGTCGGCTGGAAGTTGTTCTCGGGGTGGACGAGCATGCCGATGGGCACTCCCTCGAAGCTGCGCACGAAGTTGCGGTTGCAGGGATAACCCGGGTCGGTGAGAAGCCATTCGCTGCCGGGTTCGGCGAGGCAGGCCATGGCCAGCAGCAGTGCCCCGGAAGCCCCGGCGGTGACGACGATACGCGATGACGGGATGGTGATGCCGTAGCGCGTGGCGTAGAACGCGGCGATGGCACTGCGTAGTTCGGGGAGTCCGAGTGCCGGCGTATAGAACACGCGGCCGGTAGCGACATGCGCCTGGGCAGCGGCGAGGATCGGCTCGGGGGTCGGGAAATCCGGTTCGCCGACTTCCATGTGGATGATGTCGCGCCCGGTGGCCGCCAGTGCTCTGGCGTGCGCCATCAACTCCATGACGTGGAAAGGGGCGATGTCGGCTAGGCGGCTGGCGGGAAAGGTCGGCATGAACTGGTGACGGTATTGGTGAAAGCGGACAGTTTACCGATACGGCGTCAACCATGCGAAAAAAAAGGCCGCCCGCAGGCGGCCTCCACGGATGACACGGAATGCTCAGGCTGCCTGGAATTCCTTCTCGAACTTGTCGCGAACGTCGGCAAGCTTGGCAGGCAACTTGTCGCCCATCTTGCCGAACCAGTCCTTGACCCCTTCGAGTTCGCTCAGCCAGGCCTGCTTGTCGAGGCTGGTGACGCCGGCGAATTCCGCCTTGGAGAAGTCGGTACCGGACCAGTCCATGTCTTCGTAGTTGGGCATCCAGCCGAGAGTCGTTTCGACGCCGGAGGCCTTGCCCTCGCAACGTTCGATGATCCACTTGAGGACGCGCGCGTTGTCGCCGAAGCCGGGCCAGGCGAACTCGCCTTTTTCATTCATGCGGAACCAGTTGACCATGAAGATCGGCACCGGCTGGTCGGTGACGCTACCCATCTTCAGCCAGTGGCTGTAGTAGTCGGCCATGTTGTAGCCGCAGAAGGGCAGCATGGCGAACGGGTCGCGGCGGACGACACCCTGCTGGCCGAAGGCGGCGGCAGTCGTTTCGGAACCGAGCGTGGCGGCAGCGTAGACACCATGTTCCCAGTCGCGGGTCTGGCAAACCAGCGGTACGGTCGATGCACGACGGCCACCGAAGAGAAAGGCCGAGATCGGCACGCCTTCGGTGCTCTGCCACTGGTCGTCGATACACGGGCATTGCGCAGCGGGCGCCGTGAAGCGGGAGTTCGGGTGCGCTGCCTTGGTGCCCTTCTCCTTGGCGATTTCCGGCGTCCAGTCGTTGCCCTGCCAGTCGATGGCGTGTGCGGGCGCCGGGCCCATGCCTTCCCACCAGACATCGCCGTCGTCGGTCAGCGCGACGTTGGTGAAGATGGTGTTCTCGGCGAGCGAGGCCATGGCATTGAAGTTGGTCTTGTCGTTGGTGCCCGGGGCAACGCCGAAGAAGCCGGCTTCCGGGTTGATCGCGTAGAGACGGGTGACGCCGTCCTTGTCCTTGCGCGGCTTGATCCAGGCGATGTCGTCGCCGATGGTGGTGATCTTCCAGCCGTTCAGGCTTTGCGGCGGCACCAGCATCGCGAAATTGGTCTTGCCGCAGGCCGACGGGAACGCTGCCGCCACGTAGTGCTTGTCGCCGGCAGGCGATTCGACGCCGAGGATCAGCATGTGTTCGGCCAGCCAACCGTCGTCACGCGCCATGTTGGAGGCGATGCGCAGCGCCAGGCACTTCTTGCCGAGCAGCGCGTTGCCGCCGTAGCCCGAACCGTAGGACCAGATTTCGCGCGTTTCGGGATAGTGGACGATGTACTTGGTGGTCGGGTTGCACGGCCAGCGCGGATCCTTCTGGCCGGGCTCCTTCGGTGCGCCGATCGAGTGCACGCACGGAACGAAGGCGCCGTCGGTACCGAGGACCGGGAAGACGTCCTTGCCCATGCGGGTCATGATGCGCATATTGACCACCACATAGGCGCTGTCGGAGATCTCGATGCCGATCTGGGCGATCGGCGAGCCGATCGGACCCATCGAGAACGGGATGACGTACATCGTGCGGCCCTTCATGCAGCCCTTGAAGAGGCCGCTGAGGATGCCGCGCATCTTGGCCGGATCTTCCCAGTTATTGGTCGGGCCGGCGTCTTCCTTCTTCTCGGAGCAGATATAGGTGCGGTCTTCGACGCGGGCAACGTCGGATGGATCGGAGAATGCGAGGAAGGAGTTCTTGCGCTTCTTGAGCTTGGTGAAGGTACCGGCTTCGACGAGCTCGGCGCAGAGGCGATCGTATTCTTCTTGCGTGCCGTCAGCCCAGACGACCTGGGCAGGCTCGGTGAGTGCCGCGATTTCGGCGACCCATTTCTTCAGGCGTTCGTGTTTGACGTAGTCGGGGGCGTTGATGGAGACAGTCTGGTTCATGGTAATCACTCTCGAAGGAAGGTAGAGAAGCGGGACTTACCGTGGCGCGGCGCGCGCGGAGCCTGACCAACAGAGCCGGGGAGCGGAGTCGTCCGTCCAGGTCCGTGGGATGCGACGCGTCGGTCGCGGCTGGCGAGGAACAAGCCCAGTGCAGGGGGGTGAGATCAGCATGCTAGGCAGTGGTGCTACAAGGAAGTGATGGTTTGTGTAATTATGCCACAGCTGCGCCCCGCACCAACGATCCGTCGACAGTTGCCGTTGTGTCGAGCCGATGCCTGGACGACACTGCTGGGCCTTCGGCGAGCGCTCATCGGGCAAGCCACCAGCAGTCGCTGCGGCACCAAATTCCGTGAGGAGAATGAAAATGAACAACGACAAGGACCAGTTGCGCACGGCCGCCCTTTTCTACCATCGCAATCCCAAGCCGGGCAAGATTTCACTGCAGCCGACCACCCAGCTCACCAATCAGTACGATCTTTCCATGGCCTACTCTCCCGGCGTGGCCGCGGCCTGTGAGGAGATCGTCGCCATTCCCGCGGAGGTCAGTACGCTGACGTCGCGCGCCAATCTGGTCGGCGTCATCACCAATGGCACAGCTGTCCTCGGCCTTGGCGCGATCGGTCCGCTGGCGGCGAAGCCGGTGATGGAAGGCAAGGCGGTCCTGTTCAAGAAGTTCGCGAATATCGACGTCTTCGACCTCGAGATCGAGGAACGGGATCCGGAGCGTCTGGTGGAGATCATTGCCTCGCTGGAGCCGACGTTTGGTGGTATCAACCTCGAGGACATCAAGGCACCGGAGTGCTTCTACGTCGAGAGGAAGCTGCGCGAACGGATGAAGATTCCGGTGTTTCATGACGACCAACACGGGACGGCGATCGTCGTCGGAGCCGCGATCCTCAATGGTCTGTTCCTGCAGGGCAAGGAACTCGATCAGGTGAAGGTGGTCACCTCGGGTGCCGGCGCTGCCGCGCTCGCCTGCCTTGACCTGCTCGTCATGCTCGGTATCCCGGTTGAGAACATCTGGGTGACCGACATCAAGGGGCTGGTCTACGCGGGGCGGGTCGAGGAGATGGATGAGATCAAGGGGCGCTACGCCAAGGAGACCGACGCGCGCACCCTGGGTGAAGTCATCGAGGGCGCCGACGTCTTCCTCGGCTTGTCGGCCGGAGGCGTTCTCAAGCCGGAGATGGTTGCCAGGATGGCGCCCAGGCCACTGGTCATGGCGCTCGCCAACCCCAACCCGGAAATCAGACCGGAAGAGGTCAAGGCGGTGCGTAGCGATGCGATCATCGCTACCGGTCGCTCCGACTATCCCAACCAGGTCAACAATGTGCTGTGTTTCCCCTTCATTTTCCGCGGCGCGCTCGACGTCGGGGCGAGCACGATCACGGAAGCGATGAAGCTGGCCGCTGTCAAGGCGATTGCCGAACTGGCGCGCGTCGAGCAGTCCGAGGTGGCAGCCAAGGCCTACGGTGAGCAGGTCGGCAACTTCGGTCCCGAATACCTGATTCCGAATCCATTCGACCCGCGCCTGATCGGCAAGATCGCGCCGGCGGTTGCCGAGGCGGCCATGGAATCCGGAGTCGCGACCCGGCCGATCAAGGACATCGATGCCTATCGGGAGAGTCTCGACGAATTCGTCTATCACTTCGGCCTGATCATGAAGCCAGTCTTCTCGCAGGCCAAGCAGGCACCCAGACGCATCGTCTTTGCCGAGGGGGGTGACGAGCGCGTCCTGCGTGCCGTACAGGTGATCGTCGACGAAGGGATCGCGAAGCCCATCCTGATTGGCCATCCCGGCGACATCGTCCGCAAGCTCGAGACGCTGAACCTGCGTGTGCGTCCGGGGACCGACTTCGAAATCGTTGCCGCCGACTACAGCGACTTCTTCGAGTCGCACTTCGAGCCTTACTGGAAAGAGTACCGGCGCCTTACCGAGCGCAAGGGGGTTTCAGCCGATTTTGCCAGGCGCGAGGTGCGCCGTCGGGCGACGCTGTTCGGTTCGCTGATGGTGCGCATGGGCGATGCCGACGGTCTGATTTGCGGCACCTTCGGTCGCCACGCCGTGCATCGCGAGTATGTCGAGAATGTCGTCGGTCTGGCACCCGGTGCCAGCAATCTCTATGCGATGAGCGTCCTGCTCCTGCCGGATCGTACGCTGTTCCTTGCCGATACCTACATCAACTACGATCCCTCCGCCGAACAGTTGGCGGACATGACCCTGCTGGCGGCCGAAGAAGTCCGCCGCTTTGGTGTGACGCCGCGCGTTGCTTTGCTGTCGCATTCGTCCTTTGGTACCGACAACACGCCGACGGCGCTGAAGATGCGCGCAGCGCTGCGCTTGTTGAAGGAGCGGGCGCCGCGCCTGGAAGTCGAGGGAGAAATGCACGGTGACGCCGCGCTCGACGACTCCATCCGGCAACGGGTCTTTCCCGGCGACGCTCGTCTCAAGGGGCAGGCCAACCTGCTCATCATGCCGACGCTGGACGCGGCCAACATCTCCTTCAACCTGCTCAAGATTGCCTCTGGCGACAACCTCACCATCGGACCCATCCTCCTCGGCGCCGCCCAGCCGGTGAACATCCTGACGGCTACGGCGACCGTGCGCAGGATCGTCAACATGACGGCGCTGACGGTCGTCGAGAAGCTCATGAACGAGCGCTGAGCAAGCCGGGAGGCCCGGAGCGGGCGCCGCGCGCTCCGGGCTGTGGGCCGCGGGAGCTGTCCGACGGACAGCACCGGTCCAGCCCCCGGGTTCGCGATCGCACACCGACGGGGGCCTATGCCACACGCCAAGACTGCCTTGATCCTCAGTGGAGGCGGCGCCCGTGCCGCGTATCAGGTGGGCGTCCTGCAGGCCATTCGCGAACTGCATGGCGATTCCAGCCGGAATCCCTTTCCCATTCTCTGTGGTACGTCGGCCGGCGCCGTCAACGCCGCGACCCTGGCTTGCCATGCCGGCAACTTCAGCGCTGCGGTAGACGCGCTGGTCGATGTCTGGCGCAACATGCACGCCAGTCAGATCTACCGGGCCGATCCCGTGGGGATGGGCGTGGCCGGTGCGCGCTGGTTGAGCGCCTTGCTGTTCGGCTGGGTAATCAGGCGCAGTCCGCAGGCGCTGCTCGACAATCAACCCTTACGGCGATTGCTCGAGCGGCAGCTGGATTTTCGCAGCATCGAGCGTTCGATTGCCAGGGGTTCGCTGTATGCGGTCAGCATCACGGCATCTGGTTATGCGACCGGTCACAGCGTCAGCTTCTTTCAGGCCCATCCCGAGGTGGCGACGTGGCGGCGGACGCAACGTACGGGCTGTCGAACACGCCTTTCGGTTGAACATCTGATGGCGTCAAGTGCGATTCCCTTCATTTTCCCGGCCGTACATCTCCATCGCGAGTATTTCGGCGACGGATCGATGCGCCAGCTGGCGCCGATCTCACCGGCAATCCATCTCGGGGCTGAGAAGGTTCTGATCATCGGGGTTGGTCAGGTGAGGGAAGTGTTGACGCGGCAAAGTTCGCGGCGCTACCCGACCCTGGCGCAGATTGCGGGGCATGCGCTGGCGTCGATTTTCCTCGACAGTCTGGCCGTGGATATCGAGCGGATGGAACGTATCAACCGCACCCTCTCCCAAATTCCGCAGTCATTGCGAGAGCAGGGCGACCTTCGCCTGCGTCCGGTGCACTCTCTTGTGATTTCTCCGTCCCAGCGTCTCGACGATCTGGCCGCACGGCATGCACATGCCCTGCCGTGGGCGGTAAGGACCCTGCTGCGCGGCCTGGGTGCCATGAATCGACGTGGCGGCGCACTGACCAGCTATCTCCTCTTCGAGCAGGCCTATACCGGTGCGTTGATCGATCTGGGCTACACGGACGCGATGGCGCGGCGAGACGACGTCACCGCATTTCTTGAACTGTGAATCTGTGAAGCCTCCTGATGTGCTACATTACATACTGTGCCTATCTCTCTATTTTTCTTCGTCTATGCTTCAGAAGTGATGGGCTGTTGTAGAATCGTTATGAACAAAATGTTGCAGGAGGCTTGCGATGCGGATTTCGTTGGGAGCAGCGGTGCTGTTGGGTGCCTTGGTCGGTACTGGCTTGACGTCGACCGATGTCGTGCGGGCGGCGGAGAAGACCAAAGGAAAGAGCGAACTTGCCAAGGGCAAGGCCGCTACGGCAGGGCAAAAGAGCGCAGCTCCGACGGTGGCCCAGAAAGGCAAGGGTCAGGCGCTGGTGCACAAGGGCGGGGTCGAGCCGGTTGCCCGCAAAGGAGCGACCAAACCCGTTGCCACGAGGAGCAAGACGGAGTCCGTCGCCGGGAAGGCCAAGTCGGCGCCTCTGGCGCGGCAGGGTGTTGCTGCTCCCGGCGTGAGCAAGGCAGCGCTCAGGGCCTCGAAGGCGGAGTCGGACCGTCTGGCGCAGAGCCATAAGGCTGCTGCCCTGTTGGAAAGCGGCGGCTACTCGCGTGGCGTGCAAAGGAAGAATCTGACCCGGGTCATCGCCGGCAACGTCGACCTTTGGCAGGATCCGGGCCAGTTGGCCGTACACTCGGGTTCGGCACTGGTCGTACCGCAGGACGGCGGCGAACCCCTGTACGAGAAGAACGCGCACGCGGTCGTGCCAATTGCGTCGATCACCAAGGTGATGACGGCGATGGTCGTGCTCGACAGCCAGCCCAACCTGCAGGCACCGATCACGATCAGCGACGACGACGTGGATTACCTGCGCGGCAGTCGTTCCCGCCTGCAGGTCGGTTCCGTCATCCCGCGCGAGACGGCTCTCCTGCTGGCGCTGATGTCCTCGGAGAACCGTGCTGCCAACGCGCTGGGCCGTCATTACCCCGGGGGCCTCACGGCCTTCGTCGCGGCGATGAACCGCAAGGCAGCGTCGCTGGGCATGACGCGAAGTCACTTCGAGGATCCGACCGGCCTCAACAGCAATAATGTTTCCACGGCCCACGACCTGGCACGGATGGTCGCTGCCGCGCACCGCTACCCCTTGATCCGCGAGTTCTCGACGACCTCAGGCGCGCGGGCGGAGATCAACGGTCGCGAGCTTGGTTTCCACAACACCAATCAGCTGGTCAGCAGTCCGACCTGGGAGATCGGCTTGTCGAAGACCGGCTACATTCAGGAGGCGGGGAAGTGTCTGGTCATGCAGGCGCGTGTCGCAGACAAGCCGGTGGTCATCGTCTTGCTCGATTCGGCCGGCAAGCAGACTCGTATCGGCGATGCCAATCGGATCAAGCGCTGGATGGAGAGCGCGTCGCTTTCAGGCCGGGGGCCAACCCGCGTTTGACGCGTTCCAGCTGATGGATGGCCACGCAATGTCGTGGCCATTTTTTTTCCCGGCGGCAAGGGTGCCGGTGTCAGCAAGCAGACGCGCTGCCTTGCGCGTGCCGGCAGGTCCAACCATCGATCAGCGACTCGGCTGCCTGGGTTACCAATCGTCGCAGCGGTCGAGACGGATGTGAGTCATTGCTCGATGGAATAAGCAAATGCACATCCAGGCTTTGTCGTTCTAAGACTCTTGGCTATAGTAGTCGTCTTCTCGTCCGGCATTCGATGGAGTCCCGCATGTTTCAAGTGATTCGCCAGCTGCTTGTAGCCCTTGCCGCCTTCCTCTTTGCAGGTTTGGCGCTGGCCCAGAGTGTCAGCCTCCTCAATGTCTCCTACGACGTGGCCCGTGATTTCTACAAGGACTACAACCCGATGTTCCAGAAGCACTGGAAAGCGGTTGCGGGGGAGACGATCGAGTTGAAACAGTCGCACGCCGGCTCGAGCAAGCAGGTGCGCGCGGTAGCCGACGGGCTGGACGCCGATGTGGTGACCATGAATCAGGCGTCCGACGTCGATTTTCTCGCCGAGAAGGGTCTGGTCGCCAAGGATTACGCCAGGAAGTTTCCGAACAATGCGTCCCCCTATACGTCGACGATGGTATTCATCGTCCGCAAGGGCAATCCAAAGGCACTCAGGGACTGGAGTGACGTCGTCAAGCCTGGCATCCAGGTTGTCCTGCCGCACCCCAAGAATACCGGTAACGGCCGCTATACCTACCTCGCTGCCTGGGGCTACGCACTCCGGCAGCCCGGCGGCAACGACCGAACGGCGCAGGATTTCGTCTCCCGGCTACTGAAGAATGCGCCGCTGTTCGCCGCTGGCGGGCGTGACGCGACGACCACCTTCATGCAGCGGAAGATTGGCGACGTGTTGATTTCCTTCGAGAGTGAGGCCGAGCTGATTGCTCGCGAGTTTGGCAAAGGCGAGTTCGAAGTGGTCTATCCTTCATTGTCCATCCTCACCGAGTTTCCCGTTGCCATCGTTGACAAGGTGGTCGACAAGAAAGGCACGCGCAAGCAGGCACAGGCTTACCTGGATTACCTGTGGTCGGCGGCCGGCCAGGAAAACGCCGCGCAGAACTACCTGCGACCGCGCGACGCGGAAATCCTCAGGAGGTACGCGGCCCAGTTTCCGGCGATCAGAACCTTCACCGTGGATGAAGTGTTTGGCGGCTGGGCCAAGGCCTCGTCGACGCACTTCAAGGACGGTGGCAGTTTCGACCAGATTTATCAACAAAAGTAGCCGCGGCCACTGCCGTCGAGTCTGCTGGCGGGCGAGCGCTGGCAATCGTCACCAACCGTTGCCCTAGCGAATCGTTTGATGCCTCTCCGCTCGCTCCGCCAAAAGGTGCTGCCCGGTTTCGGTCTGTCGCTCGGCTGCGCACTGGTGTATCTGTCGCTGCTGATTCTGTTACCGCTCTCCGGCCTGGCGTTCAAGGCGAGTCAGCTGAGCCTCTCCGAGTTCTGGGCGATCGCCAGTGGCGAACGGGCTCTCGCTTCGTACCGCGTCACTTTTGGTGCGTCCTTGCTGGCGGCGCTGATCAATGCCTTCTTTGGACTGATCGTCGCCTGGATCCTCGTGCGTTATTCGTTCCCGGGCAAGCGCCTCATCGATTCGCTGGTCGATTTGCCCTTTGCTTTGCCCACCGCCGTGGCCGGGATCACGCTGGCCACACTCTACGCCGGCAATGGCTGGATTGGCCGGCACCTCGAACCGCTGGGAGTCAAGGTGGCCTTTTCGCCGTTGGGGATCGTCGTCGCCCTGACCTTCATCGGTTTGCCATTCGTCGTTCGGACGCTGCAGCCGGTGATCGAGGATATCGAGCCGGAGATCGAGGAGGCGGCTGCAAGCCTTGGCGCCTCGCGCCTGCAGACCTTCCTCCGAGTCCTCTTGCCGGCGCTCTTGCCGGCGCTCCTGACCGGTTTCACGCTGGCCTTCTCGCGCTCGATCGGGGAATACGGCTCGGTGATCTTCATCGCCGGCAACATGCCCCTGATTTCGGAGATCACGCCGCTGTTGATCATTTCCAAGCTTGAACAATATGACGTCGTCGGCGCTACCGCACTGGCCATGGTCATGCTGATTATCTCGTTTGTCATGCTGCTGGCGGTAAACGCCCTGCAGTGGTGGGCTGCCAATCGCCACCAGGCACATGCCGCGAGCGCCGGCGAGCGCCGATGACCAAGCCAACCATGGGCCGTGCCAACGCCGAGCCGCGCTGGGTGCGCATGCTCCTGCTGAGCCTCGGGCTCGGCTTTCTCTTCTTGTTCCTTGCCTTGCCCTTGCTGGCGGTCTTTGTCGAGGCCCTCGCGGCGGGCTGGGCAGCCTACGCCGACGCTCTCAACGATCCGGAAGCACGCTCGGCGATTGGCCTGACGCTCTGCATCGCTCTTTTCGTTCTGCCCGGAAATCTGCTCTTCGGGATCGCTTCGGCGTGGGCGATCGCCAAGTTCGACTTCCGGGGCAAGAGTCTGCTGATTACGCTGATCGACCTGCCGTTCGCCGTTTCACCGGTGGTGGTCGGACTCGTCTTCCTGCTGATCTTTGGCGCACAGGGACTCTTCGGGCCATGGTTGGCGGCGCATGACATCAAGGTGGTATTCGCGCTGCCCGGCATGATTGTTGTCACGATGTTCATTACCTGTCCGTTTGTTGCGCGGGAGTTGATCCCGTTGATGCAGGCGCAGGGCAAGGAGGAGGAGGAGGCTGCCCTGTCGCTCGGGTCGACCGCTTGGCAGATGTTTTTCCGCGTCACGGTACCGAATATCAAGTGGGGTTTGCTGTACGGCGTGATTCTTGCCAATGCGCGCGCCATGGGCGAGTTCGGGGCCGTGTCGGTGGTTTCCGGCCATATCCGCGGGGAGACCAACACCTTGCCGTTGCACGTCGAGATCCTCTACAACGAGTACAACGCGGTCGGCGCCTTCGCCGCGGCCTCGGTGCTGGCGCTCCTGGCGCTGCTGACCTTGTTGGCCAAGGCGATCGTTGAATGGCGCATGCGCCGGGAAACGCGCATGCTGGCCGTGGCACTGCCGCCGGAAAGGCAGCGATGAGCGGCAATCTGCCGCCGCGGGAGGTGTCGTCCGCCGTCGGGCCATCCGCACGCTGTGCGTGCCACAGATTGGTGAGGTCACTTTCATGAGCATTGAAATACGCTCTATCGGCAAACGCTTTGGCAGTTTCGTGGCGCTTGAAAACGTCAACCTGCACGTTCCGACCGGGGAACTCGTTGCCCTCCTCGGTCCGTCGGGTTGCGGCAAGACGACGCTGCTGCGCATCATTGCGGGAATGGAGAGTGCCGATTGCGGGCAGGTGCTGTTTGCCGGCGAGGAGGCCACGCATCTGCATGCCCGCGATCGCAAGGTCGGCTTCGTCTTTCAGCATTACGCCCTGTTTCGCCACATGTCAGTGTTCGAGAACGTTGCTTTTGGACTGCGCGTCAAGCCGAGAAAGCTGCGTCCCGGCGAGCCCGAGATCAGACGACGCGTTGCGGAACTCCTGCAACTGGTTCAGCTCGACTGGCTTGCCGATCGCTATCCCTCGCAACTTTCGGGCGGCCAGCGTCAGCGCATTGCACTGGCGCGCGCACTCGCGGTCGAGCCAAGGGTCCTGTTGCTCGACGAGCCCTTCGGTGCGCTTGACACCAAGGTGCGCAAGGAACTGCGCCGCTGGTTGCGGCGCCTGCATGATGAACTGCATATCTCGAGCGTCTTCGTGACGCACGATCAGGAAGAAGCGTTGGAAGTCGCCGACCGGGTGGTGGTCATGAACCGGGGACGGATCGAACAGATCGGCACCCCAGATGAGGTTTACTCGAGTCCCGCGTCGCCGTTCGTTTATCAGTTTCTCGGCAACGTGAACGTTTTCCACAGCCGTGTGCACGGGGCCTGGGCGGAGGTCGGCCGTGTCCACACCGGCGCCGCGGCGGATGCCGAGGCGATGGCCTTCGTGCGGCCGCACGATATCGAGATCGAGCGTCATCCGGTGGCCGGCAGCCTGCAGGCCGACGTCCAGGAAGTGCACGCCATCGGACCGCGGGTACGCGTCGAACTCGCACATGCGTCGGAACTGATCGAAGTCGAGCTTACCCGCGAACGAGCTGCTGCCCTGGCACTCGTCAGAGGGCAACAGGTATGGCTCAAGCCGCGCCAGGTGCGCGTGTTTGCGACGCCGACAACGACGCTCGAAGAAGGCGGGTCGGGAATCTAGGCGAAATCGGGTCTTTCTGTTGGTTGCCGCTCGTGGCGACTCCTGGCAGCATCGCTTGATGACGAGTTGCCCAGCCGCTTTGTCTGGTAGGATGCGTCTCGATGCAAACGCTTCTTGCCATTAAATTCGTGACTTCGCTGGGGAGAGCGTTGGCTCTTTGCCTGTTGGCGGCAGTCCTCCTGGTCGCTGTCGCGCACGCCGAGACGGCTGAGCCGGTGATGGTCGCGATTGCCTATCCGGCGACGAGCCAGGACTCGATTCCGCGCGCTTCCCTGCGTGCCATCTTCGGCATGCTCCTGCAGAAGTGGCCGGGTGAGACGCCGACCAAGGTGTTCGTTCTCAGAGATGACGCCCCTGAGCATGCCACTTTCAGCAAGAGCGTACTGCAGGTGTTTCCGCACCAGTTGCGAATGGCCTGGGATCGGCAGGTCTTTTCGGGGCAGGGGCAGTATCCCGAGTCGGTCGGTTCGCTGCAGGAGATGCTGGCGCGTGTGGCATCCACGCCAGGAGCGATCGGCTACGCTAGGGCGAGCGAGGTCAATCAGAATGTGCGCGTACTCAAGATTCGCTAGGGCCGCATCGCGCATTGCCCTGACCGGCGGGTTGTCGCTCGCGTCCACGATTACGTGCGCGATGGACTTGCTCGACGGCAACTTTCAGGTACATGGATTCGCCTCGCTCACTCTGGTCAACACCAGCGACAACAATTTCTTCGGACAGAGTGACGACCAGGTCAGCAACAATTTTTCGGAGGTCGGCCTGAATGCATCGTGGCGGCTGACGCCAGGCCTGCAACTGTCGGCCGAAGTCCTCTCGCATCGGGCCGGCGGCACAGACGATGGTGGCGTGCGGCTCGATTACGGCCTGGTCGATTGGACTGCACTGTCGAGCGAGGAGGGGCGTGGCGGCATCCGTGTGGGACGCATCAAGACCGCCTACGGCTTGTACAATACGACGCGCGACGTTCCCTTCACCCGCCCCAGCATCATTCTGCCGCAATCGATCTACTTCGAGCGCACGCGCAATCTGACCGTATCGGCCGACGGTGCGGACATTTATGTCGAGCGCTACGGCGAAGCCGGTACTCTCTCCGCCAGCTTCGCCTACGGGCAGCCGCAGACCGATACCGATGCCGCTCTGGTGGCCCTGGTCGGCCTCAACCGTCCGGGTCATCTGGACTCCAGGCTGGCTCCCGACCTGCAGGTCATGTACGAGGGGTCGGGCGGCATGTATCGGCTGGCTGTTACGGCGACACGTCTTGACCTGCGCTACAAGCCCGGTCTCGGGGATCGGCTGCAGGCCGGGCGCTTCAAACTGACGCCGCTGATCCTCTCTGCCCAGTACAACGCCGAGACCTGGAGCCTGACCAGTGAGTACGCGTTCCGGCGCACCTCGGTCACCGACTTCGGCCCCTTCTTCTACAATGGCACGGCGGATGGACGAAGCTACTACCTGCAGGGGACCTACCGCTTGGCTCCGCAGTGGGAGGCGCTCGTACGTTACGACGCGTACTATGCCGATAACGATGATCGTAATGGCAAAGCCTTCGCTGCGGCAACCCGGCAACCGGGCTTTACACGCTTTGCCAAGGACTGGTCGGTTGGCCTGCGCTTCGACGTCACGCCGCAGTTCATGCTGCGGGTCGAGGCGCATCGCGTCGATGGTACGGGTTTCCTGGCCGTACAGGACAACCCCGACGCCCAGGCGCTGCGCCGTTACTGGGACAACGTCATGCTGCAGGGCTCGTTCCGCTTCTAGTCGCGCGTGATGCCGGAAAGTCCATCCCTGCCGAAGGCGCACAGCCGCTCCCGCTTCCTCAGTCTCAAGTGGAAAGTCCTGCTGACACTCGGGGGCGTCATGCTGTCGGTGAACGGGGCCTTGTCCTGGCTGCATTTCCACGATCTGACCAGCCGCTTCGAACTGCAACGGACGGCAACCCGCGAGCGTCTGATTGCCGAGGCCTTCGCCTTGCGCAGCGACTTCGGCTTGCGCCTGCAGGCGCTGGCCGGGATGCTCGCTGCCCTCGACTCCGTCGGCGTGAGCCTGTTCCAGACCACCGCCGGGAACGCGTTGCTGCGGCAGCACTTCGACAGCTACTGGCCGGTTCTGCAGCTTGATCTCGGGATCGATTGGCTGCAGGTGTATCCGCGGGCAGGTCCGCCGCTGGTGACCTGGAGTACCGTGGCCCTGGACGAGTTCACCGAGGAGGCGCGCGTCCGTGATGTCGTAGTGCAGGAACGTGCCATGCGCTGGACACGTTGCCGGGTTGTCTGTACCCAGTTTGCGGCGGCTCCCATCCTGTCTGCTGGCAGGGTTGCCGGGGCAGTCGTTCTGGGTAGTTCGCTGGCCGACGTGGTGGTGTCCTTCAATCGCTTGTCCGGCGCCGATCTCGGCGTCCTCATTGCGAAGGAGAGTGGGACGACAGGCTCGGCGGACGGGAAGCTGCTGCCCCGGCTGGGTTACCAGGTGCTCGGCCTCAGCGGTGCCGAACGCAACCTGCCGCTGCTCCAGGAGCTGACCGCATTGCCGGAACTGCCGGGTGGCGTGGCGTGGGTTCTGCTGTCGCATGCCGACCGGCAGTTCGAGTTGTCGTTCCTGGCGCTTGATGCCACCGATGGCGCTGCCGCCCCCGCCTTGCTGGTGGTCATCGACGACCTGACGCAGCCACTGGAGGACATTCGCAAGTCGGTGTGGAGCCGGCTGCAGGGGGAGCTGCTGGCTTCGCTGGTGTCGCTGTTGTTGCTGGCGTTGCTCGTGCATGCGCCCCTGCAGCGCATGACAAGGGCGGTGCGCGCCATTCCCCTGCTCGGCCGCAGTGCGTTCGCCGAGGCACGAACGCGCATTGCACCACGCGTCCGGCGACTCGTGGACGACGAGATCGACGGCCTCGACGAGGCGGCCACTGCCTTGTCGTATCGGCTGGAGACGCTGGAGAGGGATGTCGCGGCGCATTCTGCGGAGATGCAGGGAATGCTGCAGCGGATTTCCGTAGAGCGCGATTTCAGCCAGGGCCTTCTCGACACGGCGCAGGTCATCATTCTCACGCAGTACGCCGACGGCCGGATCCTGACCTTGAATCGCTACGGGCATCTGCTGTCCGGCTGGAGCACAGCGGAACTGATCGGCAAGCGCTTCGGCGATCTGCTTCGCCCGGACGAGTCGGCCGGTGCCGAGACGCGCCACGCGCTCGAGGAAATCGTGGCCGGCGATCGCCAGCACACGCAGCTCGAGTCGATTCTCGTCGGTGCAAACGGTGAGTCGTACGAAATCACCTGGAACCACTCTCGCCTGCCTGGTCGAATTGACGATGCGGTGGTCATTCTCTCGGTGGGAATCGATCATACCGAGCGCAAGCGTGCCGAGTCGCATGTCAGCTACCTGGCCGAGCACGACCCGCTGACCGGTCTGGTCAATCGACAGCATTTCCAGCATGAACTCGACAAGGCTTTGCTCAGCGCGCGTCGTCTGGCTCGTGACGGCGCGCTTCTCTATCTCGATCTGGATGGCTTCAAGTACGTGAACGATCTCAGCGGGCATCAGGCCGGCGATGCCCTGCTCAGAACCGTCGCCGATGAAGTCGCCAACGTGGCACGTTCGAGCGATCTGCTGGGGAGACTTGGCGGCGACGAACTGGGCGTCCTGCTGCACGAATGTGATCGCGATGGCGCGGTCCAGGTGGCGGAAAAGATCAACAAGCGACTCGCCGAAATCAGGTTCCCCGAACTGGCGGCGAGTCACCGAGTCTCGGCGAGCATCGGCATCGTCGTCTTTTCCGAGGCGACGATGGACGTCAAGCAGCTTCTTGCCAATGCCGACATTGCCATGTATCAGGCCAAGTCCAGGGGCGGCGCCGGCTGGCACATCTATTCCGAGGGCGAGGGTGTGCAGGAGAAGATGCAAAGCCGACTGCACTGGGAGGAGATGATCAACCGGTCGCTGCTGGATGAGGGGCTGCTTGTCTACTACCAGCCCATATTGGACATTCGTGCTCGTCAGGTCAGCCATTATGAGGCGCTGGTGCGCATGCGCAGTGCCGATGGTTCGATCATCCCGCCCGGACTGTTCATGGAAGTGGCCGAAGACAGTGGCCTGATCCGCGAGATCGATCGTCGCGTCATCCATCAGGTATTCGGCAAGATGCTGGCCTTGTTCGCGATCGGCAGGAGCTACAAGTTCTCGATCAATCTGTCGGGGGTCAGCATCAACGACGCCAGGCTGCTGTCGTTCATTCGCGACGAGCTTTCCCGCAGCCCGCTGCTGCCCAGCCATGTGGTCTTCGAAATCACGGAGACGGCTGCAGTTTCGGACTTCTCGGCCGCCCGCACCTTCATGAACGCCGTACGCGAACTCGGGTGTGCATTCTCCCTTGACGATTTCGGGGTCGGGTTTTCGTCGTTCAATTATGTCAAGCAGTTGCCCGTCGACTATGTCAAGATCGATGGCTCCTTCGTTCGCACCCTCGTTGACAGTCCCGATGATCAGGTCTTCGTGCGGGCGCTGGCCGAGGTGGCACGTGGTTTCGGCAAGAAGACCGTGGCCGAGTTCGTCGAAGACGAACGCGCTCTCAAGATGCTGCGCTCTTTTGGCGTCGACTATGCGCAGGGCTACTTCATCGGCAAGCCGGCGCCCGATATCGCCTGACCGGACGGCGCAGCGTGCCTGGTTGCGGCCGGGGAGGCCCGTGGTGCCGGTGCTATAATCGCCCGCTCACCTGCCACCACCCTTGCCTACCGTCTTTCGAGCATGGCGCTCTTCACCCTTGGCCTCAACCACCACACGGCACCACTCGCCGTTCGCGAGCAGGTGGCTTTCCATGTCGAACGTGTGCATCAGGCGCTTGGCGATCTCACACGCTGCAAGCCGGTTCACGAGGCGGCGATCCTCTCGACGTGCAACCGCACCGAAGTGTATTTCGCTACCGACGTGCCCGAGGCCGCGACTCAGTGGCTGCTCGACTATCATCATCTGGCACGCCACGAGCTTGAGCCGTACCTTTACACCTATCCCGAGCGCGATGCCGTGCGCCATGCCTTTCGCGTTGCCAGCGGTCTTGACTCGATGGTGCTTGGCGAGCCCCAGATCCTTGGCCAGATGAAGGAGGCCGTTCGCCTTGCCGAAGAAGCCGGGACGCTGGGGACGACCCTGCACAAGCTGTTCCAGCATTCCTTCGCCGTCGCCAAGGAGGTCCGCTCGACGACGGCGATTGGTGCCAACATCGTTTCGATGGCGGCTGCCGCCGTGCGTCTTGCCGAGCGCATCTTCGAGCGTATCGCCGATCAGAAGATTCTGTTCATCGGCGCAGGCGAGATGATCGACCTGTGCGCCAGGCATTTCGCGGCGCAGCACCCGAAACAGCTGGTCGTCGCCAACCGTACCGTCGAGCGTGGTCTTGTGCTGGCCGACAGGTTTGGCGGAACGGCGATCAAACTCGAGGAACTGGGCGAACGCCTGCCGCAGTTCGATATCGTCGTTTCATGCACCGCCAGTCCGCTGCCGATTCTTGGTCTCGGCATGGTCGAACGGGCCATCAAGGCGCGTCGTCACCGCCCGATGTTCATGGTCGATCTTGCGGTGCCGCGCGATATCGAGGTCGAGGTGGGCGAGATGGATGACGTGTTTCTGTATACGATCGATGACCTCGCACAGGTCGTCGAGTCGGGACTCGAATCGCGTCAGGCAGCCGTGGTGGATGCCGAGGCGATCATCGCCGAGCGGGTGGACGTCTTTCTGCGCTGGTTGGCAACGCGTGGTACAGTGCCGGTGATTCGCTCTCTCCGCGATGCCGCTGAACGTGCGCGCCGGCATGAGGTCGAGCACGCTCTCAAGTCGCTGGCCAAGGGCGAAGAGCCGGCGCGCGTGCTGGAGCATTTCTCGCACCGGCTGACCAACAAGTTCCTGCACGCGCCAACGCAGGCTCTGACTCAGGCCGACGCTGATCGGGACCAGTTCCAGGCCATCGTCTCGCGCTTGTTTCACCTGCATCCCGAGTCCCGCGTCGACGAGTAGCACATCCCGGCGCGGAAGACGGACTCGTTGACGCGCCGCTTCTCCAACCACTGCCTGAACAGACTTTCCGATGAACCAGAGCATTTGCGACAAACTTGAGCACCTGACGGGTCGTCTTGACGAACTCGACCGGATGCTGGCCAGCGGCGACGCGACTCGCGACATGGACGAGTACCGCAGGTTGTCGCGCGAGCACGCCGAGATCGCTCCAGTCGTCGCCCTTTACCAGATCTGGAGCCGGACACGCTCCGATCTGGCGGCTGCCCTCGATATGGTCGGTGATCCGGAAATGAGGGAACTGGCTGAAGCGGAAGTCGCAGCCAGCAAGGAACGCCTGCCGCAGATCGAGAAAGATCTGCAGAAGCTGCTGTTGCCCAGGGATGCGAAAGACGAGCGCAACGTCTTTCTCGAGATTCGCGCGGGTACCGGCGGTGACGAATCGGCGCTCTTTGCCGGCAATCTGTTTCGCATGTACACGCGTTACGCGGAGCGTCGGCGCTGGCAGGTCGAAGTCATCTCGGCCAGTGCCTCGGACCTTGGCGGCTACCGGGAGATCATTGCCCGCATCATCGGCAGCGATGTCTACGCACGCTTGAAGTTCGAGTCCGGTGCTCATCGCGTGCAGCGCGTTCCTGATACCGAGGCACAAGGCCGGATTCACACGTCGGCCTGTACGGTAGCGGTGATGCCGGAGGCGGACGCGCTCGAGGAGGTTCAGGTCAACCCGGCCGATATTCGCATTGACACCTATCGTGCCTCGGGAGCTGGCGGGCAGCACATCAACAAGACCGATTCGGCGGTGCGCATCACCCATCTGCCGACCGGCGTCGTCGTCGAATGCCAGGACGATCGTTCGCAGCACAAGAACAAGGCGCAGGCGATGTCCGTTCTGGTGGCGCGCATCCGGGACATGCAGGAGCGTGAGCAGGACGCCAGCATAGCTTCGGAACGCCGCAGTCTGGTCGGCAGCGGTGACCGTTCCGAGAGGATTCGGACCTACAACTTCCCGCAGGGGCGAGTCACCGATCACCGTATCAACCTCACCCTGTACAAGATCGACGCGATCATGGACGGCGACCTCGACGAACTTCTGGGCGCCCTGACCGCCGAGCATCAGGCCGATCAACTGGCGATGCTCGCCGAGAGTCCGTGAGCGGAACCGGCATCGGCGCCGCAGCCCGGCTCCGGCGTCGGGCTGCGTGACCCTGAATGCCGGACCATCCGATGACTGTGGGCGACGCCTGGCGCGCAGCCCGCCAGCGTATCGATCGGCTTGACGCACGTCTGCTGGTCGAGCACGTTGCTGCCTGTACGCATGCCGAGTTGATTAGCGAACCGATGCGACGGCTCCTTGCAGAGCAGGCCCAGGTTCTGGCGGACCTGGTAGAACGCCGCGCCGCCGGCGAACCTCTGGCTTACCTTCTGGGCTCTGCCGGGTTTTACGGTATCGAGTTTCAGATCACCCCTGCCGTGCTCATCCCGCGTCCGGAAACGGAACTCCTTGTCACGCTTGCGGTCAAGTGTGTGGAGTCGCTGGCGGAGCCGCGCATCGTCGATCTCGGAACGGGCTCGGGGGTGGTCGCGGTGACGGTTGGGTGCCTGTGTCCGGCGGCGCGGATCACCGCGGTGGATTTGTCCCCGTCGGCGCTTGACTTGGCGCGCATCAATGCCGGACGTCACGGGGTTGAGGCGACTTTCCTTGTCGGCGACTGGTACACGCCTTTGGGAGATTGCGGTTTCGACCTGATCGTTGCCAATCCGCCGTATGTTGCGAACGATGACGAGCATCTGCAGCGGGACGGCCTGCCGTTCGAGCCGCGGATGGCACTGACCGACGGGGTGCCCGGCGGGGATGGCTTGGCTTGTATTCGCCGGATCACCGATGGCGCGCGGCGCCACCTACTGCCGGGCGGCTGGTTGCTGATCGAGCATGGCTATGATCAGGCAGCGGCGGTACGTAACGAGTTGCACAAAGCCGGGCTGTCGGACGTCGCTTCTTGGCAGGACCTGGCCAGGATAGAGCGAGTCAGTGGCGGCCGCCTGCGTTGACGGCGAGTGTCGGCAGCCGCTACACTCATTCATGACAATTTTTCTCAACTATTGGTAGAACGAGGGTTTCGCGATGGATGCACAGCAACTGATCAAGGAGCAGGTAACAGGCAACCCGGTCGTCCTTTACATGAAGGGAACGCCGGAATTCCCGCAATGCGGCTTCTCCGCGGTGACGGTGCAGATTCTCAAGGCCTGCGGGGTCTCCCGTTTCCTGAGTGTCAACGTGCTCGAGAATCCCGAGATTCGCAGCGGCATCAAGGAGTATGCTAACTGGCCGACGATCCCGCAGCTCTACGTGCGCGGCGAGTTCATCGGCGGTTGCGACATCATGCGCGAGATGTACGAGGAAGGCGAACTCCAGAAACTGCTCGAAGGTCTGGTCGAGTCGGTTTGACGCGTTGCGCGCGCGCTGGCTCGACCGGAAGCGTGCGAACGCGTTGCGGGGCGACCGAACTGCGGGTTTCCTGAGCAGGGCTGTCTGAGGCGCCGCAAGCTGGTTCTTGGGTCGCAGCCTTGCTCAGGCGTTGGCCAGCGTCGCCTTGGCGGTGAATTCTTCATAGGCGCGGACCGCTTCAGCAGCATACATCAGTGACGGGCCGCCGCCCATGTAAGTGCATACCGCCAGCGTTTCCATCAACTGGGCGCGGCTGACACCGAGACGAATCAGGGCCTTGACATGGAAGCCCACGCAGGCGTCGCAACGACTGGAGACGCCGATCGCCAACGCGATCAGTTCCTTGTCGAGCGCCGACAGCACGCCCGGGGCGAGTGCCGCCTTGGCCAGCGCGTTGAACCCCTGCAAGGTTTCGGGCATGTCCTGTCGAAAGGTGCCGAGGGCCTTGGAAACATCGTGCGTGATGGTGGTGAAGGACTTGCTCATGGCGGCTACTCTCCAATAATCAGAAAACTCTAATATACATTGGAGGGCTTTCCTCGGCAATCTCTCTTCCAACGACCGAGGGCGGGCTGTCGGTGGGCACAAGCCCGCTTTGATGAAGGAGAGGCGAATGAATGATCAACGGGCAGTCGGGTGGACATACCTGGCGGTTTCGGTCGGCGCGTTGGTGCTGTCGGCTTGTGCGGGCTACAGTGGCTACGGGCTGAAGCCGGGCGTGGCGACCTTGCCCGAGGTGATTGCGACGATGGGCAAGCCGGCCTTGAGCTGGAAGGATCCCGATGGCAGCGAACAACTGGCCTATCCGCGTGGGCCGGCAGGTCCACAGACGTTCATGGTTTTCATGGCGCCCGATGGACGCCTGCAACGGATAGAGCAAGTACTGAACATGGAGCATTTCGCGCGTATCCAGCCCGGTAGCGACAAGGAATCCGTGTTGCGTCTGATCGGTCCGTCGGAGCCGCAATGGACGCAGTACTTCAAGGTGCGCGACGAACTCGTTTGGGAGTGGCAGTTCTGCGACAGCTGGAATCAGCTTGCGCGCTTCGATGTACTGTTCGACGGCACCACCGGCATTGTCCGCACCGCCTATCAGCGACAGGCCTTGATGGGCTTCGACGGCGTCGCGCCGTTCTGCGGGCACTAGCGACGCGCGAGGTGCGGGCGCGGGCGGCTGGACGCCCCTCAGAAGCTGACCAGGCGCAGGTTGGCTGAGGTCAGGCGCTCGCTGAGGACGGCGACGAAGGCCTGGTAGAAGTGAAACCGGCAAGCCTCGGACGACCTCTTCAGGGCGCTGCCGGTTATCCTGACCAGCTTGGCTCTGGTCAGGGTGACAATGTCGGCGCCGCGTTTCGATTCCTTCTTCCCGATCACCGCCATCTCGCCAAAACAGTCACCGGTGGCCAGGAGGTTGAGGACCATGCCGTTCTTCAGCACTTTCAGTTCGCCATCCGCAAGAAAGTAGAAGAAATCGCCCACGTCGCCGTCGCGAATGAGCACCGTGCCTGGAGGAACCCATTTCCACTCGGAGAAACGGACGACCTCCCAGATCTCGACATCGGAGAATTCGGCAAAAAAGGCAAACGAGCGCAGCGTGTCGAACTTCTCGAGGTCGGGCATGCGATCGGCCGGCACCCGCAGTTGCCGGTCACGAAAGGCCTGTGCCAGATCGTGTGCGAATTCCGGCCAGTCGCGGTAGCGGTGCTGCAGTCTCTTGCTCATCGCGCGCGCGACGATTGTGTCGAGCACTTCCGGAATTTCGCTGCGCAGTGACGACGGGCGGCGCGGCTCGTTGTTGATGATCTGATAAATCATTTCGTAACTGTTGCGCGCCTGAAACGGCAGTTGCCCGGTCAACAACTGATACATGACGACGCCGAGCGAGTAGATGTCCGTCTGGTGATCTAGCGTCTGTTCCTTCACCTGTTGCGGCGACATGTAGGCCGGTGAGCCGATGCCGAGAACCAGCGTCCGGTCAGGCGAGCCGATGATCGCCGCACCGAAGTCCGAGATCTTGATATCACCGGTGTTCGGATCGGTGCTGGCGAACAGGATGTTGGCGGGTTTGATGTCGCGGTGGATGATGCCGGCCCGGAAAGCAAACTCGAGCGCCCGCGTGCACTTGAAGACGATCTCGACGATGCGCTCGATCGGCAGCAGGCTATCGGGCGTACACACCCTCTCCAGGGTGCCACCGGCGACGTACTCCATGACGATGTAGCAGACCTGGGAGTCGACCACCGCATCGTAGGTCTGAACGATATGGGGGTGCAAGAGTTTGCCGACCAGCGCTGCCTCGTTGAGGAAGAGGTGGGTGTATAGCCGGCCGCGCCTGGCATCCTTGAGAATCCCCGGGGCCGCCACCTTGACCGCCACCTCGCGCTGGGTGAACGGGTCGACGGCCAGGTAAACCGTGGACGTTGCGCCCCGACCGATCTCGCGGACAAGTTCGTATTTCCCGACCTTCTCCATGCAATGAGCGTCGCGCCGTGGCTCGGTGCTACTTGCGGCGAGCGCGGGCAATAGCGGCCAGGACCTGTTCCGGCGCGGTGCCGCCAATGTGATTGCGGGCCGCCAGCGACCCGTCAACCGTCAGCGCCTTGAAGACGTCCTCGTCGATCAGTGCCGAGAACTGCCGGAGATCGGCGAGCGCGAGTTCGGACAGGTCGACGCCGAGTGCTTCCGCGTGGCGGACCGCCAGGCCAACCACGGCGTGGGCGTCACGGAAGGGCAGTCCCCGGTGCGCCAGGTAGTCGGCCAGGTCGGTGGCGGTGGCATATCCCTGGCGCAAGGCGTCGCGCATGTTTTCCGGACGCGTGCTGATGCCGGCGATCATCTCGGCAAAAATGCGCAGTGTGTCGGTTACCGTGTCCACTGCGTCGAACAGCGGCTCCTTGTCTTCCTGGTTGTCCTTGTTGTAGGCCAGTGGCTGTCCTTTCATCAGGGTCAGCAAGGCCATCAGGTGTCCGTAGACACGGCCGGTCTTGCCGCGGGCCAACTCCGGTACGTCCGGATTCCGCTTCTGGGGCATGATCGAACTGCCGGTGCAGAAGCGGTCGGCAATCGTGATGAAGCCGAAGCGCGGGTTCATCCACAAGACGAGTTCTTCCGACAGGCGCGAGAGATGCATCATCACCAGGGCACTGGCGCCACAGAACTCGATTGCAAAGTCGCGGTCCGCAACGGCATCGAGCGAGTTCTCGCAAACGCCGTCGAAGCCCAGCAATTCGGCAACCAGATGGCGGTCAATGGGATAGCTCGTGCCGGCCAGCGCCGCTGCACCGAGCGGCAGGCGGTTGGTGCGGCGGCGACAGTCGACAAAGCGCTCGGCATCACGTCGCGTCATCTCGAAATAGGCGAGCAGGTGATGGCCGAAGGTCACCGGCTGGGCGACCTGGAGATGGGTGAAGCCGGGTAAGGGGGTGGCAGCCTCGGCTTCGGCGAGATCAAGTAGCCGCGACTGGAACTGCTTGAGCAGGCTGAGGATGTCATCGATAGCGTCGCGCAGATACAGGCGGATGTCGGTTGCCACCTGGTCGTTGCGCGAACGGCCGGTATGCAGGCGCTTGCCGGCATCGCCGACGAGCGTTGTCAGGCGTTTCTCGATGTTCAGATGTACGTCCTCGAGATCCAGCGACCAGACAAACGTGCCTGTCTCGATCTCCTCGGCGATCTGCGCCATGCCGCGTTCAATGTCGGCGAGGTCGGCCGCGCTGATGATTTCCTGCCTGGCCAGCATCGTCGCGTGCGCCAGCGATGCGCGTATGTCGTGGCGCCACAGGCGGCGGTCAAAAGCCACCGAGGCGGTATAGCGCTTGACGACTTCCGACATGGGCTCGGAAAAGCGACCGGCCCAGGTGTACTGGGGAGAATCCGATGGGTTCATGGGGGGAGGGTTCCTGGGCAAGGATCAGGCGCGGCCCTGGGCAGGCGCCGCGCCGAGTGGGCTGGAGTATAAGGCAAAATGCGGCCGGCCGATCCTTGACTCTCGCTTCTTGACACTCATCAAGGCGTGCGGCAAGGGGTTTCCTATAATCGCGTCTTCCCTTCGACGAGGTGGTCATGCGGCAACTCGGACGTTCCAGCACGCTGGCTTGTCTACTCTTGGCAACATCCGCCGTTCTGCCGGCGCGGGCGCTCGACAGCGAGCTCGACAGCGACAAGGCCAGGGAGATCTATGGCCCCTGCGCGGCCTGCCATGGCGAGTTCGGTGCCGGTGGCAAGAAGGGGGAATACCCGCGCATTGCCGGCCAGTCGGCGAAGTACCTGGAGCAGCAGTTGAAAGCCTTCCAGAATCAGGTTCGCGTCAATTTGCCGATGTATCCGTACACGAAGGAGCGCGAGCTGCCGGACGAGGACATGAAGCTGGTTTCCGCCTACCTTGCGCAGATCGTTCTGCCGACCCGTCAGCCCGTTTTCAAGGACAGTGATGACGCGCTGACGCGGCTGCTGGCGATGGAGAAAGTCATGATCGTGCCGCGGGCCGAGGGTGATGTCGACAATGGACGGGCGGTCTACCAGAAGAATTGCGCGGCTTGCCATGGCAAGGCCGGCAAGGGGCGTGGCATGTTTCCGATGCTCGTCGGCCAGTACACCAGCTATCTGAAGAAACAGATCGATGCCTATCTGCGGGCCGATCGTCCGCACGACGAGGAAGGCGCCAGGGACGGGGTGCTGTACACGCTGAAAGGCGGTGACATCCAGGATGCCCTCGCCTACCTGACGGCGATTCAGGAAGCCGAGTAGGGCCCAGCGACGCTGCCCTAGCGGCCAGCCGCTCGCCCGGACGAAGCCGTTCTGCCATTCGTGAGGCCTGGTCCGCCACCGCGTGCGCGGCAGCGCGCGGAGAAAGGTGCGCTCGTGGAAGACCTCGAAGCCGCTGCCCGGATCAGAAGCGAAGACGTCGGCGCACAATAGCTTGCCACACACCAGAGGGCGCCCCGTGTTTCCCGGGAGGCTCAAGCAGGCATGTTAGAATTGCCGCCTTGATGTTGGCGTCAGTGGCGCCGATGCTGCCCGCGTGTGCCGGCGGCATGGCGAGCCCGTCAGTACGGTTACCGGGATCCTGCCTTGAACTCTGCAAACCAAGCCCCGCCGCGCCTGGTCATCGCCTCGCGTGAATCGCGTCTTGCCATGTGGCAGGCTCAGCACGTCAGCGGTCGCCTTACGGAGTTGTACCCACAGACGGCCGTCGACATCCTCGGCATGACGACGCGGGGCGATCAGATCCTCGATCGTCCGCTTGCTGCGATCGGCGGCAAAGGCTTGTTCATCAAGGAACTCGAGGTGGCCATGCAACAGGGCCGCGCTGATCTCGCGGTGCATTCGATGAAGGACCTGCCGATGGAGATGCCCGAGGGTTTTGCCTTGGCCGCCATCTCCGTGCGTGAGAATCCGTGCGATGCTTTCGTCTCGAACCGGTTTGGCGGGCTCGCCGAACTGCCGGCCAATGCCGTGGTCGGTACGTCCAGCCTGCGGCGCGAAGCCATGCTGCGCGCGGGCTATCCGCAACTCGAGATCAGGAGCTTGCGCGGCAATCTCGATACGCGTCTGCGGAAGCTCGATGCCGGAGACTACGATGCGATCATCCTCGCCGCCGCCGGTCTGATCCGGCTGGGGCTGACCGACAGGATCAAGGCCGTGCTGACGCCCGAGCAGTCCCTGCCGGCACCCGGGCAAGGTGTGCTGGGTATCGAGGTCCTCTCGGCGCGCGTCGACCTGTTGACTCTGGTGGCACCCCTCAACGATGTCGCCACAGCTCACTGCGTGCGTGCCGAGCGTGCTTTCTCGCGTGCTCTCGGCGGCAGCTGCCAGATTCCTCTGGCCGCGCATGCCGTACTCGACAGCGGTGCCTTGTGGCTGCGCGGCTGGATTGCGACGCCGGACGGCCGCCACAGCCTGAGTGGCGAACTGCGCGGACTGCCGGAAGACGACGAGTCGATCGGTTGCCGGCTCGCTCAGGCGCTCCATGAACGCGGTGCCGATGCGATTCTTCGGGAACTGGCAACTGGCCAATGAGCGAGTTGCTGCGCGGCAAGAGAATTGCGGTGACCCGTCCGCGGGCACAAGCGGCGAGGCTGGCCGCCTGGATTACCGAACAGGGGGGCGAGCCGGTACTCTGTCCCCTGCTGGAGATTGCTCCGGCCGAGGAGCAGGCACCATTGCAGGCGGCGATTGCGCAGCTCGACGTCTACTCACTGGCCGTTTTCATCAGTCCGAACGCAGTGGCTTTCAGCGTGCCGGTGATACTCGCCGGCCGTCGATGGCCAGAGGCTCTGCAGGCGGTCGCCATCGGTCAGAGTACCGTCGATCTGCTTGCCGCTCATGGCATCGAGAATACGCTCGCTCCGCGCGAGCGTTTCGATTCCGAAGCCGTGCTCGAACTTCCGGAATTGCAGGCGCAGCGCGTGGCAGGCAAGCGGGCGCTGCTCTTGCGCGGCAACGGTGGGCGCGAACTGCTGGCCGATACGCTGCGTGCGCGAGGTGCCGACGTGGATCTCGTCTCCTGTTACCGGCGTTCGGCGCCAGCCGACGCGGGGCCGCTGCAGGCGCTGTTGCACGCCGACGAGCTTGATGCGCTGACGGTTTCATCAAGCGAGGGGCTGCGCAATCTGGTCGATTTGCTGGATGGCCCGGCGCGCGCACGCCTGCGTCAGACGCCGCTGTTCGTACCCCATCAACGAATCGCCGAGGTGGCAGCAGGGCTCGGCCTGCAGGGTGTGATCCTCACCGGGCCAGCCGACGCCGGGATCCTTGCAGCCTTGATCGCGTATCGTTGGCGGCAACCATGAAGGAAAACCGCGGGCCGGCTACGGTTGGCGCAACCCCTGGCTACTGCTCGCAATGCTCGCCCTCGGGCTGGCCGGCTGGCAGTGGCTGGAGACGCGAGCCAAGCTTGCCGATACCTAGCAGGAGTGGGCTCGTCGTCTGGCCGAAAGCGACTCTGCGAACGCCGAAAGCCGTGCTTTGGCCAGGCAGGCGCAGGAATAATTGGCCGTTGTTCAGGGCAGACTCGGTGCCTTCGCGGCGATACTCGCCGAATCGCAGAGTCAGCGGGCGATGATCGAGCAGTTGTACCAGGATCTGGCACGCCACCGGGATGCCGAGATCAGTATTGAGCTCCCGACTCTCAACGAGAGCCTGGCGGCGATCGGGACCTTCAGGCTGGGCAGGGACGGCAGGTGACAAAGCTGTCGTGGCTGCTGGCGCTGTTTGCGCTGGCGGTCGGTATCGCTCTGGCGGCACGCTTCAACGAGGGTTATCTGCTTCGTGTCCTGCTGCCGTATCGCGCCGAGGTGTCGCTCAATCTGGCGATTTTCCTCGTCGTCAGCATCTTCGTAGTGGTGTACGGTTTGCTGCGCGCGATCGGGCTGGCTCTCGCGTTGCCGAATCGCGTGCAGGCGTTTCGTGAACGTCGTCGGCGGGTGAAGGCGGCGATTGCCTTCGACGACGCCGTGCGCCTGCTTTTCGAAGGGCGTTTCGGGCGGGCTCTGAAGAAGGCCGGCGAAGCGCATGCTGCCGCTCACTCGCCCGGCCTGGCGGCGCTGCTGGCTGCCCGCGCAGCACCGCTGTTGCGCGAACCGGATACGGAGAAGGCCTGGCTCGAGCGGGTCAGGCGAGACGATCCGCGGCTGGAGTCGGCCCAATGGATGCTCGAAGCCGAGATGTTCCTCGACACTGGTGACTTCGAGGCCGCGCTGATCACCCTTCAAGGTCTGCAGCGTCTCACCGGGCGGCACATTGCGGCGTTGCGGCTGGAACTGCGGGCGCAGGAGGGATGCGCCAACTGGCCGCTCGCTGGGATTCGGAGCTGGTGCAGCTTTGTGGTCAGATGGGGGGCGATGATCCGACCGCTGCTAACGCACGGGCCGAGAAATGGCTGCCCGAGCATCCTGGGGACGCACAATTGTTGCTGGCACCGGGCCGTCTCTGTCGGTCGCAGCGGCTGTGGGGAAAGGCCGAGAACTATCTTGAGGCCTCCCTCGCGCTGGCCGATCAGCACCCGGTTCGGCTCGAACTGGCGCGTCTTTTCGAGCAGACCGACCGTTCGGATGAAGCCGTTCGGCACTACCGGGCAGCGGCCGAACAACTCGCCTGAGCCACCGGTCGTCGCCGTCCTGTCTCGCCGGGCTCACGCCCAGTCGCGTGGCGGCAGCAACTCGTAGAGTGCAGCTTCGGGCGTGCCGGCTTCGGGCTGCCAGTCGTATCGCCACTTCACGACCGGCGGCAGCGACATCAGGATCGACTCGGTTCGCCCGCCCGACTGCAGGCCGAAAAGCGTGCCGCGATCCCAGACGAGATTGAACTCCACGTAGCGGCCGCGCCGGTAAGCCTGGAAATCGCGTTCGCGTTCGCCGTACGGCAGCCGCTTTCGCTTCTCGACGATCGGCAGATAGGCTGCCGCAAACGCGTCACCGACGGCCCGCGTCAGGCCGAAGCAGCGTTCGAAGCCACCCTCGTTCAGGTCGTCGAAGAAAACGCCGCCGACGCCGCGCGGCTCATTGCGATGTTTGAGGAAGAAGTACTCGTCGCACCACTTCTTGTAGCGCGCGTAGGTGTCGCCGCCGAAGGGCAACAGCGCCTGCCTGCAGGTGGCGTGGAAATGACGGACATCTTCGACGAAGGGGTAGTAGGGAGTCAGATCCATGCCGCCACCAAACCACCAGGCGGGTTCGTGGTCAGTCTTCGTCGCCACCAGGGCGCGAACGTTCATGTGCGCCGTCGGGCAGTACGGGTTTTCCGGGTGCAGCACCAGCGAAACGCCCATCGCTTCGAAGGCGCAACCGGCCAGTTCGGGGCGTTTGGCGGTTGCCGAGGCCGGTAGGGCGGCGCCGAGGACGTGCGAGAAGGCGACGCCGCCGCGCTCGAAGACGCGACCACCCTCGATGACGCAGGTGCAGCCGCGGCCGGCCAGCGCCTGGTCGGCTTCCTTGCTCCACGGGTCGACGCGAAACCTGCCACCGTCCGCACCCTCGACGGTCTCGGCGGCCGCGACGAGGCGCGTCTGCAAACCGGTAAAGTAGTCGCGGAGTGGCGCCGGGTCGATCATCTTCGCCACGACTGCACGCGAATGGCGTGGCAAGACGTGCCGCGGCGGCAACCCGCACGCCTGGCTTGTCCTGCCCTCATCGGCTGAGAGCCCGATGGCCGATGTCGTGGCGATACTGCATGCCGTCGAAATGGATGCCGACGATCGTGTCGTAGGCGAGCTTCTGGGCCTGCTTGATGTTGTCGCCAAGCGTCGTGACGCACAGCACGCGGCCACCGGAGGTAAGGACCAGGCCATCCGTGTCGGTCGTGCCGGCATGGAAGACATGGCTGTCGTCGCTACCTTTCGGCAGGCCGGTGATTCTGTCGCCCGTGCGCGGCTTGCCGGGGTAGTTGGCCGCGGCGAGGACGACGCCCAGCGCCACTCGGCGATCCCAGCTTGCTTCCACCTCGTTGAGCCGGCCGGCGACGGCGTGCTCCAGCAGGGTCAGGAGATCGGACTTCAGGCGCATCATTATCGGCTGTGTTTCCGGGTCGCCGAGGCGGCAGTTGAACTCGACCGTCCTGACCGCCCCGTCCTTGCTGATCATCAGTCCGGCATAGAGAAAGCCGGTATAGGGGATCCCGTCGGCGGCCATGCCTCTGACCGTCGGCAGGATGATTTCGCGCATGGTTCTCGCATGTACCTCGGGGGTAACCACGGGTGCCGGCGAGTACGCTCCCATGCCGCCAGTGTTGGGCCCGGTATCGCCGTCGCCGATGCGCTTGTGATCCTGGCTCGAGGCGAGCGGGAGGACATTCTTGCCGTCGACCATGACGATGAAACTGGCTTCCTCGCCTTCGAGGTATTCCTCGATGACGACACGCGCGACGGTCGTTCCGCCCGGTCCGGCGACACATTTTTCCGGGAGCATGGTGTCAATGGCTGCATGCGCCTCTTTGAGGCTCATGGCCACGACCACCCCCTTGCCGGCGGCCAGGCCATCGGCCTTGATGACGATCGGTGCGCCATGCCGGTCAATGTAAGCGTGCGCCGAGGCTCGCTCGGCGAAGGTGGCAAAGCGTGCTGTCGGGATGTTGTGCCGGGCCATGAAGCGCTTGGCGAAGTCCTTTGAGCTTTCGAGTTGCGCGGCCTCCTTGGTTGGGCCGAAAATCCTGAGGCCGCGGGCGCGGAAGAGGTTGACGATGCCGTCGGCAAGGGGCGCCTCGGGTCCCACCACAGTCAGCAGCACGTGTTCCTGCTCGGCAAAGTCGGCAAGCGCGCGGGGATCGGTGATGTTGACGTTCTCGAGTTCACGTTCCCGGGCTGTGCCGGCGTTACCGGGTGCGACGAAGATTCTCTGCAGGCCTGGGGTTTTCGCGAGGCGCCAGGCAAGTGCGTGTTCGCGACCTCCGGAGCCAATCACCAGTAACTTCATTCTGCTTCCCTTACCACCAGATCATCGTTGGAGTGAGCGCCGCATTCCGCTACCGGCGGCACAATGCCCGGTATATCGGGCGCCGTCGCTCATTGACCGGATCAATGCCGAAAGTGTCGCGCACCCGTAAACACCATCGCCAGGCCGTGCTCGTCGGCGGCGCTGATGACCTCCTCGTCGCGCAGCGAGCCGCCGGGCTGAATGACGGCCTTGGCGCCTGCCGCGGCGACCACGTCCAGCCCGTCGCGGAAGGGGAAGAAGGCGTCGGAAGCGACGCAGGAGCCCGTCAGGTCGAGGCCGGCGCTCTGGGCTTTGCTGGCGGCAATGCGGGTGGAGTCCACACGGCTCATCTGGCCGGCGCCGACGCCGAGAGTCATGCCGCGGCCGCAGAAAACGATGGCATTGGACTTGACGAACTTGGCGACACGATAGGCGAAGAGCAGGTCGGCCACCTGCTCTTGGCTCGGCGCCACTTTGCTCACCACCCTGAGGTCGGCAGCCTGAACGTTGAAGCGGTCGGGTGTCTGCACCAGCAGTCCGCCACCGACGCGCTTCATTTCGAAAGCGTGATGTATCCTGGCCAGCGGCAGTTCAAGGACGCGCAGGTTCTGCTTGACCGCCAGCATTTCCCGGGCCGCGTCGGTGAAAGCGGGAGCCAGCAAGACTTCGACGAAATGCTTGCGGGTATTCATCGCCGCGACGACATCGCCATCGACCGTACCATTGAACGCGATGATGCCGCCAAAGGCTGATGTCGAGTCGGTCTGGAAGGCTTTTTCATAAGCCGAGAGCAGATTGATGTCGATTGCCACGCCGCAAGGATTGGCGTGCTTGATGATGACGCAGGCCGGCGTGGCGAAGGTCTTCACGCATTCCCAGGCGGCGTCGGCGTCGGCGATGTTGTTGTAGGAGAGTTCCTTGCCCTGTAGCTGCCGGTAGTGGGCGATCGAACCCGTGGTTGGCACGGGGTCGCGATAGAAGGCTGCCTGCTGGTGCGGATTCTCGCCGTAGCGGAGCGCCTCGACGCGATCGAAGGCCAGTTGCAGGTGTTCGGGGAACGGCTGCGGCTGGCTGGCTTCGTCGAGTGCAGTGAGCCAGTTGGCGATTGCCGAGTCGTAGCGCGCGGTGTGCACAAACGCCTTCTTGGCGAGTGCGAAGCGCGTGTTCAGACTCAGGGTACCAGCGTTGGTGGCCATTTCCGCGAGCAGTGCAGGGTAGTCGGCAGGATCGGTCACGACGGCCACACCGGCATAGTTCTTCGCCGACGAACGGACCATCGCCGGACCACCGATGTCGATGTTCTCGATCGCCTCGGCCAGTGTGACGTCGGCCTTGGCAACGGTTTCGCGAAAGGGGTAGAGATTGACGCACACCAGATCGATCGTCGGGATGCCGTGGGCGGCGATCGTCGCCAGGTGTTCGGGCAGATCGCGGCGCGCCAGGATACCGGCGTGCACCTTCGGGTGCAGGGTCTTGACGCGGCCGTCAAGCATTTCCGGGAAACCCGTGTAGTCACCGACTTCGGTAACCGGCAGGCCGCCGTCGCGCAACAACTTGGCGGTGCCGCCAGTGGACAGCAGCGTGACTCCGTGGGCGACGAGGCCGCGTGCGAATTCGAGGGCACCACTCTTGTCGGAGAGGCTTAACAGGGCTTGACGGATTTTCATGGCAGGCAGGCGAGTGGGTGGCGGGGGTTGTGGCAGTGAGTGGGTTCAGGCAATGAGTTTGTGATCGATCAGTTTCTTGCGCAGCGTGTTGCGATTGATGCCGAGGATCTCGGCGGCAAGCGTCTGGTTGCCACGTGCCTGCTTGAGGACGACCTCGAGCATGGGGCGCTCGACCATCTTGATCACCATTTCATAAACGGCTGCCGGCTTTTCGCCGTCGAGCGTCTCGAAGTAGCTTTCGAGCGCCTTGCCGACGCAAACCGCGACATGTTCGTCGTTATTCTGTTTCATGCGGCGAGTTCCTCAAAGCTGTCATCGCCAGATGCCGCCGCTTCGGCAGCGGCGGCCAGGTAAGGGAGGTGCTCGTGGTCTTCGGCGAGCGCGCTGAAGAAATCATCGACCGCCTGCCGCTGCAGGTCGACGGTGGGCAATTTGTTCATCATGTGGCGGAAAGCGGCCGACCCGAGCAAGCCCTTGGTGTACCAGGAAATATGCTTGCGCGCGACGCGCACTCCCGTCTCGATCCCGTAGAAGACGTACAGATCTTCAAGGTGTCCGAGCAGAATCTCGCGGATTTCGCCGACCCGCGGCGGCATCAGATGGGTACCGCTTTCCAGGAAGTGCTCGATCTCACGGAACAGCCAGGGACGCCCCTGCGCGGCGCGACCGATCATCACCGCGTCCGCACCGGTGAGGTCGAGCACGAATTGGGCCTTTTCCGGCGAGCCGATATCGCCGTTGGCGATGACCGGAATGCGGGCGACGGCCTTGACCTCGCGAATCGTTTCATACTCAGCAGCGCCGCTGTAGCCGCACGCGCGCGTGCGGCCATGCATCGCCAGGGCCCGGATTCCCGACTGCTCGGCGATCTGCAGGATGCGCAACGCATTGCGATTGGTCTTGTCCCAACCCGTCCGGATCTTCAGCGTCACCGGCGTGTCGGGTACGGCCGTGACCACCGCTTCGAGGATTCGGGCAACCAGCGACTCGTCCCGGAGCAGGGCGGAACCGGCCATCACGTTGCAGATCTTCTTCGCCGGGCAGCCCATGTTGATGTCAATGATCTGCGCCCCGCGGTCGACGTTGTAGCGTGCGGCATCCGCCATCATCGCCGGGCTGGCGCCGGCGATCTGTACCGAGACCGGGGCCACCTCGCCATCATGCCTGGCTCGGCGCTGCGTCTTCGCGCTGCCATAGAGCAGCGAGTTCGACGTCACCATCTCGGAAACCGCCAGGCCGGCGCCCATCTTCTTGCACAGTTGCCGGAAAGGACGATCGGTCACACCCGCCATTGGTGCGACAAACAGGTTGTTGCGAAGCGAGAAACCGAGAAATTCCATGGCGTGCGGTGCCGGAGGGTGCAAGGCAAGAGGCGGATTCTACCGCGATTGGTACGCGAAAAACAGCCAGTACCGACCTGCCGGCAGTGCCCCGCCTGGCGGCGACAATGGCGGTCCGGAGGACAGGCGCCTATTCAGGCTCTGCTGCCTTTCTCGGGCATCACGATGTTGACCTCGAGCACCTCGAAGTTCCCCTGCTTCTCCAGCGACACCTTGATGTCCTCCGCGTTGACCGACACGTACTTCGAGATGACGGTCATCAACTCCTGTTGCAGGGCGGGCAGGAAGTCGGGCGTGCTGGTGCCGCCATTGCGCTCGTGGGCAATGATCAGTTGCAGGCGTTCCTTGGCGATGGCTGCCGTCTTGGGCTTGTTGCCGAAGATGAGGGAGAAGAGCGACATCCTCACTTGCTCCCGAAAAAGCGCTTGAAGAGACCGGGCTTCTCGTAGTCGACGAAACGCAGCGGGATGCTCTCGCCGAGGAAGCGGCCAACGACGTCGAGGTAGGCGCCGGCCACGTCGCTGCCGGCCAGATGGATTGCCGGCGTCCCGGCATTCGACGACTGCAGCACCGATTCCGATTCGGGAATGACGCCGATGATCGGCACGCGCAGGATCTCCTGGACGTCCTTGTACGACAGCATCTCGCCATCGCTGACGCGCTTCGGCGAGTAGCGGGTAATCAGCAGGTGTTCCTTGACGGGCTCGCCGCCGAGCAGGGCGCGACGTGATTTCGCCTGGATGATGCCGAGGATGCGGTCCGAGTCACGCACCGAGGACACCTCCGGGTTGGAGACCACCAGCGCTTCGTCGGCGAAAGTCAGAGCCATCACCGCGCCGCGCTCGATGCCTGCCGGCGAATCGCACACGACATAGTCGAAGCCCATGTGTTCGAGTTCCTTGAGAACCTTCTCGACACCTTCCTCGGTCAGCGCATCCTTGTCGCGGGTTTGCGAAGCGGGCAGGACGAACAGGTTGCCGTTATCGCAGTGCTTGTCCTTGATCAAAGCCTGAGTGAGTGTCGCTTCGCCGTTGAGCACATTGACCAGATCATAGACGACGCGCCGCTCACAGCCCATGATCAGATCGAGGTTGCGCAGGCCGACATCAAAATCGATGACCGCAGTCTTGTAGCCGCGCAGAGCGAGGCCCGAGGCGAAGCTGGCGCTGGTGGTGGTCTTGCCGACACCGCCCTTGCCTGACGTTACGACGACGATACGTGTCACCGGTGGTTCTCCGCAAGTGAAAGCCGAGATTCTACCTGCAGATTGGCCTTTCTGCTGACTTGGCGGCGACGTCGGCGGGTAGTGCCGGCGCTTGCCGGGCCGTCAGTCGGTCTTCAGTGGCTCGACGAGCAGTCTTCCCGGATCGTCGCCAGTGTTTTCCGTCAGTCGGACCTGAACGGGCTTGCCAGCCATCGCGGCTGGAACGCCGGCATCGAATGTCCGATACAGCCCGGCGATCGATACCAGTTCGGCATCGAAGCGCGTGCAGAGAATGCGCGCGTCCTCGGCACCGCTGGCGCCAGCCAGAGCGCGGCCGCGCAAGGGCGCATAGATGTGGATGCTGCCGTCGGCAATGACTTCGGCGCCGGCGTTGACGGCGGCCAGTACCACCAGGTCACCGCCACGTGCATAGACCTGCTGTCCCGAGCGCAGTGGCCGGTCGACGAACAGCGTTGGCTTTACCCCGCTGCTGCCGACGCTCGTCGGTGCGGCGTTGGCGACCGGTTCTTCGGCCGCAGGTGGTGGCGCGGGCGGCATTTCCGGGGCGGGTGTTGCGGGCGAGCGGTGTACGCTGGCGTAGGCCGGCAGGCCGACCGCCGCGGCGGTCTGGCGCAGTTCCTCGCTCCCGCCGCGCACGCCAATCACGTTCAGGCCATACAGTTTCAGCACCCGGTGTACGCGCGGCCAGTCGGCTTCCGCCAGGTCGCCGAGCTGCGACAATTCGAGCACTGCCGCGTCGCCGTCGAAGAAGGGGTCGTCGCCGAACAGGGCGCTGGCGGCCTTGGCCAGGGCGTCGGGCTGCAGGGAGCGTACGGTGACCGCGACGACAGGCAGCGTGATTCCCTTGAATTCGATCAACTGGAGCTTGTTGTTGGCTTGCGGCATGGAATCTTCACCGAGGTGGATCGTGGATTTGGCAAGCCGCGAAGTCTAGCCGAATCGGCGGCAAAAGCGAAACACGCGGCAGGCGCTATCGCGCCACGCGAACGGTGCGGATGGACTACAGCCAGGCGCGGGCGCCCCAGATCATTCGCCTGGCGACGAAGTGCCGGAGTGGCGGGAAGAGATCGAGCGCCTGCAGGCCAAGCCCGCGCGCGCAGCGCAGCGGCGCCAGGTCGTTGGAGAAGAGGCGCACGATACCGTCGGTAAATGCCATGCTTCCCTGGCGGTCGAGGCGACGCCCACGGGCGTAGCTGGCCAGCGTTCCGGCAGCTCCGGCGTCGCCACCGGTCTTGCCCAGCAAGGCCTCGGCGAGTTCGCACGCGTCGCGCAGACCGAGGTTGAAGCCCTGGCCGGAGACCGGGTGCAGGCTTTGCGCGGCATTGCCGATCCATACCTGGCGGGAAGCGCTGACCTGTCGGCGAACGCGTAGCGCCAAAGGGAAGCTGGCGCGCGCGCCGCTGGCGACAAAATCGAGACGACCGCCGAACTGGGCGCGCAGGGCGGCGAGAAAAGGAGACTCGTCGAGGGCAAGGAGTTGCCTGGCCTTGTCAGGCGGTACGGTAAACACCACCGAGTAATCCTGTCCAAGCGGTAACAGGGCGAGCGGACCGTCGGGCGTAAAGCGTTCCCAGGCGCGGTGCGCGTGCCCCGGGACGGGGCGCACTTCGGCAACGACGGCGTGCTGCCGGTAGTCGCTGACGCGGACGTCGGCCTCGTCTCCCGGCGTGCCTTCGGCATGCACGACGAGTTGCGCGGCGACGCCGTGCTCAGCGCCGTCGCCGGCCAGCCTGATTTCGGCAGCTTCGCCGCCGGTCGTCAGGCTGATCAGGGCGTGCTCGTTCAGCAAGTGCGCCGGATCGATGCGCGCAGCGAGGGTGGCGGCCAGGTCGCGGTAGCGCATCACGTAGCCGAGCGCCGGCAGGTCATAGTCGTCGGCGTCGATGACCGTGCGGCCGAAGCCGGTGCGCTGCGACACATGGATCGAACGAATCGGCGTGCCGGCGCCGGCGTTCCAGGCGCCGAGGTGTTCGAGGAGTTGTCGGCTACCGTGTGACAGCGCCAGGGCCCGCGGATCGGTCTCCCAGGCGCCGCGCCGGCGATTGTCGATCAGCAGGACGCTGTACGGACCACCGGCGAGGGCCAGTGCCAGAGTCATGCCGACCGGGCCGGCGCCGATGATGGCGATGTCCACCCGGCTGCTGCTCTCAGTCATGGCGCATCACCTCCTCGATCTCGGCGATGGTCCGTGGCGCACTGGTGTAGACCGTGCACCCGTCGGCATTGACGAAGACGTCGTCCTCGATGCGCACGGCGATGCCATGCAGATGCCTGGGGACGGGTTCCCCGGGGCGGAAGTAGAGGCCCGGTTCGACGGTCAGCGCCATTCCCGGAGTCAGCCTGACCCAGTCGTCGTCGGTGGCGCCGGTTCTGTAGTCGCCGACGTCGTGTACGTCGAGGCCCAGCCAATGGCCGGTGCGGTGCATGTACCAGGGCTTGTACGCTTCGCTTTCGATCGCGCCATCGACGCTGCCGGTGAGCACCTTGAGATCGATCAGTCCCTGCGTCAGAACCCGCAGGGCGGCCAGGTGATAGTCGGTGAACGCGGCGCCGGGCCGCACCGCGGCGATTGCCGCCTGCTGCGCGGCGAGGACGATCTCGTAGACCTCGCGCTGGACCGCGCTGAAACGGCCGCCGACGGGAAAGGTGCGGGTGATGTCGGAAGCGTAGCCGCTGACTTCGCAGCCGGCATCGATGAGCACCAGCGAATGGCCGGCCAGCAACTTGTTGTTGTCGACGTAATGCAGGATGCAGGCGTTGGCACCGCCGGCGACGATTGGGGTATAGGCATGTCCGTCGGCTCCGCGTCGGCGAAACTCATAGGCGAGTTCGGCCTCGAGTTCGTATTCGGCCATTCCCGGTCGGCAGGCGCGCATGGCGCGGACGTGGCCAGCCGAGGCGATGTCCGCGGCCTGGCGCATGGTGTCGATCTCGTGCGCATCCTTGGTCAGTCGCATCTGGTCGAGAACGCCCCGCAAGTCGCGGATTTCGTTTGGTGCGCGCGTGCCGTTGCGGCTCTGGGCGCGCACCGCATTCAGTGCGTCGGCGATTCGCTGGTCCCAGTCCGCGTCGTGACCGAGCGAGTGCCAGAGCGCGCTGCGGTTGGCGAGCAGTTCGGGCAGCATCCGTTCGAGGCTGACTATCGGATACGCCTCGGAAAAATCGAAAGCCTGACGCGCGGTCTCGGGTCCGTAGCGGAAACCGTCCCAGGTCTCGCGCTCTTCGTTCTTTTCTCGGCAGAACAGTATCGATTTCGGTTGCGTGCCACCGACGAGAACGATCACCGCATCGGGTTCGGGAAAGCCGCTGAGATACCAGAAATAGCTGTCGAAGCGGTAGGGATAGTGCGCGTCCCGGTTGCGCACGCGCTCCGGTGCCGTGGGGATGACGGCGACACCGTCACCGATTTGCGCCAGCAGTTGCTGACGGCGCCTGACGTAGTGGTGATGGTTCATGAGGATGGCACCAGTTCCCTATCCAGTTCGGCGAGACGTTCGGGTGTCCCGACGTCGACCCAGCGACCGCTGTGTCGCTCGCCGCGGATCAATCCACGCGCTATTCCGTGGTCGAGCAGTGGGCGCAGCTTCATCATCGCGCCGACCTGTACGGCGGCGAAGAAGTCTGGCCGGAAGATGCCGATGCCGGCGTAGGTGAGGGTGTGTTCGCTGTCGCTTGCCGCATACCGGACGATGTTTCCGGCCAGGCAGAAGTCGCCGCCGGGATGGTGTGACGGATTGTCGACGAGAACCAGATGGGCGGCGCGCTGCGGGTCGAGGGTGTCCGCCAGCCGTGGCGCGGCGGCGAAGTCCCAGTCGCACCAGACATCGCCATTGATCGCCAGGAACGCCCGGTCGCCGAGCAGCGGCAGCGCCGCGGCGATGCCGCCGGCGGTCTCCAGCGCTCCCGCGGGTTCCGGCGAGTAGGTGATGTGCAGGCCGTAGGCGTTCCCGTCGCCGAGCGTCGCGACGATCTGTTCGCCGAGATGCGAGTGGTTGATGACGACATTGCGGTATCCGGCTGCCGCGAGCCGCTCCAGGTGCCAGACGATCAACGGCTTGCCGCCGGCCCGCAGCAGGGGCTTCGGCGTCGTGTCGGTGAGTGGCCGCAGACGTTCGCCGCGACCGGCGGCGAGGATCATGGCTTTCATCAGAAGGTGTAGCCGAGGTCGACCTGGCGGTTCTCGATGCGGTCGAGGAGTCTGGCGAGCGGCCGCAGCTCGTGGTAGCGCTGGCAGGTCCGGCGTAGATAGCCCAGCACGCGCGGCATGTCGCCAAGGTAGTCGGTCTTCCCGTCGCGGTGACAGAGGCGGGCGAAAATACCGAGTACCTTGAGCTGGCGCTGCGCTCCCATCCATTCGTAATCCCGGTAGAAGTCGTGGAAGTCCGCCGGCACCGGCAGTCCGGCGCGCCGCGCGGCTTCCCAGTAGCGGATCACGAAGTCGAGTTCCTGATCTTCCGGCCAGTCGATGTAGGCGTCGCGATAGAGCGAGACGAGGTCGTAGGTGAGCGGGCCGTACACGGCGTCCTGGAAATCGAGAATACCCGGGTTGGCCGGGAAGCCGGCAGACGCAGAGGGTGCGTCGCCGTCGACGAGCATCAGGTTGCGCGAGTGGTAGTCGCGATGCACGAAGACTTGCGCCTGCCCCAGGTTGTTGGCGAGGATCGCGGCAAAGGCCGTCTGCAGGGTCTGCTTTGTCTGCTCGTCGAGCGTCAGGCCAAGGTGGCGTGTCAGGTACCAGTCGGGGAAGAGCGCCAGTTCATGGTCCAGCAGCCGGCGGTCGTAGTTGGCAAGGACTCCGGGCCGGCTGGCCAGCTGGATGGCCACGAGGGCGCTGTTGGCATCGCCATAGAGTCGGGGCGCCGTCGTTCTGTCCTGCAGGGCACTCAGGTAGGTCGTGCCGCCGAGGTCCGAGAGAAGCAGGAACCCCTGTTCAAGATCCTGAGCGAGCACTTCCGGGACATGCACGCCCGCCACGCCGAACAAGCTGGCGACCTTCAGGAAGGGGCGGCAGTCCTCCTTGTCGGGCGGCGCGTCCATGACGATGCGCGTGCCTCCATCCGGCAGGCTGACCCGAAAGTAACGTCGAAAGCTCGCGTCAGCCGAAGCGGGTTCGAGGCCGATCTCCTGTCCGGGGAAGCGCGGCGACAGCATTTCATGGATCCAGTCACGCAACAGGGCGGTACGCGGCATGCCGCTTCTCCTTGGGCGATGATGCTAAAATGGCGTGATTTTACCATCCGACCCGCCGGCCAAACCGCCGCCGGGGACAACCACCTGCAGTACTCTACTCTGACCTCTACGGAATGACGTGTCCCTACCGGCCCAAGCCGCTCACCCTGATCTTCTGCTGTGCCGGCACGCTGGCTGCCGGTTTCGCGGGCCAGGTAGAGGCGCAACCGCCGGCTTTGTTCCGTGTCGATCCTGCCCTGCTCGGCTTGCCGCCAATCAAGGTGGATCGACCGCCGGTGGCGGCACCGGCGGACCGGCCGGGGGCCGAGGCCAGACCGGTGGAGGAGGTCAGTGTCGAAACGCGGCCGCTGCCAGCACCGCCGGCCGCCGCCGCGGCTCGCGAGGCCCGGCCGGCAGCGGT
>JAFLDO010000020.1 GCA_017302455.1 Accumulibacter sp.
GAGCCTGCGGATTGAGCAACTGCTCCAGGCGGCTGCACAGGATCGGCCAGTCTTCCGACTTGATCGGAAAATGGCGGCCGAGGTTCAACACCGTGATCTGACGGACCTTGCCACCGATGCGCTCGGTACGCACCAGCCGGTAGGTGACGTAGCCTTCACCTGTCGCCTTGTTGCTCGTTCTTGTCTGTCGGATGAACATGCACACGATCGTACAACAAAAGCAAGAGGTCCAGCGGCCCTGGCGGAACTATTATGGCACTACAAAACGTCGGAAAAATCCAGCATCAAGCAAATCAACAGCTTAGGATTCGCTCCTGCCTGGAAAGTGCGGAATATGCGTATGGGGTGTTAACAACCGGCTACTACACGGCAGACGGCCGGAGCCTGCGCAAGGCCTTCCTGCTCTCGCCGATCGAGTTCTCGCGGGTCACTTCAGGATTTGCCGACGCTCGCTTGCACCCGATCCTGCAAACCTGGCGAGCTCACAAGGGGGTCGACTACGCTGCGCCCACGGGAACCAGAGTCCTCGCCGTCGCCGACGGTATCGTCGAGGCCGCCGACTTTCGCAATGGCTACGGCAAGCTGATCGTCCTCAGGCACCAGGGCGCTTACTCGACCGCTTGCGGTCACCTCGATGACTTTGCGCCGGGAATCCGACCAGGAGCACGCATCCGTCAGGGGGACACGATCGGTACTGTCGGCCAGACGGGTCTGGCGAGCGGACCGCACCTACATTATGAGTTCCGGGGCAACGACGAGCCGGTCGATCCGTTGGCAGCCACGCTGCCGAAGTCGCGCCCGCTTGACGGCGCGCAGCTTGCCCGCCATACGAACTCCTCCCGAGCACGACGCGCGCAACTGAATCTGGTCAGGGACGTCACCCTGGCCGCGATGGAATGACAACACCGACCGAGAACACCGCGGGCGACTGACGCAGCACTTCTGGCCGTCGTCCGACACAGTGTGGCGAAGACCTGGCTCCCCGCTTCACGCACGCCCCGTGTTGCCGGTCAGCTTCTCGTACTTGACCCACAGTTGGTCCTCGCTTTCCTCGTGTGCCGGATCCTTCGGAATGCAGTCAACCGGGCAGACTTCGACACACTGGGGAGTATCGTAGTGACCGACGCATTCGGTGCACTTGCTCGGGTCGATCTCGTAGATCTCGGCACCCTGGAAAATTGCCTCGTTCGGGCACTCGGGCTCGCAGACGTCGCAGTTGATGCATTCGTCGGTGATAATCAGAGACATGCTTGCTGTTCCTTCAGGTCGTTGAAATTTCTCGCACACGCTTGGCCAGTCGGCCACCGATGGCTGGCTGGACGAACTTGCTGACATCGCCGCCGAGAAGAGCGATCTCGCGCACCATCGTCGCCGAGATGAACAGATACTGCTCACCCGGCGTCAAGAATACAGTTTCCACCTCCGGGTAGAGATTCCGGTTCATCCCCGCCATCTGAAACTCATAGTCGAAGTCGGAAATGGCGCGCAAGCCGCGGATAATCACCTTGGCTCCCTTGGCGTGCACGAAGTCCATGAGCAGACCGTTGAAACCGCAGATTTCAGCATTCGGGTAGGGCGCAAGGATCTCCCCTGCCATTTCCACTCGCTCGGCGAGCGAAAAGAAGGGCCTCTTCGGCTGGCTCTCGGCGATCGCCACGATCAGCCGGTCAAACAGACAGGCCGCGCGGCGAACGAGATCCTCATGACCGCGGGTCATCGGATCGAAGGTTCCTGCATAGATTGCCACCCGCTTATTCAGCGCCATCAGCTTCGCCTCGCCGCATCAAGTGATAGAAAACCTGGCCCGCTCTGCCCTGGCGTACCGTCCGCCAGACCCCGCAGCTCTCCAGGCACATTTCCGCCTCGGCGTAGATCACCCCATCCTCAGCCAGGACGTCTGCGGTCAGGGGTGCCAGACGGTCCATCCAGCCCTGATGGAACGGCGGATCGAGAAACAGGACGTCGAAGCGCAACCCGGCAGAACTCGCGAATCTTACCGCATCCGAGCGGACAATCTCCACGCGCTTGCCCACTCCCAGCGCAGTGGCGTTGTCCGCCAGCGCCGCCAGCACCTTTGCCGACGTATCGACCATGACCACCCTCGCCGCTCCGCGCGACGCGGCTTCGAAACCCAGAGCACCACTGCCGGCGAACAGATCCAGGCAGGACAACCCGCTCAGATCCTGCCCGAGCCAGTTGAACAGGGTCTCGCGCACGCGGTCCGGCGTCGGCCGCAATCCCGGCAAAGCGGGAAAGCGCAGGACACGCCGCCGCCATTCACCGCCGATGATCCGCACCGAGTTCAGGAGACTATTCCCCGGCGACCACCACGGTCACCAAGTGCTCGGGCCGCACATGCCGCGCAAACGCCGCCTGGATGTCGGCCGCGGTCACCTTTTCGATGTTCTCGGGATAGCGGTCGAGATAGTCGAGCGGCAACCCGTAGAAACCGATCATCGCGACATTGTCCAGAAGCTTGCGATTACTGTCGAGGCGCAAAGGAAAGCTGCCGATCAGGTTCTGCTTTGCGGCCTGCAACTCGACCTCGCTCGGCCCTTGCGCGAGGAAGGCCGCGAGGACTTCACGCGTCACCTTCAGGGCATCGTTGGCCTGTGCCTTCTTGGTCTGCATGCCGATCTGGAAGGGCCCCAACTGCCCCAGCGGCTGGAAGAAACTACTCACGCTATAGGCCAGTCCGCGCTTGTCACGCACCTCCTTCATCAGACGTGAAACGAAGCCGCCACCGCCAAGCGAATAGTTTCCGACGACCAGCGGAAAGAAGTCCGGGTCGCCGCGCTTGAGTGCCGGCAGCCCGAGCAGCAGATGTGCCTGCGCTGCCGGGTGAGCAATCCGCTGCTCACCCGCGAGGGGCAATTCGGGCACAGCGACGGGGCCGACCACCGCCCCGGGCATCAGGCCGCCGGTCAGTTCCTCGGCCAGCAACCCGGCCTGCGAACGCGACAGATCGCCGACGATCGTGACGGTAGCACCTTGCGCGGTGTAATTCGCCGCATGGAAGGCGAGGACATCGGCCCGCCCCAGCGCGTTCACCGACTCCGGCGTCGCATGCCTGCCATAGGCGTGCGCGGGATACATCGCCGACCAGAACGCCCGGCTGGCAATCGTGTCCGGCCGCGTCAGCGCCTCCTTGAGAGCGGCCACGGAACGTGCCTGCTCGCGGTCGAAGACCTGCGTCGGGAACTGTGGACTGGTCAGGATGGCGCGCAGCATGGCGAGCGCCGGGCCCCGTTTGTCAGCCATCGACAGCGTACGTAGTGAGACTGACGCCCGATCGAGGTCCACTCCTCCCGACAATTGCGCACCCAGATCAGCCATCCGGCTGGCAATCTGCGTCTCGTCCATCCCCGCCGCGCCGAGGTCGAGCAACGCGCGCGTCAACTGGGCGACGCCGGCCTTGCCCTGGGCTTCACGAGCCGTGCCGGCAGCGAAATCGACCTGAACGTCAAGAATCGGCAGCGTGTGATTCTCGACAAAGAACACGCGCGCGCCGGAAGTCGCCTGCCAGAACTCGATCTTCGGGCCGGCCTGGGTCAACTGCGCGGCCAGGGCGAGAAACGTGCACACCAGCAGCTGGCAAGGATTCATCGTCAGGCTCTCAATCAATGACGCGGGGCGAAAGCGGAGCGCGCACGTGGCGCCGAGGGCAGGGGCTGCGGGTCGAGTTCGGCGACCGTCAGATGCTCATCGCGAAAATACCTGTTGGCCACCGCCTGAACCTGCTCGGCGGTCACCGCCTGCAGCTTCTCGATGATGCGCCGGTTCTCCGCGTAGGCAATTCCCACCGACTCCAGCTGACCGATTTCCATCGCTTGCGCAAACATCGAATCGAGTTTGTAGATCTGCCCGGCAATCAGCTGCGCCTTGGCACGCGCAAGTTCGTCGGCAGCCACGCCCTTCTCCTGCACGTCGGCAATTTCGCTACGCAAACCCGCTTCAAGTTCGGCACGCGTCTTCCCTTCGCTAGGCGACCCATAGAGGTAGAAAACGCCCGGACCACGCGCCGTCGTACGATAGCTGGTGGTCGCCTCGACAGCCAGACGCTGCTGGCGAATCAGGTTCTTGGAAAAGCGCGCGGCCTCATGGCCGGCGAGAACTGCCGACAGCATTTCCAGCGCGTAGGGGTCGATGTCCTGGGCGACATCGCGGATGACCGGTACCTTGTAGGCCATCATCACGATCGGCAGTTCCGCCGGCGCCTTGACGGTCAACCGCCGGATACCGGTTTGCGCGGGCTCATCCTGCGGCTTCCGGTTCGGCAGGGCACGCGCCGGCAGCGGACCGTAGTGCTGCTCGGCAAGCTCGAATACGGCCTCGTGGTCGACGTCACCAACGACCACGACGTAGGCATTGTTGGGGACGTACCAGCTTTCGTACCAGACGCGCGCGTCCGAGGCCGTCATGTTCTCGAGGTCGTTCATCCAGCCGATGATCGGTACCCGGTAGGGATGCGCCTGCAATGCCGTAGCCATCAGCTGCTCGAAGAGGAGGGCTTGCGGTTGATCCTCGGTGCGCAGTCGGCGCTCCTCCATGACCACTTTGATTTCCTGCGCGAACTCACCGGAATCCAGCGTCAGGTGACGCATGCGATCCGCCTCGAGCTGCATCATGTCGGACAGTTTGTGCTTCGGCACCTGCTGGAAATAGGCCGTGTAATCGCGGCTGGTGAAGGCATTGTCACGCCCGCCTGCCGCCGCCACGCGGCGGTTGAACTCGCCGGGTCCGGCCGCTGGCGTCCCCTTGAACATCATGTGTTCGAGGACATGTGCCACACCCGTGGTACCGTTCTTTTCGTCCATGCTGCCAGCCCGGTACCACACCATGTGCGCCACCGTCGGCGCACGCCGGTCCTCCTTGACGATGATCCGCAGGCCATTCGCCAGTTGACGTTCATAGGGGTTGGCCAGTACCGTTACCGGCAGCGCCAGAGCCAGCAGCCAGGGAACCAGTCTCGCGTGACGCATGGGCATGAATCGCTTCTGATAGAATTTGAGGTTGTCGGGCAATCGCGCCGGCATCTTACCACTGCCTGCCCACCCGAGCGCCTTTCAGACACGGAAGCACCATGTTTGGTTTCCTCAAGAAATCCCCTGTTCAAGCTCCCACGGCCGACCCAACCATTGCCGAACCCACAGAGGCGCCGACTGCCAGCTCGTGGCGACAACGTCTCAAGTCCGGCCTGGCACGCACGCGCGCCCAATTTGGCGGCAAGCTGAAGTCGCTTTTCTCGCGCGGCAAAGTCGACGACGAACTGCTCGAAGAGCTGGAAGCCCTGCTGCTGACCAGCGACGTCGGCCTCGACGCAACCCAGCACCTGCTCTATCAACTCAAGATGCGTGCCAAACGCGACAAGCTCGAAACGCCGGAGGCCATTCAGCACGCGTTGTCGGAAGCCCTGTACGAACTCCTGCGACCGCTCGAGGAGGCCCTCGACCTTTCCTCGCACCGGCCTTTCATCATCATGATTGCTGGCGTCAACGGCGCCGGCAAGACGACCTCGATCGGCAAGTTGGCCAAGCACTTTCAGGCTCATGGCCTGTCCGTCCTGCTGGCCGCCGGCGATACCTTCCGAGCGGCGGCGCGCGAGCAGCTGCAGACCTGGGGCGAACGCAACAACGTAACGGTCATTGCGCAGCAATCCGGCGATCCGGCGGCGGTGATCTTTGACGCCATCGCGGCGGCCAAAGCACGCGGCATCGACGTCGTACTGGCCGATACCGCCGGCCGCCTGCCGACGCAGTTGCATCTGATGGACGAGATTGCCAAGGTGCGGCGGGTCATCCAGAAGGCCGACCCCACCGCTCCGCACGAGACGCTGCTGGTCCTCGACGCGACCTTCGGCCAAAACACCTTGCAGCAGGTGATGGCCTTCGACAAGGCGATCCAGGTCAGCGGCCTGGTGCTGACCAAGCTCGACGGCACGGCCAAGGGCGGCGTCGTCGCCGCCATCGCTCGCCAGTGCCCGAAACCCGTCCGCTTCATCGGCGTCGGCGAAGGCATCGACGATCTGCGACCGTTCAGTGCCCGCGATTTTGTCGACGCGCTCTTCGAGTGATTACCGCCAACGAGGTCACCAAGCGCTACCCGGAAGGCCGCGAAGCGCTCAAGGGAGTCAGCTTCGAAATCACCGCCGGCGAGATGGTTTTTCTCACCGGCCACTCAGGCGCCGGCAAATCGACGCTCTTCAAGCTGCTGGCGGCGATCGAACGGCCCACCTCGGGCAGCATCGTGATCAACGGTCAAAACCTTGCGGCCTTGCGCCGGAACGCCATTCCCTATTTGCGTCGCAAGCTCGGACTGATCTTCCAGGACCGCAAGCTGCTCTTCGATCGCAACGTACTCGATAACGTGCTGTTACCGCTGGCCATTGCCGGTCACCCGGCGAAGGAGGCACAGCGCCGAGCACAGGCCGCACTCGCCAAAGTGGGTCTGCACGACCGCGAAAGAACCTTGCCGATCGCGCTTTCCGGCGGCGAGCAGCAACGCCTGGCGATCGCTCGCGCCGTCGTCAATCGACCGGCCATCATTCTTGCCGATGAACCCACTGCCAATCTCGACGCCGCATCGGCGATCGAGATCCTCGAAATCTTCCGCGCCTTTCAGCAGGTCGGAGTGACCGTTCTGATCGTCACCCACGACCCGCTGTGCCCGCCCGGCATGCGGCCGCGGGTTCTCCGCCTGGCACACGGCCAGATGACCGAACAACCGCCGTGCCCGTCCGCCGACGGTGTCGTGCCGTGAAGGCCTGGTTCGCCCAGCATCTGGCCGCCCTGCGCGACGCGCTGCGCCGCCTGACCGCGGCACCGCTGAACACGCTCTTGTCACTGCTCGTCGTCGGCGTCGCGTTGACCCTGCCGACGGCCGGTTGGCTGGCTCTCGAAAACCTGCGCCAACTGACCAGCGACACGCCCGGCGTGCAACAGATCAGCATCTTCCTGAGCCTCGAGGCCGGCAAACGCGAGGTCAGCGAGATCGAGTCACGACTCAAGGAGGCACGCGTCGGCAACTGGCGTTTCGTTCCGCGGGACGAGGCGCTTAAACGCCTGCAGGCATCCGAAGGAATGGCGGAGATCATCGCCAGCCTGCCGAGAAATCCTCTGCCGGACGCCTTTGTCATCACCCCAGCGGACCCGCAGCCGGAGTCGCTCGAACACCTGGCCAAGGTCTTCGCTGGCTGGCCGAAAGTGGCACATGTTCAACTGGACTCGGAGTGGGTGAAACGCTTCGATGCTCTGCTGCGGCTCGGCAGACTCGTCGTCATGCTGCTCGGCGCGCTCTTCGCGGGAGCCCTGGTAACCATCACCTTCAACACCATTCGCCTGCAGATCCTCGCCCAGGCGGCCGAAATCGAGGTTGCCCGGCTGGTCGGCGCGACCGACACCTATGTCCGACGACCACTCCATTACTTCGGCATGCTGCAGGGTGCTCTCGGCGGGCTATGCGCGGCGCTCCTGGTAACCGGCGGCTTCCAGTTGCTGATCCCGCCGGTCAGCGAGCTGACGCGGCTCTATGGGGCCAGCTTCACGCTGCAGAGCCTGTCGCCGGGCGACGTCGCGAGGTTGGCCGCAATCGGCGGTGCCCTGGGCTGGCTGGGCGCCAGGATCTCGGTCATGATGCACCTGCGCCGCCTTACCTGAACGGCAACCGAGCGGCCAGGCACAAAGCCACCTGCCGATCGCCGGCGCAGCAGATCTGGTCCTAGCCGAGGAGAACGCAGGCCCACACAGCAAGCACGTTGAGCAAGGCGAGCAGCACCGCAGCACTGCCGATATCCTTGGCACGTTTGGCCAAGGGGTGCCGGTCCAGCGAGACCCGATCAACGGTGGCCTCGATCGCCGAGTTGAGCAGTTCAACGATGAGGACCAGCAACACACTACCGATCATCAGCGCCCGCCCGACGCCGTCCGGGGCCACCCAGAGCGCGAGCGGAACCAACACTGCAGCGAGCAGCACCTCCTGACGAAAGGCGTCCTCCGCGAGAAAGGCGGCGCGCAAGCCCGCCCGCGAATAGTGGAACGCGTTCCAGACCCGCCGCAAACCCGTCTGCCCCTTGAAAGGGCTTTCATCAGTCACGTGCTGCTCCTTGCCGTGGTTCGAGGCCGGCCAGTATAGCGAGTCGACGCGTCATCCCGGTCGGCCGCGTTGCTCGCTGGGGCCGGCTGTCCTCGATCGCCGTGGATGGTTACAATGGCGGCCTTCCACCACGCTACAGGACAGCGATGACCCAGGACGAAATGAAGAAGGCGGTCGCGCACGCGGCCCTCGCGCACGTGGTCGACGGAAAGATCGTCGGCGTCGGGACCGGCTCGACGGCGAACTGCTTCATCGATGCGCTGGCGGCCATCAAGCACCGCATCGGCGGTGCCGTCGCAAGTTCCGAGGCGACCAGGCAACGACTCGCCAGCCATGGCATCGCGGTCTTCGACCTCGACGAGGTCGAGGAACTGCCCGTCTATGTGGACGGCGCGGACGAGATCAACGCAGCGATGCAAATGATCAAGGGCGGGGGTGGCGCGCTGACGCGCGAGAAGATCGTCGCGGCAGTCGCCCGGAAGTTCGTGTGCATTGCCGACGGATCGAAACTCGTACCGGTGCTCGGTCGCTTTCCTCTGCCGGTCGAAGTCATTCCCATGGCTCTTGGCCATGTCCGCCGCGAACTGGCCAAGATCGGCGGCACGCCGCTTCGGCGTGCGGGCTTCGTCACCGACAACGGCAACCTGATCGTCGATGTCGGCGGCTTGCCGATTGCCGATCCGGTCGAACTGGAAACGCGCATCAACCAGATCGTCGGCGTGGTCACCAACGGCCTCTTTGCCTGCCGACCAGCGGACGTCTGCCTGCTCGGCACGGCTGACGGCGTGCGCACCCTGACCGCCGCCTGACCCGCCCGCCGGCGTGCAGCCGATCAGGCGGAGGGAGGAACGTAGCCCTGCACCCTGTCGGCGCCATCGCCGAAGAAGTGCCTCTCCATCTGCTCGGCCAGATACTTGCGATGCGCGGCATCGGCGAGATTGAGGCGATTCTCGTTGATGATCATCGTCTGCATGCGCACCCATTGCTGCCACGCTTCCTTGGATACCCCTTCATAGATCCGCTTACCCAGGTCGCCGGGATACGGTGGGAAGTCGAGACCTTCAACCTCGCGACCGAGCTTGACACAGTTAACCATTCTTGCCATGCAATCAACTCCTCAGTGATTTTTCGGCGGTTCGTCCGTGGCGGTCGGTCACCGTCGCCGGTGCACCATGAAAAGCGCCGGAACCGCCAGTAAACTACAACTCCTTCATCAATACGCTTGAACGCCGTTGCAGGTTGTAGACCAAACGTCTCTCGGCCGGCAGATCATCGACGCGGCGCTTGCTGAAGCCACGCTCCTTGAACCAGTGCGCGGTCACCGTGGTGAGAACGAACAGGCGCCTGACCCCCGATGCGCGGGCTCTTGCCTCGATACGCTTCATCAGCAGCGCGCCGTAGCCCCAGCGGCGATAGTGCGAATGCACGGCCAGGCAGGCAAGTTCAGCCTGTTCCTCACCGTAAGGGTAGAGCGCGGCACAAGCGACGATCAGGCCGTCGTGTTCGACCACCGAGAAGCGCGTGATCTCCCGCTCGAGCAGTTCACGCGAACGACGGACCAGTGTGCCGTCCTCTTCGAGCGGCTCGATCAGCGCCACCAGGCCGCCAATGTCGTCGGGCCGGGCATCGCGCAGCTGTTCCAGCGACTCGCGGGTGATCACCGTGCCCACGCCATCGCGCGTGAACAGCTCGCGCAACAACGTGCCGTCCTCGTCGTAGCCGAGCAGGTGTACGCGCCCGACACCGGCGCGACTGGCCCGCGCCGCGCACGGAAGGTAGCGCTTGACATCGGTTGACAACCAGTCGCCGAGACTGATCAAACGCTCGGCCGCTTCCACCGTCAACTCGTCGAGCAGAGCACCGTCGATATCGGTCGCACCCTGGCTGTCCGTCAGGAAAATCAGCTTGTCGGCGAGCAGCGAGGTGGCCACCGCTTCGGCGACTTCTTCCATCGCCAGATTGAAGATCTCGCCGGTCGGGCTCGATCCGATGCACGACAGGAGAACGATGTTGCCAAGCCCCAACTGCGCACGGATGCCCTCACCATCGATCTTGCGCACCTGACCCGAGTACTGCAGATCGACCCCATCGACCACGCCGACCGGCTTGGCGGTAATGAAGTTACCGCCAACGACGCGAATCGTGCTGTTGGCCATCGGCGTATCGGCGAGGCCCTGCGACAGCAGGGCCTCGATCTCGACGTAGATGCTGCCCACCGCGTCGATCACGCAATCGAGAGCCTTGGCGTCGGTGACCCGATAGTTGCCGTGATAGACCGACTGAATTCCGCGTTCGCGCAGCAATTCCTCGATCTGCGGCCGTGCTCCATGGACCAGCACGAGCCGCACACCCAACGCCGCGAGCAGGTTGACGTCATACGCCAGCGTGCGCGCCAATTGGCCCGCGATGGCCTTGCCGCCAAAGGCGATGAGGAAGGTCTTGCCGCGAAAGAGATTGACGTACGGCGCAACCGACCGGAACCAGGCGACGAAGTGTGCAGAACTCAGGTCGTCGGACATATCACGCCGCGGGTCGTGCCTTTTCTCTTGCCTTGGCGGCCTTGGCCTCTCTCGCCTTGTCGGCGCGTGATTCCTTGGTCACCTCGGTCTTCGACTCCTTGGCCTCACTAACCTCCTCGACCTTGGCATCGGCCGAACTCGCCGCCCTGACTGCCTTCGGCGGAGCCACCGGCGAAAGCTTCATCGGATCGACTTTGAGCTCCTTTTCCACCCGTTCGCAGATCGTCCGCAAGATCTTGATCCGGGCAAACAGCTTGTCATTGGCCTCGACGAGCGTCCACGGCGCGGTTCCGGAACTGGTCCGGTCGACCATGTCGCAGACCGCCTCATGATAGGCGCCGGCTTTCTCGCGGTTGCGCCAGTCTTCCTCGGTGATCTTGAAACGCTTGTGCTCGATCTTCGCGCGCTCGTCGAAGCGCTTGAGTTGCTCCTCGTCGCTGATCTGCAGCCAGAACTTGACGACGATACCGCCGGCTCGCCAGAGGTCATGCTCGAAATCGTTGATCTCGGAGTAGGCGCGCAACCAGTCGGCATCAGTGCAGAACCCTTCGACGCGCTCGACGAGGACGCGCCCGTACCAGGTGCGATCGAAAATGACGACCCGCCCAAGACGCGGCATGTGCCGCCAGAATCGCCACAGGTACGGCTGCGCACGCTCCTCTTCGGTCGGTGCGGCAACCGGCACGAGCTGATACTGCCGCGCATCCATCGCCGAGGTGATGCGCCGGATGGCGCCTCCCTTGCCGGCCGCATCGGAACCTTCGAAAGCGAGGATCAAGGCGCGCTTGCGGAACTCGGCGTGGCGCATCAGTTCCGCCAGGCGCCCCTGCCACAGCGAAAGCTCGGTCTCGTAAACCTTTTTCGTCAAGCTCTGCGTCATGTCGAGCGAACTGAGCACGTCCAGCCGGTCGATGCGCGGCGAGAACGGCGGCGCTACCGGCGAGTTCTGGTCACGCTTGTCGGCCAGGCGCTTCTGCAGCGATTCGAGGATCGTCTTGCCGACGGTAAGGTGGCGATAGCGGTCGTCGGTACCTTCGACGATGATCCACGGTGCCCAGGGCGTATTCGACGTACGCAACAGGTGGCCGGCAACCTCCTGCAGCTTGTCGTAGGTCTTCAGGCGATCCCAGCTCGCCTTGGTCACTCGCCACTTGGTCAACGGGTTGGCTTCGATCGCCTTCAGCCGCTCGCGCTGCGCGTCCTTGGAAAGGTGAATCCAGAACTTGAGTACCAGCGCACCTTCATTGACCAACATCGCTTCGAAGCGATTGAGCTGATCCATGCGCTGGTCGAAATCAGAGCGCGAGAGACTGTTGGTGATCCGTTCGGCGATCGGCTGCGAATACCAGGAACCGGCAAAGATCCCGATCCGGCCCTTCGGCGGCAACGCCCGCCAGTAGCGCCACATCGACGGACGCGCGCGCTCCTCGGCAGTCGGCGCGTAAAACGCATGCGTCGACATGTAGCGAGGATCCATCCACTCGTAGAGGACGTTGATGGTTTCGCCCTTGCCCGACCCGTCAACGCCGCTGATCAGGATGACCACCGGAAACGAACCATTCTCGCGCAATAGCTCCTGCGTTTCGAGCAAGGCCGCGCGCAACTTGGGCTCTTCCGCCTTGAACGTTTCCTTGTCGATCTTGTGTCCCAGTTCTGCCGATTCAAACATCAGTAGTTCCCTCCTTCAAGTCACCCCACAAAAACTGGATTGCCGCCAGGGCAGCCAGGCCAGCCGTCTCGGTGCGCAGGATACGCGGCCCGAGACGTACGGACAGAAAACCGGCCAGCGCCGCCAACCGGACTTCCTCCGGCGCCAGCCCACCTTCGGCGCCGACCAGAAGTTCGATATGGCCGTCCGCCGACGGACCCGACAGCATCGCCAACGAGTAACTTGCCACCGGCGCCAGCAGCAGGCGTAGAACGCCCGGCGGCGGCGGCCGCATCAACCAATGTTCGAGGCTTTCCGGAATCGCGACCTCCGGCAAGCGGTTGCGTCCGCACTGTTCGCAGGACGCAGCGACAACTCCACGCCAATGCTCGGCCCGGCGCAAGGCACGTTGATCGGCAAGGCGAACCACGCTGCGCCGCGAAATCACCGGGACGAAGCGATCGACGCCAAGTTCGACGGCTTTCTGCACCGTCATGTCCATCTTGTCCCCGGCCTGCAGCGCCTGTACCAGGGTGATCGAAAGCGGCGATTCACGCTCGGTGGGCAACCACTGCAGGATCTCCACGCTGACCCGCAAGCGCTCGATGCCGGCGATCCGCGCCGAATACTCGCCGCCGGCGCCCGTGAACAAGGTCACCGCATCGCCACGTCGCAGCCGCAGAACCTTGACCGCATGCTGCGCGACGACCTCCGGCAGGTCGACCTGCGCGCCGACCGCCAAGGGCACGGGGCAATGAAAGCGGGGCGCACTCACCATGGTATTATAAGAGCTTCCCCGTTCGCTGTGTTTGGAGGCATGCCGATCATGGCCTTGAATACCCCCGTTTGTGATTTCGGCTGGCCGGCCGTCGACTTCGAACTCGCCGACACCCATGGTGCGCGTCACTCGCTGTCCACGCTGCGCGGCCCGAACGGGCTCTTGCTGATGTTCATCTGCAACCACTGCCCGTACGTCAAGGCCATCATCGACCGCATTTGCCGCGACGCGCGCGCGCTACAGGCGCAGGGGATCGGCGTCGCCGCGATCATGAGCAACGATCCTGCCGAATACCCCGAGGACTCCCTCGACAACATGCAGCGCGTCGCCGCACAACTCGACTTCCCCTTCCCCTATCTGTACGACGCGACGCAGGACGTCGCCCGCCGCTACGGCGCCGTCTGCACCCCGGACTTCTTCGGCTTCAACCGCCAGCTCGAACTCCAGTACCGCGGGCGTCTGGATGCCAGCGGCCGTATGCCGGCCGCACCTGACGCGCGACGCGAGCTGGTCGAGGCAATGCGGCTGGTTGCCGAGAGCGGCCGCGGACCCGCGGAGCAGGTCGCCAGCATGGGCTGCTCGATCAAGTGGCGCTCCTGATTGATCATGAGCGAGCCAGACCGCAGGAGCAAGCCGCCAAGTGCTGACAGTGAACTAAAAAGCATGCTCGACGCCACTGTCGCGCTGGTTCGCGAAGTCGCGCAGCGAGAAATCATGCCGCGCTTCCTGCGCGTCAGGCACGGGCAGCGCAAGGACGACGGCTCGCTGTGTTCTGAGGCCGACCTCGCCGCCCAGCATTTCCTCCTCGAACGCCTGACGGAGATTCACGGTTGCCCGATCATCGGTGAGGAAATGACGGCGGCCGAGCAACAGGCCATCTGGCACGCTGGCAACAGCGACAACCTTGGGCTGTGGTGCATCGACCCGATCGACGGGACGACCAACTTCATCAATGGCTTGCCCGTCTTTGCCGTGTCCATCGCCTGGATGAGGGCACGACGAACGCGCCTGGCGGTAACCTATAACCCGATCACCGACGAAATGTTCTATGCCCGCGAGGGCCATGGCGCCTACCTCAATGGCCGCCGCCTGCCTCTGCGCCAGGTGCACGCGGACATCGGGCGTGCCGTCGGCGGCGTCGACTTCAAGCGAATCCCCAAACATCTGGCTGACCAGATCGCCGTCAACCCGCCCTTCTACTCGCAGCGCAACTTCGGCAGTTCGACTCTCGACTGGTGCAACCTCGCCGCCGGTCGACTCGATCTCTACCTGCACGGTGGTCAGATGCTCTGGGATTACGCCGCCGGCAGCCTGATCCTGCGCGAAGCGGGTGGGCGCATGTGCACCCTGGCCCACGACGACTATGACGCAGACGACGTTTGGCGCCGCCCGGTCATCGCCGCGCTACACCCGGCCGTCTTTACCGCCTGGCGCAACTGGGTGCGCCAGAATACGCCGCCGGCGAGCGGCTGAACCGGCGCCCTACATCAAGGCGCGCTGGCCAGTTCGCCGGCAAGACGCCAACTGGCCGAGAGAGCCTCGGCGATCTCCCCGGAATCGAGGGTGGCGGCAACAGCGGCGCGCTCCTGCGGGCAGTTCAAGCCGGCCCGCTCGAGCCAGTCCTCGCTGTAGTAGGTGTGCCCGTAACGCTGACCGGAGTCGCAAAGCAGCGTGACGACCGAGCCTGCCTCGCCGTTCGCCCGCATCTGCGCCATGCAGGCCAGCGTCGCCACCAGATTGGTGCCGGTCGAGGCGCCGACCGTACGACCCAGTCGCGCCGACAGTTCGTACATGGCGGCTATCGACCAGACGTCCGGCACCTGGACCATGGCGTCGATCACCGCGGGGAGGAACGAGGCTTCGACGCGCGGCCGGCCGATACCCTCGATGCGCGAACCTTCCTGCAGACAAAGGCCGGGAGCGCGACTCACGTAGTGGTCGAAGAAGACCGAACGCTCGGGATCGGCCGCGCAGACGCGGGTTGGCCGCGCACGGTAGCGGACGTAGCGGCCGAGGGTCGCCACCGTACCGCCCGTGCCGGCACTGGAAATCAACCAGCTTGGAACGGGATACCTTTCCAGGCGCATTTGCTCGAAAATGGATTCGGCGATATTGTTGTTCGAACGCCAGTCGGTTGCCCGCTCGGCGTAGGTAAACTGGTCCATGTAGTGACCGCCGAACTCTTCCGCGAGCCGCTGCGATTCGCTGTAGATGGCCATCGCGTCTTCGACCAGATGACAGCGACCACCCTGGAACTCGATCGCCGCCACCTTCTCGGTCGAGGTTGCCGCCGGCATCACGGCGATAAACGGCAGGCCGATGAGGCGCGCGAAATAGGCCTCGGAGATCGCCGTCGAGCCGCTCGAGGCTTCGACCACCGTGCTGCCCTCACGCAGCCAGCCGTTGCACAGTGCGTACAGGAAGAGCGAGCGCGCCAGCCGGTGCTTCAGGCTGCCGGTCGGATGGCTGGACTCGTCCTTCAGGTACAGGTCGATGCCTGGAAAACCGGGCACGGGCAAAGGAATCAGGTGGGTATCGCTGGAACGCTGGAAATCGGCCTCGATCTGCCGAATGGCGCCGAGTACCCAGGTTCTGTCGAAGGGGCGCGACAGGGCGATGGTCGTTGTCATGGCCGGAGCTTAGCAGACGAATCGCCGCAGTCAACGCACTGCCCGGTGTAGTCAGCGCGTGCATTGTGCGGCATTTTCGGATAAACTATAGTAAATCACTCAAGTATCCATGAGAGGAGCTGCAACGAATGGCCGTAACGCTTGAAGCCGTGCAGACGGCACTGAGGGAATTGATCGACCCGAATACCCGGAAGGATTTTCTTTCGACCCGCTCGGCAAGAAACATCAAGGTCGAGGGCGTCGATGTCGCGCTCGACATTGAACTGGGTTATCCCGCGAAGACCCAGGTCGACGAGATCCGGCGTACCGTGATCGCGAAACTGCGGACGATCCCCGGCATTGGCAACGTCAGCGCCAATGTCACGGTCAAGATCGTCGCCCACACCGTGCAGCGTGGCTTGAAGCCGCTGCCCGGAGTGAAGAACATCATTGCCGTCGCCTCGGGCAAGGGCGGCGTCGGCAAGAGCACAACGGCCGTCAACCTGGCACTGGCGCTGGCCCAGGAGGGAGCGGTGGTGGGTCTGCTGGACGCGGACATCTACGGTCCCTCGCAACCGCAAATGCTCGGTCTGGTCGGTCAGAAACCCGAGTCGAGCGACGGCGTGTCGATGGATCCCCTGTTGGCGCATGGTCTGCAGGCAATGTCGATCGGTTTCATGATCGACATCGATTCACCAATGGTCTGGCGCGGCCCGATGGTGACTCAGGCGCTCGAGCAGTTGCTCAAGCAGACCAATTGGCAGGACGTCGATTACCTGGTGGTTGACATGCCGCCGGGAACCGGTGACACGCAGCTGACACTGGCGCAGAAGGTGCCGGTGACCGGCGCGGTGATCGTCACGACACCGCAGGACATCGCCCTGATCGACGCGCGCAAGGGCCTGAAGATGTTCGAGAAGGTGGGCATTCCGATCATCGGCCTGGTGGAGAACATGAGCATCCACATCTGCTCGCAGTGCGGCCATGCAGAGCACATCTTCGGCGAAGGCGGCGGCGAGCAAATGTGCAAGGATTACGACACCGAGTTCCTTGGTGCCCTGCCTCTGGAGCTGGCGATTCGCGAACTGACCGACGCGGGCCGCCCGACGGTGGTCGGCGCTCCCGACTCACCCGCCGCCGAGATCTACCGGACGATTGCCCGCCGCATTGCCGTCAAGGTTGCCGAGCGCGCCAGGGACATGAGCGCCAAGTTTCCCAACATTGTCGTGCAGAATACCTGAGCCCGGCGGCACAGCAGCGCAACGCCACATCGGTCCGCCGTCCGCGCGCGCGCGACGGCTTCGCGAGGAGCTGCCACCGTTCCGTAACCGCAAGGTCATTCATTCGTCACGCAGGGGTTCGAGAATGAGAACTCATGAAGACACGAATGGAGAACCGCATGGAACAACAGTTCCTCCGGCGCCGCCCGCGGGCGAGCGACCAACCGGCCTGCCGCCTGTTCGGGACCTGCTCGCGCAGGTATCCCGATCACTGTAGACACCGCAGTCACCGTACTCGGTCGACGCTGCCGCTGCCGCGAGCGTGCTTTCCCGAGATGGGCGCAGGCCACGCGCAGCAGCGCGGCCGAGCCTCGATCGGCATGGCCGGGGGCGCGCGATGACGGCAGTCAACTCTGCGCCGCCGGCAAGCGGCTCACCGAGCACACCTGGGCTACACGTGCTGATGGTCAGCGACGTCTATTTCCCACGCGTCAATGGCGTCTCGACGTCGATCCAGACGTTTCGCGCCGCCCTGGCGAAACTCGGCATTCAGGGCACGCTGGTCGTCCCGGACTACCCCGAAAGGGAGATCGGTGGCGACGAATGGCGCGTCATCCGGGTGCCATCGCGAGCGGTGCCAGGCGATCCGGAAGATCGCCTGATGTCGCCGAGCACGCTCTATCACCTCGATCGCGCTCTCGCCGGTACCACCTTCGATCTCGTGCATGTCCAGACACCGTTGGCCGCCCACTACGCTTCGCTGCGTTTGGCGCGTCAGCGCGGCCTGCCGTGTCTGGCCACCTAACACACGCATTTCGAGGAGTATCTTTCTCACTACATCCCGCTCTTGCCGCGCACCTGGCTCAGAACCGCGGCCCGCACCCTGGCGCGCCAGCAGTGCAACGCGCTCGCTGCGGTCGTCGTGCCCTCGGCGCCGATGCTCGACACGCTTCGCGATTACGGCGTCAGCGTACCGCTACAGGTGATTCCCACCGGACTGCCCGAGTCGCAGTTCGCGCGTGGCGACGGCATGCGCTTTTGTGTTCGCCACGGCATCTCGCCGCGCCGCCGCGTCGTCCTTTTCGTCGGGCGCGCTGCCCATGAGAAGAACATCGACTTCCTGCTCAGCATGCTGGCGCGGGCGCGCGCGACGGACCCCGAGTTGCTGCTGGTCGTCGCCGCTGACGGACCGACGCTTCCCGACCTGCGGTCGCGCGCGATAGCGCTTGGCCTCGAAAGGCATGTGCTGTTTGTCGGCTGCCTCGATCGGAACACCGCACTGCGTGACTGCTACGCTGCGGCCGAGGTCTTCGTCTTCGCTTCACAAACCGAAACGCAGGGCCTCGTGCTGCTCGAAGCGCTGGCCAGCGGCCTGCCGGTACTGGCCATCGCGGCCCTCGGCACGCGCTCGATTGTCGATCCGGGACGCGGCGCCATCGCCGCCGCGACGACACCGGACGCCTTCGCGCAGCAACTGATCGATATGCTCGGTAACCCGCAGCGGCTTGCCGAACTCGCTGCCGAGGCCCTGCGTTTTGCCCACGAATGGGGTGCCGATCGGCCGGCGCAACAATTGGCCAGCCTGTATGGAACTCTGGTCGCTCGCCGCGCGTCGCTCGGCCCGCAGCTGGGGGAGGCGACGCCGCGTATTGAAACACGGGCGATCAAAGCGGAAGGCACACCATGAGCAAACACGCGACCCGTGTCCTGCGTCCCGGCCAGCCGGTTCGCGTCCCGACGCGGACGCTACGGCTGAGCAGGAGCCCGGGACGGGCTGACCTACGCCAACTGCGGTGACTGGGTCGATAGCTGCACCGCCGTCGTCGAACACCTCGACGGCCGGTTGGATCTGATCCGCGCGTGGCAGGCGATGCCGCTGGCCGTCCACGAGCAAGCCGCGCCGAGCCGACCGCAGCGGCAAGCGGACACGCAGTCAACCCGCTTTCGGTTTCCTGCCGGTCTTGAGGTTCTTCAGCATCAGGTAGGTCGCGCTGGGTGTCGAGGATGTTGCCGCGGATGCGTCCGTTGAGGTTTTCTACCTCCGCGATGCCCGCGAGTACGGTCGCAGCGTCCTCGTCGCTCCTCTTCTCGCTGAGTACCTGACGGCCGACTTCCCCAAGCCGTTTGTAGATACTCTCCAGCACATCAGCCGAGTACTCGACGTCAGCGCCGTAAAGGTCGAGGATGAGGTCCAGACAGCCGGAGGCGTAGCCGACCTGGCTGCGGGCGCGTTGCCCGGGCAGGCGGAATACCGGCAGATCCTCGTGGCGGTAGGTGAACAGAACAGACTGTCGATCGCTTGGCTGGGCATGCCGGCCAGTCGGCTGGCGACTTCCGCCACGTGCTTACGGTGCACCAGCGATTGGACGATCGGCTGGCGCACACCGTGCTGACTATGAAGCAGGCCTTCGTACAGCTTTTGCTTGCTCAACAATTCCTGTAGGGCTCGCTGGGAAGTGATCATGACGTCTGGAACACAGTAGCGACCCGGTCCGAGCCTGGCGCTGTGGATCGGCAGGGAATCCAGCGTATCTTCATCGACGCCGGCGGCGGTACGTTCGGCAACGAGTTCCGAGGTGCGGCGCTGAGGATCGTCGGCGTGCGCCTGCGCCATCTGCAGCAGCGTAAAGTAGAATTTGGCACGGTCGTTGGCGGCCAATGCTTCGTTGACCAGCGCCGGCAAGAGCAGCTTCGGCTCGCCGAGCGCGTCAATGATGCGCGTCTTGTCTGTCATCTTTGGTCACCCGCGGGATCAGGCCGACATGGTGCGGCGGAAATGTGACAAGCGTATGTCGGCAACCCTGACGGAACTGCGGCGCGTGGCGAACGCGTACAAGCCTGACAGCAGTTTCCTTCCGCTGCCCGGACACCGTAGAATGGGCACCTTTCCTGCACGACCGGACCTCGGATGACCAGCAATGTCCATCAAATCGGATAAGTGGATCCGCCGCATGGCGGAACAGCACGGCATGATCGATCCCTTCGAACCACGCCAGGTGCGCGAGGTCGATGGTCGACGGATCGTCTCCTACGGCACATCAAGCTACGGTTATGACATTCGCTGCTCGGACGACTTCAAGCTGTTCACCAATCTCAACTCGACGATCGTTGACCCGAAGAACTTCGACCCCAACTCTTTCGTCGAGGTGAAAGGCGATTTCTGCATCATTCCGCCCAACTCCTTTGCGTTGGCACGCACCGTCGAATACTTCCGTATTCCGCGCAGCGTGCTCACCATCTGTCTCGGCAAGAGCACCTATGCCCGCTGCGGCATCATCGTCAATGTCACGCCCTTCGAACCCGAATGGGAAGGACACGTGACGCTGGAGTTCTCGAACACGACGCCGCTGCCGGCCAAGATCTACGCCCACGAAGGCATTGCGCAGGTCCTCTTCTTCGAATCCGACGAGGAATGCGAAACCTCGTACAAGGATCGTGGCGGTAAATACCAGGGTCAGCAGGGCGTTACGCTGCCGAAGATGTGACCCATGTGCGACGACAGGAGCACCGCACGGCGACCGGCCGGCCAATCGCCACCGCTGCCGGACGTGTGGCACGGCTCCTGCTTCTGTCCCCTCACTCTTGATCTGGTACTGGATTCCCCATGCATTTCGATTTCCCGATAATCATCATCGACAAGGACTATCGTTCGGAGAACAGCGGCGGGCTGGGTGTCCGGGCGCTGGCCAAAGCCATCGAGAAAAAGGGCTTTGACGTCTTCGGAGTCACAAGTTACGGCGACATGACGTCGTTTGCGCAGCAACAGAGCCGCGCATCGGCCTTCATCCTGTCGATCGACGACGAGGACTTCCGGGACGGCAAGGGCGAGGGGACGATCGCCGGCCTGCGCGCCTTCGTCAAGGAGATTCGCTGCCGCAACGAGGACATCCCGATCTTCCTGTACGGCGAGACGCGCACCTCGCGCCACATCCCGAACGATGTGCTGCGCGAGTTGCACGGTTTCATCCACATGTTCGAGGACACCGCCGAATTCATCGGCCGCTACGTGATACGCGAAGCCAAGGCCTATCTGGAAACCCTGGCGCCTCCCTTCTTCCGCGCGCTGACGCACTATGCCGAGGATGGCTCGTATTCCTGGCACTGCCCGGGTCACTCCGGTGGCGTCGCTTTCCTGAAGAGCCCGGTCGGGCGCATGTTCCACCAGTTCTTCGGCGAGAACATGCTGCGCGCGGACGTCTGCAATGCAGTCGAGGAACTCGGGCAGTTGCTCGACCACACCGGACCGGTGGCCGCCTCGGAGCGCAACGCGGCGCGCATCTTCAATGCCGATCACCTCTTCTTCGTCACCAACGGCACGTCGACGTCGAACAAGATCGTCTGGCATTCGACCGTCGCGCCGGGTGACGTGGTCATCGTCGATCGCAACTGCCACAAGTCGGTGCTCCACTCGATCATGATGACCGGCGCCATACCGGTGTTCCTGATGCCGACGCGAAACCACTACGGAATCATCGGCCCGATCCCGAAGGAAGAATTCCGCTGGGAGAACATTCAGAAGAAGATCGCCGCGCACCCGTTCGCCCGCGCGGTGAAGGCAAAACCACGCGTCCTCACCATCACCCAGAGCACCTACGACGGCATTCTTTACAACGTCGAGGAGATCAAGGAAATGCTCGACGGCGCGATCGATACGCTGCACTTCGACGAGGCCTGGTTGCCGCACGCCGCCTTTCATGACTTTTATGGCGATTACCACGCCATCGGTGCGGATCGTCCGCGCTGCAAGGACGCCATGATCTTCTCGACGCAGTCGACGCACAAACTGCTGGCCGGCCTGTCGCAGGCGTCACAGATCCTGGTTCAGGACTCCGAAGGGCGAAAACTCGATCGCGATGTCTTCAACGAGGCTTACCTGATGCATACCTCGACGTCACCGCAATACGCGATCATCGCCTCCTGCGACGTCGCCGCAGCGATGATGGAAGCCCCGGGAGGCACGGCGCTGGTCGAGGAGTCGATTGCCGAAGCGCTCAACTTCCGCAGCACGATGCGCAAGGTCGACAAGGAGTGGGGCACCGACTGGTGGTTCAAGGTCTGGGGGCCGGACGATCTCTCGGGAGAGACGATCGAAGACCGCGCCGCATGGATCCTCAAGCCCGGCGAGCGCTGGCACGGCTTTGGCATGCTCGCCGAAGGCTTCAACATGCTCGACCCTATCAAGGCGACGATCATCACCCCGGGGCTCGATGTCGACGGCGAATTCTCCGACTGGGGAATTCCCGCGGCGATCGTCACCAAGTATCTGGCCGAGCACGGAATCATCGTCGAGAAATGTGGGCTTTATTCGTTCTTCATCATGTTCACCATCGGCATCACCAAGGGCCGCTGGAATACGATGGTCACCGAACTGCAGCAGTTCAAGGATGGCTACGATCAGAACCTGCCGCTGTGGAAGGTCATGCCGGAATTCCTCGCGAAGAATCCGCGCTACGAGCGACTGGGGCTCAAGGACCTGTGCAACCAGATCCACGGCATCTATGCCGCCAACGACGTCGCGCACCTGACCACCCGGATGTATCTCTCCGACATGGAACCGGCGATGAAGCCAACCGACGCCTTTGCCCAGATGGCGCACCGGGAGATCGACCGGGTCCCCATCGACGACCTCGAAGGGCGGATCACCAGTACGCTGCTGACCCCCTATCCGCCGGGAATCCCCTTGTTGATTCCTGGTGAGCGCTTCAACGCGACGATCGTTCGCTACCTGCAGTTTGCCCGCGATTTCAACGAACGGTTCCCGGGCTTCGAAACCGACGTTCACGGCCTGGTGAAGGCGATCGTCGACGGCAAGGCGGTCTACTCCGTGGACTGCGTTCGCTGACACGGGCGCAATCCACGGTCAACGGAAGGATCCCGGCCGGTTCCTGAAAGCGCCTGATTCCCCGACCCCAACGGAAGCGTCTGTTGCAGCACTGCGCCGTTGCCCAAACTCCGCGGCAGTGAAGCTTGGGCGACGCCCCCCGGGCTCCTTCGAGCAACGATCATGAGGAGCGTGGCCCGACGTCCGGCGCTGGGCTGGCATCCGGCGCTGAAGAGTTTTCAACCAGGCGGATGACCCCGTCCTCGCCGACTGCCGTGTCTTCAAACCTCAGCAGGGTGATCCGGTGATTGTCCATCTCGAGCACCGTCAGTTGGCCACCTTCCAGTTTCACCGTGTCCCCGACTTTCGGGACGCTGCCGAGCTTTTTGTAGAACAATCCGGCGAGGGTGACGTAGTCGTCGTCGGTCGGGAAGGGGAAGTCGATCAGCGTTTCGAGATCGGAGACGCGCATCGAGGCGTCGATCTCGTACTGGCTGCCGACCAGTTTCTTGACACGCCGCGCCTGGCGCGTGAACTCGTCCTCGTATTCGCCGACGATCTCCTCGAGGATGTCCTCGAGCGTGATTATTCCTTCGGTACCGCCGTACTCGTCGATGACGATCGCCATCTGTTGCCGGGTATGCTTGAATTCCTTGAGCAGGTCGCTCAGCGACTTGCTGTTCGGGACGATGAACGGCGCCTGTGCGAACTCGCCAACGGGGCGCCGGCTCACCTCTTCGAGCGTCTGGCCGCTGCTTTCCGCCATCACGGTCAGCAACTCCTTGATCGCGACGACCCCGGTGATGCGGTCGAGGCTCTTGTCACAGACCGGAAAGCGGGCATGCGGCACGTCGCGGAAGACCCGTAGCGCATCGGCCAGCGTGTCTTCCTGAGTCAGGGCTCGGATACGCGTCCGCGGGACCATTGCCTCGCGCACCGTGTGCTCATCGAGTTTGAACACCCCCCGAATCATCTGTGTTTCCTCGGGGTCCAGCGTGCCGTCCTTCTCGCTCGCCGAGAGGATCATGCGGATTTCCTCGACCGACATGGTGAAGTGGCTTTCCCCATGGCCTCGCAGATCCTTTTGCCCGAAGATCCAGAGCAGACCGTTCGAAGACAGCTTCATGATGTAGATCAATGGCTTGAACGTGAGGTACATGAAGTTGATGATCCAGCCGACGGCCATGCTCAACTGCTCGGCCTTGTGGAAGGCGAGAACCTTGGGCGCCAGTTCGCCGGCCACCACATGCAGGAAGGAAATGACGATGAAGGCGAAGACGTAGGACACGGTATGCGCTGTCTTGAGCAGGGCCGCGCTGTCGCCGAACATCGAAAAAATCGTGACGAAGGTCGGATCGGTCAGTGTGCTGATCGTCTCCATGCCGACGGCACCGAGACCGAGGGAGACCAGCGTGATGCCCACCTGGGTCACCGAGTAGAAGCGCTCCGGCTCGTTGTGCAGCATCTCCACGCGCGCCGCCCGCTTGTCGCCCTCCTCCGCCAATTGCCTGATCCGACTGCGCCGGGCCGATGAGATGGCGATCTCCGAGCCGACGAAAAAGGCATTGCCGGCCACGAAAACCAGGATCAGGACCAGGTTCATGTAAAGACTCATTTGTTCCATTTTTCAGTACTCCTCCGGTGTCTTCGGCGACTGCAAGAGCATGGGTGCTGCTCGGTTTCACCGCGTGCGAACGACTGGACGCCCCCCGACGTGGCCCAGCACTCAGCATACTTCTTGCTTTTCTACGAGGTTTGGACTCCGTTTGCGCCGTTGCGCGCGAATCATACGCCATTTATGCCCAAACTCTAGGGCCTCGGACAACCGTTCGCTAGCCACCAGCACCAGCCACCGGCTGCTGCCACCGCTGCGCCGGCAGCCCCGCCGACGGCATTGCGGTAGAATGCCGGCTTTGCCACGCAGGAAAAGCGCCGTGAACGGCATCACCATCGCTCTCTCGAAGGGCCGGATTTTCGAGGAAACCATGCCGCTGCTGGCGGCAGCGGGAATCACGCCGCTCGAAGATCCCGAGACCTCGCGGCGGCTGATCATCCCGACCAACCGTGACGATGTGCGTGTCGTCATCGTCCGCGCCACCGACGCACCGACCTACGTCCAATATGGCGCCGCCGATCTCGGCGTCGCCGGCAAGGACATTCTGCTCGAACATGGCAGCGACGGCCTCTACCAGCCGATCGACCTGAACATCGCCAAGTGCCGGATGATGGTCGCCGTCCCTGCCGGTTTCGACTACGCCCACGCCGTACGCCAGGGTGCACGCCTGAAGATTGCCAGCAAGTACGTCAATATCGCGCGCGAACACTTCGCCGCCAAGGGGGTGCATGTCGACCTGATCAAGCTCTATGGCTCGATGGAACTGGCGCCGCTGGCCGGTCTCGCTGACGCGATCGTCGATCTGGTGTCCACCGGCAGCACGCTGAAAGCCAACAACCTGATCGCCGTCGAGCACATCATGGACATCTCCTCGCGCCTGATCGTCAATCAGGCGGCGCTGAAACTGAAACGCGAGCTTCTCGTGCCGATTCTCGACGCCATTGCCGGCGTGGTGGAGCGATGATCAACATCAAGCGCCTGACCACGAGCGACGCCGATTTCGGCGCGCGCCTCGATGCCCTGCTGGCCTTCGAGTCTGCGCAGGACGCATCCGTCGAACAGACGGTCGCCGCCATCCTGGCGGACGTGAAGACACGCGGCGACGCCGCACTCATCGAGTACACCAGGCGTTTCGACGGCCTGCGTGCGACTTCGATGGCCGAACTGGAACTCTCGCAGAACGAACTGCAGGCGGCACTCGCCGGTCTGCCGGCAGACCAGCGGCAGGCACTCGAAGCCGCCGCCGAACGCGTGCGCAGCTACCACGAACGGCAAACGCTGGAGAGCTGGCAATATGTGGATGACGGTGCAGACGCGTGTGGGACGCTGCTTGGCCAGAAAGTGACGCCGCTCGACCGCGTCGGCCTCTATGTGCCCGGTGGCAAGGCGTCTTACCCGTCGTCGGTGCTGATGAACGCGATTCCTGCGCGCGTCGCCGGCGTCGCCGAACTGATCATGGTCGTGCCGACACCGGCCGGCGAGCACAACCCGCTGGTCCTCGCCGCTGCCGCGCTCGCCGGCGTCGATCGCGTGTTTACCATCGGCGGAGCACAGGCGGTCGCGGCGCTGGCCTACGGCACGCAGACGGTTCCCCAGGTGGACAAGATTGTTGGTCCGGGCAACGCCTACGTTGCCGCCGCCAAGCGCCGCGTCTTCGGCGTCGTCGGCATCGACATGGTCGCCGGCCCGTCGGAGATCCTCGTCATCTGCGACGGCCATACCGAGCCCGACTGGGTGGCCATGGATCTGTTCTCGCAGGCCGAGCACGACGAACTCGCGCAGTCTATCCTGATCTGTCCGGACGCTGTCTATATCGAGCGCGTCGCCGCATCCCTGGAGAAACTGTTGCCGACGATGCCGCGCCAGCAGGTGATTCGTGCCGCGCTGGAGAACCGCGGCGCGCTGATCGAGGTGCGCGACCTCGACGAAGCGTGCCGCATCGCCAACCGCATCGCCCCCGAACACCTCGAGCTGTCGCTGGCCGATGCCGACGCCTGGGTAGCGAAAATCCGCCACGCTGGCGCGATCTTCATCGGCCGCTATACCTCGGAGTCGCTCGGCGACTACTGCGCCGGGCCCAACCACGTCCTGCCGACCTCTGGCAGCGCCCGCTTCTCGTCACCGCTCGGGGTCTATGACTTCCAGAAACGGACCAGCCTGATCCGCGTCTCGCCGGCGGGTTCCCGGATCCTCGGCCGCATCGCGGCGACGCTGGCGCATGGCGAGGGCCTGCCGGCACACGCCCGCTCGGCCGAGTATCGCGTCGACGGCTGAAGCCTGAAACCTGCACTCGCCGATCAGTTCAGGATCTCGCGCAACGCCACGATCAGGAGTTCGCATTGCGCATCGGTGCCGATGGTGATGCGCAAGTGCTGGTCGATGCGCGGCAGCCGGAAATGGCGAACGATGATGCCGCGCTGACGCAGAGCGGCGGCGAGGTCGCCGGCGTCACGCTGCGGATGACGAACGAAGATGAAGTTGGCGGCCGACGGCAGAACCTCGAAAGCGAGCGACCGCAGCGCCAGACACAGCGTCTCGCGACTGTGTATCACCGCCTGCCGCGTCGTTTCGAAATGTCTTTCGTCAGCCAGAGCGGCGACGGCGCCGGCGATTGCCAGGCGGTCGAGGGGATATGAGTTGAAGCTGTTCTTGACACGCTCGAGCGCCTCGATCAGGTCAGGGTGGCCAACCGCGTAGCCGACACGCAAGCCGGCCAGCGAACGCGACTTGGACAGTGTGTGCACCACCAGCAGGTTCGGATGGCGATTGACCAGCGCTATCGCCGAGTCGGTGCCAAAGTCGCCACCGAAGTCTATGTAGGCCTCATCGACGACGACGACCGACTGGCTATGCACGGCGAGCAGGCGCTCGATCGACGCGAGGGGCAACAGACAACCGGTGGGCGCATTCGGATTCGCGAAGATGATGCCGCCGTTCGCGCCGGCGTAGTCGTCGACCTGGAGCGCGAAATTCTCGTCGAGCGGCACCGCCGTCCAGGCGACGTCGTACAAACCACAATAGACCGGGTAGAAGCTGTACGTGATGTCGGGAAAGAGAATCGGCAGTTCGTGCCTGAGCAGGGCGATGAAGACGTGCGCCAGCACCTCGTCGGAACCGTTGCCGACGAAAACCTGCTGCGGCGTGATGCCGAACCCGGCGAAGCGCGCAGCAATCGCCTCCTTGAGGCGGTCGGCATTCGGATCCGGGTAAAGCCGCAGCGCCTGGCCACCGTTCGCCAGTTCATCGGCAATCGCCGCGACGACCCGCGGTGACGGTGGATAAGGATTTTCGTTGGTGTTGAGTTTCACCAGATTCGGCAGCTTCGGCTGTTCGCCAGGGACATAAGGCGTCAGGCGGTGGACGAGGGAACTCCAGTATCGGCTCATGAAAGGCGGCTCAGGTGGGGTGCACGGGAAGCACGAGATGGTATCATGCGCGTTCGTCGGCCCGCGCGCTGCTGCCCCCGTCATCACAGCCCCCGGCCGAAGCTTTTCCAGACCCGACACGCCACCCTGCGATGGACTCTCGATGCGGCAAGCAGAAGTTTCCAGGAACACGCTAGAAACCCGGATCACCGTTCGTCTCGATGTCGATGGCAGCGGTCGGTGCCGTCTTGCCACCGGCGTACCCTTCCTCGACCACATGCTGGAACAGGTTGCACGGCACGGACTGATCGACCTGGACGTCGAAGCCAGCGGTGACCTGCACATCGACGCGCACCACACGGTGGAAGACATCGGCATCACCCTTGGGCAGGCACTGGCACGCGCACTCGGCGACAAGCAGGGACTGCGTCGCTACGGGCACGCCTATGTGCCTCTCGACGAGGCCTTGTCGCGTGTGGTCGTGGACCTCTCGGGGCGGCCAGGCCTCGACTTTCATGTCAATTTCACGCGCGCGATGATCGGTGCCTTCGATGTCGACCTGGTGCACGAGTTCTTCCAGGGTCTTGTCAATCACGCGCTGTTGACCCTGCACATCGACAATCTGCGCGGCGACAACGCCCACCACCAGGCGGAGACGGTGTTCAAGGCTTTCGGTCGCGCCCTGCGCATGGCGGTGGAGCCGGATGCACGCGCCGCCGGCAGCATCCCATCGACCAAGGGCTCTCTCTGATGTCGACAAGCGGGGCGGCGAACGCGGCTATCGTCGTCGTCGATTACGGCATGGGCAACCTGCGTTCCGTCTGGCAGGCGCTCGTGCGTGTAGCCCCTGACCGCCAGGTACTTGTCTCGGCCGATCCGGCCGTGGTCGCCAGTGCAGAACGAGTCGTCTTCCCGGGCCAGGGGGCGATGCCCGACTGCATGCACGAGATCGAGGCGCGCGGCCTGCGCGCAGCCGTCCTCGAAGCGGCGAGAAACAAGCCATTCCTCGGCATCTGCATCGGCCAGCAAATGCTCTTCGAGCACAGCGAAGAGGGCGATGTGACCGGGCTGGGAGTGATCGAGGGTGATGTCCGCCGCTTCCCGGCGGCACGGATGGTCGACGACGCCGGAAACCGGCTCAAGGTGCCGCACATGGGCTGGAACGAGGTGCGGCAAACACGCGGGCACCCCTTGTGGAAGGGCATAGCCGACGGCAGCCGCTTCTATTTCGTGCACAGCTATTTCGTCGCCCCGGTCGACGCATCCTGCGTCGTCGGCACGACGGATTATGGCCTCCCCTTTACCAGTGCGGTGGCGCGGGATAATATCTTCGCCATTCAGTGCCACCCGGAGAAAAGCGCCCTGGCCGGGCTTGCCATGCTGGGCAACTTTGTCGCCTGGAAACCGTGATCGACCACCCGAGTCCTGATCGTTTCATTCTGATCGTTTCAATTTCTCACTTCTGCCTTCGCCTCCAACATGCTGATCATTCCCGCGATTGACCTGAAACAGGGACAGTGCGTCCGCCTCAAACAGGGTCTCATGGACCAGGTAACCATCTTCTCCAGTTCGCCCGGAGAGCAGGCGAGCCACTGGCTGGCGCAGGGAGCGCGCCGCCTGCATGTGGTCGATCTCGACGGCGCCTTTGCCGGCAAGCCGAAGAACGAGCGGGCGATCAAGGAGATCGTGCAGGCCGTCGGCGACGACATTCCGGTGCAGCTCGGCGGCGGCATCCGCGACCTGGACACGATCGAACGCTGTCTCGACGACGGCGTCAGTTACGTGATCATCGGTACGGCGGCAGTCAAGAATCCCGGTTTCCTGCACGACGCCTGCGGCGCTTTTCCCGGCCACATCATCGTCGGCCTCGATGCCCGGGACGGCAAGGTGGCCGTCGACGGCTGGTCGAAGATGACCGGGCACGACGTTGTCGACCTGGCCAGGAAGTACGAGGACTACGGGGTCGAAGCCATCGTGTATACCGACATCGGGCGCGACGGGATGCTCTCGGGGATCAACATCGAGGCCACGGTGAAGCTTGCCCAAGCGCTTCTGATTCCGGTGATTGCCAGCGGCGGCCTGTCGAGTCTCGATGACATCCGGCACCTTTGCGCCGTCGAACAGGAGGGCATCAGCGCGGCGATCGCCGGCCGTGCGATCTACGATGGCTCGCTCGACTTTGCGCTGGCGCAGGCCGAGGCCGACCGTGCAACGCAGCGATGAGCGCTGCCGACGGCCAGGCGCCAGGCGGTAACTGACCTTGGGCCTGGCGAAACGGATCATCCCCTGCCTTGACGTGACCGCCGGTCGCGTCGTCAAGGGCACCAACTTCATTGACCTGCGCGATGCCGGCGATCCTGTGGAAATCGCCCGCCGTTACGACGAACAGGGTGCCGACGAAGTCACCTTCCTGGACATCACCGCATCCTCGGATCAGCGGGATATCATCCTGCACATCGTCGAGGCCTGCGCGGCGCAGGTCTTCATCCCGCTGACGGTAGGCGGCGGTGTACGCTCGGTCGCCGACGTGCGCCGCCTGCTCAATGCCGGCGCCGACAAGGTGAGCATGAATACCGCCGCTGTCGAGAATCCGGACCTCGTCGCCGAAGCCTCGGCGAAGGTCGGCAACCAGTGCATTGTCGTCGCCATCGACGCGAAGCAGATAGCGCCGGGCGCGTGGCAGGTATTCACGCACGGCGGACGCCGGAATACCGGTATCGACGCGATCGCCTGGGCTCGCCGCGTTCAACAACTCGGCGCCGGCGAGATTCTGCTTACCAGCATGGACCGCGACGGCACCCGCAATGGCTTCGATCTGCCATTGACCCGCGCCGTAGCCGAGGCGGTCGATATTCCCGTGATTGCCAGCGGCGGCGTCGGCAATCTGCAGCACCTTGCAGAGGGCGTCTGTGAAGGGCATGCCGATGCCGTCCTGGCGGCGAGCATCTTCCACTTTTCCGAGTACACGGTTCGCCAGGCCAAGGAATACCTGCGAGAACGCGGCATCGAGGTCCGCCTGTGAGCGATCTCGACCCGCGCCAGCCCTGGCTCGACGCCCTGAAGTGGGACGCGCAGGGTATGATTCCAGCCATTGCGCAAGACGCCGCCAGCGGTCGGGTGCTGATGTTTGCGTTCATGAACCGGCAATCACTGCAGGCGACGGTAGACGGCGGGATCGCAGTATACTGGTCCAGGTCCCGCCAGCGGCTTTGGCGCAAGGGCGAAGAGTCAGGCCGTCTGCAGCGGGTGCGAGCGATTCGTGCCGACTGTGACGGCGATGTGCTTCTCCTCTCGATCGACCAGGTGGGCGGCATAGCCTGCCACACCGGCCGCGAGAGTTGTTTCTTTTATCAACTGGCTGGGGACTCCTGGGTCGCGGCCGACCCGGTGCTCAAGGAACCCAAGGAAATCTACGGCAAATGAACATGGACATGCTGCACCGGATCTCGGAAACACTGCTCGCACGCCGCAAGGCGGACCCGGAGACTTCCTACACCGCACAGCTGCTGGCCAAGGGCCCGGACGCGATCCTGAAAAAGATCGGCGAGGAGACCGCCGAACTGATCATGGCCGGCAAGGAAGGCAACCGCCTGCATGTGGTCTGGGAATCGGCCGACGTCCTTTATCACACGATGGTCCTGCTCGCCTTCTATGGCCTGTCGATCGAGGACGTTCTGCAGGAAATGCGGCGGCGCGAGGGGATCTCGGGCATCGACGAAAAGAAATCGCGGAAACCCTGAGCATGGACGACTGTCTGTTCTGCAAGATTGCCCGCGGTGAGATCCCGGCGCGAAAGGTATACGAAGACAACGACGTCCTGGCGTTCCACGACATCAATCCGGCGCGTCCGGTCCATCTGCTGGTAATTCCCAAGCGCCACATCACGTCGCTGGCAACGGTCAGCGAGTCCGACGCACCGGTTCTCGGCAAGATGCTCGTGATTGCTGACCGCCTGGCACGTGAGCAAGGCAGCCCGGACGGCTTCCGGGTGATCATCAACACCGGACGGATCGGCCATCAGGAAGTTCAGCACCTGCATGTACACATCGTCGGTGGCCCGGACCCGGTCGGGCCGATGCTCAAGCGGATCTGAACGAACCGCCGACCACGGGCTGCGTGGGCGCTACCCGCCTTGCAGTCGCGCCACCTGCACACCGCCGAGTTTCACCTTTGAGGAGGCCTGACATGGGTTCTTTGAGTATCTGGCACTGGTTGATCGTACTGATCATCATCCTGCTGATTTTCGGCACCAAGAAGCTGCGCAATCTCGGCTCCGACCTCGGTGGCGCGGTGAAGGGCTTCAAGGATGGCATGCGGGACGCGACCGCCGAGGACAAGCCGGCCGAGGGCGGCACGCCGCCGGCGCCGCCCGCGCAGGTCAACGCCGGACAAACGATCGAAGGCGAGGTCAGGGAGAAAACCAGGAGCTAGGCGCGGCGCCCGTGAAGTGGCGACATCAGCCGCTGGTTTCCGATAGCGTTTTCCGACAGCAGCCAACTCCCGGCCTGCCCTTCCCCCCGTCACTTATTCAAGCGGCCGCCAATGTTTGATATCGGGTTCTCCGAGATGATCGTCATAGCCATCGTGGCGTTGGTGGTGATCGGTCCGGAACGACTTCCCCGCGTGGCGCGCACCGCCGGACTCCTGCTCGGTCGCCTGCAGCGCTACGTCAGCGACGTCAAGTCGGACATCAACCGCGAAATCCAGCTCGACGAGCTGAAGAAACTCCAATCGGAGATTCGTGATTCGGCGCGTAGCGTCGAGCAAAGCCTGACGAGCGGAGTCCAGGAAGTCCGCCAGACGGCGCAGTCTGTCACCGAGAGCCTGACCCCGACCCCGGCTGCGGTGCCTGCGCAGCCGGCTTCGCCCGGCGACGCGCAAGCACCAGCGGCCGCCCCTCCGGTGGTGGTCCCAGCGGAACAGCCCAAGAGCACGCCCTGAGCGGGTCCATGAACCAGCCGGAAGACTCATTCCTTTCCCACCTCGTCGAGTTGCGTGACCGGCTGATCCGGGCGCTCGTCGCGATCGGGGTGGTCTTCGTCTGCCTGTTCCCCTGGGCAAAGGAACTCTACGCACTGCTGGCGCAGCCTCTGCTGGCGACGCTGCCGCAAGGCGGGCAGATGATCGCCACGGATGTCGTCGGCGTCTTTCTGGTGCCGATGAAGGTGGCGCTGATGGTGGCCTTCCTGATCGCTCTTCCCTATGTCCTTTACCAGGTGTGGGCTTTCGTCGCCCCCGGCCTCTACACGCATGAGAAGCGCCTGGCGTTGCCGATGGTCGCCGCGAGTGTTCTGCTCTTCTTCATCGGCATGTCCTTCGCCTATTTCCTGGTTTTTCCGACGGTCTTCGGCTTCATGGCCAACGTGGCCCCCGAGGGAGTCGCCTGGATGACCGATATCGAGAAATATCTCTCTTTCGTGATGACCACCTTCATCGCCTTCGGCGTGACCTTCGAGGTACCGGTAGTGGTGGTCGTCCTCGTCCAGGTCGGCATCGTCAATCTCGCCAAGCTCAGGGAATGGCGACCCTACGTCATTGTCGGGGCCTTCGTCGTGGCCGCCATCTTCACGCCCCCTGACGTGATTTCGCAACTGATGATGGCGATTCCGCTGTGTCTGCTCTTCGAGCTTGGGCTGTTCCTGGCGCGCTTCGTGCGTACGCGCGCTGCGGCACCCGCGGCCGCGCCAGGAGACTCGCTCGCGTCGGAGGACACCGCGACCACGGCGCCCGACTGGACGCCGATGTCTGCCGAGGAAATGGACAAGGCGATCGCGGATCTCGGCCACCAGAAGCCAAGCGATCAGAAACCGGACAGCTGATTGCAGATCCGGCCGCCAAGCGCGGCCGTGCCGCCACGACGCCACCCGGGTAAGGGCGCTACGCCGACCCGACGACGGTCGCCTCATGCCTGACCGGACGCCCCTCTTCGAACAGCCAAAGGCTGCCGCTGTCCATTGTCGTCCAGCACTCGTTGTCGGTCAGCGGTACGGTGGCGATCACGGCGACGCGATCCTCGACAGTCGTCACGGCGCTGAAGTCGATGCTCAGATCCTGATCACGCAGGTGAGCCACCGCAAACGGCGCCTGGCGAACGATGTAGGTGAGTTGGGTGGAGCAGTGGGCGAAGAGACAGTCGCCATTCGACAGGAGGTAGTTGCAGGCGCCGCGCGCGCCGAGATCGAGGGTCAGTCGATGCAGGGTCTCGAACAGCATGCGCTGACTGGGTGCCCGGCTGCCGAAGCTCTGCCGCAGGTTTTGCAGCAACCAGCAAAACGCGCGTTCGCTGTCGGTTTGACCGACGGGGGTGAAACTGCCGTCGAGTTCGGGCGAGAAGTCGGGCAAATTGCCGTTGTGGGCAAAGATCCAGTAGCGGCCCCACAGTTCGCGCATGAACGGATGCGTGTTCTCGAGCGCGACAGCGCCCTGGGTGGCCTTGCGAATATGGGCAACGACGTTCTTCGAATGGATCGGGTAGCTGCGCACCAACTCGGCGACCGGCGAAACACACGACGGCTGCGGGTCGAGGAAGACCCGCGTGCCGCGACCTTCGAAGAAGGCGATTCCCCAGCCGTCGGCATGCACGTCAGTCGCCCCTCCACGCGCCTGAAAACCAGCGAAGGAAAAGCAGATGTCGGTCGGCACATTGCAGTTCATGCCGAGCAGCTGGCACATACGTGGTCTGCCCCTGCCTACTCGCGCTCGCGCTCGCGGCGCTGCGGCGCGCGCTTGCCGATCCTGACCATGGTGTCGAGGACATTGTTCTGGCGGCGCAACTTGAACGTCACCGTGTCGCCAGGCTTCTGGCTGGCGATCAGGTCGAGCATGCCCTGCGGATCCTTGACCGGCCGGCCGTCGACAGCCAGCAGAATGTCGCCCGGCTTGATTCCACCCGCGTCGGCCGGGCTACCGCGCAGGACACCGGCGATCAGTGCCCCATTGGTATCCGGCAGGCCGAAGGATTCGGCCAGGTCGACCGAGATCTCCTGTGCTTCGACACCGATCCAGCCGCGCGTCACGCTACCCGTTTGGATGATCTGCTCCATGACGTTCCTGGCGATCGAGATCGGGATCGCAAAACCGATCCCCAGCGAGCCTCCCGAGCGCGAGTAAATCGCCGTGTTGATGCCGATCAGGTTACCCTGGCTGTCGACCAGTGCACCGCCCGAGTTCCCCGGGTTGATCGCCGCATCCGTCTGGATGAAGTTCTCGAAGGCATTGATTCCCAGATGCGAGCGACCGAGGGCGGAGATGATCCCCATCGTCACGGTCTGGCCGACACCGAAAGGATTGCCGATGGCCAGCGCGACGTCGCCGACAACGACGCTTTCCATCTTGCCCAGCGTAATCGCCGGCAGGATCAGTTCCTTGCCGTTCTGCTCGGTAATCTGCAGCACCGCGAGGTCCGACTCGGGGTCACTGCCCACTAGGCGGGCGTTCAGATTGCGACCGTCGCTGAGAGCGATCTCGATCTGATCAGCAGCTTCGACGACGTGAAAGTTCGTGAGAATATAGCCACTCGGGCTGACAATCACACCCGAACCAAGCCCGGAGGTTCGCGGGTTGTCGCCTTCCGCCCCGTCACCGAAAAAGTGACGAAAGACCGGGTCGTCAAGCAGGGGATGACGGCGCGTCTTGATCTTCTGCGAGGTGAAGATGTGCACTACCGAAGGCAGCGCCTTTTTCGCTGCCTCGCGAAACGAAGTGGCCACGGCGGACGCCGGCGTCGGTATCGCCGACTCCTGCAGAGCCACGACGCTGGCGCCGACGAGCGGCCGCTTGCCCAGCCACTCCGGCTTGAGCGTGCTCACCACGAAGAGAACGGCGAGACCAACCGTTACCGTTTGTGCAAAAATCAGCCAGAGCCTGCGCATGGACAAAACCGGAGCCAGTGAATGAAACGCGACGAATTGACACGCTACCTGGACAATCTGCTGGAGGCAGGGCGCTTCCGGGATTATTGCCCAAACGGCCTGCAAGTGGAAGGACGCTCTGAGGTCAGGCGCCTGGTCGCCGGCGTATCGGCCAGTCAGGCGCTGCTGGACGCGGCGGTCGAACGTGGCGCGGACGCCGTCCTCGTCCATCATGGCTGGTTCTGGCGCGGCGAGGATGGCCGCGTCACCGGCATTCGCAAGACGCGTCTGCAAACGCTGCTCAGGCACGACATCAACCTCATTGCTTACCATCTGCCGCTCGATAGCCACCCCGAACTGGGTAACAACGCGCAGCTCGCCCGGCGCTTTGGCTGGCTCGCCGAGGCTCGCTTCGGCGAGCAGGACCTTGGCTGGCTGGGCCGGATTGCCAAGCCGATGACGCTGTCCGAGGTTGCGCAACGCGTCAGCCACGAACTCCAGCGCGTACCCCTGCGCATCGGCGACGGAGAACGCCTGGTGAGCCGTGTCGGCTGGTGCTCGGGCGCCGCCCAGGGCCTTTTCGAGCAGGCCATCGGGCTGGGCGTCGACCTCTACCTGAGCGGCGAGATCTCGGAGCAGACGGTGCATCTGGCGCGCGAGTCCGGCGTCGCCTACCTCGCCGCCGGTCACCACGCCAGCGAGCGCCACGGCGTCCAGTCGCTCGCCGAACACCTGGCCGGGCGTTTCGGCCTGGACTGTCAATTCGTCGACATCGACAACCCGATCTGAACCACCACAAGGAGCCACAATGAGCTATGTCTTTCCACCACCCCCGCGCGTCAGCGTCCCGGTCTTCGGCACCGACGACCTGTTCCCGGTGCGCCGCGTCTACTGCGTTGGCCGTAATTACGCCGACCACGCCGCGGAGATGGGCGCCGACACGCGCGAACCGCCTTTCTTCTTCAGCAAGCCGGCCGATGCGCTGGTCCCCGGTGGCGGTGACGTGTGCTATCCGCCAGCCACCGGCAACCTCCAGCACGAGGTCGAGCTGGTGGTCGCGCTTGCCGGCGGCGGCGCCAATATCCTTCCGGCACAAGCCCTCGACTGGGTCTATGGCTACGCCGTCGGCCTCGATCTGACCCGACGCGATCTGCAACAGCGCGCCAAGGACAAGGGGCACCCCTGGGACATGGCCAAGGGCTTCGATCAGAGCGCGCCGATTGGGGACATTCACCCAGTCGCGGCGGTTGGCCATCCGACGCGCGGCGCGATCTGGCTCAAGGTCAACGGCGATTTGCGCCAGAGCGGCGATCTCGAACAGATGTCCTGGAAGGTCGCCGAAGTGATTGCCAATCTATCGACCTATGTTGCCCTCGCCGCCGGCGACCTGATATTCACCGGTACTCCGGCCGGTGTGTCGGCGGTGGTACGCGGCGAGGTACTGACAGCGGGGGTGGCGGGAGTCGGCGAACTGGCTGTCAGGCTGGTCTGAGAGCAGCCGGTCTGAGCCTCGGGTCGCCGTCCGGCGGCCCGGCAGACCGGCCTTCGGCCGCCGCTACCCACAGTTTGTCCCCTGAGCGAGAATTGCTGTGCCACCCACCCCGAGAAAGTGAGCTCTCCATGAACCCTGCCCGCAACTCCTCCCGATCCCGCCACCAGGTTTATGGTTGCAGCGCCCGACTGGCGTCGGCCCTCACCCTGGCTTGCCTGCTGCCGACTGCTCTCGCCGAAGGCATCGAAGCTCCCACCAAGGGCCAGACGGTCTATGTGCCGATCTACTCCGCCATTCGCCACGGCAACGTCGGATCCTCGGGCACCCCTGACAGCACCCTGATGTCGGTGCTGGTCAGTGTCCGCAACACCGACCCCAGCAACCCGATCCGCATCGTCGCCGCACCCTATTACAATACCGAAGGCGCACTGATTCGTAACTCGGTTCCGACGCCGAAGGTCGTACCCCCCTTCGGAACCTTCGAGTTGTTCGTCGAACTACGCGAGAACGCCGGTGGTTCCGGTGCCAACTATGCGATCAAGTGGGACGCTGCCGCGCCCGTCTCCCCGCCGACGATCGAGGCCCTCCATTCGCGATTCCAGGCCGGCTATTCGGTGGCCTTCATTTCGCGCGGCAGAGCGATTTCGGAGCCATGAGCCCCGCCGGCAGACACAGCTGGCGTGGCGGGGAACCGAGCTCGGCGCTGGGCGGACCGGCGCACGGAGGCCACCGGCTGTACTGTCGCGCGCCGGCACTATCCGTGAGCAGGCCGCAAGACACGTCCGTGCTCCCCCCGCCTGCCACCGACACCCCGCGATGCCCGATACCCACCGGCTGATCAAACTGACGACGACGCCCGAGGACCACCGCATCGCCCAACTGGCCGCGGCGGCGATCGGTCTGTCACTGATCGACGCGGCCATTCCGCTTCCCTTGCCCGGCGTCAAGCCGGGCCTGGCCAACATCGTGACCTTGATTGTCCTGGCGCGTTACGGCTGGGTTGCAGCCGCATGGGTGAGCGGCCTGCGCGTCTTCGCCGGCAGCCTGCTACTAGGCTACTTTCTGTCGCCCGGCTTCTTCATGAGTCTCACCGGCGCGCTGTTCAGCCTGCTCGCCCTGGCCTTGGCGCGGCGACTGCCGGGCCGCTGGTTCGGGCCGGTCAGCTGGAGCATCCTGGCTGCCTTCGCCCACATCGGCGGACAGTTGCTTCTGGCGCGGCTATGGCTGATTCCGCATGATGGCCTGTTCTTCCTGGTGCCTTTTTTCGCGGTGGCCGCGCTTGTTTTCGGTATCATCAACGGCCTGCTTGCCGCGCGACTGCTGGCCGAATTGCCGCCCACCGCGACCGAGACCGAAAACGCTGAGGTCGAAAATGCCTGAAACCGTCTGCCTGGCCTTCACCGGTGCTTCCGGCATGCCCTACGGCGTTCGCCTGCTCGAATGCCTGCTCACCGCCGGCTGCCGCGTGCAACTCCTCTACTCACAGGTGGCACAGATCGTCGCCAGGCAGGAGATGGGACTCGAGTTGCCGGCGCGCGCCAGCGAGGCCCGCGCCAGCCTTCGCGAGCGCTACCACGCCTTGCCCGGCAGGCTCGACGTTTATGGCCGTGACGAATGGTTCTCGCCAGTTGCCAGCGGTTCCAACCCACCTGACGCGATGGTCGTCTGCCCGTGCTCGATGGGCACGCTGGCGGCCATTGCGCAAGGATTGGCGAGCAAGCTGATCGAGCGCGCTGCCGACGTGGTCCTCAAGGAAGGCCGACAACTGATCCTGGTGCCACGCGAAACACCGTTGTCCGCGATTCACCTCGAAAACATGTTGCGTCTGGTGCGTGCGGGAGCCGTCATCCTGCCACCCAACCCGGGCTTCTATCACCATCCGCAACACGTCGCGGACCTCGTGGATTTCGTCGTCGCACGCATCCTTGACCAACTGCAGGTCCGGCATTCGCTGATGCCGCGCTGGGGAGACGCTGAAGCCGCCTCTCCCGTCGATGCACGGTGATGAGCCGAGGGCGCTCGTCGCTGACGCTGATCGCCACTTTCTGTAGTGCCGAAGCCGTGTCGATGGCCGGCTTTGCGCTGGTGCCGTCGCTGCTGCCTCGCCTGTCGCAACAGTGGTCGCTGTCGGCGACAGAAGCCGGCTGGCTCGCGGGTATCTACTTCCTCGGCTACATCGTCGCCGTACCGGTGCTGGTCAGCCTGACCGATCGTATCGACGCGCGGCGCATCTACCTCGCCTGCGCTGCCCTCAGCGGTGTCGCCATGGCCGGCTTCGGCGGCTTCGCAGACGACCTGTGGTCCGCGATCTGCTGGTGGTGGCTGGCTGGACTCGGCCTCGCCGGAACCTACATGCCGGGACTGAAGGCGTTGACCGATCGCCTGCCGGTTGCCGCGCAATCGCGTGGCACGGCGTTCTACACGGCCACTTTCGGGGTCGGCGCCGGCCTGTCGTATCTCTGGATCGAAGTGGTGCAGGCGGCCTTGCCCTGGCCATCGCTGTTCGCCGTCGCCGCGGCGTGCGCAGCCCTGGCGCTGTTGCTCGTCTGGCGCGGTGTCGCGCCCGCCCCTGTCCTGGCCACCGTGCGGGCGACGGGCGGCCATTGGGCCACGGTCCTGCGCGACCGCCGCCTCCTTGCCTTCTGCGGTGGCTACTTCGGCCACAACTGGGAACTATTCGGTTTCCGGGGCTGGCTGGTCGCTTACCTGACCTGGTTGAACGCCAGCATGCCTCACCCGTGGACGAGCCTACCGGGATTGATCGCCGCGCTGGCGACCTTTCTCGCGGTGCCCGCCAGCATCCTCGGCAATGAAGGAGCGCACCGCTGGGGGCGTAGTCGCTGGCTGAAGAGTGTCATGCCTCTGTCGTGCGCTCTGGCGCTCGCCGTCGGCCTTGCGGGTGAACTGTCGCGCCACCTGCTGGTGCCCTTGATCCTGATCTACGCGGCGAGCACGAACCTCGATTCAGCCGCGCTGACGGCTGGCCTGCTCACCGAAACGGCTGCGGGGATCCGCGGCACGGCACTCGCGCTGTACTCGTTGATCGGCTTTGCCGGTGCCTTCGTCGGACCCGTGGCCTTCGGTGTGGCACTCGACGCCTTCGGCCGCAACAGCCAGGCCGGCTGGCTGGCGGCCTTCGCGACACTGGCCTGCGGAGTCGGCTGCGGACGCTGGGCGATTGGCCGGCTGGAGACGTCCCCGAGCGGCACGCAACCGCCCTGAGCGGCGAGTCGTCGCCCGCGGTCTGACGGTTCTCCAGCGTGCGGCGTCCTTGCCTTCGCCGACGAAGTCTTGCAGTATTTGTACGATGATCCCACCCAAGTCACTCACCGGCAACCTGAGGCAACGCAGAAGGCTGTTGATCGGCCTCGGCGTTCTGCTGCTCCTGGTGCTGCAGCTGTTGACGTGGCAGGTCTGGCTGAGCTATCAGGAACAAATCCGCGAAGCCGAGACGACGACTCGCAACTATGCAACCATCTTTGCAACCCGCCTTGACGCGACGCTGCGACGCACCGATGCCGTCCTCCAGGAACTCGCACGCGGCATCCCGGTTGGCCGGCTGACTCGCCAGGCATCGGAACGTCAATCGGGCGAATTGACGAGCGAACTCGACTCCCACCTGCTCAATTTCGGCGAAGTGATCGGTCTGCGGGTTTTCGACGCTCATGGTGATCTGCTGTACAGCACGGACTGGGCCAACACGCCACACATCAACGTCGTCGACCGCGACTACTTTCGCCTTCTGCGCGACGACCCACACGCCGGACTGGTCTTCTCGGAGGTGCTCGTTTCGCGTGCCACGAACCGGCCCAGCCTGATCGTGGCACGCGCCCTGCGCACCGCCGAGGGGGACTTTCTCGGCGCTGTCACGGCGGTGCTTGACCTCCAACAGTACCAGGCGCTCTTTCGCGCCGTCGATCTTGGCAGCACGGGCTCGATCGTTCTGCGCCGCAGCGACGACCATAGATTGGTGGTGCGCTGGCCACACCTGGCCGACGCGGTGAACAAGCCCCTTAATCCCGAGCATCCCGCTCGCCAGCGGATGAACTCCGGAGAGCGGACGGCGACGCTGCAGTTCGCCGCGCAGTCGGACGGGGTATACCGCATCTACAGCTTCCAACGCATCGAGCACTATCCCTTCTATTTCATCATCGGCATCAGCCACGACGACGCCCTTGCCGGCTGGCGCACGCGCGCGCTGGTGGTCGGTTTCAGCGGCTGCCTGCTGCTCGCACTGTTGGCCGGACTCCTGCTGCAGATCTGGCGCAGCGAGCAGCGTGAAGCGAAGGTCGTGGCCGACCTCGTGGAACGTGACAGACAGTTGCGTGCCAACAGCGAACGACTCGAGATCTTTCAGCGCCTGGCAGAGAACGCCGGGCAGGGTATCGGCATGGCGCAGCTCGATGGAAGCCTACTGTATGCGAATCCTGCGCTGCGGCGAATGATCGACATGCCGCAGGGCGCCGCCTGCAGCGACTACTCATTCAAGCAGTTCTACAGCCGGGAGGAGGCCAACCGACTGCAGCACGCGGTGCTGCCGATGCTTCTCCCGGCCGGCCAATGGACCGGCGAGATCGAGCTGCGTTCGCTTTCCGGCCGGACCACCCCGGCCATCCACACGCTGTTCGTCGTCCACAACACGGCTGACGAACCGCCGGTCATCGCCACTGTGCTTGCCGACATCAGTGAGCGAAAGGAGATGGAGGAGCGCAACCGCCAACTGCTTGCCGAAATGGAAACCTTGCTCGGCAATGCTCTGGTCGGCATCGTACACCTCCGACAACGCTGCGTCGTTTCGTGCAACCGACGTCTTGAGGAGATCTTCGGCTATGCGCCGGGCGAACTGATCGGCAAGTCGTCGCAAGTCTTCTACCCGTCCATCGAGGTCTTCGAAAAAATCGGCGCGCGCGCCTACGCGGTCGTTGCCGAGAATCGGAACTTCAGTGGCGAACTGACGCTCCGCCGCAAGGACGGCAGCCTGTTCTGGGGAGCGTTGACCGGGCGGGCGATCGACCCCAGCCAGCCACATGCGGGCAGCATCTGGGTTTTCGCCGATATCTCGGAGCGGCGCGAGGCCGAAGAGGAATCCCGCAACCTGCTGCAAGCCGTCGAACAAAGTCCGGTGGCCATCGTCATCACCAACCGCAATGCCGAGATCGAGTACGTCAACCCGAGCTTCACACGCGTAACCGGCTATTCGCGACTCGAAGCCATCGGCCAGAACCCGCGGATTCTGCAGTCCGGCGAAGCGCCATCCGACACCTATCGAAGCCTCTGGCAAACCCTGCTCGAAGGCAAGGTGTGGACGGGGCTCTTCCACAACCGGCGCAAGAACGGCGAGTTGTTCTGGGAAAAGGCGTCGATCGCGCCGATTATTGGCGACCACGGAGAAGTGACACATTATCTGGCCGTCAAGGAGGACGTCACCGAGCGCCTGCGTGCCGACAAGCTTCTCCAGGAAAGTGAAGAAGCGTTTCGCCGCCTCTTCGAGGATGCCAAGGATCCGCTGCTCCTGCTCAAGGACGGCAGTTTCATCGACTGCAACAGAGCCACTCTCGAACTGCTGGGCTACGGATCCAAGGCACAGTTGCTCGGGCGCGACGCGGCCGACATCTCGCCAGCCAGGCAACCCGACGGTCAGGCCTCCGGAGAAAAGGCGGCCGCATTGATCGCCGCCGCACTGCGCATCGGCTATCACCGCTTCGAGTGGACGCACCAGCGCGCCGACGGCTCCCCTGTCCCCGTTGAAGTGACGCTGACGCCGATCACCCTGCGCGGCGAGGTCATCCTGCACACCCTCTGGCGCGACATCAGCGAGCGCCGGGTCACCGAGACCCGTTTGCGTCTGTTGGCGGCAGCCTTCGAGCACAGCGCCGAGGCCATCATGGTCAGCGACCGCGACAACCGCATCCTTGAGGTCAACGATGCCTTCTGCCGCCTCACTGGCTATGCCGCCGACGAGGTGCGCGGGAGCGATCCTCGTCTGCTCTCGTCGGGCCGGACGAGCGCGGAAGAATACCGGACCATGTGGCAGGCGATAAACAGCACCGGCCATTGGCAGGGCGAAGTCTGGGATCGCCGCAAGGACGGCAGCTATTATCCGAAATGGCTATCGATCTCGACGATTCGCGGTGCCGAGGGGAACACTGAATACTACATCGGCAGTTTCGTCGACATCTCCGAGCGCAAGGCGGCCGAGGAGAAGATCAGCCACCTGGCGCATTTCGACACGCTGACGGATCTCCCCAACCGCTCGAACCTGCAGGGACGCCTCGATCAGGCGTTGGCCTCGGCGCGACGCGAGGGCCACGGTCGTTCGGTGGCCGTGATGTTCCTCGATCTCGATCGGTTCAAGAACATCAACGACACCCTCGGTCACCACGTCGGCGACGCACTCTTGCTGGAGGTTGCGGCGCGGCTGCGCAGCAGCGTGCGCGACAGCGACGTCGTCGCCCGTCTCGGCGGTGACGAATTCGTCGTCGTGCTCACCGGGGCCGACGCGTTGGCGGCCGAGCGCGTGGCAGGCAAGATTCTCAAGGCGCTGTCGCGGGCCTACCAGATCGAAGGACATGCTCTGCACTCGACCTCGAGCATCGGCATCGCCGTCTTCCCCGCCGACGGCGAGAGCGTGGAAGTCCTTATGCAGAATGCCGACGCCGCGATGTATCACGCGAAGTCGGCCGGACGCAACAACGTTCAGTTCTTCACCGCGAGCATGAACGAGGCGGCCAGTGACCGGCGCCAGCTCGAAGAGGACCTGCATCTGGCCCTGCAGCAGAAGCAGTTCGTCCTGCATTACCAGCCGCAGGTGGACGCGCAGCGCCGCGTTTTCGCCGTCGAGGCCCTGCTGCGCTGGCAGCACCCCCACCATGGCCTCGTTCCGCCCGCCAGGTTCGTCCCGCTGGCCGAGGATACCGGCCTGATCGTGCCGATTGGACAATGGGTGCTGGAGACCGCATGCGCGCAGATCAAGGCCTGGTCGGTCGACGCACGGACCCGCAAACTGCAGGTCGCCGTGAACGTCAGTGCACGCCAGTTTCGGCAGCCGGACTTCGTCGAACTACTTCGACAAGCAATCGACAACAGCGGCGCCAACCCGGCGCGCTTGAAGCTGGAACTGACCGAGAGCTTGGTGCTGGACAATGTCGCCGACACGATCGACAAGATGAACGCCATCAAGCTGCTCGGTGTCACCTTCTCGATGGACGACTTCGGCACCGGCTACTCGTCGCTGTCCTACCTGACCCGCCTACCCCTCGACCAACTCAAGATCGACCGTGCTTTTGTCTGCCGACTCCCCGAGAACCGGAGTGACGCGGTCATCGCGCAAACCATCGTCACCATGGGGCGCAGTCTCGGACTAAAGGTGGTTGCGGAAGGCGTCGAGACCGAAGCACAGCGCCAGTTCCTCGACAGCCATGGCTGTGACGGGTATCAGGGCTTCCTGTTCAGTCGCCCGCTGGCTGTTGACGCGTTTGAAGACTTCCTGCAGGGCTTCGTGGCGTGACCATGGGGGCACCCGCCGAGCGGCGGCGGCGTCACGCCCCGCGCGGCAGCGCCAGCAGCAACTTCCTGATCGGCGCCGGCAGGGCGGCGCGGGCGACGTCCGCGAGGGGTAGCCATTCCCGAAAGGCTTGCGCCGCAACCGGCCTGCGCTCGTCGACCTCGCAACACAGCACGGTGAGGGTGAGTCGAAAATGGCTGAAGCTGTGGCTGACCGGCGCCAGCGTTCGCATGCTCCGCAAACGGCAGCCGTGCCGTAGCGCAAAGACCTCAGCCGCGTCAGCGCCCCCCTCGGGCAAGGTCAGCAGACCACCCCAGATACCGACCGGCGGACGCCGTTCGAGCAGCACACACCGGCCGTCGGTGAGCAACAAGACGCTGCTCGCCCGTTCCGGGAGCGTCCTTGCCGGCAGACGCCTCGGCAGTTCGGCCTGCCGGCCATCACGCCAGGCGGCGCAGATCTCCCGCAAGGGACAAGCGTCGCAGGCCGGCTTGCGACGCTTGCAGACCGTCGCGCCGAGATCCATCATCCCCTGCGTGTAGCTCTCGATACGGCTGTCCGGCAGTAGCGACTCGGCCAGTGCCCATAGCGCGCGCTCGCCTGCCGCCGTCGAACCCGCGTCCTCGACAGCGAAACAGCGCGCCAGGACACGCTTGACGTTGCCATCGAGGATGGCGGCCCGGCGAGCGAAGGCAAAGACGCTGATCGCAGCCGCGGTCGAGCGTCCTATCCCTGGCAACCCGGCGTTTTCGATCGGATCGGCCGAAAACGTGCCCGCCCGTTCGGCCACAACGGTTTGCGCACAGCGATGCAGGTTGCGCGCCCGCGCGTAGTAACCGAGCCCGGACCACAGTTCGAGGACACTATCGAGCGGCGCCGCGGCAAGGGCTTCCAGCGTCGGGAAGCGGAGAAGAAAGCGGGCATAGTAGGGAAGCACGGTCTGCACCTGCGTCTGCTGCAGCATGATCTCGGACAACCAGATACGATACGCATCGCGCGTCTGCTGCCAGGGCAGATCGTGGCGACCATTGGCTTCCTGCCAGGCGATGACCCGACCGGCAAAGCTCGGGCAATCTGGGAAGCCGGCAGCAGCCGTCACAGGCAGCGTCCCCCGTCCGATCTGCCTGAGCTGCGCCCGTTCAGCGGCAGCACCCCGACACGACTCGCCAGCCGTAGCGCAGTACACCCGGCTGCGCAGGCGTCACGGTCTGATGCTGTCGGTCAGCGAGAGCCATGGCAACAGCCACCCGGGCAAGAGGATCACCATGACAGTCTACTCGAATCGCCTCGACACAAAAACGCTGTGCGGCGATAATCGGAGCCGCGGTCGGTCGGGTATGGGCCCATGGAAATCGAGGCCTGCGCTAAGCAGGCACGCACGAACATCGAAGCTTGGATTGTTGTCCACGGGTGCAAGGATCGGGTCCGTGACGCCAACGCTGGCCGCTTGTTCATGTCGACTGCGAGTTTTCACTTACTTCAACAACGCCTTCGGATCGACTGATGCGCCTCCCTGTTGCCTTCCTGGAATGTCCGGACACTGCGGCGGCGATCGCCGAGTTGCCATCCACGGCCTATGCTGACGACCTCACGCTGACGGCAAGGGATCTGGTCTGCCGCGATTTCCGGGACGCCTTGGGCAGCTTTCCTACCGGAGTTACCGTGGTTACGGCACTGGCGCCCGACGCCAGCCCAATCGGCGTGACGATCAGTTCGTTCAACTCGGTCTCGCTGGATCCGCCCCTGATCCTCTGGAGCCTGTCATGCGCATCACCGAGCCTTGCGGCCTTCGCACAGGCCGGGCACTACGCAATCAACGTCCTGGCGGCCGATCAGCAGTGGATCTCGGAGTGCTTCGCGGCACGCGAGAATGATCGCTTCAACGGTGTGAAGGTCAGCAAGGGGCTTGGCGGAGTCCCACTGATCGAAGGCTGTTCGGCGTGGTTCGAGTGCTCCAACGAGGCGCAGTACCCCGGTGGCGACCACCTCATCCTGGTCGGCCGCGTACACCGTTTTTCCCGCGGGGATGCCGACGAACCGCTGATCTTCCACGGCGGCCGCTATCGGAAGCTGCGTCACGATGCGCAAGGATAGCGCCGATGGCCACTATTACCGCCTCTGAGGCTGCTTGCCACAAGCTTGCGATACGGGGATCCGGGCGCTCGCACATGGCCTGAAATCCCGGAATCTCGGTCGCCGCCCGAAAGGCGGGCAAAAAAAACCCGCCGGAGGCGGGTCCCTGTTGCACACCCGAAAAAAATCAAGCGCGCGAGATGTTCGATGCTTGCTTGCCCTTGGGGCCCTGCGTCACGTCGAAGGAAACCTTCTCGCCCTCTTTGAGGGTCTTGAATCCGCCCATGGTGATCGCGGAGAAATGCGCGAAGAGATCTTCGCTGCCGTCATCGGGAGTAATGAAGCCGAAACCCTTGGCGTCATTGAACCACTTTACAGTACCAGTTGCCATATTGCCACTTCCTTGAAAAAAGACTGAATCCGGGCGACGCCCGACTTGCATGCTTCCAGATCAACGCCCGACACCCGAAACTACAGACAGACAAAAGCTCCGCGCGGTGGCCTGACCAAAAACATTCGGCCTTTTTACGCTAAGTCAGGTAGACGAGTCAAGTGTTTTCGAGCAGCGAGCGTTCGCCGCGCTGCCGCCCAGTCCAAAATCGGTCAAGGTCGGTATTGCGCATCCGGAAAGACTGGTTAGAATTGACCCATGGCGACAAAGCATCAGGATAGCTCCCTACTCGAAGCAAGACCTACGCAACTCAAACCGCCTCCGCTGTACAAGGTCCTGTTGCTGAACGACGATTTCACACCGATGGACTTCGTTATCGTGGTTCTGCAGAGGTTTTTTGGGATGGATCGAGAACACGCGACGCGAATCATGCTCAAAGTCCATACCGAAGGTCGTGGCGTCTGCGGAGTTTTCCCGCGCGACGTGGCGGCGACGAAAGTTGAACAGGTGACAACCTTCGCACGGAGCAACCAGCACCCGCTGGCGTGCGTAATGGAGGAAAACTGAATGATTGCGCAGGAACTGGAAGTCAGCTTGCACATGGCATTTGTCGAGGCGCGGCAGAAACGCCATGAGTTCATCACCGTCGAACATCTCCTGCTCGCCTTGCTCGACAACCCATCGGCCGCTGAAGCGTTGCGCGCGTGCGGCGCGAACCTCGAACAACTGCGCAAGGATCTGGTGCGCTTCATCGGCGAACACACGCCAACCGTCTCCGGCGAGGACGAAATCGACACCCAGCCAACGCTGGGCTTCCAGCGGGTGATCCAGCGTGCCATCCTGCACGTGCAGTCGTCCGGACGGAAGGAGGTCAACGGTGCCAACGTCCTGGTCGCCATATTCGGCGAGAAGGATTCGCACGCCGTTTACTACCTGCAGAAGCAGGGCGTCACGCGCCTCGATGTGGTCAATTTCATTTCGCACGGGATCAGCAAGGTGCCGCAGAGCGCGCCTCGCAGCGAGCAGGAGGGCGAGCCCGAAAGTGACCAGCAGAGCGCTGCCGGCCCACTCGAAAGCTACACGATCAACCTCAACGCGCTTGCCTTGCAGGGCAAGATCGACCCGCTGATCGGTCGTGACCGGGAGCTGGAACGTGTCATCCAGACACTCTGCCGGCGACGCAAGAACAATCCGCTCCTGGTTGGCGAAGCCGGCGTTGGCAAGACGGCGATTGCCGAAGGGCTGGCGCGGCGGATCGTCGAGTGCGACATCCCCGAGATTCTGGCCAAGGCCAATGTCTACTGTCTCGACATGGGCTCGCTGCTGGCCGGTACCAAGTATCGCGGCGACTTCGAACAGCGCCTGAAGGGCGTACTCAAGCAACTGAGCGAAAACCCGCAGGCAATCCTGTTCATCGACGAGATTCATACGCTGATTGGTGCCGGATCGGCATCCGGCGGCACGCTCGATGCGTCGAACCTGCTCAAACCGGCGCTTTCCACTGGCCAGTTGAAGTGCATCGGTGCGACCACCTACAACGAGTATCGCGGCATCTTCGAGAAGGACCACGCCTTGTCGCGGCGCTTCCAGAAGATCGACGTGAACGAGCCGTCGAGCGCCGAAGCGATCGAAATCCTCAAGGGTCTCAAGTCGCGCTTCGAATCCCATCACGGCATCAAGTACTCGGCCGCGGCGCTGACCACGGCAGTCGAACTGTCGGTGCGCTTCATCACTGACCGCCATCTGCCGGACAAGGCGATCGATGTCATCGACGAGGCAGGTGCTGCGCAACGGATCCTCCCCAAGTCGCGGCAGAAGAAACTGATCGGCAAGATCGACATCGAGGAAATCGTTGCCAAGATCGCGCGCATTCCCTCGACCCACGTCTCGACCGACGACCGCACCAACCTGCGCAATCTCGATCGCGACCTGAAGGCAGTGGTCTTTGGCCAGGATGTCGCCATCGACGCGCTCGCCAGGGCGATCAAGATGGCTCGCTCCGGGCTCGGCAATCCCACCAAACCGATCGGCAGCTTCCTGTTTTCAGGCCCTACCGGCGTCGGCAAGACCGAAGTTGCCAAGCAACTGGCGTACTGCCTCGGTAACGAACTGATCCGCTTCGACATGTCGGAATACATGGAGCGTCACGCCGTGTCGCGCCTGATCGGTGCGCCGCCGGGCTACGTGGGCTTCGACCAGGGAGGTCTGCTGACCGAGGCAGTCACCAAGAAACCGTACAGCGTCCTGTTGCTCGACGAGATTGAAAAAGCGCACCCCGACATCTACAACATCCTGCTGCAGGTCATGGATCACGGCACGCTGACCGACAACAACGGGCGCAAGGCGGACTTTCGCAACGTGGTCATCATCATGACCACCAACGCCGGGCAGGAGGCCATCCAGAAGACGACGATGGGCTTCACGCCATCGCGGCAGGCCGGCGACGAAATGGTAGAAATCAAGCGCATCTTCACTCCCGAGTTCCGTAACCGCCTCGACGCAACGATTTCCTTCAGGGCGCTTGACCACGACGTCATCCTGCGGGTGGTAGACAAGTTCCTCATGCAGCTCGAGGCGCAACTCCACGAGAAAAAGGTGGAAGCTGTGTTTACCACGGCGCTGAAGGAGCATCTCGCGGCCCGCGGCTTTGACCCGCTCCTCGGCGCTCGACCTATGGCTCGACTGATTCAGGACACGATTCGCTCGTCACTGGCCGACGAATTGCTGTTTGGTCGGCTGGCCAACGGTGGCCACGTCACCGTCGACCTCAACGACGACAAGACCGTCAGGCTGGTCTTCGAGGAAGAACCCGAAATCGTCGCCTGAGGCAGCGACCATCAGCCGCCCTGCGGAGGAATACAGGGGCGTTTCCTTTACCCCAAGACGTTGAATACACGAGACAAGCACCATGAGTTTCAAGACTCCCGACCTCCTCGACAACAACGAAGACAAGGTTCGCGATGGCAGCCTGCGCGTCGTCGCGCCCATGTTCCAGAGCTACGGCGGGCGACCCGAATTCAGCGGACAGATCGTCACACTGAAGCTGTTCGAAGACAACTCACTGGTGCGCGAACTGCTCGCCGGGAGTGGCGACGGCAAAGTGCTGCTGATCGATGGCGGCGGCTCGCTGCGCTGCGCGCTGGTCGGCGACCAGTTGGCCATTCTGGCCCACAGGAACCAGTGGGAGGGAATCGTCGTGTACGGCTGTATCCGCGACTCCGGGGACATCGGCCAGATCGACATCGGCGTCCGTGCGCTCGCCACGCACCCCCTGAAGAGTGTCAAGAAGGGGGTCGGCGAGCGCGATCTGGCCGTAAGCTTCGGCGGCGTGACGTTCAGACCGGGGGAGTGGATCTATGCTGACGGCGACGGCGTTATCGTCAGCGACCAGCCTCTGACCTGATTCCGCTGCCGGCCGGCGGTTGCCGGCGGGACCGACACGCTGTAGCGCTTGCGGCCTTGAAGTTGCCTTTATCGGAGAACGATTGTGAACGCTGCCATTGACCTGCTCAGAGCCATACGAACAGGCCGCCTTCAAGATGTCCGGGCGGTACTTGATGCCGGCACTTCAGTCGAGATCGACGACGGTCGCGGCGACCCTGGCCTGCCGCTTGGCGTCGCCTGCTTCATGGGCTACGCCGACATCGTCCGCGAATTGGTAAGTCGCGGCGCCAAGGTCAACCTGCCGGACAACTCGCAAGCGACGTCCCCATTGTCCATGGCTGTTCGCGGCAGCCGCAACGAAGTCGTCAAGGTTCTCATCGAGCTTGGTGCAGACATCCCGGCTGGCATGAAGACCGGGCTGACGGAGCAGGAGATCATGATCGCCCGCTGGAAAGGGCAGCGTTACGGCGCGAGCACGTCTGCGCATGCCGAGCGCAGCGCCGAGGCGCCGCTGTTCGAGGAAATCGAGATGACCCGCTGCTATGGAACCGACACTGCCGTCCTTGACGCGGACATGATTCGGGCAGCGCGCGAAATGGACAAGAAGTAACAGTAACGCAAGCGCCGCTCAGCCCGACATCGCCCTCGCCAGAGCACTGACCTGCTGCGTCCGATTGGTCCAACCGACGCCGAAGGCATCGAAGTTATCGAGCGACCGATAGTAGGCGAGCCTTTCGTCCGCCATCTCGGCAATCATCGCCAGCGGATCGGCGGCCATCACCGCCGCCAGCGTCTTGGGTCCGACCGAGCCATCGTCGGTCACCCCGGCTGCCCGCTGCAACAGCTTCACCGACCGGCGCGAGCCGGCATTGACGCCGAAGTCGAAAACCATCAGGTCGATCCCTGCGGGCAAATCCCCACAGCGCATCGGCAGCCAGTAGTTGGCGCGGTAGATTTCGGCCGCCTCCCGACGGGTGAGCGCCTTGAGATCGGCAAGCAACTTGTCCCTGTCGGCAGCGGTGAGTTCGTCGAGTTTCAGCCCCTGCCAGTCGGCGAGGGTACGCAGCGTGATGCCCAGATTGGTGGCGCCGCCGCGATCGCGCGGGTGGTCACTGAAGCCCCCTTCGCTATCGAGAACCACTGCCAAGCACTTGTCGAACTTCGCGTCGCCGGTCGGCGCCGCCGGCGCGGCCTGCTTTGCCGTCCCCGCCGCGGCAATCGCCTGCACGGCACGCTCGGTCCGATCCGCCGTCGACGCCGTCAGGTTGAGCGCAGCTTCCTGGAGTGAGCGATTGGTCGCATCCTTGTCGCGCGACCCCTGCGAAGACCCAAGCCAGAAATTCACGACCGTGGCAAAGGCCGCGGCCAGCGCACCAACGGTGATGTTGATGACGTTGGCGACCGTCGGATTGTCCCTGAGGTCCGTATGGATCAAGACGATCAGGAAGATGAAGAAGCCAGCGGTGACGATTGCCGAGACCAGCGGCGCGCCCCAGGCGATGGCGCTGCCGGACTTGACGAGGTCCACCATCGTACTGCGCGCGCCCTGCGTATTCTCCAGCGCCTTCTGGATCGCCGCGAGCTCGGCCTGCCGCTGCTGCTCGGCCGCCAGGTCCATCGCTTTCTGCGTCTCCAGCGCGATTTCGGCAAGACGCACGCGCAACTGCGCCGCCAGCGCCGGGTCGGCGGCCAGCTTGCGCTGCGCCTCGGCCGCATCGGGAGTTCCGGTGACTTCCTGCACGACGTTCGCCACCGTAGTGGCGACCGCGCCGGCCTTGTCGCCGGCAATCATCTTGATGAGTTCGGGAACGATGGAGAGAGCCAGTGGAATCAGCGGCAGCATGGACGTTCCTCCAGAAGAGAAAGCACAGGAAACTCAACAGCGCCGATTTCAGTATATGTCGCGCCATCAAGCACCGTCAATCGAAGGTCTACCGCTGCCGATCGGTCGCCGCACCCTTCACTTCAGGATGCCGAGAAGATTCGAGAAGCCGTCAGTCCACTCGCTGAACCCGGGGCGGGGTACGAGCCTCTCGGCACTTCTCATCTCCTCCGGCAGCCTCGCCAGGCCCTCGGGTGTCACGACCAGCACCCAGACCGAGTACAGGCAGAAGCGGTCGCCCGGATCCGGTCTGGCTTCGATGATCAGCGCGGTCCGACCGAGCCGATGGGCCGCCGCGGCGACCACCGGTCGAAGATCGAGATAGCGGTTGCTGATGTTGACAGCAAGCACACCGTCGCGTTTCAGGTGGCGGAAATAGCCCTCCATCGCTTCGATGGTCAACAGGTGGGTGGGGACGGAATCCCCGGAAAAGGCATCCATCACCAGCAGGTCGAAGTTCTGGGTTGGCTCGCGCTCGAGCATCAGACGGGCATCGCCGAGTACCGAAACGATCCGCGCGGCACTGTCGGCGAGGTAGGTGAACTCGCTGCGCGCCAGATCGAGCACCTGCTCGTTGATCTCGTAGATGCGCATTTCGTCCCCACTGCGGCCATAGCTGGCAAGCGTTCCGACTCCCAGGCCGAGGACGCCGATCTTCAGGGGCTGATCGCCGGCCAGGCCAAGAAATGTCTGGCCGATGCCCGACAGCTCACAGAAATACGCGGTCGGTCGCCGGCGCAACGCCGGCGAAAGGAACTGTTCACCGTGATAGATGACGCCGTGCACCATCTTGCGCTTGACGCCCAAGTCGCCGTCGCTGACGTCGATGACGCGCAACTGGCCGTAGAAGTTGCGCAAGACGCGTCGGTACTCCTTGACGTAATCGACCGAGATATCGCCGAGACGATAGCCGTAGACCAGCAGCGCCGCCAGAAGCAGCCACCGCCACCGCGACTGCAGGTCGCGCCAGAGAACGACGATCACCAGCGCCGCGCACAGAAACAGGCCGATCGGGAGTTCGAAATAGGCGTTGAAGATCGCCGGGGCGAGCAGGCCGACGAAGGTTCCACCCAAGGCTCCGCCTATCGAGAGCATCAGGTAGAACAAGGTCAGACGGCGTACGGCCGGTCTCCTGCGGACCAGTTCGCCGTGGCAGACCATGCAGAAGACGAACAGCGACAGCGCCAGCAGAGCGACCAGAATCGGCACCGGCAGGCTGCTGCCCGTGAGTACCCTATCGACGGCCAGGAAGGCAAGCGGCAGGGCCAGCAGGAACCCTGGCCGGTAGTAATAGCGTGGGGCGTCGAAACAGAGGATGAAACTCAGCAGATAGATGCTGAGCGGCAGCACCCACAGGAAAGGCACGGGGGCGATATCCTGCGTCAACTGGCGGGTCATGGCCAGCAAGAGGATCGAAGCGGTCATCGCCAGGCCAACCCAGAGCAGACACTCACCCCACGCCGGAGGTGGCGCCGGCTCGTCGCTGGTGGTTGTCGGCCGGATCTCCTCTCTGGCTGCCCGCTGCCACGACAACCAGGTGCTGGCGAGGCACACGAGCACGAACACGACGTAGGCGGCCGACCAACCCAGCGCCTGATCGCGCACCGGAAAATACGGCTCGACGAGTACCGGGTAGCTCAGCAGGGCGAGCATGGACGCGAGGTTCGACAGGGCATACAGCCGGTACGGCATGACCGTCGCGAACGAGCGTGCGTACCACGCCTGCATCAGCGGCCCGGTGGTCGAGAGCAGCAGATAGGGCATACCGACGGCCGCGGCAAGGACGACGAGAACGCCCCAGGTCGGGCTTTCCAGAGTCGCCGCCCAAGTCGGGTTGGCAACTACCGGCAGGGTGGCCAGACTCAGCACCAACAGGGCGGCATGCAGCAGGTTCTGGCGCCGCGGCGACAAGGACTCGTGCAACAGGTGAACGTATAGATAGCCGAGCAGCAACTCGGCCTGGAAGAAGACCAGGCAGACGCTCCAGACCGACGAGGCGCCGCCGAACCACGGCAGGATCATCTTGGCGATGATCGGCTGAATCTGGAAGAGCAGAAAGGCCGACAGGAAAACGGTAGTGGCAAAGCGGATCATCGGGACGGCCTACTTCAAAATGTTCAACAGATTGGAGAAATCATCGGTCCACACCTTGAAGCCGGGCCGCGGAAGGAGCGGCTCGACCTTCGTCATCGCCTTCGCCAGTTGCGCCGCTCGCTCGGGCTGGGCAAGCAGAACCCACACCGAGTGGCGGCAGAAGCGATCGCCGTCATCCGGGTCCAGATCGACAATCAGGGCAGTCCTGCCCAGTTGTGCGGCGGCACCGGCGACCACAGGTCGCAGATCGAGGTACCGATTGGTAACATGTATCGCCAGCACACCGTCGTCCTTCAGTTGCCGCAGGTAGGCCTGCATGGCTTCGAGGGTGAGCAGATGGGTCGGGATCGAATCGCCGGAAAAGGCGTCGATGGCCAACAGATCGTAGTTCTGTGCGGGCTCGCGCTCGAGCATCAGACGACCATCACCGAGCACCGGGACGATCCGCGCCGCGCTGTCGGCGAGGTAGGTGAAGTCCTCGCGCGCCAGGTCGAGGACCTGCTCGTTGATCTCGTAGATACGCATTTCATCACCGCGTCGACCATAGGTGGCCAGCGTGCCGGCGCCCAGGCCAAGAATGCCGATCTTCCGAGGCTGCTCGCCGGCAAGGCTGCGAATTGCCTGACCGATTCCCGACAGCTCGCAATAGTAGGCCGTCGGCCGTCGGCGGTGCTCGACCGCCAGGAACTGTTCGCCATGGTTGATCCGGCCGTGGTAGATCGCCCGCCTGACGCCCAGTCCTTCGTAAGTGACGTCGGAGACACGCAGCTGGCCGTAGAAGTTGCGCAGAACGCGTCGGTAATCGGCGACGTAATCGACCGAGATCCCGCCCAGACGGATGCCGTAGGCGAGCAGGGCGAGAAGCGCCAACCAGCGCCACATCGGCTTGAGCTCACGCCAGAGAACGATGATCACCAGTGCGCCGCAGAGAAACAGGCCAATCGGCAACTCGAAATAGGCGTTGAACAGCGCTGGAGCGAGAAGCCCGACGAAGGAGCCGCCGAGAGCACCGCCGATCGAAAGCATCAGATAGAACAGCGTCAAGTGACGGACCGGCGGCCGGCGCCTGACCAGTTCACCGTGGCAGACCATGCAGAAGACGAACAAGGAGACCGACAGCAGCGCGACCAGAGCCGGCACCGACATGCCGCGGTTGTCGACCACTTGGTCGAGAGCCACGAAGGCGACCGGCAGCGCACACAGGAATCCCGGCCGATAGTAGTAGCGCGGCGCGTCGAAACAGAGAATGAAGCTCAGGAGGTAGATGCTGAGCGGCAGCACCCACAGGAATGGCACTGGCGCGACGTCCTGCGTCAGATGCCGGGTGATGGCCAGCAGCAGGATCGATGCGGTCATCGCCAGACCCACCCAGAGCAGACACTCTCGCCAGGGAGGACGAGGCGTCGACTCAGGGGGGCTCGCCGTCCTTTCGCGCTCGCTCGCCACACCCTGCCATGACTGCCAGGCACTGCCCAGACAGGCGACAACGAACAAAGCATAGCCGACCGACCAGATCAAGCCCTGATAGCGAACGGGAAAATACGGTTCGACGAGCACCGGATAGCTCAGCAGCGCGACCATGGATGCCAGGTTCGAGAGAGCGTACAAGCGGTAGGGCATCAAGCTGTTGAACGACCGCGCATACCAGGCCTGCATCAGCGGCCCGGTGGTCGACAGCAACAGATACGGCATGCCGACTGTGGCGGCGAGCACGATCAGGACGTTCCAGGTGGGATTCTCGAACCCGGACCCCTGCGCCGCCGGACTGGCGATCACCGGCAGCGTCGCCAGACTCAGCAGCAGCAGTGCGCCATGCACAAGGTTCTGACGCCGCGGCGAAAGTGACTCGTGCAGCAGATGTACATAAAGATAACCGAGCAGGAGTTCGGCCTGAAAGAAAACCAGGCAGATGCTCCACACCGACGAGGAGCCACCGAACCACGGCAGGATCATCTTGGCGACGATCGGCTGGATCTGGAACAGCAGAAAGGCTGACAGGAAGACGGTAACGGCGAAGCTGAGCATCGGAAAATCCTGGGAAGGCGCGCAGCGGCAGGAGTCCGCGGAGCCCGGGAAAGGGTCCGCGGTGCGGCGTGGGTCTCAGCTCTCGCTGTGCGGAGTGTCCGGGGCTGCCGGCGCCGGACGCCAGTTTTCGGGCGGCACGACGACGTTGCCGGACGGCTGGACAACGAAGTGCGGCGACATGATCTGTACGCCATAGGTATTGAACTGGTCCTGGATGTTGGCATGCAGGGCCGACAGCACGGGCACGCGCTCGAGCGGTTTGTCCATGTGCGCGAAAAGCTCGTACTCGACGTACCAGTCGGCGAGGCTGCGCTGATAGACGAAGGGGCTGGGAGTCGTTCGCAAGCCGGGAGTCTGCTGGGCGGCGGCGATCAGCATCGCATGCACCTGCCGCCACGGAGTGTCGTAGCCGATCGTCACTTTCGTCGACACCAGCGTGCCGCGCGCCCCGGCCAGGCGCGAGTAGTTCTTGATCGGGCTGCTGACGAGAACCGCATTCGGAATCGTCACTTCTTCGTTGCGCATGTTGATGATCTTGGTCGACAACGCGCCGACCTCGCTCACCACGCCGACCGTCTCGCCAAGATCGACGAAGTCGCCCACCGAAAGCGCGCGCGAATAGACCAGCACCAGCCCGCTCATCAACTGGTTGACGATCCCCGCGGAACCGAGCGTGAGCATGAAGCCGAACATCACCGACAGGCCCTTGAAGGCGTCGCTGTCGGACATCGGGATGAACGGGTAGGCGATGGCGATACCGAGTCCCCAGACGAGAATCGAGACGATCCGATGGGTGGCCGTCACCGTTTCAGGGTGCAGGCCGGGAACCTGTACTCGGCCTTCCTTGGCTGCCCTGAAGAAATTGCCGAGGGCTTCGTTGAAGGCCTTGGTGAGGAACAGGATGATCAGTGCCGTCGTCAACGCCGGCATGGCATGCACGAGGCCGGTGCCGAGCGTGTCCAACAGACCGAAAAGGAACTCGGTGAGGCGGTCGCCAAGCGGCTCCGTAAGCGGAAATCGCGCCAGCACGAAGGTCAACCAGAGATAAGCGACGGTCAGCCAGAGAAAACCCATGACCAGTTGCGTGACCCGCTGCACCAGCAGCCAGCCGTGGCGCGCCCAGCGCACCCTGTTTGAAGTGCTGTGGGCATCGATGAAGTGCTCCAGGCGAACGACCAGCACGGTCCTCGCACGACCAATCAGCCAGAAGAGGGTCATGGCGACTGCCGTGGCAAGGCATGCCAGACCTATTCCCGTCAGGAGAACTCGCGGACGCCCCTGCGCAGCAGCCGCCTCCAGCGCAACGGCGAGTTCCTGAGCAGCCCGCTGCGCCGCTTCCTCAAGCGAAATCCTCTCCTCGGGGTCGAGGTCACCTTCGAGGACGTTGAAGAGCACTGTCTGCCCGATGTGCAGGCTGATCCCCCGTTTACCGTCGACGGTAAACGGCGTCCGCTCGATCGGCTGCGCCATCTGGCTCGGTGTCAGACTTTCGATGCGGAGCAGGCTGCGGCGCACGCGATCCTCCGCGCTCGCACCGACGAGACTCGTCCGCAAGGTGACGATCGGCCGGAAGTGGTAGTGCAGGGTCGCCTCCCTGCCGTGTTTCTCTTCGGCTGCCAGAGCGGCAGCGTCGGCGCCAGCCAGCAAGAAGCACGAGAACAGCAGCAGTGCCGCGGACAACTTCGAGAAGACTTGGGTCATGGGAAAATCCGGTCGACAGCGACGATTGCGGCGAATTATAAGCCGCGCCAGACTTGCGCGCCGTACTCGGGAAGAGCCAAGCGCCCCTCAATACTCGCACCGCCCACTCAAGAGCTCGCGCAACGCCTGTATTGGGGGGCCCGGCGAACTGCTGGAGCTGCGCGGAGCGCGAACTACGCCGTACCGCCGACCGTCAGGCCGTCGATGCGCAAGGTGGGCTGGCCAACGCCCACCGGCACGCTCTGCCCGTCCTTGCCGCAGGTCCCGACACCCGGGTCGAGACGGGTGTCGTTGCCAATCATCGACACCTGCGTCATCGCCTCCGGCCCGCTGCCGATCAGCGTCGCGCCCTTGACCGGTGCACCGACCTTGCCATCCTCGATCAGATAGGCCTCGGACATCGAAAAGACGAACTTGCCGTTGGTGATATCGACCTGTCCGCCGCCGAAATTGACCGCGTAGATTCCCTTCTTGACCGACTTGATGATTTCCTCGACGCTCTTGTCGCCGTTCAACATCGAGGTGTTGGTCATGCGCGGCAGCGGCAGGTGGGCAAAAGACTCGCGGCGGCCATTGCCGGTCGGCGCGACACCCATCAGGCGTGCGTTGAGGCCGTCCTGCAGATAACCCTGCAGAATGCCATCCTCGATCAGCACCGTACGCTGCGTCGGATTCCCTTCATCGTCGATATTCAGTGAACCACGCCGTTCGGCGATCGTGCCGTCGTCGATGACGGTAACGCCTGGCGCGGCAACGCGGCTGCCGACGCGACCGGCAAAGGTCGAACTACCCTTGCGGTTGAAATCACCCTCCAGTCCGTGCCCGACCGCCTCGTGCAGGAGGATGCCGGGCCACCCGGAACCCAGGACGACCGTCATGGTGCCGGCCGGCGCCGGGCGAGCCACAAGATTGGTCACCGCCTGATGCACCGCGTCGCGTGCGTAGCCGGCGAGCATGGCGTCGGTGAAGTAGCCGTAGTCGGTGCGGCCGCCGCCACCCGCCGAGCCCTGCTCGCGTTGCCCTTTTTCCTCGACGATCACGGTCAGCGAAACGCGGACCAGCGGCCGGATGTCGGCAGCCAGTCGACCGTCGCTACCGGCAATCAGGACGACCTCGTACTCGCCGGCGAGGTGGGCCATGACCTGCGTCACGCGCGAATCCTCGGCGCGCGCCATCGCCTCGAGCCGCTCGAGCAGGCTCACCTTGCTGGCCGCGTCGAGCGATGCCAGTGGGTCGTGCGGCACGTACAAGGCATGCCCGCTCCGTTTCTTGAGTGCCGGAACGCGCCGCTGCTGGCCGGCAACGGCAATCGCCCGCACCGCGCCGGCGGCATCGCCGAGCGCCTGAGCGCTGATGTCGTCCGAATAGGCAAAAGCAGTCTTCTCGCCCGACAGGGCACGCACGCCGACCCCCTCGTCGATGCTGAAGCTGCCGGCCTTGACAATCCCTTCCTCGAGACTCCAGGCCTCGGAACGGGTGTACTGGAAATAGAGGTCGGCATAATCGACCTGATGCACCATGATCTTGCCAAAGACCTTCGTCAGGTCGGCAACGTCGAGGCCATAGGGCGTCAGCAGGGTCTTCTGGGCCTGCGCGAGGAGGGTTGCGGCTTGTCTGTTCATTGGATATCCGTGTTGGCTGCCCTTGGGCTGTCGCTCAAATGCCGTTTACATGACGCGGTGGGCGAGCGCGGGCAGACTGTCGCGGACTTCGTCTAGACGCCCTCGCTCGAGGTCGCCGATGACGATTCCCGGCCCCTTCAGCTTGCGATCGATGATGTTCCCCCAGGGATCGACGAGCATGCTGTTACCATGTGTCTCGCGCCCGTTCTCGTGCTGGCCACCCTGGGCGACAGCCAGCACATAGCACTGATTTTCGATCGCCCTGGCGCGCAGCAGGATTTCCCAGTGCGCCCGGCCGGTCGTCTCGGTGAAGGCCGCCGGAATCACCAGCAAGTCTGTGACACCAAACGCCCGGTAAAGCTCCGGAAATCTCAGGTCATAGCAGATCGACAGGCCGATGCGTCCAAAAGGCGTGGCAAACGCCACCACCTGGCGACCGGCCTCTATCGTCGCGCTTTCGTCGTAGCTTTCGCTACCCTGGCGGAATCCGAAGAGGTGGATCTTGTCGTAGCGGGCAGCCCGCTCGCCCTGCGGATTGTACGCCAGGCTCGAATTGAGGACCTTGTCGGCGTGCCGGCTCCACAGGGGAAGCGAGCCGCCGATCAGCCAGATTCGATGCGCCAGTGCCGTCGCCGAGAGGAAGTCCTGGATTGGTCCGCGGCCATCCGACTCGCGCACCGCAACCTTGTCGCCATCCGTCATGCCCATGATCGGGAAGTATTCGGGCAAGGCGACCAGTTCGGCGCCCTGCGCGACGGCGTCGGCAATCAGGCCGGCGGCAACACGCAGGTTCTCGTCGACGCGCGGGGTCGACACCATCTGCACCGCCGCAACACGCAGGCGAGCGACCTTCTGCGAGTCGCCCGGCAAAGCACCTGTAGTCAGATTCATGGCTGGCTCCTGTCGGAATTCGGGTTCACGGAGTGGGCCCCGCCGGAACGGCCGACGCGGAGACCTTCTCGACCTTGGGATCGTCCCACTTGCCGGTCACCAGGTACTCGAAGCTGAAGATCTTGTTGAGCGGATTCTGCAGCACCTTGTGCGCCAGCAGGGTGGCAACGCCGGCCAGGGGGTTGACGACGGCGATGCCCAGGGCGGCACTGCCGCCCAGTTCAGGCTGCACGGTGACGTTCAGGCGCTGCGTCTCGTGTTTCAGGTCGGCTTCGCCGCGCATCACGACGCGCGCCGACGGGCCGTCCAGCTGCAAGCGGTCGGTACGCATCAAGCCGTCCTTGACGGTCATCTTCCCGTTGATACTGTCGAAAGCGAAGCCCTCGCTGAACACATCGCCGAAATCAAGCGACAGGCGACGCGGCAGGCCTTGCAGGCTGATCAGGCCGAGCAGCTTGCCGGCGGCGCCGGGATCGAGCTTGACGAACTGCCCCTTGCCCACATCGAGCTTCATGTCGCCGCTGAGGGTGGCGTAGTCCAGCGCGGTCGGCGATCCGTTCCAGCCGATCTTGCCCTCCAGCGTGGTGCTGGCACCGCGTACGGCACCGAGGTAGCCCAGCCGATCGAGCAACTTGCCGGCGTCGGTGCTGACCAGGGCAAAGTCGAGCTGCGTGCGGTTGCCGCTGGCGAGCTGCCACTGCCCGCTGCCCGACAGCCTGCCGAACGGGTTGACGATGTCGACCTTGTCGAGCCGCCAGATACCGCCGTCGTTGTGGGCCTGCACTTCGAGGCGCCCGAAACGACGCGCGCCGATGACGAAGTCATCGACGACGACATCGAGAGCCGGCAATTCCTTGAGCACCTCGGACGGCTGGCTGCTCGCGCTCTCCTTGTCGGGGCGACGCCATTTCCTGAAGTGCGCCGCCAGTTTTCCGGCGCCGGTACCATCCCACTGAAAGCTGCCGGCCGCCTCGCGCGACTGCAGCGTCCCCCGCCATAGCGGCGCCGCACCGGCAACCGCCGCCGTGACGTCGTTATAGTACTTGCCGAGGAGCAGCAGTTCGTCGGCCTTGACATCGACGTTCAACGGCAAAGCGGGCGACGAAGCCGATCCGCCGGCCTTGCCGCTGCCGCGCAGCACGGCCTGCCAGGAGTCCAGATCGATGCTCCTGGTGGTGACGCCGACGTTGATGCCGCGCTCCGGCAGCGCGCCCAACGGGCGACCAATCATGATCGCACCGCGTTCGAGCTGGCTGTCGTCACCCTGCTTGCGCCGGATCAATTGCATGCTCAGTATGCTGCCGAGGGTAGCGCGCAGTTGGTCGCGCGCCACCGGCTGACCGCTGCGCGGCGGCACGGCCGGCACGACGGCGCTTTCGAAGTGCAGCGGCAGCACCTCACTGGCGCTCTTGGCGAACGGCGCCGGCAGGGTCGACGCGACACCGACGAGGTTCGAGTCCACGACCAGTTCGACATTGCGCTTCTTGCTGCTCACCTCGACACGATAGGCGGCGGTTCCGCTCAAGGCGTCGAGCAGCGGCAGTTCGAGGCGACGGCGCAACTCGTCCATGCCCAGCGAGCCGTTGGCAAGCACCATGACCTTGCCGCCCTGCGCCCCGCCCTTGATCTTGACCTGGCCACCGAAGAGCACGGCGTTGATTTCCGGTATCCGCAGATCCTTCTCGGAGAAATGCAGACTGCCATTGACCTGTCGCAGCGGCGGCAGCGCCGCATCGACAGTCACGTCGTTGGCCAGGAAGACGTACGTTCCCTCGATTTTCGACTCGCCCAGACGCGCTTCCTCAAGGGGAATCACCAGTCCGATATCGAGCCGGCCCTTGCCGCCGGCACTCATGTTCTCGGTAAAATGGTCGATCTGGGCAGCCACCGGACTCTGCACGATGTACTTGAGAAACTCGGCAGTCTCTCCCTCGGCACGGCCCTTGATCTTCAGCGTCGACACCGGCGCATCGAAATCGGGAATCTCGGCGCGGGTCTGTGACAGGCTGGCGCCAAGAATGGCGCCACGCCGAGCATCGACGACCATGCCGTTCCCCTCGAAACGAAGATCCGCGTCGATACCGGTAATGATCGGCCAGCCGGTCCCGTAGTCCAGCGTCACGTCGTTCGCCTTGACGGTCACCAGAAACTGCCCCTGCCGCTTGTCGAGAAACGGAAAGTTCGCCAGATCTCCCTTGAGAACCAGCTTCCCCTCGCTGGCCGCCCCCTTCTTCAGGGCATCGCGCACCCAGTGACGCGCGTCGGTGTTTATGGCACCCGGCAGGTAGCGCCAGACAGCGCGCGCATCGGCGCGCGTGAGAGCGGCGGCAAGGTCGATGCTGCCGGGCCCGTCGCCGGTGTGGCGAAAGGTCCCATGTGCCGAGCCGGCAGCGTCGGGCCCGGCAAACTCGGCGCGCGCGAGTTCGGCATCGATCCTGCCCTGGCTGATCTTCCACTTGCCCTCGGCGTTGAGCGTATCCAGCGCGATGGACGACTCCGGGAAGACCGTCGGCAACTCGATGTTGACCTTCTTCGCGCGCAAGCTGGCACTGCCACCCTGCTCGCTTGCCTCGAGCGAACCCGACAACCCGGACGCTCCCGGAAAGGAAGCCCTGGGCCGCAACGCCAGATCCTCGAAGCGCGCCTTTAGGGAGTAAGTCTGCAAGCCGTCGCCGTTGCCGTCCCAAGCGGCGCGCAGCTCGTCGATGCGGCCACGCGGCGCGAGATCGCTCAGCAACTGGCGCGCTCCGCCGGCCAGCGGCAGATGCGTCGCCAACCCGGCAAACGCGGCCAAATCGAGAACGTTGGCCGTCGCGTTGCCACGCACTGACGTGCTGCCGGTCGTCTGTTGCCAGTCAAGATGAAAATCCATTGGTGCGACGTGAATGGCCGGCGCCGATTCAGCATGCTCGCCGCGCGGCCGACGCGTCAGAAGTTCCACTTGACGACCGTCGACGCTCATCCCGGCCGGCAGGAAACGGGCGCCGAGCCGACCCGACATGCGCTCCAGGTCGAGCTCCGGCAGGTCCTTCGCCAGGCGCAGGTTAACATCGTGCAGCGAGAAGTCGGCGGTCAGGTCGCGCAAGCCGCCGTCGGCAAAGCCCGCCCAGGCGCGCACGGCACCGCGGCCATGTGGCAAGGCAAGCGGGTAGTCGAGCCAGGCACGCCACACCGCCAGATCGGCGTAGTCGATCTGGACAAACGCCTGACCCTGCCAGGACTGTGCCTGCTCGATACTCCTGCCGCGGAAATCGCCGCGCAGATCGATTCGGGAGGCGAATTCGGCAGGCGGCATGGCGGTCAGGCCGAACCGATGCTGTCGCCCATTGTTGTCGAGGGCGAAGTCGACGTCTTCGAGAATCAGTGGCGGGGCCTCTCGCTTGGCGTCCTCCCAGACCACCGTCGCCCCCTCCACCCGGATGCGTCGCTGCGCCAGTATCCAGTCCGCCACGCTACCGTCGCCACCATCCTGGCTGACCGCGATCCCCGCGACATAGAAGCGGCCGTCCACGTCGCGGCGCAGATGCAGGGTTGGCTCGGCGATCTGCAGCAAGCCCAGGCGCAACTGCCAGTGCGGAATCGACGACCAGGAGAGAACGCCTTCGACACGCGTAAAGGCCAGTGCCGGCTGCCCTTGTGCATCGGCAATGCGCACGTCGGAGAGGATCAGGTCAGGATTGAGGCCGGCCCAGCTGGCCTCAATCTTGCCAATGACAACCGACAGCCCGAGCCCGACGCTGAGCTGGCGCTCGATCTCGGGCCGATAGCTCTCGATATTCGGCAAGACGAGATAGCGCAGCGCCAGCACAAGCAGAACGAAACCGAAATAGGACACCCAGAAGGCGCGCACCACGAAGCGCCAGATCGCGCGTGCCACCCGATGCGAAGCGATGGGCACGAGCCAGTGCAAGCGGTGGTAGAGCGCCGGGCGCAAGTCCTCCTGCCGCATCAGTGGCGGCCACCTGGAACAGACTTTTGCCAACAGACGGTCGCCGTCACTAGAATATCGGGATAATTGGGATGCCGCTGCAAGCGACCATTGTAGCGGCTTTGCCTTCACTCATCAGCGCCGACGATGCATCGCGCGGCGAACGGTCAGAGAACGAGAGCCGAATGGAACCCACCGTCGATCCCCGCAACCCACAGACCGCCACGCTCGCTCCCCCGTGGGCGGCGGCTCAGACACACAGTCCCTATCTGCGCAATCTGCTCGCCGCCCGACCCGGGATCGCCGCCTGGCTCGCCGAGCACGCCGGGCGAGCGCTGACCACAGAGCAGATGCACAGCCTGCTCGCCGCTGACGCACCGGCGAGCGATGACGAACTGAAGCGGGCACTACGCCGCCTGCGCCAGCGCGTGATGGCGACGCTGATCGTCCGCGACCTCGGCGGAGTGGCGACACTGGCTGAAGTCGTCGAAAGCATGACCCAACTGGCTGACATCACCACCAACTTCGCCCTCGACTTCCTGCATCGGCAACTGGCGGAACAGTTCGGCGAGCCACTTGACAGCGGCGGCAAGCCGCAACGCCTGCTGGTGGTCGGCATGGGCAAACTGGGCGGACGCGAGCTCAACGTCTCGTCGGACGTCGACTACATCTTCATCTACCCCGAGGAAGGGCAGACGGCCGGCGCCGGCCGGCGCATCGACAACTACGATTTCTTCCTGCGCCTCGGCAAGCGCCTGATCGGCGCCCTCGGGGATTCCACCGGCGATGGCCAGGTCTTCCGGGTCGACATGCGTCTGCGGCCGAACGGCGATTCCGGAGCTCTCGTCGGTTCGCTCGGGTCGCTCGAGAACTACTTCATCGCGCAGGGTCGCGAATGGGAGCGCTACGCCTGGATCAAGGCCAGGGTGATGAACGAAGGCGTCAATCTGCAGCCCGAATGGGTCGCGGCGCTGCAGGACATCGGCCGCCCCTTCGTCTTCCGCAAGTATCTCGACTTCGGCGCCATCAATGCCATGCGCGCCCTGCACGCGCAGATCCGCCGCGAGGTGGCGCGCAAGGAAATGGCCGAGCACATCAAGCTGGGCCCCGGCGGCATCCGCGAGATCGAGTTCATCGCCCAGGTCTTCCAGTTGATTCGCGGCGGCCGCGATCCCGCGCTGCAGGCGCGACCGACGCTGCGGGTCCTCGAACTGCTCGTCGAGCGCCGGCTGCTGCCGGTCGAACATGCGCGCGAACTGGCGGCCGCCTACGACTTCCTGCGCCGCCTCGAACACCGGCTGCAATACGTGAACGACGCTCAGACGCACCGCTTGCCGGCGGGCGACGCGGAGCGCCGGCAGATCGCCGTTTCGCTGGGCTTTGCCGACTGGACGACCTTCCTGGCCGTTCTCGATGCGCACCGGGCCAATGTCGCTCGCCACTTCGAGCAGGTTTTCTCGGAACCCGAGGAAGGCACGCATCCGCTCGCCGGCATCTGGGACGGACCGGCGATCGGCGACGACTCGCTCGAACCCCTGGCGACGCTCGGCTTTCGCGAGCCGAAGGCGATGCTCGAGCGTCTGCACAGCTTTCGCGCCAGCAGTCGCTACCTGCAACTGCCGGCCAGCAATCGCGAGCGCCTCGACGCCCTCGGCCCGCGCCTGATCGACGCCGCCGCCGCCACCGACACGCCGGATGCCACCTGGCGGCGCGGCCTCGATTTCCTGGAAACGATCAGCCGCCGCGGCGCCTACCTGGCTCTCCTGCAACAATACCCGCAGGCGCTGATGAAGCTCGCCGAGCTGATCGGCAGCTCATCGTGGGCCGCCGATTACCTGACGCGCCACCCGATCCTGCTCGACGAACTGCTCGACTCGCGCATGTTCGACGTCAGCACCGACTGGCAGGAGTTCCGCACCAACCTGCAGGCACGCCTGGCCCAGGACGCCGGCGACACCGAACGCGAAATGGACATCCTGCGCGAAGCCCACCACGCCCAGGTCTTCCACTTCCTGGCGCAGGACATCGCCGGCCTGCACACCGTCGAGCACCTTGCCGACCGACTCAGCGAGCTCGCCGACATCATGCTGCAGACGACGCTGGATCTCTGCTGGCAGAAGCTCAAGCACCGGCATCCGCATCCCGAGCAGCTGCCGCGCTTCGCCGTCATCGGCTACGGCAAGCTCGGCGGCAAGGAACTCGGCTTCGCTTCCGACCTCGACCTGGTCTACCTGCACGACGACCCCGAAGCCAATGCCGGCGAACTCTACGCGCGCCTGGGCCAGCGCATGAGCACCTGGATGTCGACACAGACCTCCGCCGGCATGCTCTTCGACGTCGACCTGCGCCTGCGCCCGAACGGCGATTCCGGCATGCTGGTCAGTCCGATCGCCGCCTTTCGCGAGTATCAACTGCAGCACGCCTGGGTCTGGGAACACCAGGCGCTGACGCGCGCCCGCTTCTGCGCCGGCGACCCGGCCGTCGGCGAGCAGTTCGAGGCGATCCGCATCGAGATCCTGCGCCAGCCGCGTGACCTGGCCAAGCTCAGGGAAGAGGTGCTGGCGATGCGCAAGCGCATGCTCGACCAGCACGCCTCGCGCAGCGAGGACAGCTTCGACATCAAGCACGATCGCGGCGGCATCATCGATGTCGAGTTCATCGTCCAGTACCTGGTTCTCGGGCACGCGCACCGCCACCCCAGGCTGTGCGGCAACCTCGGCAACATCGCCCTGCTCGGCATCGCCGCCGAGCTCGGCCTGATCCCCAGCCGGCTCGCCGAACCGGTGCGCAGCGCCTACCGCGAGTTTCGCCGCATGCAGCACGTCCAGCGACTCAACGCCGGCCGCCGGGCGCGCGTCGAACGCGCCTCGGTCAGCCGCCGCAGCGAAGCCGTGAGCGCGCTGTGGCAGGCGGTGTTCGGAACGCCCTGAGCATTGCCGCCGCTGACGGCGGCGTCGACGGAGGGGTCCCGCCGCGCTCGTCAAAGTCTGGCGGGACACCTCGCCGGCCCGCGCCGGCGAGTTTCGGCTTCCGGTTTACGTTAGACTTGCAGCGATCTCCTGCAACAGCCCGGCGCAGGATTGAACTCCAGCGCCCGTGTCCCTGATGCCACCTCCCCTGCTGTCCAACTACCTGAAGAAGACCGATCGCTTCGACGAGATGCTCGCCGAGGACGGCAGCGTTCGCCCGTCGTGGCAGCCTTTCCTGGCCCATCTGGACACGGCGACGCCCGAGCAGATGCGGCACCGCATCGATTACGTGCGCCGGCGCATCCTCGAGAACGGCGTCACCTACAACGTCTATGCCGATCCAAAGGGCGCCGACCGGCCGTGGGAGGTCGATCCGCTGCCCTTGATCCTATCGGCGGCCGAGTGGCAGGAGCTCGCCGGTGCAGTCACCCAGCGCGCGCGCCTGCTCAACGCCGTGCTCGGCGACCTCTATGGCCCGCAGGAACTGCTCAAGGACGGGACGCTGCCGCCGGCGCTGGTCTACGGTCACAACAACTTCCTCTGGCCGTGCCAGGGGATCCGGCCGGCTGGCGACACCTATCTCCACCTTTACGCTGCCGACCTCGCGCGCTCGCCCGACGGTCGCTGGTGGGTGATCGCCGACCGCACGCAGGCGCCCTCGGGCGCCGGGTATGCGCTCGAGAACCGAACCATCGTCGGCCGCGTTTTCCCCGAGCAGTTCCGCGACCTGCACGTGCAGCATCTCGCCTGGTTCTTCCGCGAATTGCAGGACAGCCTGGCCACCTGGGCGCCGCGCACCGGCGAGGCGCCGCTGACCGTGCTGCTGACGCCGGGGCCCTACAACGAGACCTACTTCGAGCACGCGTACCTGGCGCGCTATCTCGGTTTCCCGCTGGTCGAAGGGCAGGACCTGACGGTGCGCCGGGAATGCGTCTATCTGCGCACGCTCAACGGCCTGCGGCGGGTGCATGCGATCCTGCGCCGGCTCGACGACGACTACTGCGACCCGCTCGAACTGCGCGGCGATTCGGCGCTCGGCATTCCCGGCCTGCTGCAGGCGGTGCGTGCCGGCAACGTTCTGGTCGCCAACGCGCTCGGCAGCGGCCTGCTGGAATCGGCGGCGCTGCCGGGATTCCTGCCCGGTGCCTGCGAGAAGCTCCTCGGCGAGCCGCTGGCGATGCCGTCGGTGGCGACCTGGTGGTGTGGCGAACGGGCCGCGCTCGAATTCACCATCGAGCACCTCGACGAACTGGTGATCAAGGGCTCCTACCCCTCGCAGCGCTTCGATCCGATCTTCGGCAACGAACTCGCCGGCAGCCAGCGCGACGAAATGATCGCCCGCCTGCGCGCCAGGCCGCAGGCGTACGTCGCCCAGGAACTGGTGAATTTCTCGCAGGCACCGGCGTGGGGTACGGACGGCGAGCGGCGTCTGCTGCCGCGCGGCGTTGGTCTGCGCGTCTTCGTCGCCGCAACGCCAACCGGTCACGTGGTCATGCCGGGCGGCCTGACCCGCGTCGCCGCCGTTTCGAATGCGCGCATCATCTCGATGCAGCGCGGCGGTTCGAGCAAGGACACCTGGGTGCTCACCGAGCAGGCGGTCAATACCTTCAGTCTCCTCAAACACTCGGTCGGCAAGGCCGACCTCGTGCGCGGCGGCCGCAACCTCTCGTCGCGGGTGGTCGAGAACCTGTTCTGGTTCGGCCGCTACGCCGAGCGCTGCGACAAGACCTCGCGCCTGCTGCGCGTCGCCCTCGCGCGCCTCGTCGACGCGGGGTCGGACGCACTGCCGGCCCTGATCTCCGCGCTCGATCTGTGCCGCGTGCTGCGCTTGCTGCCCACAGACGAGCCCGCCGACAGCCGCGCCGCCAGGAAAGTGGTGGCGAAGGCCCCGGCATCGCGCGAGACGCAACTCCTCTGCGCCATCTGCGGCAAGGAGTGGGGCGACGGCCTGGCCGGCGACATCCACCGTCTGCTCTGGGTGGGCGGGCAGGTGCGCGAGCGCTTCTCGGTCGACAACTGGCACACCATCAATCGCCTGCAACTACAGTTGCAGCGCTACGGCAAGGCGGCGGACGAAGGCGGCGGACCGGACCCCGGCGAAGCGCTGGCCTTTCTCGATCAGGTGCTGCTCGCCTCCTCGTCGCTGGCCGGTTTTGCGATGGACAACATGACCCGCGACGACGGCTGGCGCTTCCTGATCATCGGCAGGCGACTCGAACGGCTGATCTTCCTCGCCAATGCCATCGGCCAGTTCCTGCGCCTCGACTCGACGCGCGCGCCGGGCAGCCTGGAATGGCTGCTCGAACTGACCGACAGCATCATCACCTATCGTTCGCGCTACATGACCCAGCCGCAGGTACTGCCGGCACTCGACCTGATCGTTTTCGACGCGGGCAACCCGCATTCGGTGGCCTTCCAGTTGCTGATCCTGATCCGCTACCTGGACAATCAGGCGCGCCTGCTCGGTAGCCCGCGCGAGGAAGCGCTGCGGGCGGCGCTAGCGCGCCTGCAGATGTTCGACCTCGGACGCTTCGAAGGACAAAGCTTCACCGACTGCCGCAGTTGCGACCCCTGCCTCGATCTGGCGGACCTCCTCGGCGACATCGCGCTTGCCGGGGCAGCGCTCTCGGATCGCCTGGCGATGCGCCATTTCAGCCATGTCAGCGACGTCAGCCACTACACTCTCGCCTCCTGATCGCCGTGAACCTGCCCGTCGCCCGTTACCACGTACTGCACGAAACGATCTACACCTACGAGAACCCGGTGTCGCTGTCGCGCCAGTTGCTGCATCTGACCCCGCGCGACTGCTCCTGGCAGCGTTGCCTGGCCCACCGGATCAAGGTCGAGCCCGAGGTGAGCGCCACGCGCGAGCGCTTCGACAGCTTCGGCAATCCGGTGCGCGAGCTGGCCATCGAGTTCCCGCACAGCAGTCTCGCCGTGCGCGCGGAAAGCACCATCGAAGTCCTGCCGCACTTGCCCGCCGGTACGCTGGCAACGTCGGCGCCCGCGGCACGGATGGCCGCTGGTCGCAGCGGCTCCGCCGTCAGGTCGGTGACCTGCATGTGCGCATCGCCAGCCTGGGAGAAGGTGCGCGATGCGCTGGCCTACGGCGCTCGTCCGGTCCTTCTCGACGCCAGCCGCTTCCAGTTCGAGTCGCCTTTCGTGCGGGTCAAGCATGAGTTCGCCACCTATGCGCGCGAGTGCTTCACCCCCGGCCGCCCGGTCCTGGAGGCCGTCCAGGCACTGATGAGCCGCATCTACGACGAGTTCGAGTTCGACCCGGAAGCGACCACCGTCGCCACCCCGGTACTCGAGGTGCTGGCGCAGAAACGTGGCGTCTGCCAGGACTTCGCGCACCTGATGCTGTCCTGCCTGCGCTCGCAGGGCCTGGCCGCGCGCTACGTCAGCGGCTACCTGCTCACCCAGCCGCCACCCGGGCAACCGAGAATGGTCGGTGCCGACGCTTCGCATGCCTGGGTGTCGGTGTATTGCCCGGAAATCGAAGGCGGTCGCTGGGTGGACTTCGATCCGACCAACAACCTGCTGCCGGATACCCAGCACATCACGCTGGCCTGGGGCCGCGATTTCGCCGACGTTTCGCCGCTGCGCGGCATCATTCTCGGCGGAGACGACCACGAACTCGATGTCGCCGTCACGGTGACACCGATCGCCGAAACCGGCGCAGAAGAGCTGGCGCTGTCCTGACGAGGGGAAGCGGTCGGAATCACGGCCCTTCGTCTTCGCCGGAAAAGGCAGTTCTGTCTTCCGCAGGCGCTGCAGGCTGAACGGAGACAAGTTCTGACTGGGAGCAAGCATTGATGGAGACCATCGGTAGCGCATGCCTGTGGGAATTTTCTTGCTTTCGAGCAGCCTGTAACTCTGCCGGCATGACCGGGCCAACGCTCGCCGCGACGCCGCTCGCCGCTCGCATTGCTGCGCGTCACCGGCGCCCGCATCCCCTGGCGAGGCAATCATGAACCCGATAATTCGCCCGTGGCACACCCTGTCGGCCGCTGACGCCGCCGACGCGCTGGCTGTCGATGCGGTCGCCGGCCTGAGCCTGACCGATGTCACCGAGCGGCTCGCCCGGCATGGCGAGAACAGGCTCAGCGAGACGCGCCCACGTCCCCTCTGGCTGAAGTTCCTCGATCAGTTCAGGAACTTCCTGGTCGTCGTGCTGGTGTTCGCGGCGCTGCTCGCCTGGGCCATCGGCGACGTCAAGGATGCGGTGGTGATCCTCGTCGTCGTGCTGCTCAATGCCGGCCTCGGGTTCTGGCAGGAGCATCGTGCCGAGCGGACGCTGACGGCCCTCAAGCAGATGCTCGCGGCGCGCGCCCGGGTGCGCCGCGACGGGCTGGTGTCCGATATCGACGCGAGTCAACTGGTGCCCGGCGACATCGTCCTGCTCGAGGCGGGCGACCGCGTGCCGGCCGATGGCCGGCTGCTGGTCGCGCACAACCTGGAGGCCGAGGAAGCAGCGCTGACCGGCGAGTCGCACGCCGTCGGCAAGCACGTCGCGGCACTTGCCGGAGAAGATCTGCCGCTGGGCGATCGTGTGAACCTGCTCTTCATGAATACGGTACTCACCCGCGGTCGCGCCGAACTGCTGATCACCGAGACCGGCATGCGCAGCGAGATGGGCAAACTGGCCGGCATGATCGCCGAGGCGCCCGAGGGCGAAACGCCGCTGCAGCGGCAGCTCGACACCCTGGGCAAGAAGCTGGCCGCCATCGCCGGCGGCGTCGTGACGATCATCTTTGTCGTCGATTTCCTGCGTGGCCAGGCGTGGGCCGAGGCGGCAATGACCGCCGTCGCGCTGGCGGTCGCCGCCATCCCCGAGGGTCTGCCGGCGGTGGTGACGGTTACTCTCGCCGTCGGCATGTGGCGCATGGCAAGGAACCGGGCGATTCTCAAGAAGCTTGCCGCCGTCGAAACGCTGGGCTCGACGACGGTGATCTGTTCGGACAAGACCGGCACCCTGACCCTGAATCAGATGACCGCCCGCGCCGGCTGGTTTGCCGGCAACGGCTTTTCAGTCAGCGGCGAAGGCTATCTTGCCGAGGGCAGCCTGCAGGCGCCGCCCGGACTCGATCTGCGCCCCTTGCTGCTGCCGATGGCCTTGTGCACCGATTCGCGCGTCCGCGACGGCCAGTTGATCGGCGACCCGACCGAAGGCGCGCTATGGGTCCTCGCCGAGAAGGGCGGTCTGGCGCCCGCCGCCGAGCAGGAGGCGCGGCCGCGCCTTGCGGAAATCCCGTTCGACTCGGCGCACAAGTTCATGGCCACCTTCCACGACGCCGGGGAAATGGTTGAGGTACTCGTCAAGGGTGCGCCGGACGTTCTCCTCGCGCGCTCCTCCCGCTGGCTGAGCGCGAACGGCGAGCAGGCGCTCGACGCCGCCTCCCGCCAGCTCATCGAGAGCAGGAACGACGATCTGGCCGCCCAGGCGCTGCGCGTTCTGGCGGTGGCACGGCGCCGCATTCCGGCCCAGGAATTCGACCCGGCGGGCGATCTGATGGCCTGGGCCGGCGGGTGGACTTTCCTCGGCCTCGCCGGCCTGATGGACCCGCCGCGACCTGAGGCAAAGGCGGCGATCGCGCTCTGCCACCAGGCCGGCGTCCAGGTCCGGATGATCACCGGCGACCACAAGGCGACCGCCGCGGCGATTGCCCGCGAACTGGGCCTCACCGGCGATGTGCTCAGCGGCGCCGAACTCGATGCGCTCGACGACGCGGCGCTGGCCGCGCGCATCAACGCCATCGCCGTCTTCGCGCGCGTCTCGCCGACCCACAAGGTGCGCATCGTGCGCGCTCTGAAAGCCGTCGGGCATGTGGTGGCGATGACCGGCGACGGCGTCAATGACGCGCCGGCACTGAAGGCGGCCGATATCGGCGTGGCCATGGGCATCACCGGTACGGCGGTGACCCGTGAGGCGGCGACGCTGATCCTCACCGACGACAACTTTGCGACCATCGTCCGCGCCGTCGAGGAAGGGCGCGTGATCTACGACAACATCGTCAAGTTCGTGCGCTTCCAGCTGTCGACCAACATCGGCGCCCTTCTCACAGTGCTTACCGCGACGCTGCTCGGCTGGCCCGCGCCTTTCACGGCGATCCACCTGCTGTGGATCAACATCATCATGGATGGCCCACCGGCGATGACGCTCGGCGTCGAACCGGCACGCCCCGGCCTGATGCGCGACCCGCCACGATCGCAAACCGCGCAGATCCTCGACAGCGGCCGCTTGCTGCGCCTGGCGCTCTATGGCGTGACGATGATGGTCGGCACCCTGTTCATGTTCCGCCATGGGCTCACCGCGCACGACCAGACGTACGCACTGACGCTGGCCTTCACCACCTTCGTGCTGTTTCAGTTCTTCAATGTCTTCAACGCCCGCGCCGAGCGGGGGAGCACCTTCAACGCCGCGTTCTTCGCCAACGGCAGGCTCTGGCAGGCGCTCGCCGGCGTGCTCGCGTTGCAGGTGCTGGTGGTCCATTGGGGCCCCGCGCAGAGCGTCTTCGATACCGTCGATCTAAGCTTGCGCGACTGGGGACTGGCGGTGGCCGTGGCGGCAACGCTCCTGTTTCTCGACGAAGCACGCAAGTGCCTGGGAAAACGTTTCCACGCCCGCGACAGTGGACGATAATGGCGGGCCTGGATGCCCACGGCGAGCCGAAGGACAACAGATCGACGACATCGACGCTCACCGGGACGGAGGTTTTTCGAATCATGGGAGGCAACAATGAATGGCCAGGAAGCAGACACTGAAGCGTCAGGGAAAGCCATTCCCGACGAGCCGCTGATCCGCCACCTGCGCGGCAGCATCCGCCATGCGGCGCGCGTGCTGGCGGTACTGATGGTCCTGGTGATCTGGTGGGGCGTCGCCGACGTGGTCTATGTGCTCTACAGCCGGGTCAGCGTGCACCCCTACTATCTGCTCGAAATCAGCGACATTCTCGCCACCTTCGGCGCCTTCATGGCCGTGCTGATCGCCATCGAAGTGTTCGTCAACATTGTCAGCTACCTGCAGGAAGACGGACTGCACCTCGACATCGTTCTCGCCACCGCCTACATGGCGGTTCTGCGCAAGATCGTCATCCTCGATTACAAGGAAATCAGCCCGGACTACGTCTATGCGACGGCGGCACTGGCGCTGGCACTGTCGGTCGGCTACTGGTTGACCAGATCGCTGCACCCAATCCCGGCGAGGCCACCTGGCCAGTAAGCGCAGCCAACGAAGGTAGCGCAATGGGACTTCTGCCGCTGCTCTTCGTCGCCCTCATTGCCGCCACTTCGGCCCTGGCCGATACGCTGGCTTGTCCGAATGTCGACAACCCGCTTTTCGAGCCTCGCTTCGAGTCGGTCGGTGTCGGCATCATTCCGCGCTACGTGGTGCCGACGGTGGCGCAGGACCGCGCCGGATTCCTGTGGATAGCGACGGGCGACGGTCTGGTTCGCTTTGACGGCTACCGCTTTCGCCCGCAGGAGCGCAAGACGGCGGACCCGGCCGCGCGCAACCTGGGCTGGATCCGCGCCTTGCTGGCCGGACGCGATGGCCGCCTGTGGATCGGCACCGAGTCCGATGGACTGACGGTCTATGACCCGGCGAGCGAGACCGTCACCTCCTTCACTGGCGGCAGCAACGACAACGGCGGCGTGATGCCGACCATTCGCGCTCTGGTCGAAGACAGTGCCGGCGGCATCTGGGTCGGTAGTGAAGGAGGCGGACTCGATCGCTTCGATCCGCGCAGCGGCAGCTTTTCCCACCACCGGCAGTCGACCCAGCCGGGCGGCCTGCCCGATGACCGGGTGCAGGCACTGCTGATCGACCGTCAGGGAACACTGTGGGTGGGCACCTGGGCGGGTTTGAGCCGCCGCCAACCCGGCAGCGATCATTTTGAGCCCGTTTTCTCGGGCAAGACGGCCAGAGGCGGCGCCAGCCTGGCGGGTCGCATCGTGCAGGCCTTGTTCGAGGCGTCGGACGGGCGTATCTGGGTCGGCACGCAGCAAGGTGACCTGGCTATCGTCGATCCAGCCACGGCAACGGGTCAGTTGCTCGAGCACGCCCCGGGCGTTGCCAACCGTGGCGCGGTGTCGAGTCTGGTCGAGGCAGGTGGACAGATGTGGGTGGGCCGTTCCTCGGGAATCGAGCTGTATGACCCGCGCCGAGGCTGTCTGGTGCAGCGACTGCAGCACGACCTGCGCAAGCCAGCGGGTCTGGCGGGCAATGAGGTGACGCTGCTGATGCGCGATCACGCCGGCCTGATCTGGGTCGGCGGCTTGGGCCTGGGCCTGCAACGGCACGATCCCACCAATCGCAGCATCTGGCTGCGCGGTGCCGATACTCAGCCGGGCAGCCCGCTTTCTTCGCCGGACGTGCGCAGCTTGCTGCAACTCGACAACGGCGAGATCTGGGCCGCCTCGCACAAGGGTGGTGTCGCCGTACTCGACCGACAGCTACGCGTCACCGGCGCCGTATCGCCGCAGGCTCCTGAGCCAGCCCGGCTAGCCGGGCACGCCAGCGGGCAGTCCCAGCCGCTCGTCCGCGTCGAGGAGATGCTGCAAGCACGCGATGGCACGATCTGGCTGGGAGTCGATTCAAGAATCTATCAGTTCAGTCGGGAGCGCCGGCAGTTGCGAAGCCTGCCGCATCGAGGAGGGGTAACTCGACGCTTCCTGGAAAGCACCGATGGCTCCTTATGGGTGGCCACGCAGGATGGCCTCTACTGTTTGCGCCCCGGCACAGGCGAAGTTGTCCGCATCAACCAGCAGGAAGGGAAGCCACTGCGCGCCGAAATCAACGCCATCGTCGAGGCGCCTGACGCAAGCATCTGGGTGGGCAGTGCCAAAGGGCTCTATCGCGTCGCCGCCGGGGCCAGCGAACTGCAGCCCGTCGACGCGGCAACGGGATCCGGCCTCGCCAACATCATCGTCATCGGGCTGCTCTTTGATCGGCGACAGACCTTGTGGTTGGACACCGCGGTCACCGGTCTGCATCGCATGACTCGCTGGGATGGCGAGCGCGCGACCTTCGAGCGGATCAGCGAACGCCATGGCATCGTCACACGACCCTTTGGCGGCAATCTGCTGGAGGATGAGCGAGGGCGCATCTGGACGCAAATGTACGTCTATGACCCGGCGACGGACCGGCTCGACGAGTTGACCGCCGCCGACGGCGCGGATCTCGGCACCGGCTGGTTTCAGGCTCATGCCAAGACGGCTGACGGCCGACTGCTGTTCGGCGGCAGCAGGGGAATCCTGGTGGTCAAACCTGAGAGCTTCGACGCCTCCGACTACTCGCCACCACTGGTGGTTTCCGAGCTGACCATTGACGGCCAGCGCCAGCCGGCCGGCCGCCTTCAGGACGGACTGGATCTGGCGCCACCGCAACGCGGCTTCACCCTGACGTTCGCGGCACTCGACTACAGCGATCCCGGCCGCCTGCGTTACGCCTACCGCTTGCACGGTTTCGACACGGACTGGATCGCCACCGGCGCCGATTCCCGTGTGGCCAGCTACAGCAACCTCGACCCCGGCGACTATGTCCTGCAAGTGCGTGCCACCAACCGCAGCGGCTTCTGGAGTCCGCACGAACTGGCCATCCGGGTGCGCATACAGCCCGCCTGGTGGGAAACCGGGTGGTTCCGCATGAGCTTGCTCGCCCTGCTGGCGGCAATGGTCTATGCCCTGGTGCAGTTACGCACACGCCATCTGCGGGCGCGCCAGATCGAACTCGAACGTACCGTGCACGAGCGCACCGCCGACCTGGAGAAGCTGACGCAGGCGCTGCAGCGGGAGTCGGCGGCACTCGAGGAGTCCAGCCTGACCGACCCCCTGACCGGCTTGCGCAACCGGCGCTTCGTGGCCCTGCACATCGAGGCCGATGCTGCCCTGGCGGTGCGCGAGTACGCAAGCCACGCAAGCTACGGGGCAAGCTTGCGCGACGATGCCGGGCTGATCTTCTTTCTCATCGACATCGACCATTTCAAACAGGTGAACGACGATTACGGGCATGCGGGGGGCGATGCCGTGATCGTGCAGATGGCCGCTCGCCTGCGCAGCGTTTTCCGCGACACCGATTATCTGGTTCGCTGGGGTGGCGAAGAGTTCCTGGTGGTCGCGCGCGCGACGCCGCGCACGCATGCCGCCGAGTTGGCCGAGCGGGCGCGGGCGGCTGTCGCTGACCAGCCTTTCGCGCTTGACGATGGCCGCTTGCTGAGCAAGACCTGCTCGATCGGCTTCTGCTGTTTTCCACTGTCAACGCAGTATCCGGCCGCTCCAGCCTGGGCAGCGGCGGTCAATATCGCCGATGCGCTGCTCTACGCCGTCAAGCTGGCCGGCCGCAACGGCTGGATGGGAGCGCTCGGCACGCGTGACGAAACCCCCGAAGCCCTCCTCAGCTGGTTGCGCCGGCCCGTCGCCGACTGGGTTCGCTCAGGAAATCTGGAGGTCGTCCGCTCGCCGGTTTCACGCACGCCCGGCCACGGCCCGTAGGGTGGCGAGAGCGTCGATGCGCAACGCCCCGCCCGGTCCGCCCGCGCGCAGAACGGGCCGGCCCGCTTACTGAAAGCGGCAGGCGCCGGGGCCGTCAGGGTGCCCGCAACTTCCGCAGGGGCCGGGCAGATCCTTGGCGCCGGCAGCAGCGCCGGTGACGGCGGCGAAAGCCGAAAGCTTCTTGTGCAGGTCCTTGCTGTGGCAGTCCGGGCACTCCGGTGCGGGCGAGGACTGGCGTACCAGCTTCTCGAACTCCTTGCCGCAGGACGTGCAGGCGTATTCGTAGATGGGCATGCTATCGCTGCTCCTGGTGGTTCCGAGATGATCCTTGAAACGAGGCGGCTGTCCGCAGGTCTCGCAAGCCGAGCAGAAGGAGCGCGCAGGCGGTCCCCCGTCCGACCCGGGAAATCGACGCCCTCAATATCCTCGTTGCTGCTGCTGTTTGCCCTTGATGTTGCCAACCGTTCCGCCAACGACGCCGCCGATCGCTGCGCCGGTCCAGCCACTGCCGCCCGAGATCGCCGCAATGCCGGCCCCAGCGGCCGCGCCAATTGCCGCCCCACTGACGGTTCCCTGCTGCTGCGGCGTCATGTTCGTACACCCCATGCCGACCAATGTGACAGCGAGTACCAAAGCCAATCCCGTCTTCTTCATCTCTCATCTCCGTTACTTGGTCGGGGGCAGTGCTGGAAGGACCAACTCGAACCAGATGGTTTCCACCACCGGTCGCTGCAACTGCTCGGGATGCGCCGCATACCACTTGTCCAGCGCGCCGAGCACGCCGACCAGCGTTTGGCCCTTCATCCCCCTGGCAACGCGTGGCGAAAAACCCGTTTCGGTCACCGATGGATTGTCGGCGTAATATGCCGCCTCGACCTGAACCACGTTGGCGAGACCGATGAGATAGGCCTTCTTCACGTCGTCGCTGGACTTTGTCCAGTGCGTGCCATCAACCAGTGGCACTTCGTCCGCACCGGCGCCTCCACAGCTCAGCAGCAATGCGAAACAAGCGGCCTTGGCGGCACGCCGCAAGTTGCGGAAACCGGAATCTGCAATCATCTTCTTCCACTCCACGACGGGGACCTAGAGGTTACCATGTGGCGACGATCGCTTGAAGTGCAAGCGGCGCTGGGCAGGCGGGCAGGTGCCTGCCACTTGCCTTCGCACACAGCCGCCCGCCGACAAGCCGAGGCGCGCTGACCACTGAGTGGAAGGGCATCACGAACCATTACGAACGCGCCAGGGAGCAGCGTGTCAGAAGGATGCTCCACATACCCCACGCCATTCGCTGCGGCGCGTGGCAACCGGCGATACGAGGTTCCTACGATGATTCTTTGCGACCTTCTTGGCATGCCACTGCCGATCATCCAGGCGCCGATGGCGGGGGTACAGGGAAGTGCGCTCACCGTCGCGGTATCGACGGCCGGCGGGCTCGGTTCGCTGCCCTGTGCAGCCCTCGATCTGAAAACCATGCGCGCAGAACTGGCGACGATCCACCGGTTGACGACAAGGCCCTTCAACGTCAATTTCTTCTGCCATCAGCCACCGGCGCCGTGCGCCGATCGGGAGACGATCTGGCGAACGGCGCTGTCGCCTTATTTCGCGGAGTACGGGATCGATGCCGATGCGATTCCGACCGGACCTGGCAGATTGCCTTTCAGCAGCGAGGCCGCCGACTTGCTGGCCGAGTTCAGGCCCGCCGTGGTGAGTTTTCACTTCGGGCTACCGGCAGCGGACCTGCTCGCTCGGGTGCGTGGCTGGGGCGCAAAGATTCTGGCCTCGGCCACGACGGTGGCAGAAGCGCGCTGGCTGGCCGCGCACGGAGCCGACGCGATCATCGCCCAGGGGCTTGAGGCCGGCGGCCATCGCGGCATGTTTCTCGCCACCAGCCTGGACACCCAGGTCGGCACCCTGGCGCTGCTACCGCAGGTCGTCGCGGCAGTGCGCGTCCCGGTGATCGCCGCCGGCGGCATTGCCGATGCCAGCGGCGTCGCCGCCGCCATGGCGCTCGGCGCGGCAGGCGTGCAGGTCGGCACGGCCTACCTGCTCTGCCCGGAAGCGACGACGAGCGCAGTGCATCGGGCGGCGCTGCAGAGTGAAGCCGCGCAGAACACGGCAATCACCAATCTCTTTACGGGGCGACCTGCGCGCGGCATCGTCAACCGCCTGATGCGTGAAATCGGGCCAATGAGCGCCGCCGCACCGCCATTTCCGTTGGCCACCTCGGCCATCGCAGCATTGCGTGCTCCAGCCGAAAGCCTGGGTCGCGACGATTTTTCACCCTTGTGGGCAGGTCAGAATACACGCGGTTGCAAGGCGATTCCGGCTGCCGAACTGACCCTGGAACTGGCCCGCGGCTTCGCTACCGCCTCGCGCGGCACCTGAACCGCAAGCAGTCTCCCGTTCCGTACGGCCAGCAAGGTCTCCTGGTTGCCGTCGAGGCGAGGCCCCGCAGCGAAATACGCTCGACGCGGTGGCAGCATCTCGTCCAACTGGGAGCGACTGCCTTTCTACAGATCCCGCAGGCGCTGGAAGGAGGCGAAGCGCGGCCGCCCCTGATCGGTCAGTTCGCGATAGCGGAACGTGATCTGCGTCCCGATTGGTGGCGGATCGCGGCGTAACGCGTCGCTCAGGCCGGTGCCCAGCATGAACTCGACGCCACCGGCGGTACGCACCCGCAACGCGCCGAGCATCCCGGCGTACTTGCCCCGCCCCGGCTGATGGCCGATCACCGTCGCCTCGGCGTCGAGCCATCGCTTCAATTTCAGCAAGGCATCGCTGCGCCCGGTGACGTAGGCGGCGTCGGCGCGGTGCAACATCAGCCCCTCGCCGCCAGCCAGGACGACTTCGTCCAGCTTTCGTTCGAGCGCCTGACGGCTGCCGATCTCGATTTGCTCGACCGCGCGCAACCAGGGCACGCCGGCGCTGCTTACCAGTTCATGCAGGGCCCGCGCTCGCTGGCGGAAAGTCCCCGGCGCCTGCGGCAGTTCGAAAACCAGGTAGCGGACGTCGCGCCACGCCGCCTCGTCTGCCGTTTGTCGGCGAACGATTCCGGACAGCCGCTCGAACTCGCCTCGCCCGATCCACAACTCGCCGTCCAGCGCCTGCCTCGGGAAACCCGCGACAAACCACTCGGGAGCTGCAATCGCATGACCGCTGCGCGTCAACAAACGCTGCCCATCCCAGAACGCGCGCACGCCGTCGAGCTTCTCGCTGACCAGGTAGAGCCGAACGTCGGCCTGGCCCTGCTCGGTCTCGGCCAGCAACAGGGGTAAGGGCTCGCCAAGGACCGGCCAGCCACCGCCCGCCAGAGCGACCAGCGTCAACGCGTTCACCACCCCATTCCAGCGCATCGGAGCTCCTCCCCAAAAAGACCCTGATCCTCTGGCACACCTGGCTGAGCAGGCAAGCGCAAAGCTGAATCTTATCTCACCTTCACCTGCTCGGTGGGGGATGGGGTGCGCCAGCGCATCGAGCAGCGAGATCGGCTCGGTCACGGATGCCGGGCCGCTGCATTTGCAACAAAGTTGCATCTGCGGCGGGCATGTGCTTAAATTCGTGACCATGCTGACTGCTGTCCCACCCCCGGTCGAGACGTCTGTGGAAACGGCAAGCTGCGCACTTCTGCTTCCCCGGACACGTGCGCGCGCCGGGGCGGCGGCGTTGCTTCGAGCGTAGCGCGGAATATGGCGATGAGCACTGTCGAATCGATCGGCGATAGCGGGATCGGCAGAAAAGCCGGCGCCCTGTTCGGCGGCGGCGGCCGGGCTGACCGACAGCCCATGAAGCGGCTGCGATTCGCCATTCTCGCGTTGCTTCTGCTGCTCGCCCAGTCGGCTGCCCTGTTTCACTATGTCGATCATCTCAAGCCCGATGCCGACGAGGCTGACGGCCATGCCTGCGTGTTCTGCCTGGCCGCGCACAACCTTGAGTCCCCGGTGCCGACACCAGCCACGACCCTGGCCGGACCATTGCTCCATGTCACACCGCCGACTCAGGAAGCCTGGTTTTCCTGTGCGCGGCGACTGAGCCCGGCGTGCGCCCGCGCTCCCCCCACCGCCTGATCGCCCCACCGGAATCGTCGATCCGCCAGCAATCCCTGCAAAGGGAGGCGTTCTGCTTTCTTGAGGAGTCATCATGCATACCCCCGTTACCGCCGTTACCGCCGCGCTGGCTGCGGCACTGAGCTTTACCCTGCCGGCGCACGCCGCCAAAGATGCCGATCTGGCGGAGATCCGCGCCCAGGTCAAACAGATGAAGGAGGCTTACGAGCAACGCATAACAGCTCTCGAAAGCCGCCTCGCCGAGGCCGAGAAGACCGCTGTCAAGGCCGAAACGACAGCGGCGAAGGTCGAGGCCGGCGCCATACAGAGCGCTGCGGCGGCGGCGCCGATGCCTGCCGCGACGACCTCGGCCAGCGCTTTCAATCCCGCTATCTACGCGGTGCTGCAAGGTGTCTATGCCAACCTCTCGCAGGATCCCAACAAGTACGTGATCAACGGCTTCGTGCCGAGCGGCGACATTGCGCCAGCCAAGCGCGGATTCAGCATCGCCGAGTCCGAGTTGGGATTCAGCGCCAATGTCGACGACAAGATCTACGCCAACCTGATTCTGGCGCTCTCTCCTGACAACAGCGTCGAGGTCGAAGAAGCCTATGGTGTACTGACCGCCCTGCCCGGTGGCCTGAGGCCCAAGTTCGGGCGCTTTCTGTCGAGCATCGGCTACCTCAACGACCAGCACCAGCATGGCTGGGATTTCTACGACGCGCCGCTGCCGTACCAGGCGTTTTTTGGTGGCCAGTTCCGCAGTGATGGCCTGCAAATGAAATGGGTGGCGCCGACCGACACGTATCTCGAACTCGGTGCCGAGGTCGGCGATGGCGCGAGCTTTCCGGGCACCGAGCGCAACCGCAACGGCGTCGGCAACTATGCCCTCTACGCACACGCCGGCGGCGATATCGGTGCCAACCATAGTTGGCGTGCCGGCCTGTCCTATCTCGGTCTGAAGCCACAGGATCGCGAGTACGTGCAAGTCGATACGTCCGGCGTCGATTCGCAATTGGCTTTCAGCGGCAGGAGTCAGCTGGCCATCGCCGACTTCGTGTGGAAGTACGCACCCAATGGCAATGCGCAAAGCACCAATTTCAAGCTGCAGGGCGAGTACTTCTGGCGCAAGGAGAGTGGCGACCTCACCTACGATCGCGACGGCGCACTGGGTCTCACCAACGACTCCAGCTACTCGTCGCGACAGAGCGGCTGGTATCTGCAAGGGGTTTACCAGTTCCTGCCGGAGTGGCGTGTCGGCGTTCGCTACGACCAGCTCGAACCCGGCAGTCCAGACTATGGCAGCAATGCCACCTACCTCGACTCGTCCGGCTTCAATCCGAAGCGCTACGCGGCGATGGTCGACTACACGACCTCCGAGTTCGGCCGTTTCCGCCTGCAGGTGCAGCAGAGCAAGCTCCTGCCCGACCTCACCGACAATCAGGTCTTTCTGCAGTACGTCCTGACCCTGGGTGCGCACTGCTCACAAATACTGAGAAAGTTGAAAGGCATCACATGAATCGTCTCCTACAACTCCTGGCGGCTCTGGCCTTTGCCGCCTTTGCGGCACCGGCGCTCGCCGTGTTGAACGTTTTCGCCAGCGTACCCGAATGGGGCGCATTGGCCGAAGAACTGGGCGGTGAACAGGTCAAGGTTTACACGGCCACCAACGCCTTGCAGGATCCGCATCACATTGAAGCACGGCCGAGTCTGATCGCCCGTGCACGCCGTGCCGACCTTGTTGTCGCGACCGGCGCTGAACTCGAAGTCGGCTGGTTGCCGCTGGTGCTGCAGCAGTCTGGAAATGCCAGGGTGCAGCCGGGAAAAGCGGGCTATTTCGAAGCTGCGCAATACGTGCGGATGCTCGAGAAGCCGGCTCGCCTCGATCGTGCCGACGGCGACGTGCATCCTGGCGGCAATCCACACATCCAGACCGATCCGCGCAACATCACACGCGTGGCAGCAGCTCTGGCGGCACGGCTCGGCGAACTCGATCCCGCCAATGCCGCTGTCTACCAGGCGCGCCACAAGGCCTTTCTCGGCCGCTGGACAACGGCGATTGCCAATTGGGAAAGGCAGGCCGCAGCGCTGCGAGGCGTGCCGATCCTCGTGCAGCACAAGGCGTTCGCCTACCTCGAGGACTGGCTTGGGCTGAAACAGGTCGCCGCTCTCGAGCCGAAGCCGGGGGTCGAACCGACCATCGCTCACCTGTCGGAAGTGCTCGCCAAGCTGCAACAGCAGCCCGTGAAGATGGTCCTGCGTGCGGCTTATCAGAACGACCGTGCATCGCTGTGGATTGCCGAGCGCGCCAGGATCAACGCTGTGGCCCTGCCGTTCACGGTCGGCGGCGACGAGGCGGCCAAGGACCTGTTCAGCCTCTTCGACGACACCATCCAGCGCCTGCTGAAGGGAGCGCAATGAGCTTCGACCTCGCTGGCGCCGAAGCCTCGATCCTGTTGCCGGCGCTCGCGGCGGGCCTGCTGGTGACGGCCACGCACGTGCCGCTCGGCATGCAGGTGCTCGCCCGCGGCATCGTCTTCATCGATCTGGCGATTGCGCAGATTGCCGGTTGTGGTGTGCTTCTTGCCGATCAGCTCGGCTTCGAGCCGGCGGGCGCTGCGGTGCAGGTGGCGGCGCTGTCGGCGGCGCTGGCCGGCGCCCTGCTGCTCACCTGGACGGAAAAGGCCTGGCCCGAGGTGCAGGAAGCGGTGATCGGCGTGACCTTCGTCCTCGGCGCAACCGGCAGCGTGCTGTTGCTGGCAAGCAACGTCCACGGCAGCGAACACTTGCGCGATCTGCTCGTCGGGCAGATCCTGTGGGTAGAGCCGGCCCGCCTGCTCTGGGTGGCGGCAGCTTACGGACTGATTCTGATACTCTGGTTCAGTGCTCGCGACCGGCTTGGGCAGATCGGCTTCTACGCGTTGTTCGCGGTCGCCGTCACCCTGTCGGTTCAACTCGTCGGACTCTATCTGGTGTTCGCGACCTTGATCGTGCCACCGCTGGCGACACGCCGGATGACGCGCAGACGCCTACCGGCAGCGTGGCTACTCAGCGTCGCCGGCTACGCGACAGGCCTGATGCTATCGACCGCGCTCGACCTGCCGACGGGGCCGGTCATCGTCTGGGTCCTGGTCGCCCTGGCGTTAGTCTGGCACGCGGCTACCGCCAGGAGGGCCGCGATGGTCGATGGGCAGGGCTAGGCGATCGCTGTTACGCTGGCGTCAACGGCGCCGATAGTCGCCAACCGGACGCTTTGGCTTTTTTTGCAACCATGATGCATCTGACCATTCATTGTCGACCATGCGCTATGTTTCACATCATTCCACTACAAGGATTTCCCATGCTCTCTCGCACTCTTTCTGCACTTGCCGCCGCCTTGACCATCGTCAGTCCCATCGCGCACGCTGAAAAAGCTCACGTTCACGGGGTTGCCGAACTCAACGTCGGCGTCGACAAAGACACCTTGCGCATCGCGCTCGAATCACCTCTGGAAAATCTTCTCGGTTTCGAGCGGGTGCCCAAGAGCGACAAGGAACTGGACAAGGTACGCCGCATGGCGAGCCAGTTACGCCAGGCTGACAAGCTGTTCCTGCCCACGCCCGGCGCCGGCTGCAAGCTCGTAAACGTAAAGCTGGAATCGGCGGTCCTCGACCCCGCACTCCTCGGCGAGGCTCCGGTTGCCGCGGCGAGCCCTGGGCAGGCCGCCGCTCGCACCCCGCAACCCGGCGCCAAGCCCGCGCACGCCGACCTGGATGGCGAATTCGTCTTCCAATGCGCCCAGCCTGCGGCACTGCAGGGCCTGGAGGTGAAACTGTTCGACGCTTTCCCTGGTTACCGGCAAATCCGCGCGCAAGTGGTTACCGCCAAGCGACAATCTGCGGCCAGACTCTCGCCCAAGGCCAACACCTTGAACTGGTAGCCCCATCATGAAAAGCGAAACGGTCGTCGCCATCACGGATCTGGTCTTCCGCTGGCCTCGCCAGAGCGCCGTTTGCCTGGATCTGCCCGAGCTACGCCTGCGACGCGGCGAGCACGCCTTCCTGCATGGACCGAGCGGCTGCGGCAAGAGCACCCTGCTCAGCCTGATCGGTGGCGTACTGGTGCCTGGCAGCGGCAGCATCGATCTTCTGGGCGAGGATCTGGGGCGCCTGCGGTCGACGCAGCGCGATCGACTGCGCGCCGACCACATCGGCTTCGTCTTCCAGCAGTTCAATCTGGTGCCGTATCTGCCGGTGATCGACAACGTTCTGCTGCCCTGCCGTTTCTCGGCACGGCGACGCGAGCAGGCGCAGGCAGGCGGCGCCTCGCTGCGCGGCGAAGCGGAACGTTTGCTGAGCCATCTCGATCTGGCGCGCGACCTGTGGCTGCGCCCGGCAACCGATCTGTCGGTGGGACAGCAACAGCGCGTGGCGGCAGCACGCGCCCTGATCGGGCATCCCGAACTGCTGATCGCCGATGAACCCACTTCGGCGCTCGATGCCGAGCGCCAGGAAGCCTTTCTCGATCTGCTCCTGCGTGAGGCAAACGCTGCCGGGTCCACCGTGCTGTTCGTCAGTCACGACCGTCGCCTGGCGTCGCATTTTGTACGCGACCTCGCCTTGCCGGCGCTCAACCGGGCAAGTCATGGAGAGACGGCATGCACTATCTGATCGTACTGGCGGTGCGCAGCGCCTGGAACCGGCGTTATCCCCTGACGTTCACCCTGCTCTCGATCGCCCTGGCGACCAGCCTGCTGCTTGGCGTCGAACGGCTGCGCCAGGATGTGCGCGAGAGCTTCTCACAGTCGGTGTCGGGTACCGATCTGGTCGTCGGTGCGCGCGCGAGTCCCATCCAGTTGATGCTCTATGCCGTGTTCAGGATCGGTGAGGCAGCCCAGAACATGCGCTGGACCTCGGCGCAGAAACTGGCCAGTCATCCAGCCGTAGCCTGGAGTATCCCGCTCTCGCTGGGCGACTCGCATCGCGGCTTTCCGGTGCTCGGCACTTCCGTTGACTACTTCACGCACTTTCGCTACGGCGATCGCCAGCCCCTGCGGATGCGGGCCGGCGTGCCGTTCGCCGGCGTTTTCGACGCCGTGCTGGGCGCCGAGGTCGCCCGCAAACTGGGCTATCAACTCGGCGAGAAGATCGTGCTGACGCATGGTAGCAGCGGACTGGAAGGCGCTGCGCATGGCGACAAGCCGTTCTTCGTCGTGGGTATCCTGGCGCCCACCGGGACGCCGGTGGATCGCACTGTGCACATTACCCTGGCCGGCATGGAGGCCATCCATCTCGATTGGCAGGGCGGCGCCCCGGTGCCGGGGTTCTCGATTCCGCCCGATCTCGTCAGAAAGTTCGATCTCACACCGAAGACCATCACCGCACAACTGATCGGTCTGAAGCAGCGTGGTGATGTCTTCGCCATGCAGCGTGCCATCGCCGATGCCGGCGATGAAGCACTGATGGGTGTCATGCCGGGGGTGACGCTCGATCAGCTTTGGGAAGTCGTTGGCCAGGGCGAGCAGGCGCTGCTGCTGGTTTCGTGGATGGTCGCCCTGGTCGGTCTGGGGGGGCTGGTCGCGGTGATCCTCGCCAGCCTGGATGCCCGCCGGCGCGAACTGGCGATCCTGCGTTCGGTGGGCGCGCGACCGCGCGAACTTCTGCTCCTGCTGGCTCTCGAAGGCTTTTCGGTCACTGTCGGGGGAATCGTGGTGGGCGTCGCCCTGCTGTCCGCAGTCCTCTTCTTTGCCACGCCCTGGATCGAAGCCCACTATGGCATTGCCCTCAATGGCCTGAACCTCTCTGGCGACGACGCCACTTCTCTGGCAGAGCTGCTTGGCTGGATCCTGCTCGCCGGCAGTGTCGCCAGCCTCTTGCCGGGTTTGCGCGCCTATAGACTTTCCCTGATCGACGGCCTGACCCCAAGGACCTGACCATGCACACCCCGCGCTCCCGCTCGTTCCTGTTCTCGTGCTTGCTGCTCGTTGTCGGCGCGTCGGCGCTGGCTGCTGTTACGTCCGCCCCTAAACGGGATTGAAGGGCTTTGAATATCGCGCGTACTTTGAGCAGGAAGATCGAAGGATCTCCTGAGCGAAGGCGGAATGAAGAAGGACGGAGAAGGGCTGGAACACCTCTG
>JAFLDO010000021.1 GCA_017302455.1 Accumulibacter sp.
TTCTTGCGACATATCCGCGTCAGTTCTCTAGACGAACTCAAGACACGCATCCGCCAAGGGGTCGACGAGATGAACGCGGCCCCAGTCGTCTTTCGTTGGAAGAAGTTCGATCTCGCCATAGCCTAATCTGTATAGGTTTTAACGGAACGCACTACTAGCATGGACATGAGCATCACTTCAGATGCGTTCGATCACAGCGCATCGGTCCCCAAGCTGTACACCTGCGAGGGTAAGGATGTTCCGCCGCCACGGGTCTGGAGTGGTGCAGCTGCTCGCGCAAGGAGTCTAGCACTGATCGTGGCCGATCCTGATGCGCCGAATCCTGCCGCACCATGCATGACTTGGGTTCATTGGGTGCTGCACAAGCTGCCGGTCAACAGCACAGGGCGGCCCGTGTCCGCCCATCGGTAGACACCGCTATTTCGACAAGCTGTACGCACTTGACGCCGTGCTGCCCGACCTGAAAAGACCGACCAAGAAGGCCTTGGAGGAGGCGATGGAGGGGCATCTCGCCGGGGAAACGCCATGGTGAATCGTTGCGAACCCGACGACTGAGCACGGTTCACGTTCGTGATGGAATTCGGCGCCTGAATGATCAAGCAGAGTGGTGCTGGAGAGATCTTGGCGCTCGCCACGATCGACCCGCTTGTGCACACCAGAACCGATCCGCTGCCCCGCCCTGCCGCGTGGCGTGGCAAGGAATGTCCGCTGTCGACTGCCAAGCCGAACGGCGACGGCATTGGCAGGTATCAGCCGGTGCTGAAGATCCGCTGATCGTAGGCGCGCAAAGCTGGCGGAGGATGCTTGACGGCTGGAGTCAACGAAAATGGGTCCGATAAGCGGCCCTTGAGGTTTGACGCGTCGGTGCCGGTCAGCATGGCGATCGCTCAGGCGAGCCGTCGGCTACGCCGCGGTGAGCGGGTCCGCATGCGACGCGCCGCACGGGGCTCGCTTGTCGGTAGCGTGATAGAGGTACGCGAGATGCGTAAGCTTGGCGACACCGGTCGCCAGCTTGCCCCGATCAGCATTGCTCTGTCGAGACAAAGAGGGTACGGTGCGCACGTCTCCGTGGCCCTGAGTCTGGACGCGGATCGTTTTCTGTTGTTTACGGCTTCCCCGCATGGCAGTCGGGCTGTGTTGGGCTTGCGGCCTGGCGCCGGCTGCTCCTTCCCTCCCCTGAATGAGGAAACCACCATGGCCATTACGCTGAAGCAGTACTGGAAAAACCGTGACGTCGAGTACGCCAACGAACTGACACCGACCATCATGGCCAACGCCAAGGAAACGGTGCGGCGCGCCAACCTTTTTCTCAAGCGCTATCATGATGCGACCGGCGCGACGGCGCCGGACGGCGTCAACAGTGGTTGGCGACCGCCTTCGGTCAATGCGGCGACCAAGAACGCGGCCAAGAACTCGCCTCACCTGACGGCGCAGGCGGTAGATCTGTCAGACGACGTCGAGGCGATCGACCGCTGGATCGCCAGTCCGGAGGGCCTGCAAGCCTTGGTCGATTGCGATCTGTATGCCGAGGCGCCCAAGGCCACTCCGCGGTGGGCGCACCTGCAGACGCGAGCCATAGCGTCAGGCAAGCGGGTCTTCAACCCCTGATCAACCGCCGATCGTCCTGGGGCGCGCAGCGCTGGAGCAGGAAATCCACCTGCTGCGCGCAACGAAGCTGGGTCAGTGCGCGCCTGCCGCGGCGCGCTGTCGCAACACTGCCGGGCCGGCGAAATGCGTTGGCCGCTGGCGTCCGCCCTGTCACGGGTCTTCGAGCCCCCAGGAAAACGTTGAACGCAAGGCGCCAAGGCTGACCTGCCCCTCGCGGCTGGGGACGCAGCCATCAAGCGCTTTCCGCAAGGCCGTTTCGCGTGTGCGGAGCCGGCGCGGAGCCGTACGGACAAGGAACCCGGGATGGTGGAGCGTCCATCGTTGAGTTCGTGAGGATGGGCAAGTATGGCCACCCTTGTTGCGACTTTCGATGATCTGGACGACTGTTTTCATTGACGATCTGACGATCGCTGAAGAATTTTCGGAGGCTTGCCAAGTATGACGAAACAAGCGTTTGCCGGAGTCCCGGTCTGGAGCGTGGCCGTCCCGGTAGCGGCATGCGGCATGCTTGTTGCGATCTGGGGGCTGGTGCCCGGCGCTCTCCTTCTCGCGTGTGCCGCGACGGCCTTGATCGCCTCGGTGCTCGTTGCGGTACACCACGCAGAAGTGATTGCACATCGTGTCGGGGAGCCTTTTGGCACCCTGGTTCTGGCACTTGCCGTCACGGTCATCGAGTTGTCGTTGATCGTCTCGATGATGCTGTCGGGTGGTGTGGAGTCGAGTGCCCTGGCGCGGGATACGGTATTTGCGACCGTCATGATCATCTGCAACGGGGTGGTTGGCCTGTGCCTTCTGGTCGGCAGCCTGCAGCATCGCGTCATCGACTTCCGTGTCGAGGGCACGACACCCGCTCTGGCGGTGTTGGCGACGCTGACGACGTTGACGCTGGTACTTCCCAACTTTACCTCGACGACGGCTGGGCCGACGCTGTCGGGCTCGCAACTCGTGTTTGCCGGCGTGGTGTCACTGGTCCTTTACGGCGTGTTCGTCTTCGTGCAGACCGTTCGTCATCGCGATTATTTCCTGCCGGAAGGCGATGGATCGACTGGTGAGCATGCGCAGCGGCCCAGCCTGTTCGCCACAGTGGCGAGTCTCGTCCTGCTGCTTGTTTCCCTGGTTGCCGTCGTTGGCCTTGCCAAGATTCTTGCACCAGTCATCGAAACGGCCGTCGACGGCGCAGGAATGCCCAACGCGGTCGTCGGCATCGCCATCGCCATGATGGTGTTGCTCCCCGAAACCATGGCTGCGGTACGCGCCGCGCGTCGCAACCTCATGCAGATCAGTTTCAATCTGGCGCTGGGATCCGCTCTCGCCACCATTGGTCTGACCATTCCCGCGGTGGCCGTGACGGCCATCGCGCTCGATCTTCCCCTGGATCTTGGTCTCCCGGCCAAGGAGATGACTCTTCTTGCGCTCACGCTCTTGCTCACGTCGATGACCCTCGCGGGAGGGCGTGCCACGGTCTTGCAGGGATCCGTTCATCTGGTGCTCTTTGCCGTGTTTCTCTTCCTGTCGATGGTGCCATGAATGCACGCGGGCGTCGGCGCAGGCTTCCCATACCCTTCCCGATGTCGGCCCTGGACTGACCACGTCATCCCGTCGCTGGCGTTCGCAGCAAGCCACCCCTGGGCGTCGATGTGTTGCCGGCAGGCGTTTCGGCGATGCGCGCCAGGGAAGATGCGGATCTGGCGCTGGAAAAACCTGCTGTTGCTGTGCATACTTGCGGCGCCCGCATGACCCCCTTTGCAGCGGACCCTTTCCTCCTCACCACTCGATAGGACGCACCATGATCAAACGAACTCTGCTTCTCGGCGGGCTTGTCGCAAGCCTTGTCATCGCCATGCCGGTCATGGCATCTGAATCGGTACTGGCCAGGATCAAGCAGTCGGGGACGCTGAAGCTCGGCTACCGCGAGAACTCGATGCCTTTTTCCTTTGTCGGCGACGACAAGCAACCGCGCGGCTACAGCGTGGACCTGTGCCGGATCGTCGCCGAGGATCTTGGCAAGCAACTGGATCTGCCTAAGCTCGACGTGCGCTGGGTACCGGTGACTGCGCAGAGTCGCTTCGAAGCGCTGAAGAGCGGCGCGATCGACCTGGAATGTGGCAATACGACACAGACGCTGGCGCGTCGGGCCGACTTCGATTTCAGTCTGATGACCTTCATCGATGGCGCTGGCCTGTTGTTTCTGGACGGTGAGGTGCCTTCCTCTCTGGAAGCGACCAAGGGTCAACGGGTCGCGGTGGTCGCGGGAACGACGACCGAGAAGACGCTCGAGGACTTGATCGCAGCAGGCAAGCTCGGCGTTTACCTGATCAAGGTGCCGGACCACGATGCCGCCTTGCGGGCCTTGAAGGACAAGACCGCCACCGCCTATGCCGCCGATCGCACGGTACTGATCACCACTGCGCTGGTGCGCGGGCAGGGGCAGGCCTTCGCACTGGCCACACTGCAGTTCAGCTACGAACCCTACGGATTGGCAATGCGTCGGGATGCCGACTTCCGTCTCGCCGTGGACCGGACCCTGGCCAGGCTCTACCGTTCCGGTGAGATCAGCCCGATTCTCGGCCGCTGGTTTGGGCAACTCGGCAAGCCGAACGATGCCCTGCAGGCCATGTTCCTCCTCAACGGCCTCCCCGAGTAGCTTACAGCGACTGGTGGCGGTCGCCCGATGCTTCGCCGTTGCCACGTACACGAAGGAGCGCGTTGGGCGACGCCAGGGCCGGGAGCGCTGTGCTTGGAAGCGGGCCGTGACTGGCCGGGGAGCCCCGCGGCAAGTTGCGAACAGGCGTGTTAAGCTGGCATTGATGCGGATCGACGTGGAGGAATGTCATGAGTGTACAAGTTCAGCGCCCAACCGGAGCCTTCATCGGCGCATCGTGGGCTGCCCTGCTGGTGGGTGCCGCCGCCTATCTGGTCGGCTTGTGGAATGCCAGCATGCAGCTGAATGAGCAGGGTTACTATTTCACGGTCTTGATGTACGGGCTGTTCGCCGCCGTATCGCTGCAGAAATCGGTCCGCGACCGGCTTGAGGGCATACCGGTTACCGGGATCTATTTTGGCCTTTGCTGGATCTCGCTGGCGTTGGCAATTCTCCTGCTGACGGTCGGACTCTGGAACGCGACGATTGGCTCGAGCGAAAAGGGATTCTATGCCATGTCGTTTCTCTTGAGCCTGTTCGGTGCCGTTGCCGTACAGAAGAACATACGGGACCTCGCTCCGTTCAGGTCGCTGGAGTCCGAGTCTGGCAGCGATCAATTCGGCGCCTGACCGACACGTCGCTAGCCAGGCGCACGAGGTTCGGCCACGCGCACCGTCAGCCGCCAGAATGGACGAAATGACCGGATGTGTGAGAGCCGGAATCGGAAAGTGCTCTGGTGCGGCGCTCCGGCCGTACCGGCTGGCGATCAGCGGCGGCGGCTGGGCCCGGCCGCGCCGGTGCGCTCGACCGCATGGGCAGCCACAGCGGCGCCTTTCTGCAGGAGTGCTACTCCCGACCGAACTCATGAGGGCTCCAGACGAGTCCGCACGTGCGACAGTCGGCCAACTCGTCGGGATCGCGCCGGCCTCGACCGGGCCGTGTCCCGCGCAATCGCGGGGTCGGTAATGGAACATCGTCTCGTCGAACTCGAGATTCGCCTCGGCCTGGCCGAGAATCTGGTGGACGAACTCAATCTCACGGTCTATCGGCAGCAACAGCAGCTCGATCTGCTGCAGGAGCAACTGCGGCACCTTCACCGCCAACTGGAGGAGGGCCTGGCCGCAGGCGGACGACGCCCCGCCAGCGAGGAGATTCCACCGCATTACTGACGGTCGAGACGGCGCTATGGCCCGCGGCTGTGGCTTTCTTGACCCTTCCTGTCAACCGCCGGCAGGAGCGAGCGTTATCTCCTGCAGGTATGACGAGCACGGATACTTCGACAGGAGAACAAAATGGGTAGCCTGAGCAACGAGTCTTTCGACCAGTTTCTGGATTCACTCAAGCAGGCGGGTGTTGAAATCAGCAATGAGTCTGAACTGCGTGAGCGGTTGGCCGAGGCGCAGCGCTGGCGGTTTGCCTTTGCTACTCTGGCCGCCAATGGCCGGCCGCTGGGGATTTCTTTCCATGATGCGACCAGGGGCGTCAACGAGGCAGACATTCACCGTGCCTTTGCGCGCTTCCAGTTTCCCGAGAGCTTGCAGAATTCGTTCGCTGTAAGCCTGCGCGCCGGCCACTGATTTTTCCCTTATCTGTCCGTCGCCACGACCGGCATCGCCGAGTCAGCCCATTCCTGTGTGGCTTCGGCTGTCGGGGAAGCCAAAGGCCCGCAATAGTGCGGGCCTTTTCGTCACCAGCTCTGCGTAAACCACGCAAGCCTGTTGAACGACGCCTCCTGTGTGCGTCATAATGGGAGCATGAACGATTCACCTCCCCAGGATCCGCGTCGCCGGCTCCGAGAACTTCTTGCCATCCCCGAGCGCGATCGAAGCGACGAGCAATGGGATGAGATCATCGAGCTCGAGATCACCATGGCTCCGGGCAACCGTGAGTCGGAGCGCCCGTCGGACAGGCCGCTCGAGCGGCAGCCGGACAAGCGCCCCGGTGTTCAGGGGCCCGGTCGACGTCCGGATCCGCGAAAAGTCGGACCGAGGCCCGTCGCCGGGCCGCGTCCCGACCCACGGCCGCCCGCTGCCCGGCCGGAAGTGGGAGCGGACGGGCAGTCCGACGCGCGCACGCCGAAGCGGCACGGCCGACGGCCAAGGCGTCCGCCGGAGACGCCGAGCGAAAGCTGAGCGCTTCGCCACCTCAGTTTTTCGCCGCCCTTCTTCTGATGCGCCAGGGCCTTTGGCGCTTCGATCTGTAGGGTGCGCGTGATGCGCGCCGAAATCCCTAGCGTTGTGCCATCTGTTGCTGAATCCGAGGCGTCGTCGCGTCTGGCCGCGACACCGGTTCGGGATCGCGCAGTATGAGGGTCGGCAGGGCAAAAGGCGCAAGCCGCTCGAAAAAGTCGAGCAATTCGAGTGCCGGCGAGTTGCGGAAGAACCTGGCCATCGGCGTCTCTAGCCAGATCTGGTCGGCGTGGGCCCAGATTTCGTAGGGCGTGTCGCCGAAGCCATCGTCGTTGCGGTCGAATCCTTCGTAATTGTCCCAATAGTTTCCTCGCCATTCGTTGCCGTCGATGTCGCCGCTCGCGCCGACCAGCGCTTGCCACAGGTTGTGCTCGAAGGAGTTGAACAGAACCAGGTGACCACCTCTCTCGCCGTAGAAGCTGATGCCGGTGACGTTGTGCGCGATGCGGTTGTCGATCACCGTGATGCGATTGAGTGCGTGCATCGGCGAGTCGGACAAGATGCCCACCGCACAGTGAATGATTTCGTTGCCATGGATCAGCGTCGTGCCGCTCTCCTTGAGGGCGATACCGGCACCGCTGGCATCGCCGGCATGCATGATCCGGTTGTTGCGTATGGTGAGGCCGTCGGAGTTGAGGGCGGTAATGCCGGTCGAATTGCCGGTCAACAGATTCTTCTCGATCAGCGTGCGGTGTGAGAACAGGAGATTCAGCGCTCGGCGGCTGTCGCTGACGCTGTTGGCGACGAAGCGGTTGCGCAAGGAATTGGTGATCGTGATGTCCCGGATGCGCGAGATGTCGTTGTTTTCCACGCGGTTACCCATGCTGTACCAGAGGCGGATGCCGTCGCCGCGATCGGCAGGCTCGTCTGGCCGGGAACGAATGCGATTGCCGATGATACGGTTGTCGTTTGCCCGCTGCAGGGTGATGCCGAACAGCACGTCATCGATGGTATTGCCTTCGATCACGTTGTCGCTACCGCTGTCGATCAGCAGACCCGAATCGATGGCGTCGTGCGAGCCTCCCGAGCGGGTAATGTGGAGTCCACGCAAGCTTGCGCCGCTCGTCCGTAGCGTCAGCACGGTTCCCTGGCCTCCACCGTCGATGGTGATCGCTCCCTTGCCATCGATGACCATCGGTCGACTGATCACGACGGGTCCAGAGTACGTGCCGGCTGGGGCATTCAGGGTGCCGCCCGTGGCGGTGGCGTCGATCCATGCTTGCAGGGGAGGCGGTGCGCTGACGGTGGCGCGCACCTCGCGCGACGACGAAACGAGTGGGTTCAGCAGCGCTGTGCCAAGCAGAAGGCCAGCCGACAGCACCAGCAGCGGTGGGGCATCGGCAATCAGTCGCCGGCGGACCGCAACCACAGGCACTTGCCCTTGCTGGCTTCCTGGATGGCGGTCAGCACCTGCTGGTGTTCAGCCAGTTCTTCCGGGCTGGCTCGCTTGACCTGCAGTGTCTGGCGCCGGCCTGGCGATGGTGTTCTGCCGGCGGTGTCCAGTCGACCGCCGTTGTCATCACCGAGGTCCATGATCAGGCTTTCCTGGCCGCGAGTCATCGCCAGGTAGACCTCGGCGAGAATCTCGGCGTCCAGCAAGGCGCCGTGCAAGGTGCGGTGCGAGTTGTCGACGCCATAGCGCTCGCACAGCGCGTTGAGGTTGTTCTTCTTGCCGGGGTGCAGATCCTTGGCCATCCGCAGGGTGTCGCAGACCCCGTGGCATACGGTGTCCACCGGGGCCATGTCGAGCAGTGCGAGTTCGGCGTTCAGGAAACCGACATCGAACGCGGCGTTGTGGATGACCAGTTCGGCTCCGCGCACGAAGTCGAGAAACTCGACGGCCACATCGGCAAAGCGTGGTTTGTCGAGCAGGAACTCCCGGCTGATGCCATGCACCGACAGGGCGCCGGCATCGATATCACGGTCCGGATTCAGGTAGCGGTGGAAGTGCCGGTTGGTGAGCCGCCGATTGCGCATCTCCACGCAGGCAATCTCGATGATGCGATGGCCGAACTTGTGTTCCAGCCCGGTGGTTTCCGTATCGAGAAAGATCTGGCGCATCGACGCTGTGCTCTGGGTGAACCTGATGATCGGTCTGGTGCCGCTTGCGGGCGACGTCAGCTGCCGTCGCCCGCAAGCGGGCGGCGGTTGGCGGTGCGCTGCAGTTCATCCATGCCGCGATTGGCGAGAGCGTCGGCGCGTTCATTGCCGCTGTGCCCGGCGTGCCCCTTGACCCAGCACCACTGAATGCGGTGTTCACCGGCGAGTTCATCGAGGCGTTGCCAGAGGTCGGCGTTCTTCACCGGCTTCTTGTCAGCGGTACGCCAACCGTTGCGCTTCCAGTTGTGAATCCATTCGCTGATGCCTTTCTGCAGGTACTGCGAATCGGTGTGAAGACGCACGCTGGCTGGCCTCTTGAGGGCCTCCAGGGCACGAATCGCGGCGGTCATTTCCATACGGTTGTTGGTGGTGTCCGGCTCGCCGCCCCATAGTTCCTTCTCGTGTTCGCCCGCCTGCAGGACGACCCCCCAGCCGCCTGGGCCCGGATTGCCACGACAGCCGCCGTCAGCGAATATGGTGATCACCACTTCATCGGTCATACGATTCGGCGTCCTTCTGGCTGACTACGGACAACACCTTGCGCGGCGCCTTCTGCTGCTTCCAACTCGGCAGGATCAAACGCATGGCATGGACGCGCTTGATCGCGCGCATCAGGTAGACGCCACCGGCGAAGCTCCACCAGCGTGCGCCGGTGGCTTCCATGAAGTGCCAACGCTTCAACCAGCGTTCATGTTCGCACGGTGGCACGTAGCAACCGAAGTCGACGAGATCGACAGCAAAGCCCAGCAACTGCAGCCAGTCCTTGAGACGCAGGACCGACAGGTAGTGACCATTCCAGGGAAAGTCGCGCGGGCAATTGGGGAGTCGGCGGCGCAGACCCCAGATCGAAAGCGGGTTGAAGCCGGTGATCAATACCTCGCCCTCGGGAATCAGCACGCGCTCGACTTCACGCAGAATCTGGTGCGGGTCGTCATGGAACTCGAGGACATGCGCCATGACCAGGGCGTCGATGCTGTGCGCGGCGAACGGCAGCTGACGCAGATCGCAGATGACGTCGACTGGACCCGACGCGTCGGCGACCTGGCGTAGCGGGATGCGGTTCTGGGCGAGCAGGTCGAGTTGCGGAAGGCCGAGCTGGATCGCGTTGTAGCCGAAAACGTCGGCAACCGTCGCGTCGATGCGCGCTTGCTCCCAAGCCATGACGTAGCGCCCTTGCGGGGTTTGCAGCCAGGCATCGAGGCCAGCAATTGACATTTTCCGCAGTTCTTCCAAAATTGACCAATGTTTGACGTCATCCGGATTCCGGCCTTCAAGGACAACTACATCTGGTTGCTGCGCAAAGGCGCATCGGCCGCCGTTGTTGACCCCGGCGATGCGCGCCCAGTTCTCGCCGTGATCGAGCGCGAGGGCCTGTCGCTGACCACAATTCTCGTCACTCATCACCATGCCGATCATCAGGGTGGGGTGGCGGATCTTCTGGCGCGCCATCCGGCCGAGGTCTTCGGACCGGCGGCCGAGTCCATCACCGGCATCAAACGCTCTCTGTGCGGCGGCGAAACCGTTAGCGTCGCGGGCTGCGCTGCCGACTTTCAGGTGATCGCCGTTCCCGGGCACACGCTGGGGCACATCGCGTATTATGGCTCAGGCTGCCTGTTCTGTGGCGATACCTTGTTCGCCGGCGGCTGTGGTCGGCTCTTTGAGGGAACTGCCGCGCAGATGCTCGAATCGCTGGCCCGGCTCAGCGCCTTGCCTGACGACACGGCGGTCTATTGCGCGCACGAATACACTCAGGCCAACCTGCGCTTCGCGCTGGCGGTGGAGCCTGGAAACCCCCGTCTGCAAAGGCGCGCGGAGGAGGTGGCTGTGGCCCGCGCGGCGGGTTTGGCGACCGTACCATCGACAATCGCGATCGAGAAGGCGAGCAACCCCTTCCTGCGTTGCCGTGAACCCGAAGTGGTGGCGGCTGCCCAGCGCAGAGTGCCTGGCGCGCGCGACGAACTGGCTGTCTTTGCCGCCCTGCGGGAGTGGAAGAACACCTTCTGAACCCGTCATCGGGCCAGCTTGCCGTGGGCCCGTGCGCCGAGGTCGTTGCGTGAGCCAGGCGTGACCAAGTCTATTGGAGCACGGCACGTCCACTTGATTGCCAGGCCCGACTGAGGGTGTCGACGACCTTGCCGGCATTGAAGGGCTTGATGATGAAGCCACCGGCACCGCCCTGAATCGATTCGCGGACGTTGTCGACGCTTGGGCTGCCAGTGACCATCACGACGACGGTTTCCGGGTGCATGGCCTTGATCGCCTGCAGCGCTTCGAGCCCGCCCATCTCCGGCATCATCACATCCATGCAGATGATGTCCGGCCGCAGGCGCTCGGCGAGTTCAAGCGCGACAACCCCGTTGCGGGCCTCGCCGACGACATCGTACTGGCTGCCGCGCAGGATGCTGCGCAGCAGCGTCCGCATCAAGTCGTTGTCGTCAACGAGCAACACTCTCGGTGCGTACGCAACCCTGCCTGTCGCATTTTCGATCACGAGTCTACCTCGGTACGCCGCCAGTTGCAGGGATCGGCATCGACTGGTTCATGGCCCGTCTTCCCGGCAGTCGGTGGCGCCATCTGACTGATGCTGCCCGGAGAGTCGACCGGCAAGCCAAGCCTTGCGCTCGCCGATAGCGTGGGCAGACTTCCCATCTCGTGGCACGGATGCTGCGTGTGCACGACAGCCGTGGCCGGCGATGGGCACGCTTTGGCTGACCGGCGCCGTCGCGAGTGCGGCCAGTGCTTCTTCGTGCTAAATTCAGGCTTCCTCCAGACAGCTCGCGGGCTGCCGCCATGACTGAAAAAAGCGATCCTCCCAAGGCAACTGCCTCCATGCAAACCAGAAAATACGCACTGGGTGCCATGCTCGTCGTGCTCGTCATCGGCGCTCTCGGTTTCCTTGTTCTTCCGCCTCTCGTCAAAACGATGCTGGTCGACAAGCTCTCGGAGGTACTGCACCGACCGGTGACCGTACAAAGCATCAGCATAAACCCCTACACGCTGTCCGTGCAAGTTGCCGGATTGGCTATCCAGGAGAAAGGTGGGGGCGAGACCGTTGCGGGCTTCGACAGCCTGTACGTCAACGTCGAATCGAGTTCGTTTTTCCGTGGCGGGCCGGTGATCAGCGAACTCAGACTGGTGGGTCCGGTATTCAGGATCGTGCGCCTGACTGACGGACGCTTGAACTTCTCGGACCTGATCGACGAGTTCATCGCCCGGCCGGCCTCGGACGACCCGACACCGGCATTCTCGGTCAACAACATCCAGATCAGCGGCGGCAAGATCGAACTCGACGACCGAGCGCTCGCCGAGAAACACCTGATCAGCGACGTCAACATTGCCTTACCGTTCATCTCCAGCTTGCCCACGGCCACCGAGATCTTCGTCGAGCCGGCCTTCTCGGCGTCGATAGACGGCTCGCCGCTGGTCGTCCAAGGCAAGAGCAAGCCTTTCGCCACGTCCCTGGAGAGCGAGTTGGCGCTCGATCTTCGCGACGTGCAACTCGCCAAATACATCGATTACTCACCCGTTCGCCTGCCCGTGCAGGTCGTCTCGGGGGCCCTCGACAGCGACCTGAAGCTGCACTTTCAACGCCATGGCAGCGGTCACTCGGCGCTTGCTCTGTCGGGCAGCTTCGTGATCAGGGACGTCGATGTCAAGGATTCGGCCGGCGCGCCCCTACTGTCCCTCAAGCGCCTGGAGGTGCTCGCCGGCACGCTTGACCCGCTGGGCGGGAAATACGCGATCGACCGCGTCACGGTCGATTCCCCGGACATTCATGCCCGGGTGAGCCGGCAGGGAGCGATCAACTGGATCGAGTTCTTCAGCCAGGAGCTGGCGGCCCGGAGTGCGTCGGTCCCGGAAGCGAAAGCGGTACCTGTGGAATGGTCGCTCGGCGAAGCCAGAATCACCGGTGGTGCCGTACGCTGGCTTGACGAGTCGCAAGTTCAGCCCTTCAACGCGAATCTTGATGGGCTCGAGTTTGACCTGAAGAATCTCGACAGTCGCGGCACTTCGCGGGCGCAGTTCAATGTGGCGTGGCGGCTCGAGGCGGGCGAGTGGCTAAAGAGCGCTGCCGTTTCGATCAAGGGCGGGCTGCTCGACTTGGCGAAGCGGGACGTGCTCATCGAGCAGTTTACGCTGAGCGGCACCAGAGCGCTGATCCGGCGTGCAGCGAACGGTCGCATCGAGTTCTTTCCAACGCCGCAACTGAAGGTGGTTGCGGCCTCGCAGAAGGATCCGGCGGGTCCATGGAAGGTGAAGGTCGTCAAGTATCGCGGCGAGGATCTGGGAGTGCGTTTCGAGGATGCTGCCGTTTCGCCGGCGGCGACACACACGCTTGCCGGGATGAATCTCGAAGCCGAGAACCTCTCGACCGAGCCTGGCAATACAGCCACGCTGGCCATTCGCGGCAAGCTCAATCGCAAGGGCGAAGTGGCAGTCAGTGGGACCGCGAAGATCCTCCCGCTGGCGATGGATCTCAAAGTTGACGCCAGGACGCTGGAACTGTTACCGCTGCAACCGTACTTCACCGAGCGGCTGAACATCGAGGTGACGCGTGGGCAGGTGACGATGAGCGGCGATGTCCAGTTGCGTCAGGCGGGTAGCGGGGCGGTCGAGGTGGCAAAGCTGACCGGCGGATTCTCCGGCCAGGTGACCGTCGGCGATCTCTACGCGATCGACAAAGTGAACTCGGCCGACTTCCTGAAGTGGAAGTCCCTGTACCTGGGGCACCTCGACGTGCGCCTGAACCCGAATTCGGTGTCCATCGGCGAGGTGGCATTGGCCGATTTCTTTGCCCGCGTGATCCTCAGTCGCGAGGGCAAGCTGAACCTGCTGCAGATCGTTCGTCAGCCGGATGCGGCGCCTGTTTCCGTGACAGCCAGGGCTGCCGACCAGGCGGTGGTTGCGGGCGACGGCAAGGCCGTCGCGCCGGTGGGCACCACTGACCAGCCACTGCTGCCCATCAAGATCGGGAAGATCACCGTGCAGGGCGGCGACATCAGGTTCACCGACAACTTCATCAAGCCCAACTACTCGGCGAATCTGAAGCGGATTGGCGGCAGCATCAGCGGGCTGTCGTCGGCCGCCGGCAGCGTCGCAACCCTCGCTTTGCGCGGCAGCTACGACAACATCGCGCCACTTGGCATCACGGCCAAGCTCAACCCGTTGGCGCCATCGCCATACCTGGACCTGGAGGCCGACATCAAAGGCATCGAGATGACCTCTCTGTCACCGTACTCGGGCAAGTACGCGGGTTATGCAATCGACAAGGGCAAGTTGTCGCTGTTTGTCAAGTACAAGATCGAAAGTGGGCAGTTGACTGCCGAGAACCGGATCTTCCTCGATCAACTCACCTTTGGCGATCCGGTGGACAGTCCGGAGGCGACCAAGCTGCCGGTGACGCTGGCGGTTGCCCTGCTCAAGAATCGCAGCGGCGAGATCGACATCAACCTGCCGATTTCCGGCTCGCTCAATGATCCCGAATTCAGCGTTGGCGGTCTGGTGGTCAAAGTGATCGTGAACTTGCTGATGAAGGCAGTCACCTCGCCGTTTGCCTTGCTGGGGTCGGTTCTCGGCGGCGGGGAAGAATTGTCGAACGTCGAGTTCGATTTCGGGCAGGCGGTGATTACCCCGCCGAGCCAGCCGCGTCTGGAGAAACTGGCCAAGGCGCTGCTTGACCGGCCGGCGTTGAGGCTCGAAATCGAAGGGCGCGCGGACCCGGAGAGCGATCCCGAGGGCTTGAAGCGTGATCGCCTGGCCACCAAGGTGCGGGCGCTGAAACGTGAGGATCTGACGAAGAAGGGTCTCGAAAGCGGGTCGACTGACGCGGTCGAGCTAGGTGCGAACGAGTATCCGGCCCTCCTCGAGCGCGTGTACCGCGCCGAGAAGTTTCCGAAGCCGCGCAACCTCGTCGGTATGGTCAAGGGGCTACCGGTTGAGGAGATGGAGAAGCTGATTCTCGCCAACTCGCCGGTCGATGAAGAGGATCTGCGCGACCTTGCCGATCGGCGGGCCAAGGTGGTTCGCGACTGGCTGCTGGCGCACCAGGTTCCCGGCGAGCGCTTGTTCATGCTGCCGGTCAAGCTCGCGAAGTCGGAACGCAAGGCAGACTCCGCCGAGCAGGCCAAGGGCAGCCGAGTCGTTTTCTCATTGAAGTAAGCCCGACGGCGCTACGGGCGCAGATGCCCACCGCCGTTACCGGAAAGCGTCGCCCATGAGTGAGGCCTGGTGGTACGTAGCGATCTTGACTGGCGTCGCGATGGTGGCGCTACAACTTCTCCTGTTGCTGCGCGCGGCGCTGGCCAGGGAGAGGCTGGACACGCGTTTGCGCGAGTTGCAGGGCGGACTCGAGCGGCTTGAAAGGGAATTGCGGCAGGAGATGGCCCTCGGACGACAGGAAGCGGCCAGCGCGGCGCGCGGCGATCGGGAGGAGCAGTCGTTGTCGGTAGGTCGACTTTCGCAGACACTTGCTTCGCAGATGGCCCAACTGGGCCATCTGCAGGCGCAGCAGCTCGAGTCTTTTGGCCAGCACCTGGCGCACCTGACGAACAGCAATGAGCAGCGTTTCGAGCAGTTGCGGCTGGCCGTCGAAGCACGCCTCGGGGTGATGCAGGCCGATAACGCAAGCAAACTGGAGGACATCCGGCGTACGGTCGACGAGAAGCTGCACGCCACGCTCGAGCAGCGCCTGGGCGAATCGTTCAAGCTGGTCAGTGACCGGCTCGAGCAGGTGCATCGTGGCCTTGGCGAGATGCAGACGCTGGCCACCGGCGTCGGCGATCTCAAACGTGTACTGAGCAATGTCAAGATCCGGGGCACTTGGGGAGAAGTGCAGTTGGCAGCACTGCTCGAACAACTGCTGACCCCCGAGCAATACGTCAAGAACGTGGTGACCCGGTCTGCCGGGAGCGATCGCGTCGAGTTCGCCATTCGTTTGCCCGGACGCGATCTGGGCGACGATGACCAGCGTCCCGTCTGGCTGCCGATCGACGCGAAGTTCCCGCTCGAAGACTATCAGCGCCTGCTCGACGCGCAGGAGCGCGGCGACCCGGCGGCACTCGACGCGGCCGTCCGGGGCCTCGAACTGCGACTGCGTGAAGAGGCGCGCAAGATTCACGACAAGTATGTCGAACCGCCCTACACGACGGATTTCGCGATTCTCTATTTGCCGACCGAAGGTCTTTATGCCGAGGCGCTGCGCCGACCTGGGCTGGTTGACGTCCTGCAGCGCGACTGGCGGATCTGCATCGCCGGACCGACGACGCTGTCGGCGCTGCTCAATAGTCTTCAGATGGGCTTCCGGACGCTCGCGATCGAGCGCCGGTCGTCGGAAGTCTGGGCCGTTCTTGGCGCCATCAAGACCGAGTTCGGCAAGTTCGGCGAGATCCTCGAGGCGACGCGCCGGAAGCTGGAACAGGCCAGCCGGAGCATCGAGTCGGCGGGTGTCCGGACGCGCCAGATCGAGCGCAAGCTGAAGAGCGTCGAGGCGCTGCCGGTGGCCGAGGCACAACTGCGGCTGGGAGACCTCGAGGAGATGGAGGCGGCTGACGAAGAGGTCTGAACGGGTGTGCTATCGCGGTGGGAGCGAGGTGCGAGCAAGGTGGCTGCCTCGCCACGCCGTCAGATGCGCTTAGAATGCGCTTTTCGGGAGGATGGTCGCACACCGTGAGCAAGCGCGTTGGACGTTTCGAGATCATTCGCGAACTCGGCCGGGGGGCTCAGAGTGTCGTGTATCTGGCGCGTGACCCGCATCTGCAGCGGCAGGTCGCGATCAAGACGCTGCACTTCTCGCGGCCTGATGCCCGCCAGAATCGCCAACTGCTCGAAGAGGCGCGCGTCGTCAGCCAGTTGCGCCACCCGAGTATCGTGCCAATCTTCGAGGCTGCCGAAGAGCAGGGTGATCTGTATCTGGTGTTTCAGTATGTGCCTGGCAAGAATCTGGCCGAGTACCTGCAACTCAGCGCTGGTTTGACGCCCGCCAGGGCGATCGCCATCATGCAACCGATCCTCGACGCCCTGGCGCATGCGCACGCTGCGGGAATCATCCACCGTGACCTGAAACCGAGCAACATCCTGATTGACGACGATGGAGTGCCGCGAGTGATGGACTTCGGCATTGCCACGCGCGCCGAAGGGCTGGCCACCGATGGAGGACAACTGGTCGGCACGCCGGCCTACATGGCACCCGAGTACATCCTGCAGCGCACGAGCAGTGAAAGGTCGGACATCTTTGCTGCCGGTCTCGTTCTGTACGAACTGCTCAGCGGGCAGCGTGCGCTTCCGGGCAGCGACATCAAGCAGGTGATGCGCCAGATTGCCGGCGAGGACATCAAGTTGCCGCCAGCGGCGAGTGCGGCGCTCGACGAGCGCCTGGTGCACCTGCTCTACCGGGCGCTGGCCCGCGATCCGCAGGAGAGATACGTTTCGGCGGTTCAGATGCGTGAGGCACTGGACGACTTCCTGTCGCCGGAAAGCCCGGCGCCGTCGGCGGACGGCCGGCAAAGCACGATCGAGTTCCTTCTCCGCCGGATGCGGCACAAGAGCGATTTTCCAGCTCTGTCCGAGTCAGTTGGCGCGATAAACAGGATCACTTCCTCGGAGACGCAGAGCATTTCCGATGTCTCGAACACGATCCTCAAGGATTTCTCCCTGACCAACAAGATTTTGCGGATGGTCAACTCGGCCTACTATCGGCAGGCCGGTGGTGGCAACATCAGCACCGTGTCGCGCGCGGTCGTTGTTCTCGGTCTGGACGCGGTACGCAACATTGCCATCACCGTGATGCTGTTCGATCACTTGCAGAACAAGACCAATAGCAATCAACTCAAGGACGAGTTCGTACGCGCCAATCTGGCCGCCATCCTGGCCAAGGACATCGGCAGCAAGATATCGGTACGGGCCGAAAATGAGCAGGTGTTCATCTGCGCGATGTTTCACAACCTGGGGCGTTTGCTGAGCCAGTACTATTTCCCCGAGGAAAGCGCCGAGATCAGACGCTTGATGCAGCAGAAGAGCTGCTCAGAAGACGCCGCAGCGCTGCAGGTGCTGGGTATTTCGCATGAGGATCTCGGTATCGCCATCGCCCAGACGTGGGGCTTTCCGCGGCTGATCGTGAACAGCATGCGCAAGCTGCCGGCCGGCAGCATTCGCCGCCCCACCAACTCGGAAGAGAGTTTGCGTGCCGTTTCTGCCTTGTCCAACGAACTGTGTACGCTGGTTGCGGAGGCGACGCCCGAACAGCAGCAAAGGGAGCTGCGCCGGCTCGTGACGCGTTTTGCGGAGGTGGCTCCTCTCAATGAGCCGGACCTGCGGCGGACTCTCGAGAGGTCGTTCGAGCAGGTGTCGCAGTTTGCCGCGACGATTCACCTCAATCTGCAACAGACGCGTTTCGGCAGGCAGATTCGCGCGTGGGGAGGTGCCACCGTGATTGCGTCGGTGGACGCGATCGATGCGACGCACGTGGACGGCTTGGCTGGGGCGGTGCTGTCCGATGTCGGACCGGACACCGAAGCTGACGACCCACTGGCCGACGGCGGTCGCGGCGACGTCCTTCTGCAGGCGGTGGCAGCAAGCAGTGAGGTCATTCTCCTGGCAGGGATCCAGGACGTCAGCAATGCCCTGGTCAGCGATTTCAAGCTCAATGACGTGCTGCGCATCATTCTCGAAACCATGTACCGGGCGAAGGGCTTCAAGAATGTCATCCTGTGCATTCGCGATGGGCGCAGCAACACCATGCTCGGGCGTTTCGGCTTTGGCCCCAATGCTCAGGAGATTGCCAGGCGCTTCCGGTTTTCGCTGGTCTTTGCGCCCGACATCTTTCATGCGGCGCTGGCGAATGGCGTCGACATCCTGATCAGCGACACCAATGACCCCAAGATCGCGGCGCGCATCCCGTCATGGTTCCGCCAGGCGGTTGACGCCGAGACCTTCGTTGTCTTTCCGCTCTGCCTCAAGAGCAATCCGGTGGCCATGATCTACGCCGACTGTGCGCATGCTGGCGAGATCGTGATTTCCGAAAAGGAACTGTCCTTGCTACGAACCCTTCGCAATCAGGCTGTGCTGGCGGTCAAGCAGTCGATCTGAGGCGGTCGTCGGCAGTGTGCTGCCCAGTGTGCGGGCGCCAGCTTTGGCGGGTAGTCATGCTGCGCGCCTACCAGAGCTTCCACCACGGTTCCCGACGATCGAGGCCACGCCGGTAGTAGTCGCTGTTCGGATAGTTCGTGCGCATGACCCGTTCGGCGTCGTCGCGCAGATCGTTCAGACCGAGCGAGTCGTAGGCCTTGACCATGATGAACAGCGCTTCTTCGGTAGCCGGTGCGTCCGGGTAGTTCTTGACCGCGTACTGGGCGCGGTTGGCGGCGGCAAGGTAGGCTCCGCGTTTCATGTAGTAGCGGGCGACGTGGAGTTCGAGCGAGGCCAGCGCATTGACCAGATACTTCATGCGCAGGAGCGCATCGGGCGTGTACTTGCTGTCGGGAAAGCGGGTCACCAACTCCCGGAACGCGTCGAAGGATTCGCGCGCGCCCTTCGGGTCGCGTTCGGTCATGTCCTGGTTGCTGATGGTACCCATGATTCCCAGGTCTTCGTTGAAGTTGATCAGGCCGCGCAGGTAATAGACGTAGTCCACATTCGGGTGGTTCGGATGCAGCTTGATGAAACGGTCGCAAGCGGCTACCGCCGAAGCGGGTTCCTGATCTTTCCAGTAGGCATAGGCGATCTCGATCTGCGCCTGCTGGGCGTAGCGGCCGTAGGGATAGCGCGACTCGAGCTTTTCGAAGTACTTGATCGCCTTGGCGTAGGAGCCGTCGTTGAGTGCGTCCTTGGCTTCGGCGTAGAGCTTGTTGGCCGACCAGCCTATGGTTTCATCCTTCTCCGCCGGCAGAAGACCGCAGCCGGCAATGAGGGCGGCGACAATAAGCGCTGCGATAACCGCTAAACTACGCATGATGGAAAACCCACAGAAGAAAAAGGCGCCGGCGGATGCGTCCATCAAGGACAGCGGGCCGGCCGATTATAGCGCAAACGCCGGAATCGCCCTGCGCGTGCCCACCGCTTGTGGCGGTCAGCGCCTGGATCAGGTGCTGGCCCGCCTGCTGTCGCAGCACTCGCGCAGTCGTTTGCAGGACTGGATCCGCGAGGGACGCGTTGCCGTTGGCGGCGCGGTAACTGTGGAGCCCCGCTTCCGGCTCTGGGGTGGTGAGACCATCGCTCTCACCGAGTCGACTGACGAGCGTGCCGAAGCCTCGGCCCCGGAGGAAATCCCATTGCGGATTGTCTTCGAGGACGACACCCTGATCGTCCTCGACAAGCAGGCAGGCTTGGTGGTGCATCCCGGTAGCGGGAACTGGCGCGGAACACTATTGAATGGCTTGTTGCACCACGCGCCGCAACTCGCCAGGGTGCCGCGGGCGGGCATCGTGCATCGACTCGACAAGGATACTACTGGGCTGATGGTGGTCGCGAAGACACTGGAGGCGCAGACCGACCTGGTACGGCAGTTGCAGGCACGCAGCGTGAAGCGGTGCTATCAGGCGCTGGTGCGCGGCATCGTCGAGGGTGCTGGAATCGTCGATGCACCCATCGGCCGCCATCCGACGGTACGCACCAGGATGGCCGTGGTGAGCGGCGGCAGGCCGGCGCGCACGCACTATCGGGTGCTGGAGCGCTTCGTTGCCTGCACGCTGATCGAATGCGCACTGGAGACCGGACGGACCCACCAGATACGTGTGCACATGACGTCGATCGCCCATCCGCTGGTGGGTGACCCGATCTATGGTGGCGGCGCCAGCCGTGTGCCGCAAGGAGCCGTATTTCCTCGCCAGGCACTGCATGCCTGCCGTCTGGCGCTGGTACACCCGGCGTCCGGGAAGGCGATGCTCTGGAGATCAGGCGTACCCGCCGACATGGCGGCGCTGATCGACAGGCTGCGCCTGGAATCGCTGGCGGCGCATGGCGCTGAGCAGTTAGCCGAGGGCGCGGACGACGAGGACGACTGGGATGAGGGCGACGATCGCGCAGAGATGATCGACCTGGGTGACGAGGATCCTGACGATGGGGACCTGGGTGAGCAGTGAGCACTGGATCGTCCCCGACTGGCCGGCGCCGGCGTCTGTTCGTAGCCTGATTACCACGCGTCACGGCGGCGTGAGTGCGGCGCCTTACGGCAGCTTAAACCTCGGCGATCATGTGGGTGACGATCAGGGAGCGGTCCACGAGAATCGCCGGCGGCTTGCCCTGAGCCTGCCGGCGCCGCCGTCCTGGCTGAATCAGGTGCATGGGACGAGGGTAATCGATATTGCCGATGTCGGTTCGACGCCGGTGCCGGCTGCCGATGCTGCCATCGCGCGCAGTGTCGGCGTCGTCTGTGGGGTGATGACCGCAGACTGTCTGCCGGTGCTGCTCTGCGACCGGTCGGGCAGCGTCGTCGCCGCCGCGCATGCCGGCTGGCGCGGCTTGCAGGCGGGCGTCATCGAGCGGACCGTAGCGGCGCTCGGCGTTGCCGAGGGGCAAGTGCTTGCCTATCTCGGGCCGGCCATCGGTCCGCTCGCCTTCGAGGTCGGCGACGAGGTGCGCATGGCCTTCGTCGACGCCCGCGCCGAGGCGGCAGCGGCGTTCACGCCGCTGAGCGATCGCCAGAGACGCGACAGAGAGGACTGCGGCGAGGGCCCTGTTCCTCAACCGGCGCTGGGGTTGCCGAAGCATTCGGGCAAGTGGCTGGCTGATATCTACCTGCTGGCGCGGCAGGCACTGGGCAGCGTTGGCGTCGAGGCCGTGTACGGTGGCGGTTACTGCACCGTGCATGAAGAGAACCGCTTCTTTTCGTACCGGCGTGACGGCGTGACCGGGCGGATGGCGTCGCTGGTCTGGCTGGCCGGCGAGTAGTCAGCGATCGGGCGGGTCGGCGTCGGCGTCGCGAGTCGATTCGGGGTTCTTGCGGGCGGCACGGCGGCGCCTTCCAGGGCCGCCGAAGAGCCAAAGCAGCAAAGCAAGCGGCAGCAGACCGTAGAACAGCAGGGTCAAGATCCCGCCAATGACGCTGGTTTCGGTCAGCGCCATCAACACGGTGACGTACAGCCAACCGATGGCGACGATGTACATCAGGGAATTATAGGCGGATGCAGCATTGTGCTGGTGGCTCCGTCTGTGCCGTGCGACATCCCATGCGCCGCAGGCAAGTGAGAGAGGCATGGGCAGGACAGGTCGGCATGTTGGCATTGACAGCGTGGATGCTGCAATACAGAATCACGGGTCGGGTTGCTCGGCAGATGCTGTAATCGTGGCGGTATGGTACCGTCCATTGTTTCAATCGTCCTAACAGAAAGGGAAGAGCTATGACGCAACGTGTTGCTTTGGTTACGGGGGCCATGGGTGGGATCGGTACGGCCATCTGCCAGGAACTGGCGAAGGCCGGTCACAAGGTGGTCGCCGCTTACCATCCGGAGTTTGACAAGCCGGAAGAATGGACGAAGGCCATGGCAGAAGCCGGTTTCAACGACTTCATCTGTGTTGCCGGCGACGTCTCCGACTACGATTCCTGCGTCGCCCTCACCGCCGAAGCCGAAGCCAAGGCGGGTCCGATCGATATTCTGGTCAATAACGCCGGCATTACCCGTGACAAGATGTTCGCACGCATGGAACTGGCACAGTGGAATGCCGTGATCTCGACGAACCTAAGCAGCCTCTTCAACATGACGAAGCAAGTGTCGGCGAAGATGGCCGAGCGTGGTTGGGGTCGCATCATCAACATCTCGTCGCTCAACGGCCTCAAGGGTCAGGCGGGGCAGACCAACTACTCGGCGGCCAAGGCCGGTGTGATTGGTTTCACCAAGGCGCTTGCCGCCGAGGTCGCGGCCAAGGGTGTGACGGTCAACGCCATCTGCCCGGGTTATGTAGCGACGCCGATGGTCATGGCGATCAAGCCGGAGATTCTGCAGGGCATCGTCGACACGGTGCCGATGAAGCGTCTGGCCAAGCCGGAAGAGATCGGTGGTGCGTGCGCCTATCTCGCTTCCGACATCGCCGGCTTCATGACCGGTTCGACGATGAACATCTGTGGTGGCCTCTACTATCAGTAAACGTTCTTCCTGTTGCAGGGTGTGCAGAACAGGCTCCGAAAGGGGCCTGTTTTTTTTTGCTGGAGTATAATTGTGTTGCACCGCACCAATGAGCGTCAAAGAGCGCCCCCCGAGTCATCTGCCCATGGAGGAATGATCGTCATGCCCGAGCAGCTACGACTGATCAAGAAATACCCGAACCGTCGTCTTTACGACACCAAGACAAGCGCTTACATCACGTTGAGCGATGTCAAGGATCTGGTGTTGTCGCGCGAGAATTTCAACGTCCTCGACGCCAAGACCGGCGAAGACATCACCCGCGCCATCCTTCTGCAGATCATCCTCGAAGAGGAAGCGGCCGGCATCCCCCTGTTCACGACCGACCTGCTCGCCCAGATGATCCGCTTTTACGGCCACGCGATGCAGGGCATGCTCGGCAAGTATCTGGAAACCAACATCAAGTCATTTGTCGACTTCCAGAAGAAGCTGCAGGATCAGTCGCAACAACTCTACGGCGAGAACAGCAGCCAGATGCAGAGCGACATGTGGTCCCAGTTCATGAACTTCCAGGGGCCGGCGATGCAGACGATGATGGCGACCTACATGGAGCAGAGCCGGAAGATGCTGCACCAGATGCAGGACCAGTTGAAGACCCAGACACGCACTCTTTTCACCAGCATACCGCTGCCCGGCTTTCCGTCGGATGCCGGGAAACAGTCCACTGACGCCGAGAAGTAGTTCGTTGCCCGGGAGTTCCGGGTCGGTCTCAGTTGCTGCCTTTCAGCCGTGGATTCGTGTGTGCTCCACCTTGCCACGCCCATTCGACAAAACGGCCCGCCAGCGCGTGCGCCGGACAGGCCGTGCCGAAACCAGCAGCGCCGCTGCGCTGCCTAGAGCTAGCTAGCGCAACAGTGCCACATAGGTCGCCGCGATGATGGCGGTGGTAATGACGCCACTGATGTTGGCGCCGAGTGCCTGCGGCATGACGATCGCTCCGGCGTTGGCCGAACTGGCGACCTTCTGGACGATCTTGGCAGTCGTCGGGACGCAACTGACTCCGGCAATTCCAATGATCGGGTTGTACTTTCCACCGCTCCAGAAATACAGGATGTAACCACCCACCAGGCCGCCGAGAGCCGAGATCGTCAGCGCCAGCATACCTAGCAGCAGCAGCTTCAATACCGTCGGCTCGAGCAGGGTATTGGCTTCGCAGAGAACGCCCAGCGTCAAGCCGAGGAAGAAGGTCGCTGCATAGAGAAAGACTTCGCCGAGAAGCTTGGTGAAAGGCTCGATACCGCTCTCGCGCACCGCGACGCCGAGGAACAGCGAGAAGAACAGGGGGGCGGCCACCGGAAAAAGCAGGCACAGCAGCGTACAGGCGACCACGGCGAAAGTGAGTTTCTGCGAGCGACTGATTTTCGGCCCACGATCGGAGGCCATGCTGATGCCGCGGATCCGCTCGGGTACCAGCCACTTGATCAGGTACGGATAGGCACCATAGGTCAGGCCTAGGTAGAGGTAGCCGACGACCGTGATCGGCACGAACAGATCCTTGGCCAGCACCAGCGAGGTGAACAGGACCATCGGCCCGTCGGCGCCACCGATGGTGGCGACGGCTGCGGCCTGGCCTGGATTGAGACCCAGCCAGATGGCGATCGGGAAAACCGCAATGGTCCCCAGTTCGGCGAAGAGCGCAATGAAGATGCTCTGGAACGGCCGCGCCATCACGTAACCGACATCGAGCAGGACGCCGATGCCCATGAAGACCAGGCAGGCGATCAGGCCGTTGCTGAAGGTCAACGTGTAGATGGGCTGCAGCCAGTCGATCTGCATGATGTTCATCAGATCGAGTGGATCGGACATCAACGGGTCGACGAACAGCGTTCCCATCTTCTTGGCGTCGAGGAACATCACGCCAGCGTTGACCGACGACATGCCCAGTCCCATCGGGATCATCAGCAGAGGCTCGAGAACGTTCTTCGAGCCCAGGTAGATCAGCAAGAAGCCGAGCAGCATCAGGAAGATGCGCCCGAACATGATTTTCGGTTCGGAGGCAACCAGCGTGGCGATGCCTTGGAACAGATCAAGAAAATGAATGCCTTCCATACGCTTCAGTCCTCGCGCCAGGCGGCAGGAATCGTCTGCCCGCGCATCGAGTTGCAAACGACAGGAACTCGTCGCTCCTGCCTATGGGCTTGGCTCAAGCGATGGTCAGCAGCGGCTGACCGCCCTCGACCGCGTCACCGGGTGCGACCAGCACGCGTGTGACCTGACCGGCGCGAGTCGCGATGACCGGGGTTTTCATCTTCATGGCTTCGAGGACCATCAACCGATCGCCGACCGCCACCGCCTGGCCGACCTTGACGTCGACCTCGACTACCACGCCACCCATCCCGGCAACCTCGTCGCCCGCCCCGGCGGAAGCCGTGGCTGGTCGCGGTGCTGCGGCCGTCGGCGCGGCGCTGGTGGCGCTGCCTGCGGCGGCTACCGCCATGGGGGCGGCAGGGGCGGGTGATTGCGGCGCCTGGCCGGAAGTAAGTTCGAGAACGCTGACCTCGTACTCACGTCCGTTGACGGTAACCTTGAAATGTCTGGGCATATCGTGCTCCTTCTATCTGGGGCCTCGGCCCGTGGGCCCCGGCGTATGGGAATGCTGGGAGGCGCGTGCGCCGGCTGCCCAGCCGTGACTGGTTGGTGCAATGTGCAGGATGCGGTGCGGTCCCATGGCTGCGAAGATCGCCGCAGACAGCGCGGCGACATCTTCATCGGGAACGCCGAGGCCGACCGGACAAACGGTTCCCGTCGGGATATCGAGCGGTTTCGTCTTTTCCATCCGGCCGGTCACCGAAACCATTATCTTGATCAGCACGGCAACCAGCACCGAGATGACGATGGATATGCCGTAGACCTGCAGCGCCTTGAAGATGGCGTCAGTCACCATGGGGTGTTTTCCTTCCGTTGCCGATTACATGGGAATGTTGCCGTGCTTCTTCGCCGGCCTGAGTTCGCGCTTGTCGAGAGTCTTGCGCAGGGCGAGGGCAACCATCCAGCGCGTATCCTGCGGTTCGATGACATCGGTGATGTAGAAATTGCTGGCCGACACGTAAGGCGAGGCGAACTCGTCACGATATTCCTGCGCCAGTTCCGCCGCCCTGGCCTGACGATCATCGGCCTGTTCAAGTTCTTTGCGATAGAGGATCTTGACGGCGGCCTCGGCGCCCATGACGGCGATTTCGGCCGTTGGCCAGGCGTAAACCATATCGGCGCCCATTTCCTGGCTGCACATGGCGAGATACGAGCCACCGTAAGCCTTGCGCAGGATTACGGTGATCTTCGGTGCGGTGCACGAACCGTAAGCCGAGAGCATTTTGGCGCCGTGGCGGATGATGCCGCCGCGTTCCTGCTCGACGCCGGGCAGGAAGCCCGGGACATCGACCAGGGTCACCACCGGGACGTTGAAGATGTTGCAGGTCCGGACGAAGCGGGCCACCTTGTCGGCCGCATTGAGGTCGAGCGCGCCCGCCATCACCATCGGCTGGTTGGCGACGATGCCGACGACGACGCCGCTGATGCGGGCGAAGCCGACGATCACGTTGCGGGCAAAGCCGGCATGTACTTCGAGGAGCTCGCCATGGTCCACCACCCGGCGAATTACGGAATACATGTCAAGCGGCTCTGACGGGCTGTCAGGAATGCAGTCGTTGATCGCCGGGTCTTCCATTTCCTCGATCGGCACGGCGAGATTGTGCGGCGGATCCTCGGTGTTGTTGGCCGGCAGATAAGACAGCAGTTGCTTGACCAGGGCGATCGCGTGCTGGTCGTCTTCGGCGACGAAGTGGGCATTGCCGCTGATCGTCGAATGCATCTCGGCGCCGCCGACCTCCGCCATCGTCGTCGCCCGACCGGTCACCGCCTTGATCACCTCGGGGCCGGTAAGGAACATGTGCGCGTTGTTGCGCGTCATGATCACGAAGTCCATCAGCGCCGGCGAGTAGGCGGCACCGCCAGCGCAGGGACCACAGATCACCGCGATTTGCGGGACAACGCCGGAGAGCAGGACATTGGCGTAGAAGACGTCGCCGTAGCCGGAAAGCGCATCGACACCCTCCTGAATACGCGCACCGCCCGAATCCTTGAACGCTACCACCGGCACGCCGATCTTCAGCGCATGACGCATGATGCGGGTGATTTTCCGGGCTTGCATCTTGCCCAGCGTACCGGCGACGACGCTGAAGTCCTGGCTGAATGCCGCCACCTGCGTGCTGCCGACGTAGCCGTTGCCCGCGATCACCCCGTCGGCGGGGAGCACGCGCCCAGCCATGCCGAAGGCAGTGGCGTTGTGCGCCGCATAGAGGCCGAGTTCCTGGAAAGTGCCCTCCTCGAACAGCGTGTCGAGCCGCTCGCGAGCCGACAGGAGGCCCTTGGCGTGTAGCGCTTCCAACTTCTCGGGACTGACGTTTTCAGTCAGTTTTGCACGCTTCGCGCGCAGCTTTTCGATCAACTCCGGTCGTATCGTCATCTGGATTCCTAACACGTGGCTAAGTTTGAACTAATTCTCATTCTCGCGGCAGCGGACTGCTGGCGACCTTCCGGCAGCGTAGTATCCATATTTTCGAATGTGTTGGCTAGTGTCAGGCGAAATTTTCTGCGCAGCTCGCAGCCGGCCTGCCGGCGTCTGGCGAAGCGGCTGACGGGCGGCGATTCGCTCGCACCACAGGGGCAAGACGTGCAAGACACGTCGGCCGGCCGCGGTGGCGACCGGCCGTGGCGCGACAAGAGCGGCGTGGGGTGGCAACCGTGTGGCGAGGTGGCCGCGTGCTCGATCGTCGCGAAGGACGGCGCCTGAGGGCGTACAATGCAGCCTGGCTGAGTGTCGCCCCGCCGGACCTCCGGCCAGCGCCCTCTTGCTACCGAGCAAATGGCCGGGGCAAAAAAAAGCCCTGATTAATCAGGGCTTGTCTTGATCTGGTGCCCAAGAGAGGAATCGAACCTCCACGGTGTTGCCACCACTAGGACCTGAACCTAGCGCGTCTACCAATTTCGCCACCTGGGCATTTCCAGCGAAGGCCGGATTCTATAGGAACACGAGTAAATGTCAATAAAGAAACTGTCGGCGATCCGGCGCAGCGATCCGTGGCTCGAGCGCGAAATGAAGAGATACGAACACCCGCTACCCTCGCGCGAATACCTGTTGCAGATCCTGGCGGAGCAGGGCAAGCCGGTGGGTTTCGAAGCGCTGTGCGCGCTGCTTGACATCGAGGGTGCCGAAGTCGATACGTTCCAGCGTCGCCTGCGGGCGATGGAACGTGAGGCACAACTGCTGCGCAACCGCAAGGGCTCTTACATCCTGCCCGAGCGCGCCAGTCTGATCGCCGGGCGCGTCGAGGGACATCCCGATGGCTATGGCTTCCTGATTCCCGATGATGGTGGTGAGGATCTGTTTCTCGAGGCTCGGCAGATGTCGAAGGTCCTGCATCGCGATCGCGCGCTCGTACGCGTCGTCGGTGTGGACCGCCGTGGCCGCCGCGAGGGGGTAATCGTCGAAGTCCTCGAACGGGCGAATAGCAGGATCGTCGGGCGCGTGCTGGTCGAGCACGGCATTACCTTGGTCGTTCCCGAAAACCGGCGTATCAACCAGGACATTCTGGTTGCGCCTGGTGGCACGAGTCTTGTCCGGTCGGGGGAGGTCGTGACGGTCGAGATCATCGAGCAGCCAGACCGGCATGCGAAACCCATCGGTCGAATCGTCGAAGTGCTCGGCGCCTACGCCGACCCTGGCATGGAGATTGAAATCGCGCTGCGCAAGCACGAGTTGCCATTCGAGTTCTCGAGCGCAGCCCTTGCTGAAGCCGCAGCGCTGCCCGACGGTCTGACGAGTTCGGAGTCGGAAGGCCGCACCGATCTGCGTGCGCTGCCGCTCGTCACCATCGACGGCGAGACGGCAAGGGATTTCGACGACGCGGTCTTCGCCGAAAAGACGGGGCGTGGCTGGCGACTGGTGGTGGCGATTGCCGACGTCAGTCACTATGTGCGACCGGGGATGGCGCTCGATCGTGAAGGACTTCAACGCGGCAACTCGGTGTATTTTCCGCGCCGGGTGATTCCGATGTTGCCGGAGAAACTCTCCAACGGCCTGTGTTCGTTGAATCCCGACGTCGATCGCCTGGCCATGGTTTGCGACATGAACATCGATGCGGGCGGCGAGATTGTGGACTACCGGTTCTATCCGGCGGTCTTCCGCTCGCAGGCGCGCCTGACCTATGACCAGGTATGGCAGTGGCTATCGGGATCTGCACAGCCGGAAAGCGACCGGGAACGCGCCCTGCAGCCACGCCTGCAAGCGCTGTATGGCTTGTTTCAGGTTCTCGGTGAGGCGCGCGGCAAGCGCGGCGCGATCGACTTCGAGACGATCGAGACGATGATGGTCTTCAATGACCAGGGCAAGATCGAAAGGATCGTTCCCACCCACCGTAACGATGCGCACCGCTTGATCGAGGAGTGCATGCTGGCCGCCAATGTGTGTGCTTCGGCCTTTCTGCAGGCGAATCGGCAGCCGTGTCTGTACCGGATCCATGAGGGGCCGACACCCGAGAAACTCCAGGCCTTGCGCGATTTTCTCAGGGAGTTCGGCATCAGCCTCGGCGGTGGCGACGACCCGACCGCCAGGGACTATGCCAGCTTGTTGGACAGTATCAAGACCCGTCCGGATGCGCAGTTGCTGCAGACGGTGATGCTGCGCTCGCTGCGCCAGGCGATGTACAGCCCCGACAATGTGGGTCACTTTGGTCTGTCGTACGAGCACTACACGCATTTCACATCGCCCATCCGGCGCTATCCCGACCTGCTGGTGCATCGCTCGATCAAGGCGCTGCTGGCAGCGGGGCGATACGCGCCGGGCAACTGGGAGGAGATCGGCTTGCACTGCTCGATGACCGAGCGGCGTGCCGACGAAGCGACGCGCGACGTCAGCAACTGGCTCAAGTGTTACTACATGCGCGACCGGATCGGCGAAACGTTTGCCGGCACCATTGCCGCGGTGGTGCCGTTTGGCGCCTTCGTCGCGCTCGACGAAGTCTACGTCGAAGGTCTGGTACATGTCTCGGAACTTGGCGAGGACTATTTTCAATACGATAGCGTCAAGCACCAGATGCTTGGTGAGCGGACCGGCAAGCGTTTTCGCTTGGGCGATCGCCTGAGCGTCAAGCTCGTCCGGGCGGATCTCGAGACCGGGCGCATCGACTTCGTACTCGCCGACGCGGCGTGAGCGGGGCGGCGGCGACCATCGGCCGTGGTCACCGCGCGCCGCGCAGCCGGTCTGGCCGGTCTGGTAAGCTTCGCCCTTGAGGATTCACCCCCTGGAATTGCTGGAGAGCGCGGACTACATCATGAGTGATCATCGTTATTCGTCGGCGGATATTGCCGTGATCGAGCGGGTCATCCGCGAGCGACGCGATATCCGGCACTTCGTTGCCGGGAAGCTGCCCGATGGCCTGCTCGGCCGCCTGCTGGACGCGGCCCATCTCGGGCCCTCGGTGGGCTACATGCAGCCGTGGCGTTTCGTGCGTATCGCCAGTGGCGACACGCGCGAGGCTCTGTGGCGCATCGTCGATGCCGAGAGGGTGGCGACTGCCGCCAGTCTGCCGACACGCGCCGCCGATTTTCTCAAGCTGAAGATCGATGGCATTCGCGAGGCGGCCGAGGTCCTCGTCGTCGCGCTCATGCCGGGCCGCGAAGCGCACATCTTCGGTCGGCGCACCTTGCCCGAAATGGACCTCGCGTCGACCGCCTGCGCGATCCAGAACATGTGGCTGCTGGCACGCGCCGAGGGAATCGGCCTGGGCTGGGTCTCCTTTTTCGATCCCGATGCGGTCGGCGAATTGCTGGCAATGCCAACGGGAAGCCGGGCGATCGCCATATTGTGCCTCGGACCGGTAGCCGAGTTTCCATCGGCACCGGTCCTCGAGACACAGGGCTGGGGTAGTCGCCTGCCGATGCACGAGGTGCTCTTCGAGGATCGGTGGAAGGCCGGTGCCGGTGCGACGCCCACAGCCTACTGACGAATCGGTGCTGTGGGAGAGCGACCAGTGACCGCGCTGGTCAGCCGACGCAATTTCCTGCGTGGCCGCTTCTCGCCGCGAACGGCGCCCCTGCGGCCGCCGTGGGCGCTCGCCGAAGCGGTTTTCCTGCAGGCTTGTACGCGCTGCGGCGATTGTCGAACGGCCTGCCCGACAAGAATCATTGTCGGTGACAGCGATGGCGGCGGCTATCCGGTACTTGATTTTGGCGCCGGCGAATGCACGTTCTGCGCCGCCTGCGTCAGCGCCTGTGCCAGCGGTGCCCTGCACAGGGTGGATGAGCAGTCCGCCTGGCGGGTGCGCGCCAGCATCACTGCGCCCTGTCTGGCGCAGCGGCAGGTCGAGTGCCGGATCTGCGCTGACCAGTGCGCCGCCGGCGCCATCGCCTTCCTGGCACGACCTGGCGGCATTGCTGCGCCAGTTGTCGACACTTCCCGTTGTACAGGCTGTGGTGCGTGTGTCGCGCCCTGTCCGACGCGTGCCATCCGTGTTGCTTGAGACGATCTCCTGCGCCTCGGGGCGAGGCGCCGCGGTACGCGAACCAATCACCAGGAGGTGACCATGACGAGCGGAGAGGCGCGCGAGGCTCGGTTTGACGAGCGGTCGCCCGAGATATCGACAAGGCTGCTGCGTGTGGTTACGGCGATGGTCGAGGAAACTCGTCCAGGGCGGGCCGGGCGCGTGAGTCTGACCAGCCACCTCGAACGCGACCTGGGCCTGGACAGTCTGGCGCGGGTCGAACTGCTGTTGCGGGTTGGCAGCGAGTTTGGCCGGTCGCTGCCGGACGCCGCACTGGCCGAGGCCGAGACGCCGCAGGACTTGCTGCGATTCGTGGCCAGTGCGGGTGTCGAGGCTTTCTCGGGCGAACTCGTCGAACTCGCGACAGCCAGCGGTCTGACCAGCGTTCCTGCCCAGGCAGCGACGCTGGTCGAGGTTCTCGAGTGGCACGCTGAACGCAATCCACAACGGACGCACGTCCTGCTTTACGGCGATGGCGGGAGCGAACAGGGCTCCTTCCGGGCGGAAGCGATTTCCTACGCCGAACTGCTGGAGCAGTCGCGCCGTGTCGCCACCTCTCTGGTGACGCGTGGTTTGCTGCCACGGCAAGCCGTCGCGCTGATGCTGCCCACCGGGCGCGACTACCTGACCAGCTTTTTCGGCGTGATGCTCGCCGGCGGCATTCCGGTGCCGATCTATCCGCCGGCCCGGCTCGCTCAGCTCGAGGACCACCTGCGACGGCACGCGCGTATCCTGGCCAACGCGGAAGCCGCGTTCATCATCACCGTGCCGCAGGCGAAAGGGGTGGCCGCGCTGCTGCGTGCGGAGGCTCCCAGCCTCACAGAAGTCCTCACCCCGGCAGAACTCGACAGCGAACCGATCGGCCTGCTTTACCGGGCTGCACCGGCAGACATCGCCTTCCTGCAATACACGTCGGGCAGTACCGGCGAGCCCAAAGGCGTTGTCCTGACTCACGCCAATCTGCTGGCCAACCTGCGCGCGATGGGCGAGGCGGTAGCGGTGACCAGCGACGACGTCTTCGTTTCCTGGCTCCCCCTTTATCACGACATGGGACTGATTGGCGCGTGGTTCGGGTCGCTCTATTTCGGTATGCGGCTGGTGTTGATGTCGCCGCTGGCCTTTCTCTCCCGGCCGGTGCGCTGGCTGCGTGCCATCTCCCATCATCGTGGCACCCTCTCCCCGGCGCCGAACTTCGCCTACGACCTGTGCGCGCGAAAGCTCGCCGACGCCGACCTGCAGGGGCTCGACCTTTCCTCGTGGCGGCTGGCGCTGAACGGTGCCGAACCAGTGAGTCCCTTGACACTTCAGGCCTTCGCGGAGCGCTTCGCGCCCTACGGCCTGCACCCCGAGGCGCTCACCCCGGTCTACGGTCTGGCGGAGTGCTCGGTCGGTCTGGCTTTTCCGCCGCTCGGGCGTGGCCCGCGCGTCGACCGGGTCCAGCGTGCAGCCTTGGTCGGCAGAAAGCACGCTCGGTCGGCCGACAGTGGCGACACTGATGCGCTGTGCGTGCCAGCCTGTGGGCGTGTCCTGCCGGGGCATGAAATCCGCGTTGTCGACGAGCAGAACGGCGAGTTGCCGGACCGCTACGTCGGGCGCCTGCAGTTTCGCGGGCCGTCAGCGACGGCCGGCTACTATCGCAATCCGGTGGCGACGCAAGCCCTGTTTCGTGACGGCTGGCTCGATTCGGGTGATTTCGCCTATACCGTCGACGGTGAGATCTATCTGACCGGCAGGGTCAAGGATCTGATCATTCGCGGCGGGCGCAACCTTTATCCCTACGAGCTCGAGCAGGCGGTGGGCAGCATCCCGGGCGTGCGTCGGGGCTGCGTTGCCGTATTTGCCAGCAACGATCCGGTCAATGCGACCGAACGCCTGGTGGTGATGGCCGAAACGCGCGAAGAGGACGCGGATCGGCGCGAGATTCTCCGGCAGAAGATCAACGAAGCGGCTGTCGCAGCGGTCGGCATGCCGGCCGACGAGGTGGTCCTGGCGCCGCCCAATTCGGTACTCAAGACGTCCAGTGGCAAGATTCGTCGCAGTGCCTCGCGCGACGCCTTCGAGCATGGCCTGATCGGCGCTGGCCGCGCGCCGGTACGCCTGCAGTTGCTGCGCCTGGCGGTCGCGGCGCTACGCGCCCGCTTGGCCGAATCGGTACTACGCGTCGCCCGGGGTGCCTACGGTGCCTGGTGCTGGACGGTGTTCACGCTGCTCGCCATACCGGTGATCGGGCTGGTTATCGCTTTGCGCGCGCCGCCAATCGGCCGCCGCGTGGTTCATCGCGCGGCGCGCATCTTCCTGTTTCTGGCGGCTATGCCGGTACCGCGTACGGCGACGGCGAAGCTCCCGTCATCGCCACACCTGCTGCTGGCCAACCACTGCAGCTATCTTGATGCGCTGGCTCTCTGTGCGAGCCTGCCACCGACGTGGGCCTACAGCTTTGTCGCCAAGCGCGAGTTCGTCGGACAGCCGGTGGTCCACACTTTTCTGCGTGCCCTCGGCACCCTGTTCGTCGAGCGCTTCGAGGCGTCGAAAAGCGCGGAGGACGTGGGCGAGATCGTCGCGGCGCTGGGGCGAGGCCAGAACCTTGTGATCTTCCCCGAGGGTACTTTCTCGCGAGAGGCAGGCCTCAAACCCTTCCGGATGGGGGCGTTCGTGAGCGCCGTGCGGGCGCATGTGCCGGTACTGGTCGGCGCTCTGCAGGGGACCCGCGCCATTCTCCGCGATCGGACGTGGATGCCGAGGCACGGGCAGTTGTCGCTCCACATTGGACAACGGCTCGTCCCGAGCGGTGACGACTGGGGTGCCGCGGTCCGGCTACGCGATGCTACGCGCCAGGAGATGCTGCGGCTCTGTGGCGAGCACGATCTCGAACGTTAGGTGCGCGGTCGGCGCCGCGCCAGGCAGGACGGCAAGTCTTGCCCGCGGCGGCGGCCAGCGTGCTTCAGTTCTTCCTGACCGGTTTCTTGACCGCGTCGCCCTTGAAGGTGTTGTCGACCAGGGGTGGCGCATCGACCTGCGGGACGTGACACTGAACACAGTTGTAGCGTCCGCCTGTGGCTTCGGCGTGCTTCTTGCCTTCGCGGTCGAGGAAATGGCTGTCACCGATCTTCGGCGCCTTCTTCTTCTGGTAGGTTGCGGCCGAGTGGCAATCGAGGCACTGGTTGCCTTCCAGGTTGATCTCGTCGAAGTTCTCGACGGCATGCGGGATCACGGGTGGCTGGGTGCTGAAAGTGCGTGCCACCGGCGCCTCCGTCCCCGGGCGCTTGCCGGAATAGGTCTTGACCTCGGGTGCCTGGTCAGGCGCGGCGACGTCGCTGCCGCGCATGGAGTTGGCGCCGTCGGCGGCAAGGGCCAGTGACGCCAGGCAACTCGCCACGATGGCGACGGTGAATTTCAGTGACTTGTGCATGATTGGCGCTCCCTCCACGTCAAAGGATGATGATTCTCGAGTACTTCAGTTGCCGCGAGTCGCAGCGTGCCGGGTGATCTGCGCACCGTTGTCGGGCGGATTCTTGTAGCGCAGGTCGAAAGTGAAAACGTCCTTGGAACAAACATCGATACAGCGCCCACAGTTGGTGCAGTTGGCGGCGAGAATGACCGGGCCGATCCCCTTGCCGGCGCCCTTGAGCGCCGGGCGAATGACTTGAGGTTCGGGGCAGACCTCGAAGCAATCCATGCAATCATTGCAGGCAGCGCGTTTCGACGCCGAGATGCGCAGCGGGCTCCATTTGCCGAGGACGCTGTAGAAGGCGCCGACCGGGCAGAGATGCCCGCACCAGCCGCGGCTCATCACGAACAGGTCGAAGGCGAAGACGGCCAGTACGACTGCCGACGCGGCCCCCAGTCCGAAGAGCAGGCCACGATGCAGCATCGACACCGGATTGACCAGTTCCCAGGCAATCGTACCGCTCAGCCCTGCCAGCAGCAGCGTCATCGCCAGTATCGCGTAGCGACTGCTGCGCGAGACATGCGCGCTCCCTTTGATGCCAAGCCGCAACCGTAGCCAGCCGGCGAAGTCGGTGACCAGATTGACCGGGCAGACCCACGCACAGTAAGCGCGACCGCCAACGAGAAAGTAGAAGACGGTAACGATCAGGGCGCCGATCAGTCCGAGCCTCGCGGGCACATGTCCGGCAACGAGCGCCTGCAGGACGACATACGGATCGCTCAGGGGCAGCGTCTCGAGCGTCAGGCTGTACGCAAGGTTGCCCTTGACGATCCACAAGCCGGCGAGCGGCCCCAGGAGAAATAAGGCGAGGAGCGACAACTGACTGGCCCGGCGTGCCAGCAACCACCTGTGCGCAGCCAGCCACCCCTTGGCGGCAACTGCTTCGGCGCCGATACGCTTGTTGTTCATCGCGCGTCCTTGCTGGACAGGCGCTTGCCCTGCTCAGTCCCCGGTTTGCGTAACGCGCTGTCGCCCTGTGCGGTTGGTTCGCCACCCAACCCGGGTGGCAGGCTGGGCAGCGGCGGGCTGCTACCTGGATCGAAGTGTCCTTCCAGTTTGACTCCCTCGGGCAGGCGGTCCGGTAGATCCACGAGGCCCTGGTCTTCGACCAGCGAGTGCCCGCCAGCCTTGGTCTTCTCTTCCCAACCGAGGCGGTAGTGCTCGCCGAGCGCGCCCTTGGCCAGTTTTGCCGGCAGTACCCGGATCGATGCCTCGTCGGTGACGCAAGCGTTCTCGCACTTGCCGCAGCCGGTGCAATGCTCGGAGTGCACCGTCGGAATGAACATCGTGTGGCGGCCGGTGCGGGTGTTCGGGCGTAGATCGAGTGTGATCGCCTTGTCGATCACCGGGCAGACGCGGTAACACACGTCGCAACGCATACCGAGGAAGTTCAGGCAGGTTTCCTGATCCGACAATACGGCGAGGCCCATCCGAGATTGGTTGATGTCGGTCAGGGCATGGTCGAGGGCGCCGGTCGGGCAGGCCTTGATGCAGGGAATGTCCTCGCACATCTCGCAGGGTCCGCTGCGTGCCGTAAAGTAGGGTGTGCCCGTGGCGACCGGCGATTCCGGTCGGGCCAGATCCAGAATACTGTAAGGGCAGTCGCGCACGCACATGCCGCAGCGGATGCAGGCGCCGAGGAAATCGCCTTCGGCGCCTGCCCCGGGTGGGCGAATCGCCAACGGCGGCCGGGCCTTCGCCTGCTTGGTGTAGGCCGCCAGCCCCAGGCCAAGTAATCCGACGCCGCAAAGCAGGCGGGCGGAATCGAGAACGAACTGACGCCGTGCCGGGCCTTTCAGGGCGCGGGGCGTCGCCTGGCTGGCGGTGGTTCCTGGCGTGGGCATCGCGTGAGGTGGCCGAAGCAGGTGGTCAGCCCGGGGCGGGCGATGCGCTGCCCGCCTAGGCACTCCCTGATTGTTCTGGGCGGGTCGATCAGGCCTTGATCACCTTGCACGCGCATTTCTTGAAGTCGGTTTCCTTCGAGATCGGGCAGGTGGCGTCAAGCGTCAGTTTGTTGACCAGGCGATGTTCGTCAAAGAAGGGCACGAAAACGAGCCCGACCGGTGGCTTGTTGCGCCCGCGTGTTTCGACACGCAACTGAATCTCGCCGCGCCGGCTGGCCACCTTGGCGACATCGCCACGCTGCAGTCCACGCTTCTTCGCGTCATCAGGATGCATGTACATCCAGGAGTCAGGCATCGCCTTGTACAGTTCGGGGACGCGTCGGGTCATTGAGCCGGTATGCCAGTGTTCGAGCACACGTCCAGTGCATAGCCACAGATCGTAGTCCTTGTCGGGCATTTCGGCGGCCGGTTGGTAGGGCAGGGCGAAGATCACCGCCTTGCCGTCCGGGTGGCCATAGAATCTGACCCCCTCACCCTTCTTGACGTAGGGGTCGTAGCCTTCGCGGAAGCGCCACAGCGTTTCCTTGCCGTCGACCACCGGCCAGCGCAAGCCGCGCGCCTTGTGGTAGGTGTCAAACTCGGCCAGATCATGGGCGTGGCCGCGACCGAAAGCCGCGTACTCCTCGAACAGTCCCTTTTGCAGATAGAAGCCGACCGCCTTCGATTCGTCGTTGTCGAAACCCTTGTAGGTCTGGCTGAGCGGGAACTTGTTGACCTGGCCATTGGCGTAGAGCACGTCGTACAGTGTCTTGCCCTTGTACTCCGGATTCTTGTCCAGCAGCGCCGCCGGCCACACTTCGTCGGTCTTGAAGCGCTTCGAGAACTCGATGTACTGCCACAGGTCCGATCTCGCCTGACCAGGCGCCTTGACCTGTTGACGCCAGAATTGCGTGCGCCGCTCGGCGTTGCCGAACGCTCCTTCCTTTTCCATCCACATCGCGGCCGGCAGAACCAGATCGGCCGACATTGCCGAGACGGTCGGGTAGGCGTCGGATACGACGATAAAGTTGTCAGGATTGCGCCAGCCAGGAAAGATTTCGTCGTTGACGTTCGGCCCGGCCTGCATGTTGTTGGTTGTCGTCGTCCAGTAGAAGTTGATCTTGCCGTCCTTGAGCAGGCGGCTTTGCGCGACTGCGTGCGCGCCGATCCAGTCCGGGATCGTGCCGGGTGGCAGTTTCCAGAGTTTCTCGCTGGCTTCCCGATGTTTTGGATTGGTCACCACCATGTCGGCCGGCAAGCGGTGCGAGAAGGTGCCGACTTCGCGAGCGGTACCGCAGGCGGATGGCTGACCCGTCAGCGAGAACGGGCTGTTGCCGGGTTCGGAAATCTTGCCGACCAGAAGATGCACGTTGTAGATCATGTTATTGACCCAGGTGCCGCGCGTGTGCTGGTTGAAACCCATGGTCCAGAAGGAAGTGACTCGGGTCTTGGGATTGGCGTAAGCCTGCGCCAGCGCCTCCAGCTTGTCTTTGGGTACCCCCGAGATCGCGTGCGTCTTGTCGAGTGTGTATTCGGCAACAAACGTCTTGAACTCGTCCAAGCTCATCGGGCTCGCGGCGGCGGGATTGCCTTTTGGCTTGCCGTCTTCGCCGGGGTAGCCGTTGTTCATCGCCACCTTCTCGAGTGGATGATTTGCGCGCAGGCCGTAACCGATGTCGGTAACGCCCTTCTTGAAGTTGACGTTGCGAGCGACGAATTCCTGATTCACCGCGTTGTTCTGGATGATGTAATTGCAGATGTAGTTGAGGATGGCCAAGTCACTCTGCGGCTTGAAGATCAGTTCGTTGTCGGAGAGTTCGGTCGAGCGGTGGCTGAAGGTGGACAGCACGTGGATCTTGACGTCCTTGCCGGTGAGTCGCCGATCGGTGACGCGTGACCATAGGATCGGATGCATTTCCGCCATGTTCGAACCCCACAGCACGAAGGCATCGGCGTGCTCGATGTCGTCGTAGCAGCCCATCGGTTCGTCGATGCCGAAGGTGCGCATGAATCCGGCGACCGCTGACGCCATGCAGTGGCGCGCGTTCGGATCAAGGTTGTTGGTCAGCAGACCGGCCTTCATCAGTTTCGCGGCGGCATATCCTTCCCAGATGGTCCACTGCCCGGAACCGAACATGGCGATGTTGCGCGGACCACCCTTCTTGAGTGCAGCCTTGCACTTGTCGGCCATGATGTCGAAAGCCTGGTCCCAGGAAACCGGGGTGAACTCGCCGTTCTTATCGAACTTGCCATCCTTCATGCGCAGCAGCGGCGTCGTCAGGCGATCCTTGCCGTACTGAATCTTGGACAGGAAATAGCCCTTGATGCAGTTCAGTCCCTTGTTGACCGGGGCGTCGGGGTCGCCCTGGGTGGCTACGATGCGTCCATCCTTCGTTCCCACCAGGACGCCGCAGCCGGTGCCGCAGTAACGGCAGGCGCCCTTGTCCCAACGCACGCCGTCATCCTTTCCCGGTGCCGCCTGTGCAAAGCCGGGAAGGCTGATGCCGGCGACACTGGCGGCGGCAGCCACCGCATGGCTCTTGATAAAGTCACGACGTGTCAAAGTCAATTTCATCTCATGCTTCCTCATCAGGATCGGGTTCGAACTGGTGGTAGACCATGGACGCCGAGAGCACGCCCGGCTGCTCATTGATCTGCGCAAAAAGCTTGGTCACTGCTTGAGTCGAGTCGGCCTCGATGGTCACGATCATTTGCCCGGATTCGGTTGCCACATGCACCTCGACGCCACCGAGCGCGCAGAGACTTGCCTTGACCCGGGTAATCGCTTCGGGCCGGGCATTGACCAGTACGCTGGAGATATTCATGAATTCGCGACGCTCCTGTGCACAGGTCGGCCGGTTGCTGTGCCGGTACCGTCCGGCACGGACCGTTACAGTCCTGCGTCAGACGGACACTCTAAGCCTCTCGCAGAAGCTTTTTCTTGATACAAATCAAGCGGAAAAAATATGAGAGCGGGATTCGCCGGGCGACGATCCGCGGTTGGCGGCGGGCGGGCGCAGGGGCCATGCACCGGCCCGGTCAGGGCTGCCGGAAGGGGACGCTCACGCAGCGAGCGGTCGCCGTCAGCGCAGTGATTGGTGCCGGGAAGCCTGCGGGCATTCCCTGCAGGAAGCCGCGGGCCAGATGACTGGGCACGCCGACGATAGCGAAAAAAAAACGCGGAACCGAAGTTCCGCGTCTTCCCTTTTCCTTGTCCCCGCGAGTGCCGTCAGGCCGGCATCCTGAACCTGGATTCAGTTGGGTCACTTTCCTCCCGCATCAGGTATGCCCGACATGTGGGGCACACACAACAGCAGTTTCGATGGTCGGCGACCGATGCCAATAAGCATTGGTCCAAGGAATCTATGACCTTAACAAACACCGCAGGGAACTCTCTCGAAGGCTGGGAGGAACTTTACGTTCCAGTCACTCCCCGGTTTGCTGCGGCTTCAGCACCGCCACAAGTTCCGCCTCCATGAAAGAAATTCTACGCCGAACGTCGTCGATGTCCAGCCCTATTTCAGATTCAATTTTCTGATGCTGCTCGGGGCTTTCCTGATTCCGGTGAAGGTGCTCGTGGGCAATATTCAGGGCGGCCATGACGGCGATCCGCTCGGATAGATTGCTTCTGGTCTTCTCGGCGATGTCGCGCATCTTGCCATCGACGTAGGCGGCGGCGTTGAGCAAGGCCGCGCGCTCCTCGGGTGGGCAGGCAACACGGTATTCCTTGCCGAGCAGGGTGATGTCGAGAAAGCTGGCTTCGTTGGGCATCAGATGCGGATTCTTCAGGCCTTGGCCTCTGGCAGTTGCAGGGCAAGCGCTTCCAGCCGGGCGAAAGCGGCTCCCATGCGCTCGGTGAGGCGGTTCTTGTCGGTTTCGGCGGCAGCGAGACGTTCGCGGAGTCCGTCATTCTCCGCGCGCAACGTCTGGCAAAGTGACACGACCTCGGTGATCCGGCTCTCGAGCGCATTGAGTTCATCAAGCATGGGCCAGACTATAGAGTCAAAAAGCTTGTTCGGTCAAGGCGTAAGAGGCGGTTCTCAAGGTGGTTTGTGCCGGCACCGGCGCTTTGTCTCGTAATCACGTAGGCGTCTGGTCCGAAGCGAGGTTATACTCCGCGCTTCCGCGGACCTCGGGTCGCGGGAGAGATCGTGCAAGGTGCCGCAATGCAGCTTTGCTGCAGCGGTTAAACGGGAAACAGGTGCGTGTTCATGCAACATCATGCCTGTGCTGTCCCCGCAACGGTAAGCGAGTGTGGGCGTGTCGATAGGCCACTGGGCGAAAGCCTGGGAAGGCGACATGTCAAGACTTGCAAGCCCGGATACCGGCCTTCGCACACATGGACGGAGGTGCCGCGGGGATGCGGACACGCAACGCTCGGCGCGCTCGCGCCTGTTGATGGTATCCCTGTGCAGTTCCGTATTTTTGCTCGCCGACCTGCGGGGACGCTCGTCGGCAACAGGGAGAAACCCATCATGCATCCAAGCCAGGCGCGCGCACATTCTGCCGCGAAACTGCTCACTCTTGTCGCCGTATTCTTGTCGACCGCGGCAAGCTCCGCTGACCTGCCCCTTGATCCCATTGTCGTCACCGCGACTCGCCAGCCAACACGCAGCAACGAGTTGATGAGTGACGTGTCGGTCATCACGCGCGAGGAGATCGAGCAGGCCGGCGAAACCTCGCTCGCACAACTGCTGGCAAGGCAACCGGGAATTCAATACATCGCGAACGGCGGTGCGGGGAGCAATAGCGGCGTCTTCATTCGTGGGGCGGCGAACAATCAGTCGATCCTGCTGATCGATGGTCAACGAGTCGGCTCGGCGACCACCGGCAGCCCAGCGCTCTCGCGCATCCCGCTCGACCAGATCGAGCGCATCGAAATCCTGCGCGGCCCGGCGTCGTCGCTCTACGGTGCCGATGCCATCGGCGGCGTGATCCAGATCTTCACCCGGCGCGGCGAGGGGCCGCCGCGTGTGAACGCCAGCACCGGCTATGGCTCCTACCAGACGAGCGACAGCACGGTCGGCGTGTCGGGCGGTACGGATCTCGTTTCCTACAGCGTGCAGGCCGGCTACATCGACACACGCGGTTTCAGCACGGTTCACAACAAGCAGGACAGCAATTACAACCCCGATCGCGATGGCTATTACAACAGGAACTTGAGTGCCAGCTTCGCCGTTCGCCCGGCCAAGGACCAGGAAATCGGTGCGAACCTGCTGGCCAGCCAGGGTACCAACCAGTACGACGCGAATGACTTTGGCCCTCTCGGTGCGGCGCCGAACTACAACAGCGACCAGACCGTCAGTTCCTACTCGCTTTGTTCGCGCAACCGCGTGAATGCGACGTGGACCAGCACGCTGCGTGTCGGGCGCAGCACGGACGATGCCAGGGACTATGCCGGCGCTGTCAGAAGTGCCTCCTTCCGCACCGACATGGATCAGGCGTCCTGGCAGAATGACATCAAGTTGCCGGTCGGCGAAGCGCTGCTGGCGGCCGAGTACACCCAACAGAAGGTGTCCGGTACGACCGACTATGCGGTCAGCGAGCGGACCATTCGTTCCTTGCTGGCTGGCTGGAACGGCCGCATCGACCAGCACCGCCTGCAGTTCAACCTGCGACGTGACGACAACTCACAGTTCGGTGGTGAAACCACCGGTTCTGCGTCGTACGGTTACCAGTTTACGCCGGAGTGGCGTGCGCACGTCTCCTACGGAACGGCGTTCCGCGCCCCGACATTCAACGAACTGTACTTCCCCGCCAGTTTCCTTTTCGCGGGTGGTAACCCGGATCTGAAGCCGGAGAGAGCGAAGAACGCCGAGGTGGGCGTCAACTGGGAACACGCCAGCCATCGCTTTGGGGCCGTCTTCTACAACAATGATCTCACCGACCTGATCGAATTCCGGCCACCGACTTTTGCGCCGGTGAATGTCAGTAAGGCCTTGTTGCGGGGCGCGACGCTCACCTACGATGGGCGTTTGTCGGGCTGGGGGTTGGGGGTCGCCATCGACTTTCTGGATCCGCGCAACGAGGAGAATGGGCCAAACAACGGCAATCGCCTGGCGCGTCGCGCCGAGCAGCAGATGAGCAGCTACCTCACGCGAACGTTCGGTAACTGGGAATTGCGTGGCGAGTGGCAACTCGTGGGCAATCGCTACGACGACCCGGCCAACCGCGACCGCCTCGGGGGCTACGGTCTGATCAACCTCTATGCGGACTATCGTCTGCAGCGTGACTGGACATTCTTTGCGCGCGCCAACAACATCTTCGACAAGTATTACGAGACGGCCGACAACTACGCGGCAGCGGGAGCGAACGTTTTTGTCGGTATTCGCTACGCGCCGAAGTAGGATACGGCATGCCCACCCGTCGCCGTGCCGTGCTGATTCTCGCTGCCCTCACCGGGCTGTCGCAGTTGAGCATCATCCTGGCATTGATGGTGGGCAGCATTCCGATCAGCCCGGCAGAGGTCCTGTCGACGCTTGTCGATCCCGGCGGCAGCATTGCTGCCGATGTGGTGCGCAATCTGCGTCTGCCGCGAGCCCTGACCGGGTTCGCCTGCGGTGGCTTGCTGGCGCTTGCCGGCGCGCTCCTCCAGGTCCTGTTGCGTAACCCATTGGCCGACCCTTACGTCCTGGGTATTTCGGGCGGCGCCGGCATCGGCGCCCTGCTGGCGATCATTCTGGGATTCGGGGTGGTGGGCGTCAACGGCCTGGCTCTTGGCGGCGCGCTCGGCGCCATGTTCCTGGTGTTTGGCCTGGCGCATGGCGACGGCGGCTGGACGCAGTCGCGCTTGTTGCTGACCGGCGTCATCGTCGCCGCCGGCTGCGGTGCCGTCGTCACGCTGATGCTGGCTGTCGCTCCCGACGATCGCCTGCGCGGCATGCTCTTCTGGTTGATGGGTGATCTGTCGCAAACCAGCGACCCGGCACTGACCCTGATCGTGCTCGCCGCGATCCTGCTGATCGCGCTGCCTTTTGCGCGCGAACTGAATCTTCTGGCGCGCGGCGCCGACGTCGCTCAGGCGCTCGGCGTCGCCGTTCGCCCCTTGCGCCGCGGCGTATACCTTGTCGCTTCGCTGGCGACCGCCGCGGCGGTGACGCAGGCGGGCGCGATCGGCTTCATTGGCCTGATCGTACCGCACCTCGTTCGCCTGACCATCGGCAACGATCAGCGCTTGCTGCTTCCTGCCTCGGTGCTCGCCGGCGGCAGCCTGCTGGTGATCGCCGACACCCTGGCGCGGACGATGCTTGCTCCGCAACAACTGCCGGTTGGCGTGCTCACGGCGCTGATTGGCGTGCCGGCTTTTCTCTTCCTGCTTTCCCGTGCGACACCCGGCCGGCACTGAGATGACTCGCCCCGCGCCCCTGCTGACAACCCATGGTCTACGCGTCGGTATTGCCGAACACACCTTTTGCCGCGACCTCGCTCTCACCGTAAGGGCCGGCGAGTGCTTGGCCATTCTCGGCCGCAACGGCGCTGGAAAGTCGACCCTGCTGTCGGTGCTGGCGGGCTTGCGCGAGCCGCAAGCCGGTGAGGTGCTGCTCGCTGGCGAGACCTACGCGAGGCTCGGCGCTCGGGCGAGCGCGCGCATGCGCGGTTGGTTGCCGCAAAGCCGAAGCGAGGCTTTCTCGTCGACGGTACTCGAAACGGCGCTGGTCGGGCGTCACCCGCACCTCGCACGTTGGGAATGGGAGTCCGCGACCGACGCGCGCATCGCCCGGCAGGCGCTAGCCGCCGTCGGTCTCGGCGATCTCGCGCAGCGCGACGTGCACACGCTGTCCGGCGGCGAGCGGCAGCGGCTGTCGATCGCCAGCTTGCTGACCCAGGCGCCGCGCCTCTACCTGCTCGACGAACCCCTGGCGCACCTCGATCTCAATCACCAGATTGCGACTCTCGAACTGCTGGCCGAGCTGACCCGCGACGGGCAGACAGCCTGCGTGATGGTCCTGCACGAGCCCGGCCTGGCGGCCAGGTTCTGTTCGCGCGCCTTGCTGCTTTTCGGCGACGGGACGACGCAGCAGGGCGCTTCTGACGAGGTCATTACCAGCGATTCGCTGAGCCGTCTTTACGGCTATCCTCTGCGCGAAATCGGTGACGGGCGGCAGCGCTGGTTCATGCCGGCGTAGGGACTGCTGGTCCGCTGGCCTGTCGACAATCGCCGGGGTGACGCCTGATGCTGCCAGCGGGGCGACGGTTGCGCGCCGTGGCCGGCCCGCCGACGTGCGTTCAGCCGAGGGAGCCGGACGCCTTCCTGCGGGCCGTCTGCCTGGCCTGTTTGCGTCGGTACATGTCGGCGTCCGAGCACTGAAGCAGGGATTCCACGTCTTGCCCATCGTCCGGGTAGATCGCCAGGCCGACCGCGGCGCCGGCTCTTGCCCCCGTCGCCGTCGGTGCCAGCGACAGCAGCGGTGTCTCCAGCAGGTGCTCGAGTTTGCTGCGCGCGCTCTCGGCGTCCTGGCGATTGTGCACGGCATCCAGCATGACGACAAACTCGTCGCCGGCGTAACGCGCCACCATGTCTCGACTGCGCAAGCCGCCGAGCATGCGCTGCGCTGTTTCCTGCAGCACCTTGTCGCCGACATCGTGGCCGAAACTGTCGTTGATATGCTTGAAATCGTTGAGGTCGATGAAGAGGATGGCGAAAGGGCGGGGGTCGGCGACGGCGTGCTGCTGGACGAGGCGGTCGTCGACCCGGCGCAGGAAGGCCTCGCGGTTGGCCAGACCGGTCAGTCGGTCGCTCAGCAGTTTGCTTTGCATCGCCCGGAAGCTCTTGGCGAGATCACCGATTTCGTCACGCCGAGTGACGTCCAGTGTCGCGTTGAAGTCGCCGTCGCCGACGTTGCGCGCGGCGGTCGCCAGCCGTTTGAGGTCGCCGGCGACCACCGACAGGACCATCAGGCCGATCACCACGGTCATCAACGATGCCAGCAGGGCGAGTCCGACGTTGCGCTGGTAGCTCTGCGTGACACCGCCAAGGAAGTCGCTGCGCGGGACAGCGATGACGATCGTCCAGTCCAGTCCGGCGGCATCCTGAAGGCGGGCGTAGGCCGCTTCCACCGGTTGGTCGTCGGCGGTGGCGAAAACGGCCGTACGGGGATGGGTGGCAGCCGCGGAATCAGGCAGCAGCTTGCGGATCTCGCGGTAGCTGTCTACCACCAGCGGATCCGCACTGGCCTCCGCGTTGAGTCGGGCGTTGCCGCCGGCGGCGTCCTTGCGCAAGTGCGGGCCGCGCGACGTGCCGATCAGGTTGCCGTCCGGTTCGACCACGTAGGCGATGCCGTTGGCGGTCAGTTTCAGCGAGCGCAGGAACTGGTTGACCTGTTGCAGCGACAGATCGGTAGCCACGACGCCCTGGAACTCACCCAGCGCGTTGTTGACCCGGCGCGCACGCGTGGCGACGAGCTCCTCGGTCTTGAAATCAATATAGACCGAGGTCCAGGTGTGCAGGGCTGAACTCTGTCCGGACTTGAACCAAGGCCGCTCACGTGGTTCGAAGACGCGGGTTTCGCTTACCGGCTCGCGCAACTCGCCAGCGATTCCGCTAAAGCGATAGATCCTTCGCGGGCCCTTGCCGCTGGTCCGCAGGCGCAGTTCGGCTTCCGTCTCCGAATGTCGCCAGAGGCCGAAGAACTCGCCGTTCCGATCGCCATAGTAGGCATAGTGATTCGGATCCCGATGCACCGAGGTGGCCAGCCAGAAGCGCGTACGCAGATTGTCCAGGTCGGCCCCGATGTGCTCAGGCGCGGCCACGCCACTGGGAAAGGCAGTTTCGAGAACGGCGCTGGCCCCGAACACATGCCGCTCGGCCGCCTGAGCGATACGGTATACCATCTCCGAGAGCAACTGGTTCGACAGCGTATCGACAGCCACGCGGCCTGCCGAATAGGACAGTCCGCCGATGGCTGCGGCCAAGAACAGAACCAGGACCACGTACGGCACGGTCAGCATCTGCCGCAGTGAAAGAAATTGAAGCAACTTCATTGGCTTTCGCCCGGAGCGGGTCGGTGGAAGGCGTGCGGGGGAGGGTGAGCACGCGGCGCTTGGCTGAACTCCCGTCAGTCGAATCGGCAGTCAGACAGCAGGTCTGACGAGGGACCCGGTCACGCAAATGCTATCGCCGTCGGCATCACGCCGCGGTGACTAATGTCACGCCGCAAGGCCGGCCGCCATTGGCTCCCGGCCGTCATCAGGGGGCTGGTGGCGAGACCCGCTCGCCCAGGCGGGATCGTATCCCCGATCAGTGGGCAGGCAGGGACTGTTCCGGCTCAGTCCGGTTGCCGCGGCAGGTCAGAAGCTGCCCTGACACTCGGCACATAGGCGAAGTCGGCGATCAGGATATGATTGTAAAACCAGCCGTTGATCAGAAACTTGACCGCCTCGGCAATCTCGTCGAGCGTCATCTGCTTGGCGTTCTCGAGCAGGTCGAAGAGCATTCGACGGAACTCGGCGTGCAGGCGCTTATGTGCCTCCAGGCCGGGGTAGCGGCACGCGGCCATCATTTCCTCTTCCTCGCGAAGATGCACCTTGACGTACTCGGTGAGCATCGCCAGGGACTTCAGCACCCGGATCTGTTCGCCGTCGCCCGCGAAGGTGGCGGCAAGCTCGAACAACTGCCGATGTTGCGCATCGATCTCCGGCAAACCCACTTCGATCTTCGATGACCACTCCGCCAGCTCAAATTTCATCTAACCTGCTCCATGCGTTTCAGTAAGGGTCACGCCAGCCGCTCATGAAGGGATCGGGCGCGTTGCCATGTCGATCTGATCGGAAAGCGTGAGCCACTGGTTTTCCAATGTCGTCATTTCGTCAGCAAGTTCCTTGAGGCGCCGGCCAATCACCGCCAGATCCTGTGGCGATAATGAGATGGCCAGGCGGGCTTCGAGAGAACGCTGCTCGGCCTGCAGCACGAGGAGGCTCTGCTCTATCCGTTGTTGGTCGCGCGCGAGTGCCTTGAGGTTCCCCGATGTCTTCTTTCCCGCGCTGACGGGGGCCGCGTCGCGGCTGGCTGGTTTTTTCGCATTCCTTGCCGACTCCCGCAGGCTCTCACGGTTGCGTCTGGCTTCGTCAAGCAGATAACGCTGGTAGTCATCGAGATCGCCGGCGAAATCCTGCACTCCCCCGCGCGTGACCAGCCAGAACTCGTCACACACCGACCGCAGCAGCGAGCGATCATGACTGACCACGATGACGGTCCCCTCGAATTCGTTGAGCGCCAGCGACAGCGCCTCGCGCGTCGCCAGATCCAGGTGGTTGGTCGGCTCGTCGAGCAGCAGCAGGTTGGGGCGTTGCCAGACGATCATGGACAGTACGAGACGCGCCTTCTCGCCGCCGCTCATCGTCCCCACCGTCTGCTTGACCATGTCGCCGCTGAAGTTGAACGAGCCCAGGAAGGTGCGCAGATCCTGTTCGCGGTCGCCCTGCCCGGTCGCCCCACTCTCTCTGGCCAGTCGCAACAGGTGTTCGAGAGGGGTGTCGCCGGGGCGCAGGACGTCGAGCTCCTGCTGGGCAAAGTAGCCGATGTTGAGTCCTTTCCCTTCACGGATGCTGCCGCCGGTGCACGCCAGGACGCGGGCTATGGTCTTGACCAGCGTTGACTTGCCTTGGCCGTTGGCGCCCAGGATGCCGATGCGCTGGCCAGCCATCACCGATCGTTTCACCTGCCGGACGATCACTGTTGCCGGTGTGCCGGCGGGTGAATCGCTCGCCGGCGGGTAGCCGAAGCAGGCATCCTCCATGACCAGCATCGGGTTGGGCAGGCTGGCCGGCGCCTTGAACTCGAAGTTGAACTCGGCGCTGGTCAGTATCGGCGCCAGTCGCTGTATTCTGTCGAGTGCCTTGACTCGGCTCTGGGCCTGTTTGGCCTTGGTTGCCTTGGCCTTGAAGCGGGAGATGAAGCTCTGCAGATGGGCAATCCGGTCCTGCTGCTTGAGGTAGGCGTTCTGCTGCAGTTCGAGTTGTTGGGCGCGCAGCTCTTCGAAAGCGCTGTAGTTGCCGCCGTAGCGTGTCAGCTTGCCATTCTCGAGTTGCAGCGTCACCGTGCTGACGGCATCGAGAAACTCCCGGTCGTGACTGATGACCAGCATCGTGCCTTCATAGCGCTTGAGCCAGGCCTCGAGCCAGACGAGAGCGTCGAGATCGAGGTGGTTGGTCGGTTCGTCGAGGAGCAACAGGTCGGACGGACACATCAGCGCACGCGCGAGCTGCAGCCGCATCCGCCAGCCGCCAGAGAAACTGTCGACCGGATTGTCGAGGTCGGTGGCCTTGAAACCCAGGCCGAGGATGAGCGCTTGCGCGCGCGCCTGGGCGTCGTGCGCCCCGGCGTCATGCAAGAGCATGTAGGCGTGTGCCAGGGCTTCGCCATCGCCCTTGGCTTCGGCCAGGCGCAGTTCGTCCTGGGCGGCCAGCAGGGCGGTATCGCCTGCGATCACGAACTCGGTCGCGCTGCATTCGCTGGACGGCATCTCCTGCGCGACCTGTGCGAGGCGCCAAAGAGCGGGCCGGAAGAATTCTCCCGCGTCCTCGTGCAGACTGCCATCGAGCAGCGCGAACAAGCTGGATTTGCCGGCACCGTTGCGACCGACCAGACCGACTTTCTCACCCGGGTTGACCGTCACCGACGCGCCATCCAGCAACACTCTGGCGCCGCGCCGCAGGGTGACGCTGTTAAGGGTGATCATGCAGGGGAACTCCAGTCAATTGTCCGGCGGCAACGGTTGGGCAGTACGCAGCGATCGGCTCTGCATCCGCGTCGGCGTGCCTCAGCGGAAGATCACGGTCTTGTTGGCATGCACCAGAACACGGTCTTCGAGGTGGTAGCGCAGCCCGCGCGCCAGGACAGCTTTCTCGATGTCCTTTCCGTAGCGGACCATGTCGTCGATCGTGTCGGAATGATCGATGCGAATGACGTCCTGCTCGATGATCGGCCCCTGGTCCAGGTCCTTGGTGACGTAGTGGCAAGTCGCCCCGATCAGCTTGACGCCGCGCTGGTGGGCCTGATGGTAGGGGCGGGCACCGACGAAGCTGGGCAGGAAGGAGTGGTGAATGTTGATCATCTGCCCCGGGTAGCAGTCGCAGAGGTCGGGGGGCAGAATCTGCATGTAGCGCGCGAGGACCATCGTGTCACCCTTGACTTCTTCGTAGATGCGGCGGATTTCGTCGTAGGCGGCTTGCCGGTTGTCCGGGTTGACCGGCACGTGGTGGAAGGGTATGCCGTGCCATTCGACCAGGGCCTTGAAGGCGTCGTGATTCGATATCACGCACGGGATCTCGATGTCCAGTTCCTTTGACTGCCAGCGTGAGAGCAGGTCGTAGAGGCAGTGCTCCTGCTTGCTGACCATGACCACGACGCGCCGTTTGACTGCCGAATCGGTAATTCGCCAATCCATCGACAAGGACTCGGCGAGTGGCCGGAAGCGTTCGCGGAATTCGGCGAGGTGAAAAGGCAGCGAGTCAGCTCTGACTTCCATGCGCATGAAGTAGCGGCCGTCATTGCCGCCGCCGTCGTCTGCGTGGTAGCTCGACTCGAGGATCCAGCCCTGATGCTGGGCAATGAAACCCGAGACGCGTGCGATGATGCCGACCTGATCCGGGCAGGATCCCGACAAGGTGTAGAAACGTTTTGAGTGCATCGAGTGGTTTGTCTAGGCTGGCGCGCGAGCCACGAAAGCTTTGTCGATCTCGCTACGCAGTTCGCTGTAGGAACGCGTCACCGGGAACTGCGGGAACTCGCGGATCACGTTCTCGGGTGGGTGGAAGAGGATGCCGGCGTGCGCTTCGCCGAGCATTGCCGTGTCATTGTAGGAATCGCCCGCTGCGACGACCGTGAACCTGAGATCCTTAAGGCGCCTTACGGCCTCACGTTTCTGGTCAGGCATGCGCAGCCGGTAGTTGACCAACCGGCCGCTGGCATCGGCTTCCAGGCTGTGGCAGAAGAGCGTTGGCCAGCCAAGTTGCCGCATCAGCGGGTGGGCGAACTCGTAGAACGTATCCGAGAGAATGATCAGCTGGTAGTTCTCACGCAGTCCATCGACGAAGGATCGGGCACCTTCGAGCGGGCCCATTTCAGCAATGACTCTCTGGATGTCGGCGAGGCCAAGCCGGTGCTCGGCCAGCAGACGCAGCCGATACTTCATCAGCTTGTCGTAGTCGGGTTCGTCTCGGGTGGTCAGCCGTAACTCGGGAATTCCGGTCCGGGTAGCGAACTCGATCCAGATTTCGGGGACCAGTACGCCTTCGAGGTCGAGGCAAACGATGTGCACGGGCGAACTCCCAGTGGCCGAGCATTGGCCGAAAGACGCGATTCTAACAAACGGGCTTGGCTTTGTCAGACTACAGCCCTGCTCATGCCTGCCTTGAGGCCTCCGCGTCCTTGAGTTTTGTCGGCCGATTCCGCATAGTGCGCGCTCTCTTTTCTTGCGCCTGTCCACTTTCAACTGTCGCCACCGATGCTGCCACCAATGCTGCTACCGATCGAAGAACGAACGAGCGAGAGAATCGCCCGGAGAATTGCCGAGGAAATCGGCTGCCGTCCACCCCAGGTTCTGGCCACCGCCGCGCTACTCGACGAAGGCGCCACGGTGCCCTTCATTGCCCGCTACCGAAAGGAAGTCACCGGCGGTCTCGACGACATCCAGCTGCGCCTGCTCGACGAACGCCTGACCTACCTGCGGGAGATGGAAGAACGTCGGACAGCCATTCTCCACTCGATCGACGAACAGGGACAGCTCAGCCCGGAACTGGCCGCCGAGATCAAGGCCGCTGAAACCAAGCAGCGCCTTGAAGATCTCTACCTGCCGTACAAGCCCAGGCGACGCAGCAAGGCGCAAGTCGCTCGCGAGGCCGGTCTTGCGCCGCTCGCCGAAGCCTTGCTTGCCGACCCGGGCTTGTCGCCCGAAGAAGAAGCGGAGCGCTACCTGAATGGCGAAGCCGGTTTTGCCGATGCGCGCAGCGTCCTCGACGGGGCCCGCCAGATCCTGATGGAGCAGTTCGCCGAAGACGCCGAACTGCTCGGCGAGCTACGTGCTTACCTCGAAGCGCACGGGGTCGTGAAGTCGACGGTCGTCGTCGGCAAGGAAAGCGAAGCGGCCAAGTTCCGGGACTATTTTGCCTACTCGGAAGCGATCGCCGCCATCCCCTCCCATCGCGCCCTGGCGCTCCTGCGCGGACGCAACGAAGACATGCTGCAACTGGCTCTGCTACTCGACAGCGATGTCGACGACAAGGCCAGTGGCGGCCCCAACCCCTGCGAAGCGCGCCTGGCGCGGCGCTACGGCATCGTGGACCGGGGCCGGCCGGCCGACCGCTGGCTCGCCGACACGGTACGCTGGGCCTGGCGAATCAAGATCTCCTTGCATCTCGAACTGGAACTGATGAACGCGCTGCGCGAGCGCGCCGAGGCCGAAGCGATCCGCGTCTTCGGTGCCAATCTCAAGGACCTCCTGCTTGCCGCACCCGCCGGCAAACACGCGACCATGGGTCTCGATCCCGGACTGCGCACGGGCGTCAAGGTCGCCGTCGTCGATGCTACGGGCAAGCTGCTCGACACCGCCACAATCTACCCGCATGAACCTCGCCGTGACTGGGACGGTTCGCTGCACACGCTGGCCGGGCTGGCGGCTAGACATCGGGTCGACCTGATCAGCATAGGCAACGGCACGGCCTCGCGCGAAACCGACCGCCTCGTCGCCGACCTGATCCGCCAGCAGCCGGCACTGCACTTGCGCAAGATGGTGGTTTCCGAGGCCGGCGCTTCGGTCTATTCCGCATCGGAGTACGCCTCGCGTGAATTCCCGGACATCGACGTCAGCCTGCGCGGCGCCGTTTCGATTGCCCGCCGCTTGCAGGATCCGCTGGCCGAACTGGTGAAGATCGATCCCAAGTCGATCGGTGTCGGCCAGTACCAACACGACGTCAGCCAGACCCGGCTGGCGAGAGCGCTCAACGCTGTGGTCGAGGACTGCGTGAACGCCGTCGGTGTCGACGTCAATACCGCCTCGGCGCCGCTGCTGACCCGAGTCTCGGGACTCAGCCCGACGCTGGCGGCAAACATCGTTGCCCACCGCGACACGCATGGCGCCTTCGCCAACCGGCAGGCACTCAGGGCGGTGCCTCGCCTCGGCGAGAAGACCTTCGAACTGGCCGCCGGCTTCCTGCGCGTCAACGAAAGTGACAACCCGCTCGACGGCTCGGCGGTACACCCGGAAGCCTATCCGCTCGTCGAACGTATTCTCGCCGACCTCAGGAAGAGCATCCGCGACATCATCGGCGACTCGCGCATGCTCAGAACGCTGGAACCGGAAAGATTCATCGACGACAAGTTTGGCCTGCCCACCGTCCGCGACATCCTCCGGGAACTCGAGAAACCCGGCCGCGACCCGCGCCCGGAGTTTCGGGCGGCGACGTTCCGGGAAGGCGTCGAGCAGGTCAAGGATCTGCAGCCGGGAATGATCCTCGAAGGCGTCGTCACCAACGTCGCCAACTTCGGTGCCTTTGTCGACATCGGCGTGCATCAGGACGGTCTGGTGCATATCTCGGCCATCGCCGACCGCTTCGTCAAGGATCCGCGCGCCGTCGTCAAGGCCGGCGACGTAGTCAAAGTCAAGGTGCTCGAGGTCGACCTGGCGCGCCAGCGCATTGCGCTGAGCATGCGACTCGCCGACGAGGTGCCGACGGCTTCGACGGCTGCTGCCGCACCGGCCTCGGCCAGGGCCCGGCAGCACCAGCACAGCCAGCCTGCGCCGACAGGCGCCATGGCCAGTGCCTTTGCCCGGCTGAAACGCTGAGCCGGTCGGCACTCGCCCGCCTCCGCTACAATAGCGAATCCGCCAGCCACCAGCGCGGTCTCCCGCAGAACCCTCCGACCAGCCCGCACGCTTACCGACACCATGCCCACGACACCCGGAAAAGCCAGTACCCGAGGCCGCAAGGCGGCCGCCCGAGGCGCTGCCGAACCTCGCCTCTCTCGCCAGCGCAAACCCGCCGACCTGCCGGTCGACGAGTGGCAGCGGGCGTTGCGCCGACAGTTCGGCCGCGAGCAGCCGTTTGCCCTCGAGAACCTCGGCGACGACCCGGTGTTCTCCGAGTTCGCGGTGTTCAACCCGGCCAGCCGCCGACGCTACCGCGTGGTGATTCGCGGCCGGCTTCCCGGTGACAACCACTGCTCGTGTCCGGACTTCGCGACCAACGACCTGGGCACCTGCAAGCACGTCGAGTTCGCCCTCGCCCAGTTGACGGCCCAGGCGGGCGGCAGCAAGGCCCTCGCCGCCGGCTTCCAGGGATCGTTCAGCGAACTCTTCCTGGACTATGCCGGGCAGCGACGGGTTCGCCTGCGTCTCGGCAGCGAATTCCCCATCGCCCTGCAGCCGATGGTGCGGCAGTTGTTCGATCACGCCCACGGCTGGCAGCTCTCGCCGCAACACTTCGCCGATCTGCCGGCCCTCGTCGACCAGGTGCGCGCAACGGGCCACGAGTTACGCTGCGATGAGGACGCGCTCGCCTACGTTGCCGAAGTCCGCGACGCCGAGATACGCCGACAAGCCCTCGCCGACGCCTACCCACAGGGCGCCGACAGTCCTGGGCTGGCGACACTGCTGAAAGTCGCGCTCTATCCCTACCAGCGTGCCGGCGCACTGTTCGCCGCGCGCGCCGGGCGTGCCCTGATCGGCGACGAGATGGGCCTCGGCAAGACCGTCCAGGCGCTCGCCGCGATGGAGATTTTTGCCCGTCATTTCGCCGCCGCACGCGTGCTGATCGTCTGCCCGACCTCGCTCAAGCACCAGTGGGAGCGCGAGATCGCGCGCTTCACCGAGCGCCGCGCGACGGTCATTGGCGGCCTGCGCGCCATTCGCCAGGCGCGCTACGCCCAGGACGACTTCTGCAAGATCACCAACTACGAAACGGTCAGCCGCGACCTCGACCTGATCGAAGCCTGGGCACCGGACCTGGTGATCGTCGACGAAGCCCAGCGCATCAAGAACTGGAACACGATCGCCGCGCGAGCGCTCAAGCAGATCGACAGCCCCTACGCGGTGGTGCTCACCGGCACGCCGCTCGAGAACCGGCTCGAAGAGCTGATCTCGATCGTCCAGTTCGTCGATCAGCACCGCCTGGGGCCGACCTGGCGTCTGCTCGACGAACACCAGCAGCGCGATGAGCGTGGTCGCGTCATCGGCTACCGCGACCTGCACCGGATCGGCGAAACGCTGGCACCGATCATGCTGCGCCGGCGCAAGGCGGAAGTTCTCGAACAACTCCCCGAACGTGTCGACAACACCCTGTTCATGCCGATGACGCCTTTGCAAGCCGACCACCACGAGGAAAACCGTGCCCAGGTGGCGCGGATCGTTCATCGCTGGCGGCACACCGGTTTCCTCTCGGAGAAGGACCAGCTGCGTTTGCACTGCGCCTTGCAGAACATGCGCATGTCCTGCAACAGCAGCTTTCTGCTCGACCACCAGACCGACGACGGTTTCAAGGCCGACGAACTGATCGCTCTGCTCGACGACATTTTCAGCGATCCGCAAGCCAAGGTCGTCGTCTTCAGCCAGTGGTTGCGCACGCACGAACTCATCATCCGCCGCCTCGCCGGCCGTGACTGGCAGCATGTTCTCTTCCACGGCGGCGTCCCGGGCGACAAGCGCGGCGCGCTGGTCGACCGCTTCAACAACGATCCTGCCTGCCGGGTATTTCTCAGTACCGACGCCGGCGGCGTCGGCCTCAACCTGCAACACGCCGCGGCTGTGGTGGTAAACATGGACCTGCCGTGGAATCCCGCCGTGCTCGAACAGCGCATCGGTCGCGTTCATCGTCTGGGTCAGACACGCGGCGTGCAGGTGATCAACTTTGTCGCCAGGGGAACCATCGAGGAGGGCATGCTGTCCGTGCTCGCCTTCAAGCAGTCGCTCTTCGCCGGCGTCCTCGATGGCGGCGACAGCGACATCGTCCTGCAAGGCACCCGCCTGTCGAAATTCATGGAGACGGTCGAGCAGGTTGCCGGCGCGATGGAAACCGAGGCGGCCAGCGAAGACGACAACCAGGGTGTTCAACCGCTGGACGCGATGCCGGAAGCAGAACCCGGCGGCGAGGCCGAGGAACTCGTCGAGGCGAGGGCGGCGGCCCCAACCGGCGCCGCTGCCGGCCAACCCACCGCCGACCTCGGCAGCGTGACGCCGGATCAATCGGCCACCGCGAGCACGCCCAAGCCGGTCGCCGCCGATCCGTGGGCGCCGCTACTGGCAGCCGGCGCGCAACTGCTCGGCGAGTTGGCCGCAGCCGCGCAGGGCGAGCGTCAGTCGCCCTGGATACAAACCGACCCGGCCACCGGGCAGCGCTACCTCAAGTTGCCCATGCCCGAGCCGCAGAGCGTGCAACGCCTCGCCGAAGGACTGCTGAGCCTGCTGGGCGATCGGCGATAGGCGCGATCCGGGAGACCGATTACCGTACCTGCCCGGGCCGGCGCGATCGCAACAGCGCCCGCCGTTTCACTCGCAAGTGACGCTCCAGGCCAGATCGGCGCCACCCTCGGTGCTGCTGTGGCCCAAGCTGATACGCCCACTGCCACGCAGAATGAAGTCCTCCCGGTTGAGGACCACCTCGCCGTCGGCGTCGGCCTGAACGTAGGTCCCGTTGGTGCTGCTGTCGGTCAACACGAACTTGTCGCGCCGGAACTCGATTCGCGCATGCGTGCGCGACGCGCATCGCACCTGCAGGGTGATGGTGCAGGCGGAGCCGCGGCCGATCGTGACGGCCTCGTCGCCGGGCCTGAAGGTCAGCGCGCCATCGACGTAGTCGAGTTGCAGCAACATCGTCGCCGCGCTCAGGTTGGGCACACTGCCGGTGATCACCGTCAGGTTGTCGACCTGCCAGATGACCTCGCAGATGGCGATCGACTCGGTCTTGCCGCGCACCGGAAAGCTGCCCATGCCGCGCGTCGAATCGCGTAGCTCGGGGGACATCATGTGCGCCGCCGCCTCGGTGGTGATGATCTGACCGGCCTTGGCCAGGTCGGTAATCCGCGCCGCCGTATTCACGGCATCGCCGAACACATCCCCGCTCTCCTCGATGAGGGGGCCGGCGTGGAAACCGATGCGGATCGACAGGCCATGCTGTGTCGCCGAGTCATCCTCGGAAATCCGGCTCTGCATCTCGCATGCCGCCTGCGCCACCGCGTCCGGGCTCGGAAAGACGCACATCAACTCATCGCCGATCGTCTTGATGACGCGCCCGCCGAACTCGGCGGTGACGGCGCGAAGCACACCGAGACAAGCGTCCACCAACCGCTTCGCAGCGCTGTCGCCGATCGTTTCGTAGAGCCTGGTGCTACCGGTGATGTCGGCGAAGAGAACCGCCTGTTCCATTTTTGCCCTTTGACCTCGTATCGGCAAGTATCATAGCGCCTGGCGGACGCGAAGCAAGTACGGCCCGCGCGCCAAACGCCCGGCCGGCCACTTCGGGATACCGCAGCTTGTCGGCCACCTCCGCATGCCAAACCAGGCGAGGCGTGGCGCGATTATAGTTCAGACGCCGTCGCTCCCGGACGCTCCCGCGAAAACGAACCTCCGACCGTCCCATGGCACGCAACACCATCGAAGTCAGCGAGCAGGCTGGCGTACGCTATCTCCATTTCGCTTCCACGTGGGTGCAGGGAGCGATGCGCGTGCAACGCCCGTATGCGCTCGAACTGATCTACACGCGCGAGATGATGGCCGGATTGCTGCTGCGCGACCCGCCCTGGCCCCGCGCGGCCCTGCTCATCGGTCTCGGCGCCGGGTCGCTGGCCAAGTTCATTCATCGCCAGTTGCCGGCCACGCAGATCACCGTGGTCGAGATCGATCCGCAGGTCGAACTCGTCGCCCGACTGCATTTCAAGTTGCCCGACGACCCATTGCGACTGCGCATCGTCATTGCCGACGGCGCCGAATACATGCTCCGGGGCGGCGCACTCTACGACTACATCCTGGTTGACGGCTTCGACCGGAACGCGCGCGCCGGGGTCCTTGACACCCTGCCATTTTACCAGGCCTGCCGCGCTCGCTTGAGCGACGAGGGACTACTGGCGATCAACCTGCTCGGCCGCGAGCGTGGTTTCCAGGCCAGCGCCGAGCGTATCGGCCGCGCCTTCGACGGCCGCGCAGTGCTCTTTCCCTCCTGCGATGGCGGCAATACGATCGCCTTCGCCACCGCCGGCGATCCGGTGGATCTTCCCTTCGTCGACTTGCTGGCCCGCGCCACGCAGTGCAGGCAGGCCACCGGGCTGAACCTGTTGCCGACCATCGCCGGCCTGCAGAAGGCCCACTGTCTGGCCAGCGATCGGCTTACCCTCTGAGGTCCATGCGCCTGAAGCGTTGCCCGGGACCCGGACAACGCCATGTGGACAGGCATGACGAGTATACTTGCGGCCTTTGCGTGCCCCGCAGACCCGTTCAAGAATCGGCCAAGCCATGACTCGACCCGATCTTTCATCCGCGTTGCCAGCGGCGACCCTTGGTGGACCGTCGCCACCGGCGCTGCCGGCCGACTGGTCGGCACGCCTGCAGGCTGCCGGCATGGCACTGGCCGAAGACGAGAGACTGCTCGCCTGGCTGGCGATCGACCTCGATGCATCGTTGCGCTTCGCTCCCGGGATGATCATTGTCACCAGCGAGCGGCTGCTGGCGATGTCGGCCGACGACACGCAGTGGCAGGCCTGGAACTACCGGCGCGGCCTGACGCTGGCGCGCCGCGATCACGCCGGTGTCGGCACCCTCGAACTGTGTGACGCCAGTTCGCTGCTCGGGCATTGGCGCTACACCCTCGGCAGCGATGTTGCCGCCGGGCGTCTGGTCGATCACTTCGCCCGCCAGCTCAGCTTCCGACTGACCGGGGAAATCCCGGCCGTATCCGCGCTCGCGCTGTGCCCGAACTGTGAGACACCGCTGCTCGCCGGCCAGGAAGAGTGCCCGGTGTGCAGCAAGGAGATCCACGAACCCCCGTCGACGTGGACCCTGTTGCGCCTGGGACGCTTTGCCCGCCCCTACCGGGGGCAACTGCTTGCCGGCTTCCTGCTGTCTCTGTTGACCACGGCAGCGACCCTGGTGGCCCCCTATCTGACGATGCCGCTGATGGACAACGTGCTGATCCCTTACCAGAACGGCAAGGCGATCGACCCCGGGCTGGTCGCGCTCTATCTGTCGGGCCTGCTCGGCTCGTCGCTGGTGGCCTGGGTGCTCGGCTGGGGCCGCACCTACATACTTGCGCTGGTGTCCGAGCGCATTGGCGCCGACCTGCGCACGACCACCTACGAGCATCTGCTGAAGCTGTCGCAGGAATACTTCGGCGGCAAGCGTACCGGCGACCTGATGGCGCGCATCGGCTCGGAGACCGACCGCATCAACATCTTCATTTCGCTGCACCTGCTCGACTTTGCCACCGACGTGCTGATGATCGTCATGACGACGGCCATCCTGGTATCGATCGACCCCTGGCTGGCCGCGGTGACCCTGTTGCCGCTGCCGATCATCGCCTGGCTGATCCATGTGGTTCGCGAACGGCTGCGCACCGGTTTCGAAAGAGTAGACCGAGTCTGGGCGGAGGTGACCAACGTGCTCGCCGACACGATCCCCGGCATCCGGGTGGTCAAGGCCTTTGCCCAGGAGCAACGCGAAGCGGCGCGCTTCCGCGCCGCCAATGCGCACAATCTGGACGTCAATGACCGGGTCAACAAGGTCTGGTCACTGTTTTCGCCGACCGTCACCCTGCTTACCGAACTCGGCCTGCTCATCGTCTGGGCTTTCGGCATCTGGCAGATCGCCAAGGACCAGATCACCGTCGGCGTGCTCACCGCCTTCCTCGCCTACATCAGCCGCTTCTACCTGCGCCTCGACTCGATGAGCCGTATCGTCTCGGTGACGCAGAAGGCAGCCGCCGGCGCCAAGCGAATCTTCGACATCCTCGACCACGTGTCGAGCGTTCCCGAGCCGATCAATCCGGTGCACCTGCCCAGCGTCTCCGGCCGCATCGAACTGCGCAGCGTCGGCTTCCGCTACGGGACGCGCAGCGTCACCCGCGACATCAGCATCGTCATCGAGCCGGGCGAGATGGTCGGCCTCGTCGGCCACAGTGGCTCCGGCAAGAGTACCCTGGTCAACCTGATCTCGCGCTTCTACGACGTCACCGAAGGAGCGATCCTGATCGACGGCGTGGACGTCCGTTCGATACCGGTCGCCGAGTACCGCAAAAACATCGGCCTGGTGCTGCAGGAGCCCTTCCTGTTCTTCGGCACCATTGCCGAGAACATCGCCTACGGCAGACCCACGGCGACGCGGTGCGAAATCATCGCCGCCGCGCGCGCCGCGCACGCCCACGAGTTCATCCTGCGTCTGCCGCACGGCTACGACTCGCTTGTCGGCGAACGCGGCCAGGCGCTGTCGGGCGGTGAACGCCAGCGCATCTCGATCGCGCGGGCCCTGCTTATCGACCCGCCGATCCTCATCCTCGACGAGGCCACCTCGTCGGTCGACACGACGACCGAGAAGGAGATCCAGAAGGCGCTCGACAACCTGGTGCGCGGCCGCACGACGATTGCCATCGCGCACCGCCTGTCCACCCTGCGGGATGCCAACCGCTTGGTCGTTCTCGACCGTGGCCGCATCGTCGAAGCCGGCAGCCACGATGAATTGATGGCTCGCGAGGGCCACTACTACCGCCTCTACCAGGCCCAGGCACGCAACGTCGACACCGAAGACCAGTTGCACACCCTTCGCGTCGACCCCAAGGACGAGGGAGACCGCGAATGATGGACCCACCCCCCTATCGATTGTGCCGCAACGCTTTCGGGCGGCTGGAGTGCACCGGCACCGACGGCGAAGTGCACGAGGGCGTCGTGCCGGTCCGCGCCTTTCCGATCACCGCCCCCGAGCACGGTATCGCCCTGGTCGATCCGCACGGCCGGGAACTCGCCTGGATCGACCAGTTGAGCGACTTGCCCGACGACTTTCGCATCCTGGTGGAAACCGAGCTTGCCCGCCGCGAGTTCATGCCCGAGATCAGGCGCATCGTCAGCGTCTCGAGTTTCGCCACGCCGAGTACCTGGGAGGTGCAAACCGATCGTGGCAGCGCGCATCTGATCCTCAAGGGGGAAGAAGACATCCGCCGCCTGACGGCGCCGGCACTGCTGATCGCCGACAGCCATGGCATTCACTACCTGATCCGTGACCGCCATGCACTCGACCAGCAGAGTCGGCGGTTTCTCGACCGTTTCCTGTGAGGCCAGGTCCGCCACCGGCATCGCCTGCCGGTCAGCCGATTGCCGGACCGGACGTTATGCCCACGAAGATCCCGGCCACGGCCCCGACGACCGGCCGCCCATTTCTCGCCAATGCGCGCCACCTTCCCGTGCCTGGACTGACGACATGAAGACAAAAGACATCAAGTTTCTCGAGATCCGCTACCTGCGCGGCCCGAACATCTGGACCTACCGTCCGGTCATCGAGGCGATCGTCGATATCGGCGAACTCGAAGATTTTCCGTCGAACACCATCCCCGGGTTCTATGAGCGTCTGACCGCCCTGCTGCCGTCCCTGGCTGACCATCGCTGCAGCTACGGCGAACCGGGCGGGTTTTTGCGACGCGTCCAGGAAGGCACTTGGCCGGCGCACATCCTCGAACACGTGACCCTCGAACTGCAGAATCTGGCCGGCATGCCTGGAGGCTTCGGCAAGGCAAGGGAGACGTCGACACGCGGCGTCTACAAGGTGGTCGTTCGCGCGTGGCACGACGATGTCACCCGCTCCTGCCTGCACGCCGGCCGCGACCTGTTGCTGGCGGCCATTCAGGACACCCCGTTCGACGTTGCCGCGACCGTCGAGCGCCTGGCCGACATGGCCGAACGCAAGCTGCTCGGACCGAGTACGGGCTGCATCGTCGAAGCGGCGACCGCCAAGGACCGTCGCATTCCGGCGATCCGACTGCTGGCCACCGGCAATCTCGTGCAACTCGGCTACGGCGCGCGCAGCCGACGCATCTGGACCGCCGAGACCGACCGCACCAGCGCGATTGCCGAGGGCATCTCGCGCGACAAGGACCTGACCAAGACGCTGCTGCAATCCTGCGGCGTGCCGGTTCCCGAGGGACGTCTGGTGGAGAGTGCCGAGGACGCCTGGGAAGCCGCCGAGGACATCGGCGTTCCGGTGGTCGTCAAACCATCCGACGGCAACCACGCGCGCGGCGTGTTTACCAATCTAATGGCGCGTGCGGAAGTCGAGTCCGCCTATGCGGCGGCCGTCGTCGAAGGCAGCGGCGTCATCGTCGAACGTTACGTGCGCGGCTCCGAACACCGGCTGCTGGTCGTCGGCGGCAAGCTCGCCGCCGCCGCCCGTGGCGAGATCGCCAAGGTCGTCGGTGACGGCAAGGCAACGATCAACGAACTGATCGACCAGCAGATCAATTCGGATCCCCGCCGGGGTGCGGCCGAAGAGTTTCCGCTCGACATCATCGATCTCGCCGACAACCCGGTCGCCCGTCTCGAGGTGTCTCGCCAGGGGTTCGCCCCGGATTCGATCCCGGCGGCCGGACGTGAAGTCCTCATCGTGCGCAGCGGCAACCACACCGACGATGTCACCGACCTCGTGCATCCGGACACCGCGGCCACGGTCTCCCTCGCCGCACGCATCGTCGGACTCGACATCGCCGGCGTTGACCTCGTTTGCGAGGATATTTCCCGGCCGCTCGACGGACAGCGCGGCGCCATTGTCGAGGTCAATGCCGGTCCGGGCCTGTTGATGCACCTGAAGCCCGAAACCGGCCAGCCTCGCCCGGTCGGTCGCGCCATCGTCGATGAACTGTTTCCCAATGGCGACGACGGCCGGATTCCCATCGTCGGGGTCACCGGCAGCTTCGGCAAGACCACCGTTGCCCGCCTGATCGCTCGCTTTCTGACGCTTGCCGGCCAGCATACGGGTCTCGCCTGCAGCCAGGGGCTGTATGTCGATCGGCGCTGCATCGCCCAGGGAGACAGCGCCAACTGGGGCTCCGCGCACCGCATCCTGATGAACCGCGCCGTCGACGCGGCCGTCTTCGAGAACGGGACGGACACGATTCTCGGCGAAGGCCTCGCCTACGACCGCTGCCAGATCGGCGTGGTTACCAACGTCGACGCCGCACAGCACTTCGGCCGTCACGACATCGGCACCCCCGAGCAGGTGTTCACCGTTCTCCGCACACAGGTCGATCTGGTGCTGCCGACCGGTGCGGCAGTACTCAACGCCACCCAGCCGATGCTGGTCGACATGGCGTCGCTGTGCGATGGCGAGGTCATCTTCTTTGCTGCCGACCCCGACTTGCCGACGCTCGTCGAGCACCGGACGCAAGGCAGGCGGAGCGTTTTCGTGCGCAACGGCAAGGTGGTGCTCGCCCGCGGCTTGGACGAGCAGGCGATCGTCAACCTCGAAGGTGTACCACTCACCGGCATCGAGCCTGGCAGCGGCCAGGTCGAGAACATCCTTGCTGCCGCCGGCGCGGCATGGGCGCTCGGCATCGCACCCGAGCTGATACGCACCGGCCTGGAAACCTTCACCATCACCTGAGTCGGCACGCCGTCGATCATTCCGCCGATCCCCAAGCCGCTCCGGGCTGAACCCGAAAGAGGAAAACGTCAATGCAAGTTTCGCGTATCCGCGCTCTGCGTGGTCCCAATCTCTGGAGCCGCCATACGGCGATTGAGGCGATCGTCTGCTGTACCGAAGATGAGCGCAACATCGACAACCTGCCGGGTTTCGAAACGCGACTGCGCGAGCGCTTCCCGGAACTCGCCATGCTGCGACCGCTCGGTCATGACGAAGCGGTCTCCATGGCGCAGGCGCTCGAGTTTGCGGCGCTCGGCCTGCAGGCGCAGGCGGGCTGCCCGGTGACGTTCAGCCGCACGGCACAGACCGTCGAGGTCGGCACGTATCAGGTGGTTGTCGAATACAGCGAAGAGGCGGTGGGCCGGTTGGCTTTCGAGCTCGCCGAGGATCTCTGCCGGGCGGCCGGCGAGAATGCCGCCTTCGACCTCGATGAGGCGCTCGACCGTCTGCGCGAACTCGACGAGGATGTCCGCCTGGGCCCGAGCACCGGGGCCATCGTCTATGCGGCGGTGGCGCGCCGGATTCCCTACCGCCGGCTTACTGAAGGCAGCATGGTCCAGTTCGGCTGGGGCAGCCGCCAGCGGCGCATACAGGCGGCGGAAACCGACCGCACCAGCGCGGTTGCCGAATCGATCGCCCAGGACAAGGAACTCAGCAAGGTTCTGCTGCATGCGGCGGGTGTGCCGGTTCCGAGCGGGCGGCCGGTGCTCAGCGCCGAGGACGCCTGGGCCGCTGCCTGCGAGATCGGTTGCCCGGTCGTCGTCAAGCCGCAGGACGGCAACCAGGGCAAGGGCGTCGCCGTCAACCTGGCCACCCGCGAACAGATCGAAGCCGCCTACGCGATCGCCTTCGAGGTCAGCGACGAAGTCCTCGTCGAGCGCTATCTGCCGGGTCACGACTACCGCTTGCTGGTGGTCGGCGACAAGGTCGTCGCCGCTGCCCGCCGCGACCCACCGCTGGTTATCGGCGACGGCGTCCACAGCATCCGCCAGTTGGTCGAGCGTGTTAACCTCGACCCGCGGCGTGGTGAAGGCCACGCCACCTCACTCACCCGGATTCGTCTCGATGAGGTGGCGCTGGCCCGCCTGACGAGCGCCGGACTGACGGCGGAGTCCGTGCCTGCACGGGGCAGGCGCGTGGTTCTGCGCAACAACGCCAATCTGTCGACCGGCGGCACCGCGACCGACGTGACCGACGACGTCCATCCCGAGTTCGCGGCCCAGGCGATCGCTGCTGCCCAGACGATCGGCCTCGACATCGCCGGCGTCGACGTGGTTTGCGACAGCGTCCTGCGCCCCCTCGAAGCCCAGGGCGGCGGCATCGTCGAAATCAACGCGGCGCCAGGGCTGCGCATGCACCTGCAACCGTCGTTCGGCAAGGGGCGCCCGGTCGGTGAAGCCATCATCGCCAGCATGTTTGCCGATGGCGACGACGCGCGCATTCCTCTGGTTGCTGTGGCGGGAACCAACGGCAAGACGACCACCGTTCGCCTGATCGCCAGCATTCTGGGCGAGCAGGGCCTGCGTGTCGGCATGACGACGACCGACGGCGTCTACGTCGAGGGTCGGCGCATCGACACCGGCGATTGCAGCGGCCCGAAGAGCGCCAGGAACGTCCTCTTGCACCCCGGCGTGGACGCGGCGGTGCTCGAAACGGCGCGCGGCGGAGTGCTGCGCGAAGGCCTCGGCTTCGACCGTTGCGATGTCGCGGTAGTCACCAATATCGGCCTTGGCGATCACCTTGGGCTTTCCTACATCAGCACGGTCGAAGACCTTTCGGTGGTGAAACGCGTCATCGTCCAGAACGTCACGCCCGTGTCCGGCGTCGCTGTCCTCAATGCCGCCGATCCGATGGTGGCGCGGATGGCCGATTCCTGCCCGGGAACCGTCACCTTCTTCGCCTGCGACCGCAATCATCCGCTGATGGCCATGCACCGAGCGCAGCGCAAACGCGTCGTCTACCGGGACGGGGATGCGCTCGTCGCCTCAGGCGGCGGTGTCGAACATCGGCTCGCGCTGGCCGCCATCCCGGTCACCCAGAAGGGCGCCATCGGCTTCCAGGTGGAAAACGCCATGGCGGCGGTCGCCGCCGCCTGGGCGCTGGGCGTGGACTGGGCGACGATTCGCAGCGGCCTGGCCAGCTTCGTCAACGATGCACAGACCGCACCCGGCCGCTTCAACGTGTTCAGTTATCGCGGTGCCACGCTGATTGCCGACTATGGCCACAACCCGGACGCCATTCAGGCCCTGGTCAACGCCGTCGACAACCTGCCGTCAGGCCCCGGCAGCAAGCGCTCGGTGGTCATCAGCGGTGCGGGTGATCGGCGCGACGAAGACATTCGCCGACAGACCGAGATCCTTGGGAGCGCCTTCGATCGGGTCGTGCTTTATCAGGATCAGTGCCAACGCGGTCGCGCTGACGGCGAAGTCCTGGCCTTGCTGCAACAGGGCCTGCAGAGCGCTCGGCGAGCCTCCGAGATACAGGAAATCCACGGCGAGTTTCTCGCCATCGACACGGCGCTGGCGGAATTGCAGGCGGGTGACCTGTGCCTTATCCTGATCGATCAGATCGAGGAGGCTCTCGACCATATCGCCAGGCGGCTTGCCGAGGGGTAGGAGGCGTCACGACCCTCACCTGCGGCACGGCGCTCACCCTCGTCGCTTGCCGGCCGCCGCCGTGCATCAGGCCGGCGGCGTTCGCAATGCCCAGGCAAAGCTACCCGTCGCTCCGGTAAAAAGAAGTCTCGTCGCGCCGTCGGTGCGCCGCAACCGGGCCTTCAGATCCTTGCCCGTCAGCGCCGTCAGCGGTGTTTCGGCCAACCGGATGAGCAGCGTGCTGACGCGTGTTTCGCCTTCCACGCTGTCGACGGTACACGCGACCCCACTGCACGCATTTTCCTTGCTGACCCCCACCTCATCGATCTGCACGGCAAGGCCGCTTGCCTCTGCCGCCATCTCGTTCACCACTTCGCTGAGCTGACTCAGAGTACGCAGGAGAGGTGCGACCTGGGCCGAGAGCCTGCGCCAGCCGACCTGCTGCTCGGCGCTCAGGGTCAGTTCGTGGCGTCGCAACTTGCCGGCCAGCGCAAGATAGCTGGCCAGTTCCTTCTCACCGCGCAAGGCATCGATCTTCTGGCGATGTCCCGCCACCTGCGCCGTCACCGCCGCGCGTTTCTGTTGCAGGGCGGCAATCTTCGCCTCGTAGCTCGACAGGTCCGGCAAGAGAACCAGCAGGACGCTGTCAAGCTCCCGACGCGACTGGGAATGCCGTACATGGAGGGTCTTCCCGGCCAGCGCGCAGGCTTCGGCAACATCGATGCTGACGTCGTCGGCGACGATTTCGCAGTTCGTCGCGTGGCCGATGATTACCTGGCTGCCCATGATCACACAGTTGTCCGCCCGCTTGACGTTGATGCAGCCGTGCTGCGCGGTCAGCGTCGATCCCGAGGCGACGCCATCGACGAGGATGTCGCCGTCGTCGTTGCTGGCGCTGCCGCCAACCAGATTGTGCTTCAGATGGACGACCCCGCCGGCCGACACGATGTTGCCGAAGACGTCGGCGTAGGCCGTGATGCTGCGGCACTTGACGATGCGTTTCTCCTGGATCTCACCGTGCTGCTCGTAGATTTCGCCGGTGAGCAGGAGATCGCCGGTGGTGCGCGCACTGACCCCCTCATGGCTGACGATCTTGTCGGCGACCGAGAACTGGTTGGTGCGCGTGTCGATGTGGAGAAAGCCATTCACGGAAGTCACCAGGAACTCGCCATCCTTGTCGCGGCTGACGCACGTGCCGGGACCCGCCATGCTCTCCAGGTCGAAGTCCCTGGGTGCGGGCGCCGGCAGGACTTCGCCACTGATGTCACGCCCGTCGACCCCGGGAGTGCGCGGCACCTTCTTCACCAGGCGTATCCCGGCGGCCACTTGCGGATAGCGGGTTTCGAACTGGCGGAGATCGACGCGTCCCCCGAGAAGCCGGCGTGGGGCGTTGTTGCGACGCAGGCCCGCCGCCTGCTCGACCATTTCGGCGTCCTTGCCCGGCACGAATGGCCGACTGCGCGCCACCACCCGCCGCACCGGCTTGTCGAGCTGGATCGCCTCCTGAACCGCCGCGACATCGATGCCGAAGCGCACGCCCTTTTCCCAGGCACTGGCGATGAACTCATCGATGTCGAGTTGGGTGCGCGCCTCGCTGGAGTGCTGGCCGCCACCACTCACCACCTGGCGGCCATCCTCGCTTTCCTGGATCACCGTCCGATCGATCACCGATTCGAGGTAGACCGGCTGAAACATGTACGCAACCTCGCCATTCTCGATCCGCAATCCCTTGTAGAGCGCCTGGCGTTCGGGCTGAAAACACGTGATGTCGGCAGCGACGAAGACTTCGTCGGCCACCTCCTTGCCGTCGCCCGGCGGATCGTCGTAAAGGAGCGCGATGAACTGGGAATAATCGAGAGCCCGGAAGTAGAGGCCGACGCCCACCACACGATTGACGAAATCGAGGAAGTCCGTTGCCGACTCGAGGCGCGACCGCTTGACGTACAAACCACGCTCATGCTGCACGATGAATCGCGACAGCGCGATCTGTCCTTCCTCGAGGTCGGCGAGATTGCCGATGGCACTTGCAGGATGTTCTGGCATGGCGGCAAACAGATCATGGTCGGGGCTGACCCGGCACGCTCACGAGCGTCCGCTGCGTCCGCGCAGCCGCCGGTGAGGCCTGTCGAATCAGGTCGAGGGAGGGTGTCGCGCCGCACCCCGCGAGCTGCCGCGAAAACCAGTCAGGGCAGGGCACCCGGCTGATCGGTGACGCTCGTCGCGACGACACCTCCATCGCTGCGAGCGTACCAGAAACGGCCGCCGACAGCACGATCTGTGCCCGCAATCGCCTCAGAACGGAAAGGTGCAGACCTCCTGAGGGGTCGCATGTGCCAGCTGACTGCAAAAGAGACGAGCATCGGCTGCGCGCGATGAAGTCCTTGCCGCACGTCAGCCTGTCGGCGGCGGCTGCGTTATGGGAAGGATGCCCGCCGCAAAACACGTGCGACTCGCTGTGTCCTCAGGGCAAGGGCGTCGTCAACCAGAAAGTCGACAGATCCTCTTGATGAGACTACCCATGCCCAGCCCATGCCGATTCGCGCCCCTGTTGCTCTGTGTGCTCGCCGGCTGTGTCAGCCTACCGCCGGAGGGCCCGAGCGTCACTGCCCTGCCGGGATCAGGCCAGCGCTTCGAGACCTTCCGGGCCGACGACGCCATGTGCAGGAGCTACGCCCGCGAGGCGATCGGACCGCAGAGTCCTGCGCAGGCGGCCGTCGATGCCGGTGCGGCGAGTGCCGCGATCGGCACGCTTGTCGGGGCGGCGCTCGGAGCAGCCATCAACGGTTCGCGGGGAGCCGCCGTCGGTGCCGGCGTCGGCCTGCTGGCGGGCAGCACGGCGGGAGTTGGCGCTGCCAACGCATCGAGTCAGGCGCTGCAGCAACGCTATGACCAGAGTTACGTACAGTGCATGTACGCGCGCGGCCACAAGGTTCCGGTGATCGGAGGCGTCGCCGTGAAGGACGGGAGTGCCGACGGTTACCAGCCGCCCCCCCCACCACCGGCCGGCCCGCCGCCACCGCGTCCGCCCGCGGGATCCCCGCCACCGCCACCACGTTAAGCTCCCTTGCGCCTGCGCTCGCCAGCGGTCCACCACTGCGCGGCCGCCGCGCCCGCCGGGCCAACGGAACAGGCTCGCCGCAAGGAGAGCGACCGCCGGTTGCCGCGGCGAGTGGGAGAAGGGACGGCTTCTGGCGTAAACTACGCGGCCAGCCCGCCGGAAAGACTCGCCATGCCCCGCTCGATACTGAAACTGCCGCGAAACACCGTCACCACCCATCCGGTCGACCGGTCGCCAACCCGCAAGCCGATCCGCGGGGGCAGCAAGGCGACGACGAGGTGGCCACAGAAAGTGGATCGCGACAACCGCGTGCCGGCCAGCGCGGGGCAACGGCCGCAGCGCACTGATGCACCAGACAAGGGAGCCGAGGACAGCCCCACCGGCGCTCGCGTTGCCGATCAACCGGGCAAGACCGCCCGGCCTGCCCAGGTTGCCCAGGCTGCCCAGGCTGCCCAGCCTGCCAGCCCTGCCAGCCCTGCCAGGCCTGCCAAAAGTTATCCTCCACGCGGCATCGCCCGCAGTACCGGCGTGCGCGCGGCGCCGCCGGTTCGAGTTGCGCAGGACGCAGTGGGCGAGCCCTTGCCGGCGATGCTTGAAAGCAGGCCGCCACCGGCGCCGGCCGAACCAACTCCACCTGCCACGGCCATGCCGGAAGCGGCGACTGCCGGCGACCGCCAACGCGGCCTGGCGAAGGAGCCGCCACGGCTGTCGAAGCTGGTGAGTCAGCTGGCCCTCTGCTCGCGGCGCGAAGCCGACGAATGGATAGAGAATGGCTGGGTGACAGTGGACGGTGTCGTCGTCACCCGCCTGGGCGCACGCGTCAGCCCCAAGGCGAAGATCGAGATCACGAACGCCGCCAGCCAACACCAGACGGCCAGCGTCACCATCGTGTTCAACAAGCCGATCGGCGACGCGGCAGCGCCCGACGCTGGCCTTGCCGCGATCGCCACGCTCATCCGCCCTGACACGCACTGGGCTGAAGACGGCACGTGCCGTCGTTTTCAGGCGAGTCACCTGCGTGGTCTGGCCGTCGCCGGCAAACTCGACACCGAGGAACACGGAATGCTGGTGTTCACGCAGGACGGCAGCGTGGCACGCCGCCTGACCGGCGGTGGCGCGCGCCTGGAAAACGAATACCACCTGCGCGTGCAGGGCGAGCTGTCGCCCGATGGTCTGCAACTGCTCCGGCACGGACTGTCGCTGGACAACGTCAGACTCGAACGAGCTCAGGTGTCATGGCTCAGCGAACAGCAACTACGCTTCGTCGTGCATGAGAACAGAAAGCGACAGATCCAGCGCCAGTGTGAACTGGTTGGCCTGCAGGTGACGGACATCAAGCGCGTTCGTATCGGCGGCGTATCGCTCGGCAAGCTGCCGCCGGGGCAATGGCGCTACTTGCGGCCCGACGAACGCTTCTGAAGCGGAGCCTGCCGCTGTGGACCCCACGGGGGGCCCAGGCGGCGGCTGCATTGGCCAGCGAGCGGCGTTGGCAGTCAGCACTTGCGGGCGCGCAAGGCTGCCGCTACCATCTGCCGAACCCCGTGCGCGCCGTCCGGCACCTTTTGGTCGACGCGCTTGTCTGACGCCTTTGCGAAGGCAACGTCAATGCTCAACAAGCGTTTGCCACAGGACCTTGCCGGCTGGCTGATGCTCGTCAGCGATGCCGAGATCCCGATTCTTCGTCAGACGGTGCGCCGCCTGGACAAGGCTCGGCAACAGGTCGAGCGGGTCAATGGCCGCGACATCACCGACATCGTGCTGCAGGATCCACTGCTCGCCGTGCGCGTAGTGGCTTTCATCCAGTCCGTCGGCAGCAAGCACCTGCGCAGCGACATCACGAACATCGCCAGCGCCGTCATGATGCTCGGTGTCGAGCCCTTCTTCCGCACGTTCGAGAAACCACTTGCCATAGAGAGCATGCTCAGCCAGCAGCCGCAAGCGTTGCTGGGCATGCTGCAGGTCGTTCTACGCGCGCAGCGCGCTTCGCGCTATGCGCACGAGTGGGCGTTCGCCCGCCACGACATGAACGTCGAGGAAGTGGCACTCGCTGCGCTGTTGCACGACCTCGCCGAGATCCTGCTGTGGTGCTTCGCACCCGAACTGGCCATGGAGATTCGCTCGCTGCTGCACGCCGACCGAAACCTGCGCAGCGCCAGCGTCCAGCAGCAGGTCCTTGGCTTTCCGCTGGCCGACCTGCAACTGGCCCTCTGTGAGGTCTGGCACCTGCCTGCCTTGCTGACCACCTTGATGGACGATGGCAACGGGCAGTTGCCCAGGGTGCAGAACGTCAAGCTGGCCGTCAATCTGGCGCGCCACTCGGTCGACGGCTGGACCGATGCGGCGATTCCCGACGACTTCGCCGCCATCGAGAAGCTGCTTCACATCAGTCGCGAAACGCTGCTCGCACGCCTGCAGCTACCGCCCGAACTCCTTCCCGGATTGATGTCCGGGCCGGCGGCCGGGCGAAGCGCGTCGCCGAATCGCCTGGCGTGACGGCTGCCGTGCCGGAGCGTCAGCGCTGACGCACGGCCGCGCGTCCGGGCAGTTGGGCGGTCATGGCTCCGCGTGCGCCGGTTGCGCCAACGACAGGTTTGTCATCTCGCGCCGGCGGATGCCGAAATAGAGCTGGCGCGGCCGGGCGATCTTGTATTCGGGATCGGCCAGCATCTCTTCCCACTGCGCCATCCAGCCAACCGTGCGGGCCAGCGCATGGATGGCGGTGAACATCGACGGCGGCACACCGATCGCCTTGAGAACGATGCCCGAGTAGAAGTCGACGTTCGGGTACATTCGCTTGTCGACGAACCAAGGATCTTCGAGAGCGATCCGTTCGAGCGCCATCGCCAGCCTGAACAGGCGATCGTCTTCGAGATCGAGCTCCTTCAGCACCTCCTGGCACACTTCGCGCATCAACTGCGCGCGCGGATCGTGGTCCACGAACACCCGGTGACCAAAGCCCGCCAGACGAAAGCCATCGCTGTCCGGATGGGCCCTGGCCCTTGCGCGGGCCCGCGAGATGTATTCACCGAGATGCGACGCGTCGCCGATTTCTTCGAGCAAGGCCAGGCTCGCCTCACTGCCGCCAGCGTGCGCTGGGCCAGACAGGCAGGCAATCGCCGCCGACACGCAGGCAAACGGGTTGGCGCCTGAGGAACCGGCCATGCGAACGGTCGCCGTCGACGCATCGAGGCCGTTGTCGGCATTGAGCAGCAGAAGCCGGTCCAGAGCGCGCACCAGTACCGGGTTCGGCCGATACTCCTCACACGGCGTCGCGAACATCATGTGCATGAAGTTGGCGGCGTAGCCGAGATCGGCGCGCGGATTCATGAACGGATCGCCAATCGTGTACTTGTAGGCCATCGCCACGATCGCCGGCATCTTGGCGACCAGCCGGTGGAAGCTGAGGCTGCGCTGCGCGGCATCGGAGAAGTCCGCCGCGTCATGATGAAACGCCGACAGGGCTCCGACCACGCCAACCATCACGGCCATCGGATGCGCGTCACGCCGGAAGCCCTGGTACAGCTTCACCATCTGTTCGTGCACCGGCGTGTGCTCGCGAACGGCCGACGCGAAGGACTGCAGTTGCGCGGCGTTCGGTAGCTCGCCGTTCTTGAGCAGATAAGCTGCCTCGAGGAAGCCGCACTGTTCGGCAAGTTGCTCGATCGGGTAGCCGCGATAGAGAAGTTCGCCCCGCTCGCCGTCGACGAAGGTGATCGCTGTCTTGCAGCTTGCCGTAGACGCGAAGCCCGAATCGTAGGCAAAGAAACCGGTCCTGGCGCCCAGGGTGCGAATGTCGAGGCAGTCCCTGCCATGCGTGGGCGCCAGGACGGAAAAAGACACGGGGTCTTCCCCGGCAACGGTCAAAATGGCCTTGCGCTCGCTGTTCATCGCTTTCCTTTCTTTCGGTTGATCAGCATCACAGCAGACGACGGCCAGCGTGGTAGCCGGCGCGCGTCCTTACCACTCGCGGGCCAAAGCGCACCCGCTGTCAACAACCGCCAGGGCGGCTCGACGCAACTGCCGGTAGCCCTGCCAGTCTGTGGCTGCGGGCAGCGCCGGAACCTGCCGCCCCGTCTTGGGGATTCCCGCACAAGCCGCGCACCGGCTTTGTGCCGTCGATCGGTGGTGCCCTGCACCCACTCGGCGACGCCAAGCCAACGCCGACCCGTCAGGACGACGATTCCGCCCGCGACACGCCGCGCTGGCATCGCTCGGCGGACAGGCAGCGCGCTGCCGTCGGACAGTGTCAAGCAAGACGCATGCCTACCCAGACGCAAGCCTTGCACGAATTTTGCTTGGCAGTCCTGTCTGTCCGAAATGGCTTTGCGCCCAGTCGCCCTGCGAGGGCGGTCGCCGAGGTGTCATCTGCCGCGAAGCCGGTGCGGACCCTGATCAGAGGAGTTAACCGATGAGAATGCCCAAGATTCTTCCCTGGCTTGCCCGTCGAGCCACCGTGAGCGATTCCCGTGCCGCCGTGCTGTGGGACGAGGCCTGCCGGCAGGCGGCGGCAGTGACTGGCGAGCGCGACACGTCGTGCTACTGGGGCGCTGCCCAGCAGAACCTCCTGTATCTGCTGGAGAAGGAACGCTGGCGCAGCAACCCGCCGCTGGTCTGGCCCTGGCTGCTGCTGCATGACGGACTGGCATGCTGGTCACGGCTGGCGAAGCGCTGGCTGGCGCCGGTCAGCTCCGCTGTCTCGGCCTGGCCGGCCTCCGCCGGCGGTACCCGGACTGGCGGCCGTGGCGAAGGGCATGGCAGGGCCCTGTCACCCATGCCTTTTCTACCGCGCCTGGCTCTGTCCGCAGCCAGGCCGCGCGCCGCGGTAGACGCGCGATGAAAGTGGAAATGGCGCTGCACGGCACGCTCATGGCTCGCTTGCGGAGCCGCCTGCAGGATGAGCAGAAAGCGCTGCGCGATCGCTTTCTCGCCGCTGGTGATGCACCGCTGCTGCTGCACGAGCGCTGCCGTCTGGTCGACGAAATCCTGCAGGAACTGTGGAGCGAGCTTTCCTTGCCGCCCTCGCTGGCGCTGGTGGCAGTCGGCGGATACGGTCGAGGCGAGCTGTATCCGGCGTCAGATGTCGATCTGCTGATCCTGCTGCCGGAGCTACCCGGCGAGGTGCTGACGGCACAACTCGAACGGCTGGTCTGCCTGCTCTGGGACATCGGACTGGAGACCGGCCACAGCGTGCGCACGCTCGAACAGTGCCTGGAGGAGGCAGCCGGCGATACCACCGTACAGACCGCGATGATCGAGGCGCGACTGCTCGCCGGCAGTAGCACCCTGTTCCAGGGGTTTCGTTCGCTGCTCAAGGGAAGTCTTGATGGGCGCGCCTTCTTTCAGACCAAGCGCATGGAACAGGAAGATCGTCATCAGCGCTTCAGCGACACGCCCTGTAGCCTCGAAGCCAACTGCAAGGACGGACCGGGTGGCTTGCGCGACCTGCAGGTCATTCTCTGGATTGCCCAGGCAGCCGACTACGGCAGGTGCTGGCACGATCTCGAGAAGCTCGGTTTCATCACCGACGAGGAGGGGCAGCTTCTCGAACAGAGCGAGGCCTTCCTGCGCCGTCTGCGCATACACCTGCACCTGCACGCCGGGCGCCGCGAGGACCGCCTGCTCTTCGAGTACCAGACCGCTCTCGCCGAACGCCTCGGCTTCACCGCCACTGCCGCCAGCCGGTCGAGCGAGCAACTGATGCAGGAGTACTACCGGACCGCCAGGACGATCGCCCAGATCAACAGCATCGTCCTGCAGAACATCGGTGCCGCGCTTTTTCCGCTTCCGGACGAACCGCCACAGCCGATCAACGAGCGCTTCCAGAAGACGCACGATCTGCTCGACGTCGTCCACGAAGGCGTCTTCGTCGACACGCCGGAGGCCATCCTCGAGGCCTTCCTGCTGCGCCAGCAACACAGCGACCTCAATCAGATGAGCGCACGCACGCAGCGCGCCCTCTGGCGCGCGCGCGATCTGGTGGACGACGCGTTTCGCCACAACCCGGACAACCGTTCCCGCTTTCTGGCAATCATCAAGCAAGGGCGCGGCCTGGTCCTGGAACTCCGCCGCATGCACCAGTTCGGCATCCTGGGCCGGTACCTGCCCGCTTTCGGACAGATCGTCGGGCAGATGCAGCACGACCTGTTTCATGTCTACACGGTCGATCAGCACATCCTGCAGGTAACCCGCAACCTGCGCCGGTTCACGATGGAGGAGTTCGCTCACGAGTATCCGTTGTGCACACGCCTGATCAGCGATCTCGGGGATCCGTGGATCCTTTACATTGCAGCGCTCTTTCACGACATCGCCAAGGGCCGCGGCGGCGATCACTCCGAACTCGGCGCGGTCGATGCCAAGCAATTCTGCGACGAACACTCGCTCGCCCCGGAGGACACGGAACTCGTCGTCTGGCTCGTGCGCCAGCACCTCGTGATGTCCCGCATCGCCCAGAAGCAGGACATCTCCGACCCTGCTGTGGTCGCCCGATTCGCCGTCATCGTCGGCGACGAACGTCACCTGATCGCCCTCTACCTGCTGACCGTTGCCGACATCCGCGGTACCAGCCCGAAGGTCTGGAATGCCTGGAAGGGCCAGTTGCTCGAGCAATTGTTCTCCGCCACGCGGCGTTTCCTGCTGTCGCGCGAGGCACCGCCGCTGCCCGAGGGTGCCATCGCCCACCGCCAGCAGGAAGCGTTGCGCCTGATGCGCTATCTGGCGCTGCCCGACGCGGCACACGAGCGTCTGTGGAAGGAGGTTGACACGGTGTATTTCCTGCGCCAGACGGCCGAGGAAATCGCCTGGCACGCCGATACGCTGCACGACTGCGTCGACAGCGCGCAGCCGGTCGTCAAGGCCCGCCTCAATCCTTTCGGCGAGGGACTCGAGGTGATGGTCTATACGCAGGATCAGACCGACCTCTTTCTACGCATGGTCGGCTTCTTCAGCCGTGCCGGCTACAACATCGTGGACGCCAGAATCCACACCACCCGCCATGGCTACGCGCTCGACACCTTCATCCTCTTCGACATCAGCGACCGTGACAGCGATCGCGCAATGATCACCTACGTCGAGCACGAACTCGCCGAGCGGCTGTCTCACCAGGCGCCGGTAGACGTGCCGGCGACTGGGCGCATCTCCCGGCAGGTAAAGCACTTCCCTTTGCAACCCCTGGTGAGCATCCAGCCGCTGGTCAGCCTCGAACCCGACGAAACCGGGAAACTGTTCGTGCTCACCGTCGTCGCTGCCGATCGCCCGGGATTGTTGTTCATCGTCGCCAAACAGTTGGCCGAGCACCATGCCAATCTGCACACCGCCAAGATCGCGACGCTCGGCGAGCGGGTGGAAGACACCTTCCTGATCAGCGGTAGCGAACTCGAGGAAAGCGCTGGCCGGGTCCGCCTGGAGACCGATTTGTTGAAGCATCTGCAGATCTGAGTCGGCCAGCCACCGCTGCGCTGCGCACCAACGAAGGGCATGCATCGCCGCCAGACCGCTTTCAGGACGGATCCGGCGTGGTAAGCTTTTTGCTTTGAGTATTCTGATCATTTGCCCTGGAGCCGACCGTGTCCATTCATGTAGCCCTCAATCACGTTACCCACTATCGCTACGACCGCCTGATCAGTCTCTCGCCGCAGGTGGTCCGCCTGCGGCCGGCGCCGCACTCGCGCACCCCCATCCTCAGCTACTCGCTGAAGGTCACGCCGGCACAGCATTTCATCAACTGGCAGCAGGATCCGCAGGCGAACTACCTGGCGCGTCTGGTCTTCCCGGAGAAGACGCGCGAGTTCTGCGTCGAAGTCGATCTCGTTGCCGAAATGTCGGTGATCAATCCCTTCGACTTCTTCCCCGAGCCCTACGCGACCAACTTTCCTTTCAAGTACGAGGACTGGCAGCAGGAGGAACTCGAGCCCTACCTGCACCGCCTGCCGCTGACGCCGCTGTTGCGCCACTTTCTCGATACGGTTCCGGCGGATCCACGCCCAAGCGTGGACTTCCTCGTCGATATCAACCGGCAAATCCAGGGCAAGGTCGGCTATGTGATCCGCCTCGAGCCCGGCGTGCAGACGCCCGAGGAAACGCTCAAACTTGCCCGCGGCTCGTGCCGTGATTCGGCCTGGTTGCTGGTGCAGGTGCTGCGCCATCTCGGGCTGGCCGCGCGTTTCGTTTCCGGCTATCTGATCCAGTTGGTCCCCGACGTCAAGTCGCTCGACGGACCTTCCGGCACCGACCACGATTTCACCGACCTGCACGCCTGGTGCGAGGTTTACCTGCCGGGCGCCGGCTGGATCGGCCTCGACCCGACCTCCGGCCTGTTCGCCGGCGAGGGGCATATTCCGCTCGCCTGCTCGCCGCAGCCGTCTTCGGCTTCGCCGATCACCGGCTTCACCGAGAAATGCGAATGCGAGTTCGAACACCGCATGCGCATCGAGCGTGTCTGGGAAGCACCGCGGGTGACCCGGCCATACAGCGAACAGCAGTGGCAGGCCATCGAGGCGCTTGGCCACCAGATCGACGCCGACCTGATCGATGACGATGTTCGCCTGACGATGGGCGGCGAGCCGACCTTCGTCTCGATCGACGACCACGATGGTGCCGAATGGAACACCGAGGCGCTTGGGCCGACCAAGCGTGTCCGGGCGGCCGAGATCTTTCACCGCCTGCGCGAGAAGTACGCGCCGAATGGCCTGCAGCATTTCGGCCAGGGCAAGTGGTATCCCGGCGAACAGCTTCCGCGCTGGTCGCTGAACTGCCTTTGGCGCTGCGACGGGGAGCCGGTGTGGAACGATCCGGCGCTCTATGCCGACGAGACACGCGACTACGGTGCCGACGAGGTGCTCGCCGGGCGCTTCCTGAAGCACCTCGCCGGAGCCCTGGCGATCGACCCCAAGTACGTCTTCCCGGCCTACGAGGACGTCTACTACTACCTGTGGCGCGAACACCGCCTGCCCGCCAACGTCGATCCTTTCGACGCCCGCCTCGAAGACCCGCTCGAACGGCGACGGCTCGCCCAGGTCTTCCGCCAGGGGCTCGATCAGGCGATCGGTCACGTGCTGCCGGTGGTACGCGCACAAGGTCGCTGGCAGAGCGGACCGTGGTTCCTGCGTGATGGCCGCTGCTACCTCGTCCCGGGTGACTCACCGATCGGCTATCGGCTGCCGCTCGATTCGCAGCCCTGGGTCGCCCGCGACGACTATCCCTACATCCATGCCCCCGACCCGACCCAGAGCTTCGCACCCCTGCGCCCGCACGCCGAGATCCGCGCCCAGTATGCCGTCAGCCACAGCGAGAGTCTGGCTGCCGAAGAGGCCGCGGTCACCGGCGAAGGCTTTGCCAGGCAGGCGCTCGACCGTGACGCAAATTCCCGCGCGCACGCCAGCGACGGCATCGATCGCCCGCCACAGCACCTGGAGTCGGCGGCGCTGGTCACGCGCACGTCGATCTCGGCACAGGCCCGCAACGGCGTTCTCTACATCTTCATGCCGCCGACAGAAACGCTCGACGACTACCTCGAACTCGTCACCGCCGTCGAGGCCACCGCCGCGGCGCTCGCTTCACCGGTGATTCTCGAAGGTTACGAGCCGCCGCGTGATCCGCGACTGACGAACTTCCGCGTCACTCCCGACCCGGGCGTCATCGAAGTCAACATCCAGCCGTCGGCTACCTGGGACGAACTCGTCGCCCGCACGACCCATCTCTACGAAGTCGCGCACCTGTCGCGGCTGACGACCGAGAAGTTCATGCTCGACGGTCGTCATACCGGCACCGGTGGCGGCAACCATTTCGTCTTCGGCGGCCTGACGACGCTCGACTCGCCCTTCCTGCGCCGACCCGATCTTCTGCGCAGTCTGATCAGTTACTGGCACAACCACCCGTCGCTCTCCTATCTTTTCTCCGGCCTGTTCATCGGCCCGACGAGTCAGTCGCCGCGTGTCGACGAGGCGCGCAACGATTCGGTCTATGAACTCGAGATCGCCTTCAGCCAGTTCCCACCGCCGGCCGCCAGCGGTGGCGAGTGTGTCGCGCCCTGGAGCATCGACCGAGCCCTGCGCAATCTGCTGATCGATTCGACCGGCAACACACACCGCGCGGAGTTCTGTATCGACAAGCTGTACTCACCCGACGGGCCCACCGGCCGCCTCGGCCTGCTCGAGATGCGCGCCTTCGAAATGCCCCCGCACGCGCAGATGTCGCTCGCTCAGCAACTCCTGCTACGCGCGCTGATCGCCCGCTTCTGGCGCACCCCTTACGCGCCCGAACGACTGATGCGCTGGGGGACCGAGCTGCACGACCGCTTCATGCTGCCGCACTTCGTGCAGCAGGACTTCAACGACGTCATCGACGAGTTGCGCGCCGCCGGCTATCCGTTGGAGAGCAACTGGTTTGCGCCGCATTTCGAGTTCCGCTTCCCGGTGCACGGCAGCATCTCGGCGCAGGGGATCGCGCTGGAAGTCCGACATGCGCTCGAACCGTGGCACGTGATGGGCGAGGAGGGTGCGGTCGGCGGTACCGCGCGCTACGTCGACTCGTCGCTCGAACGCCTGCAGGTCAAGGCGACCGGGATGGCCGGCGATCGCTACGTGGTGGCCTGCAACGGCCGCGCCCTGCCGCTGCGGTCGACCGGCAAGGTCGGCGAGTTCGTCGCCGGCGTCCGTTACCGGGCCTGGAACCCGCCATCGGCGCTGCATCCGTCGATCGGCGTGCACGCGCCGCTGGTTTTCGACCTCGTCGACACCTGGATGAAGCGCTCGCTCGGCGGCTGCCAGTACCATGTGGAGCATCCCGGCGGGCGTAACCCGGACCGCTACCCGGTCAACGCCAACGAAGCCGAGGGTCGCCGTCTGGCGCGCTTCACGCCGTTCGGCCACAGCCCCGGCCAGATCGACGTACAGCCGGCGCCAACCAACGCCGGCTTCCCGTTCACACTGGACTTGCGACGAAGCTGAAAAGCGACATGGGGCGAGTGGTCCGTCGCCTGCTCGCGGCCGGCAGCCGTCGGCAAGCGGCGGCAAGCCGGGCTACATTGGCGGCGTCTGCCGCGACGCCTGCTCCTTGACTGCCGCTTCCGAAATCGGCACACACCGGAAGAACACCTTCGGGTAGTCCGGCGTATTGACGCTTCCGTAGGACGAGCTGCTTGCCACGGGGATCATGTCCTTCTTCTGATCCCGGCAGTAGTCGACAGCCCGGTGGTAGTTCACCCAACCAGCCGTATCCGACATCATGTAGGTGTCGGGGCCGGTGGGAACGATGTTCGTCGAGCAGCCCGCCAGGATCAGTGCGGACAGCAAGCCAGCGCAAAAGCCCTTGTTCGCCTTCACAGACTTTCCTCCAGAGCTGACAACAAAACGGCACGTCGGACCGGGCCCGCGGGCGCCTCTCCTGCGCAGCCACCGCCGGCGACGTCCTGCCGGGAGAGATGCGGAGCCGGCCCAGGCACCGATGGGGTTGCAGGCAGCAGACCGTGTGATGGTAGCAAGAAACCGGTCTCTTTTCACTCGGCAGCGTGGCTGTCGCTCATGGCTAGAGTTACCGACATGCCGTCGTCGTCGTCAGGGGCGTGCCTGACCGGCCGCCGCCTGAGCGCCGCGCTTCTCCACTTCCCGCCGATACGACTCCAGAATACGCGCTTGCTCGGCCTGCAGGCGACGCAAGGCCTGCGCCAGGAGAGGCGTCCGCGTTTCGCCGATGCGCTCCGGCGCTTCGCGTGCGACCTCGTTCTGCGCCGCAACCCAGCGCCGTCCCGCCGGCGTCCGGAACAGCTTCAAGGCGGCGTCCATATCGCGCTCGGCCAGCTTTTCCCGCCACAGGTCGCGGTAGACGTCGCGTAACGCCGTTTCGCTGTTGGCGGCAGAGCACAGTCCTTCGGCGTAGCGCTGATAGGCAGCGACCAGCTCAACCCAATAGGGGGAGTCCGGGCCGAGTCCGCCGAAGTAGTCGGGCTGCGACTTGACCAATTGCCCGGGCGCCACCAAGCTCATCTCGTGCAGGCAGTGCCGGCCCAACTGCCGAGCCTGATCGGGCACGGCGAACAAGCTGAGCAATTCGTCGTACTTGCCGCCCGCCACGGCCGGCAACCTGGCGTTGGCCGCCGTCGGCTGGGTTGACGCGACCTGCCGTGCGAGGGCAAAGGCGGCGAGCGGTTGCCGGATGGCCTCGCCAAGAGAAAGGCGAGGGTCCGACTCGGGGAAATCCTCCCGGGTCTCGCGCGCGGCGATGAGCGGCCGAGCTCTTTCGAAGGCTTCGACGAAGGAATAGGTCTGGCGCAACGCTTCATCGAAATAGGCTTTGCCGAAATAGGTGAAATCGGCCTCGTTGCTGCAGCCGAAGGAGTTCCTGTCCGGTGCGGCCGCCGCGATCACCAGGGTGTTGTCGTCTTTCAGGGCGTCGATGAAGCCGCCGGAATAGCAGGCCGAGATGACGACGACGCGGCGCTTGATCCCCGCTTCGTCGAGCAACTCGCGCAAGCGTCGCGGATCGAGCGTGTTGAAACGCATGGGCCAGAAATCGAGGGCAAACTTGTGATCCTTCGAACCATGCGAAGTGAGGAAGAGGAACAGGATGTCCTCGTCGGGATCCATGATCGCGCCAATCCGCCGCAGCGTCAGGCCCAGGCTCGTGGCACTGGCGATCGGCGACTCGGCGACACTCTTCGGATTGTTGATCAGGAGCACCGAACGCCCCTCGGTGGCGAAGCGTTCGCGGAACAGCTCGGCGACCGAGCGCACTTCCCGCATGAAGACGTCCTGCCGGGAATAACCCGCCGCGCCGACGAAGTACAGATCGGTGACGCCCGGCCGCCCTGGCTTGAGGGCAGCCAGTTCGCGCTCGAGGAGCCGTGGTTGCAGGTAGAAAGCATCTTCGGCGACCAGCGACAGGTGCTTCCGCTCGAAGTCGCCGCTCGCTTCCTCGTCATGCGCCTCGATCCACAGCGAGCGGTCGTGGTAGACGACGCTTGCCGGCAGACCGAGGAGCAGGCCGGCAACGGCAACCACGGCCAGGCTGCGGCCGGCCGGCAGCCCCAGGAAACGGATCGCCGCGCCGGCAAAGGCCAGGGCAACCCACCACGGCGGCAGGTAGTCGATGGCCTCGCGCCATTCGCGCGGCAGGAAATCCGTCGCCGCGCCGACGGCGTGGAAGAGGAGCAGGTAAAGGGCCTCGACCGCCACCTGCACTGCCGCCAGCAAGGTCAGCAGCGCCAGCGTCTGCCGCTGACGGCGGGCCAGGCAGGCGACACCCCAGGCGGCGAAGAGCATCATCGGCACATGGAACAAGGCGCCGGGCAGACCCTCTTCAGAAAACACGCCGTCCGGTCCGACGCGAAGCAGCGCCTCGACGACGGGCAAGACGATGCCGAGCGCCGTCAAGGCGATGAACTGTGACCACGACGCTGACGGAAGGCGCGACGGCAGGGGCAGGAACGCGGCCAGACGCAGGCCCAGCCGTAGATACTGGAGGAAAGCGCGCCAGCCGGAAGGTCTGCCGGCCGACCCGACGCCGGCAACGGGCAGGTCGCGCGGCACGGTGGCGGCGGGTGTGCCGGTCGGCACCGCCGCGCCGCCGATCCGCTGCCGCAGCAGCGCAACGAAATCGGCCTGCTCGGCATGCGAAGCGAAGGCACTTGCCGGGACAGGGATGAAGCTGACGTCGTCGAGGTAGATCAGAAGATCGTCATTGGCCGTTTCCAGCGAGCGGATCGCCGGCCAGGCCACGAAGCTCGTGCCGTCGTCGCTGGCCCAGCGCAGGCCGTCGTCCTTGACTTCCAGGACGCGTCGCCCGCGGACAAAACAGCTTCCTTCGGCGATCCTGCGAAGCATGCTCTCCTGGAGCAGTGCCTGCTGGACACCGAGAACGACGACCCCGACGAGCAGCGCCAGCGCCGGCCACTTCCCTTCGCCGCCGCCCAGCCAAGCCTCGCTGACCAGCAGACCGACGGCCACAAAGACCATCCTGATTAGCAATGAGCGTCAGCTGCCCGAATCGAGCGCTGGGGCCGCGGCGCGCAGACTACCGCGGCGACCAGGAGCCGCTCGTTCAACGTACTGAGGTCGAATCGGCGGTTGAATCGGTAGGTGAAAGCCGCGAGGTACTGAGCGCCATACTTTCGAAAGGCAAGCGCGTGGTAGCAACCCGAAAAGCTGGTCTTGAGATTGCCCAAGACCGTGTTGACCCACTTGAACTCTGGCAGGTCCTTGGGCTTTCGCCCGGCGACGACGGTCGGCTGATGAACGCAGCCGGCGTCGGTGACGGCGTTGAAGCAAGCCAGACCATCCGACAGCACCGTCGATCCCGGTGCGAGGTTGCTCTTGGCCCAC
>JAFLDO010000022.1 GCA_017302455.1 Accumulibacter sp.
AAGCGGTAGGCCGCAATCGTCTCCGACCAGCCCGAACACGCCGACGGGATACTCAGTGTCGGTTTGGCCGCCAGCGTGTCCAACAACGTGATCGCTCGCTTGTTCAGTCGTCGGTCCCCCAAGTCAAGTTCCTTCAGCTCCTCCCCAGCCCAGCCCATTCTGCCACCTTCTCAAAAAAAATCGGCAGCTTACAACGAGATGCTAAAGTTGTGTATAAGGATATGGGTTTAATGTGCCTTGAGACCATCCAGGCATTCAGGCTCGTGCAAGCGCAGAATCCGCTTGTCTACGCAGCTGATTCGGCTTGCAACGCCCTTTAGGAGAATGAGATGGAAACGTATGAAGAAATGTATAACAGGTTGAAGGATGATTTCACGCTCGTGATGGATTATACCACATACGAACCGCCCACAAATCATCGTTTCAAGGTGGTTGTATATGACGTGAGGTATTACGACAACGAGGACACTCGCCTGATTGCCGAGGACTTCGTGGATTACTTCGATGAGTATAATCAAAATGGTAAGAAGGCGTTCGAGAATGATGAGCAAGCGCGAGAGCACTTCTTGCAGAAGGCACACCAGGCTATGGGCTGGAACATCGCTGATTGTCGGGTGTTGATTACCATAGAAAGTTAAAGTTTTTTCACCCGAGCAGTTTCTTTTACCGACCGACGAACCCAGCGGCCACGTTATATGCACTGGCGGAGCAGGGTGTCGGCACTATGCGATTTGCAGTAATGCGCGCAGAAAAGGGGCCCGCGCAGAAAAGGGACCAGGCTCACGATTCCATTCAAGCAAGAGCGCGATCCAGTCAGTTTCGTCGACCTGATGCTCGGCGCGGATTGGATGACGACAGCCAACGACCACCAGAAAGGCGTGATGGGCGGTATCATCTCGGGCATCTGTTGGGCCACGGCGTTCCAGTCGCGGACCTGCCATTCAGAGCAGCACTCCCGCGTTCGATCAGCTTGCTTTCTCTTCGCGTCGTTCAAGCAGAGCCCCGACGACGACGGCTATCGGTAGTTTCTGCGAATGGTTGGCGTCGTGGACTGGAAAGAGCTTGTGCTAAATTGAGACTGGTTTTTTTGTAGTTTGGCGGCGGTCGCCGGCAATGCCGCGACGGCGAGGCAACTCGACAGCCTTGCGCAAGGTCTCGAGGCGGAGGCGAACCGCTTCAGACTCGGCTGAAGCGGTCTGCGCGCCGGGTCCGGCGAGCAGACCAGAGAGGCAGGCCGCACGTGCTCGATGCTGGTCAGCGCGTCGTCCGGCGCCTGCATGGCGCCTGCTCGCGCTGACCGGTGACGATCACCCCAGCAGGATTACGCCAGGACGACCCGCCATCGTCGAGGCGGTTTTCAGGTCTAATGCGGAATGCGCACCGGTATTGTCGCCTTCGCTCTCGGTGTCGGCTTTCTGCAGACGCAGGAGACTCTGCCGGCCTGGTCGCCCGTCGTGGGCGCGCTGGTCGCCGCGCTCTCGTTCCTGCTCTGGCAGGCACGCCGGCAGGATGCCATCAATCGCTCCGTATCGCTGTTCGCCTGCGCATTGCTGGGTTTCTCGTGGGCGGCGCTTTTCGCCGACCAGCGCTTGCAGGACCACCTGCCGGAGGCGTGGGAGGGCCGTGATGTCGATGTCGTCGGGGTCGTCGCCACCCTGCCGCAGGGCTTCGAGCGCGGCGAGCGCTTCCCCTTCGATGTCGAGTCGGTGCTGACGCCGGGCGCGCAACTGCCGCGACGGATCATGCTTTCCTGGTATCACGGCTGGCTGGAAGACGAGTGGCGCGATGGACTGGCGATTCGCCCGGGTGAGCGCTGGCGTTTCACGGTTCGTCTGAAGCGTCCCCACGGCAACGCCAATCCGCATGGCTTCGACTACGAGGCCTGGCTCTTCGAGCGCGGACTGCGGGCCACCGGCTACGTGCGTCCACGCGCCGATGCGCAGCGCCTGGACGACTTCGTCTGGCGGCCCGGCTACGCGATCGAGCGCCTGCGTGAGGGGGTTCGCCGATCCTTCCTTGAGGTCCTGCCCGATGCTCCCTATGCGGGAGTTCTCGTCGCCCTGGCGATCGGCGACCAACAGGCCATTCCCACAGACCAGTGGCGTCTGTTCCGGCAGACCGGTGTGACGCACCTGATGTCGATCTCTGGCCTGCATGTAACGATGGTGGCGGCGCTGTCCGCCGGCCTTGTCGGCTGGCTGTGGCGGCGCAGCGAGCGGCTGATGCTCTTCTTGCCGGCGCCGAAGGCGGCGACCGCTGCCGGCTGGCTGGCCGCTTTGGGCTATTCGCTGCTCGCCGGTTTTGCCGTGCCGACGCAGCGCACCCTGTACATGTTGAGCGTGGTGGCACTGGCCCTGTGGTCGGGTCGCAATCTGGGGGTCAGCCGCAGTCTGTTGCTGGCGCTGCTGCTGGTGCTCCTGCTCGATCCGTGGGCGGTTTTGTCGCCGGGCTTCTGGCTCTCCTTCGCTGCCGTCGGGCTACTGTTCTTTGTTGGCACGGGACGCATCGGTGCCGCGCGTGGCTGGCGAGCCGCACTCGCGAACTGGGGCGCGACGCAGTGGGCGGTGACCGTCGGGACGCTGCCCTTGCTGCTCTTTCTGTTCCAGCAGTTTTCGCTGGTTTCGCCGCCGGCCAACGCGGTGGCGATCCCGCTGGTCAGCTTCGTGATTACGCCGCTGGCGCTGGTATTCGCGGTCATTCCCTGGCCGCTGCTGCTGCATTTCGATCACTGGCTGTTGGCCGGATTGATGCGCTTCCTCGAATGGCTGGCCGTCTGGCCGGTCTGGGAACAAGCGGCACCCCCTTTGGCCGCAACCCTGCTCGCCGTGCCGGGCGCCATCTGGCTGTTGCTGCCGCGCGGCTTCCCGGCGCGCTGGCTTGGCGTCTGCCTGCTGCTGCCGGCGCTGCTCTGGCCGGCGCCGCGGCCGGCGTTGGGTGATGCCTGGGTGGACGTGCTCGATGTCGGCCAGGGACTGGCAGTGGTCGTACGTACTGCCGAGCACACGCTGCTCTACGATACCGGGCCGCTGTACAGCGCCGAGTCCGACGCCGGTCAGCGCATCGTCGTGCCCTATCTGCGTGCCACCGGTGTCAGGGAGCTTGACACGCTGATCGTCACGCATCGCGACAAGGACCATTCCGGTGGCGTCGTCGCCGTACAGCAAGCCCTGCCGATCGCGCGCACGCTGTCGTCGGTTCCCGAACTCGTCGGTGAGCGCTGTGTTGCTGGTCAGGCCTGGGAGTGGGATGGCGTGCATTTCACGATCCTGCACCCACAGGCCGACGACTACGAGCGCAAGGCCGCCAAGACCAACAACATGAGTTGTGTGCTGCGCATCGAAAATGCCTTCGGCAGCGTTCTGCTCACCTCCGACATCGAGGCGCGCGACGAGCAGGCGCTGCTGGCCCGGGCAGCAGACCAACTACGCAGCGACGTGCTGCTCGTCCCGCACCACGGTAGCGCCACGTCGTCGACGCCTGACTTCGTTGCTGCCGTCGCCGCGCGTGACGTGATCATTCCGGTCGGCTACCGCAACCGCTTCCAGCATCCGCGGCCCGATGTCGTCGCACGCTACGCGGGCAGCCGGCTGTGGCGCAGCGATCGCGATGGCGCGGTACGCATCGACCTGGCCAGCGGCCTCGCGTTGTCCTCCTATCGCGGCGAATATCGTCGGTACTGGCAGGGACGCTGAAACGCTGGGCAGTGGTCTGCCCTGTATTCCTCGCTCTGCCCTTCGCGCCTGTTTGGCCGCTATTGCAGACACGCGTGTCACTCAGGCTTGGCCTTCGCGCAGTAACAAACGTTAGCCAGATCGGCAAAGTCGTCATCTTGGGTCCACACGTTCGAAACGCAATCGAAGTCGATGCCTTCGGTGGTCTTTGGTGCTGAAAGTTTGGTGGACCATGCTGCGGCCGCACCCCAAAGGGGCCAGACTCACAATTCCACTCGTCCTCTCTTGAACAGGGCGGGCATTGCGGTGTTGCGGTTGGGATGGGCTCTAACGTGGAAGCGTCTCTCTGGAGCGGAAGGTTAGACGACGTTGAGCAATGAGAACCTACGCGGGAACCACCGCCTGGGCTACGAGCTTGACGCCCAGTGCCGCGCACACGCGAGACACGGTATCGAAGCGCGGGAGCGCATCTGACCGCAGCGCCCGGTAGAGGGCCTCGCGCGTGAGACCGGACGCCCGCGCGATCTCGGTCATGCCGCGCGCGCGGGCAATCGTGCCGAGCGCATGGGCGAATTCGGCCGGATCGTTCTCTTCAAGAACGATGGTCAGGTACTCGGCAATAGCCTGCTGGTCAGGTAAATGCTCGGCCATGTCGAATTCCGGCAACTCGGCAACCTTGATCCTTTTGGTCATGGTTCAATCCTCCACGGTAGCGGCCAACGTGATGGCCTTGGCAATATCGGCGGCCTGCGTAGACTTGTCGCCACCGCCTAGCATCACGATCAGCGCCGCGCCGCGCTGCACGTAGTACATGCGCCAGCCCGGCCCGAAGTGTTCGCGCATCTCGAACACGCTCTCGCCGACCGGCTTGACATCACCCAGGTTACCCGCCTGCGCTTTCTCCAAACGCCGCGCCAGGCGACGATGCGTCATGCTGTCACTGAGGCCGGAAAGCCACGCGGAAAACTCGGGGATGAGTTCACCCCAAAGGGGCCAGACTCACAATTCCATTGAGACCTGTCTAGGCTCTCCCTCCCCAGTCCCGTGTGCCATGGGCTTTTTCGGTCGGCCCCGCGGTCGGGCTTCGCGTCGGTGCCCCATCGCCTTTTCAATGCTGTCAAGGAAGCGCGCGTCCCCCAGCGGTTGTCCCTGGCCCATCGCCATGCGGATCCCGCCTATCACCTCGGCGTCGAGTTCTGATCGGAACAATTCCCTATACGACACCAGCCGCTCAGCGCGGCTCTCTCCCAAGCCCAGATAGACTTCATGAGGCGTCAACAACGGGTCGGCCTCCCCGAGTCCGTTGGCCCGATAACTGCTCCAACGATAGCGCGCCGGATCATCCACGATCGCCGCACGAACTGGATTCAGTTCAATGTAGCGCTGACAGACGAGCAAATAGTCATCGGCCTGTACCAGCGATGACTTGTAACGGCCGTCCCACAAGGTGCCAGTGCGCCGGTAAGCTCTGTTGACGTACTGCACATAGCGCCTGCCGAGCGAGATCATCAACCGGCACACAGCCGTCGCTTCCGGCGGCGTCACGAGCAGATGCACGTGGTTGGTCATTTGCACATACGCATGAAGCTGGCAGCCGATCGCCTTGGTAGCCTCCCCCAGCCATTCCCGATAGGCGAGGTAGTCGTCCTCGGCGAAGAAGCATGCGTCGCGGTTATGCCCCCGCTGAACGATGTGCAGGGGCAGGCCGGGGAGATGAATTCGGGTACGACGAGGCATGCGGGAAGTATAGCAGATTAAATTGAGCCTGGCCCCTTTAGCCACAAGAAGTTCTGGCCGACAAAAGCAAGTAACTCGGTATGAAAATCCGAGTAGTGCTTGTGATATTCCATCTCCGCAAAAACCATTCAAGCCTCAATGTGAGACGCCCAACGTAGAATTAACCGGCGCCGGCAAGAGCGCCGCCGGACAAGCAACCACGCTGCACCGGCGTCCAGTTGAATGCCGGGTTAGCCATTTTGGTTCTCACTTGAGTACTGCCAAAGAGCCATATCTAACTCTCTGACGGAGAGATTATGAGCGGTTGCAACAGAGCGACAAATTTCAACGTATTCGTTCCAGAATGCGAATGTGTACTGTGAGGGTTGGTCGATTCCAAGGCTCCATATAGCCCTGAAATCTAGAATGGGGTACGTTTGGTCAACGCAGAAGTGCAATATAACAGAGGCCGTTGGAAATTGAACGCCTGAAAGTAGCGTGAGCGAACCCAGCCTAGACTCTTCGCATTGTGCCGAAAAGGAAAAGGTTGTTATTTCTCTAACAAGCGGCTCGGGGTTCTTTAGAGCAAGGTCTGAGCGTCTTTTTGATTTCCAGTGACATATCTCGTGTAATTGAGTGGTAGTTAAATAGCCCTGATTTGGCCCAATTTGATGGTATTTTTCAAGATTGGCTTCGGCGCTGAAATTGTAGCGACCTTGATAGTCTTTTAGCTCTCCAGTAGGAATGCGTAGTGAGTAGTTGATGGGCATATATGGCTAACGTGGAGTTGAGGGGGCTGCGCGGCTTTTTGCGCAGGTCCCCTCGAACGCAGGGTTAGGCTGCACTTTCATATGACAATGATGCCGGAACAGGGCGCAGGCAAATAGATTTGCATTGATTCGTATTGGTCGGAGTTGTCATATATCCGCAGAGCAAGGTTCTCTGTGAATTGAATTTCGATGGTTCGTTCATCGATCACGATGCCCTTGGTTACTTGCTCGTTGAGTAAGCGATGGTAGGCCAAAGACGACCAGCCTTCTGCTTCAGTCCAGTTTGCAACAGGTTCTTCTCGGCAAAGCACGGTTGCCTGACTTTGCACAGCAATTGTGGCTCCGGAGCCAAACTTGAATTGCACATCGTATTTGCCGATAGCAATTTGATCGAGTGAAGACCCAACGCAAAAGCCCAAGTCAAAATTCGGAGCGAAGCGGTACATGTGCAGCCTAACGTTCGAGCTAACCGGCACGCGGAGGCAGGCAGCGTAAGGCTGGCGCGCGACAGTGGCGAAGCCGCTGCGCGCCAGCCTTACGCTGCCTGCCGTAGCGTGTCCGGTTGAGCGAGGGGTTAGGCGCCACCAGCGACGACAGTGTAGTGACTGAATTCATAAGTCCTGCCAGCTGACGAGACTGTGCGCCTACTTCACGTTCTGAGCGATTCGCCATAAAACGCCTGACGGATCAAAGAGCGTGAAGTCTCGCATTCTCCAGGGTTGTAGTTCAACCTGGCCGAGCGCGACTTTGTACTTCTCTGCGAGTCCGGACTCCGTGATCTTCCGGTGCCAGTCATCTACGTCCTCCACGAGCAGATGCATCATGAAGTTCTGGATGTGTTCGTCAACGCAGAAGTCCTGAAGCAGGAAGCTGGCGTGGTCGTGGTGGAAGTACGCGACACCTCCACCGTCAGAGGCCATGGTGAAGCCGAGGTCCTGATAGAAGCGCTTCGATAGTTCGAAGTCTCTGGCCGGAACGAATGCCTTGACTTCGGTGACACGTAGATTGGGCATGGTGTTTCCTGTGGCGCCTAACGTTGGAGTTGAGCTGCGGACGCAAGCACGCGAAGCGTGCATGTGGCCGTCGGCTCGAACAACTGGTTAGCCCGCACTGTTGGCCTCGACAAGTGAGCGAACTGATGGGCGCTCGACGAGATGCGCAATGTAGACACCATCGACGACCTCAATGCGCAGTCGAAAGACCGTGCTGTCATCGTACGTGGCGCGCTCGCGAGTAGTGGCATTCGTGTCTTTGGCGATGGTGAGCACGCCGAATGCCTCGACACCAGGCGTGGACGCCGCGTAGTGGGCATTTCGCGCGATCTCTTCCGCACCGAGGCGAGAATCAGCCTCCTCAGGAATCTCGCGAGGCCGGCGGAGCGACGTGGGATACAGCACGTACTGCCTATTCTTGACTTCGTCACTCCAGAGGGTGAATAGCGCGCGCCGACCGTCAGCGGACACGGCGGACCACGACCAGCGCGTGTTCCTCAGAGGACAACCGAGGTAGGCGAAGAAGTCCGAGAAGGTGCGCATAGCAATGCGTGCGGGCTAACGTGATGTCGCAAACCTAATTGACGCAGAGTTTTGCGTCAGCATGCTGTGTGAATGTAAAGTAAGCGATGAACTTCCAACGGAAACAAGGAGATAGGGCATGGGCACGTTCACTAAAAATTCCGACAAGTGCGTCAATGCCAATGGCGTTGTTGGGCCTCCCAACAGGCTCCTTGACCAACTCTCCGAAAGCATTCGCCGCAAGGACTATAGCATACGGACGGAGCAGGCTTACAGGGGCTGGGTACGGCGTTTCGTCCTTTTCCATGGCCAGCGCCTCCTTTTCCATGGCAAGCGCCACGCAATCGTTCACTCCCCTATGCTGTAGCCGGAATGACAGGGATGGGGGGCAGCGGCAAACCCTTGCGAGCGGCGATGACGGTGGCGAGGTACTGCGAGACAGAAGCGGCGCGACAGCGACAGGTTTCGACAAGGCTGGCGAGCAGAGCAAAGGCGCGGGAGCCCTGTTCAGAGCGTGTGTCGTAACTGATGTGGCGCGCAGAACCCAGGGGGCCAGGCTCACAATCTCACAGAGATCTGTCCACGCTCTCGCTCTCCAGCCTTCTGTGGTGGAGGCTTTTTCGGTCGGCTTCGCGGTTGGGCTTCGTGTTTCTGCCCCGTCGCCTTTTCGATGCCGGCAAGGAAGCGCGAGTCCCATAAATGAACGTTGGGGCACGCAAACGGGAGCCAGCTAATTTGTGACCGCGCGTTTCTCGCCGTCCACCTCGATACCCCTCGGACAGGGCGTTCTTCCCGCCGCCGGCCGCGACGCGTGTGCTAAAGTCGCCGCCTTCCGGTCAAGGCGAGTCGCCGGCGCGGCAGGCAGCTGACCGGAACGGGGCACGCGGTTCGCGACGGTGATACATTGGCCTGCAAGGTGACCGGTCCTCGGCCGCAGTAGGGCGATGCCGGCGGTGGCATCGACGTGACATCGAAACAGTTGAAACTTCTCCTGGAGATGGATGATGAGTGCGCTTTCCGGGTTATCCCGTTGGCTCGCCGGGACGACGCCGGCCTTCGCCGAACGTCAGGTACGCTGCGCTTCGCCTGCGGGTCTGCATCGCATGGCGTATACGGAATGGGGCGAGCGCGACAATCCGAACGTCCTCGTTTGCGCGCACGGGCTGACGCGCAACGGGCGTGACTTCGACGAACTGGCGCGCGTGCTGGCCGCCGATTATCGCGTGCTGTGCCCCGACGTCGTCGGGCGTGGGCGCAGCGACTGGCTGCGTGACCCGTCCGGCTACGTTGTTCAGCAGTACGTGACGGACATGCTGGTGCTGCTTGCCCGGCTCGATGTCGAAGCGGTGCACTGGCTCGGCACGTCGCTGGGGGGGCTGATCGGGATGTGGATCGCCAGCCAGGAAGATTCGCCGATCACGCGCCTGGTGCTCAACGATGTCGGGCCGGTGATCACCGTCGCTTCGCTGCAACGGATCAGCGACTACGTCGGCCGCGCACCGAAGTTCGACACCTTCGACGATGCCGAGAAGTACATTCGACTGGTCAGTGAGCCCTTCGGCCCCCTGAGCGACGCGCAGTGGCGCCATCTCACCGAGTTCTGCCTGCAGCGGGCGTCCGATGGACGCCTGGAGATGTGCTACGACCCGGCGATCGGCGAGCCGTTCCGGCAGGCGCTGAGTTCCGGGGATATCGACCTGTGGCCGATCTACGATCGCATCCGCTGCCCGACGCTGGTGCTGCGCGGCGCCGATTCCGATCTGCTGACGGCCGAGACGCTGCAGGCGATGGCGATGCGGGGCCCGCGCCCGCAGACCGTCGAGATTCCCGGTGTCGGACACGCTCCGATGTTTCTCGACGCCGGGCAGATCGGCATCGTGCGCGACTTCCTGCTGGTCGTCTGACGGGGTGGTCGACTTCGTCGATGTCGACGGCGGGCGCCTCGAGTACGAGCTGATTGCGGCGCGCCGGCCCGGTCTCCCGACGCTGGTCTTTCTCCACGAGGCGCTTGGCAGCGTCGCGCTGTGGCGTGATTTCCCGGCGCGCGTGGCGGCGGCGACCGGTTGTCGGACCTTGCTCTGGTCGCGCCTCGGGCACGGTCGCTCGGCACCGCTACCGGCGCCGCGGACGCCGCGCTACCTGCACACCGAGGCGCTCGAACGGTTTCCGCGCTTGCTGGCGGCGCTGTCCATCGAACGGCCGGTGCTGATCGGGCACAGCGATGGTGGCTCGATTGCGCTGATCCACGCGGCCGCGCTGCCGGATCGCGTCGCCGGAGTCGTCGTCATGGCGCCCCACGAGTTCGTCGAGGAAAAAGCTCTGGCCGGCATTCGCCTGGCCGGCGAGTCGTACGCGCACGGCGACTGGCCGCAGAAACTGGCACGCTATCACCGCGACCCGGACGCCGTTTTCCGGGCCTGGCACGACACCTGGCTGGCACCCGAGTTCCGCGCCTGGAGCATCACCGACTGTCTGCCGGGGCTGCGCTGTCCGGTGTTGGCGATCCAGGGCGAAGACGACGAGTACGCGACGATGTCCCAGATCGAGTGCATTGCGAAAGCCGCTGCGGATGTCGAACTGCTCGGGCTGGCCGGCTGCGGTCATTCGCCGCACCGCGATCAGCCGTTGGCGGTCATCGAGGCAATCGTCGGTTTTCTCGGACGGCTTGACAGCGGCGCGGGGCGCTGACGCCGGTCGCTTGCCGTGTCGGGCGCAAGGGGCGCTCCGCTCGGCTGAGCCTCAGCGTGCGACCAGCCGCGAAGCCGGATCCTGCCGGTAGAAGCCGGCCAGACTGGCGTAGAGTTGCGGATACTCGGCCTGCAGAATGTCCGGCGTTTCGAAGAACGCTTCGCTCATGACCGCAAAAAACTCGCCGGGATTCTCCGCCGCGTACGGGTCGAAGGGTGTTTCCTCGTCGGCCGCGGCCGCCTCGTCCACCCAGGCGCAGAAATCGTCGTAGCTGGTACGCAGCACCTCCTGCCAGGCGGCGCGGGGGAGTTCCGGCGGCAGCGGCGGGATGCCGTTCGCCTCGCCGCTGAGCATGTCCAGCTTGTGCGCGAACTCGTGGATGACGACGTTGTAGCCGCTCCCGGCCATCTGCGCGTCGCGCCAGGAAATGAGCAGCGGACCGCCGTCCCAGGCTTCACCCGAGGCCAGTTCCTCGTATTCATGGACGACGCCGGATTCGTCCTCGATGCTGCGCGGGATGATGAATTCGTCGGGGTAGACGATGATCCCTATCCAGCCGCGATAGTAGTCGAGGCCGAGGTTGAGGATCGGCAGGCAACCCTGTGCGGCGATCGACAGACAGATGGCGTTGCTGAGCTGCAGCCCGCCGGCGGTGGTGAACTCCTTCTCGGCGAGAAATCGCTCGGCCAGACCGCGCAGCCGGAGCTGTTCGTCGGCGTCGAGTGCCGCGAGAAACGGTAGCCCCGCCATGATCTCTTGCCACAAGGCTTCCGGTGGCGGGGCGGGTTCGAGGCGCTTGCGCCACCAGCCGAGGAGGGTTTCGATCATGGTGTTCTCGGCTGCGGTGGCGTTGCGGTGGTCAGGTAGATGCCGGCGAAGATCAGCGCGATGCCGCCGTAGTGGTAGGACTGCGGGATTTCGGCGAGGAAGATGGCGGAGAGGATGATTCCGAAAACCGGCATCAGGTGCAGGAATAGGCTGGCCTTGCTGGCCCCGACTTCGCCCACGGCGCGGTTGTAGAAGACGTAGCCGAGAAAGCCCGGAAAGACGCCGGTGTAGGCGATCCCGGCGAGCGAGCCGGGCGACACGGCAATCGTTCTGCCCTGGGCGATTTCCCAGGCGTAGGCGGGGGCGAGCGCAAGCAGCCCGACGACGGTGAAGGCGGCGAGCAGCAACATCGGGTCAACGCCCGCCGGCCGCCACTGCAGGCCGATGGTGTAGAGCGCCCAGGTGAATACCGCGGCGAGCATCCACAGGTCACCGACGTTGAGGCTCAGACTGGCCAGTGTCGCGAACTGGCCACGGCAGACGATGGTCGCCACGCCGACGAAGGACAACAGCACGCCGAGCGATTCGACGCGGCGCAGGTGCTTCTTGAGGAAGACCCACGACAGGGTGATCGTGGCGATCGGGATGAAGGAGTTGAGCAGCACGGCGTTGGTCGCCGGCGTGTAGTTCAGGCCGACGTAGGCGAGCGTGTTGTAGCCGCCGACACCGAGCAGTCCGAGGCTGACCACGGCCTTCCAGCCGCGCCGGAGCAAGGGCCATTGCGAACGCAGATGCGGCAGGGCGAGCGGCAGGGTCAGCAGCAGGGCGATTGCCCAGCGCCAGAAGGCGAGCGAGAGGGGGGGAACTTCGTTGCGAATCGCGCGACCGAGAACCATGTTGCCCGACCAGAACAGAGTGGTCAGCACGAGCAGCAGATAGGGGTGGTGCAGGCGGGCGAGCATGGCGGGCAACCGTCGCGGGAAACCGGCATTATGCATGATGGCCGGGCGAGGACTTATAATGCTTCGATGGTCTCGGTCATCCACTCGGTCGCTGCGCAGAGCGACTTCGAGCACTCCTTGCAGACGCTTGTTGAAGGTCTACCCGCTGTCGAGGCAGAGCGCCTGCGTCGGGCGGTGGACTTCGCCCGCGGCATCTATGGCGATGGCCAACTGGGTAGCGGCGAAGCAGTCTGGGGTCATGCGCTGGGTATGGCGCTGATCGTCGCCGGGCTCAAACTGGACGCCGATTCGCGTCTGGCGGCGCTGCTGTTTGCGGTGCCGGCGATCCTGGAGTTTGGCCTGACCCGCATCGAAAGCGATTTCGGGCGAAGCGTGGCGCATCTGGTCGACGGAATCTCGCGCCTGAATCGCTTGCGGCCGATCTCGCGCGGTTTCGTCGCGCATTCGATCGACAGCGGCGAGAAGAACCCGCAGGAGCTGCGGTCGCAGATCGAAGTGCTGCGCAAGATGCTGCTGGCCATGGTCGAGGACATCAGGGTGGTACTGCTGCGCCTGGCTTCACGCACGCAGACCCTGCGCCATTACGCCGCCGAGCCCGATGAGCTGCGCGTTCCGGTGGCGCGTGAGACGCTCGAACTGTATTCGCCGCTGGCCAACCGGCTCGGCGTCTGGGAGCTGAAGTGGGAACTCGAGGATCTTTCCTTCCGCTACCTGCACCCGGAGATCTACAAGGAGATCGCCAGGCACCTCGACGAGAAGCGGACCGAGCGCGAACAGTTCATCGCCGACGCGATCGATCGCCTGAAGAGCGAACTGGCGGCCGCCGGCGTCGGTACGCCCGAAATCTATGGGCGACCCAAGCACATCTACAGCATCTGGAACAAGATGCGCAAGAAGGGCGTCGAGTTCTCCGAGGTCTATGACGTGCGTGCGCTGCGCGTGATCGTCGAGGAGGTGAGGGATTGCTATACGGCGCTCGGCATCGTGCACCACATCTGGTCGCCGATCGCCAAGGAGTTCGACGACTACATCTCGCATCCGAAGGGTAACGACTACCGCTCACTGCACACGGCAGTGCACTGCCCTGACGGGCGGGCGATCGAGGTGCAGATTCGCACCCGGGAAATGCACCGCCACGCCGAACTGGGCGTCGCTGCGCACTGGCGCTACAAGGAAGGCAGCGGGACGACGCCGGAAGACCGCTACGACGAGAAGATTGCCTGGCTGCGTCAGTTGCTGACTTGGCGGGACGATGTGGCGGATTCGTCGGACTGGGTCAAACACTACAAGCAGGCCGCCTTCGACGAGACGGTCTACATCCTGACGCCGCAGGGGCGCGTCGTCGATCTGCCGCGTGGTGCGACACCGGTTGATTTCGCCTATCGGGTGCACACCGATATCGGTCACCGTTGTCGTGGCGCCAAGGTCGACGGCGCGCTGGTGCCGCTCAACACACAACTGGCCACCGGGCAACGTGTCGAGATCGTCCTCGCCAAACACGGTGGCCCGTCGCGTGACTGGTTGAACTCCTCGCTCGGTTACTTGTTCACCCATCGGTCGCGCGTCAAGGTCAGGCAATGGTTCGCCAGTCTGGCGCTCGAGGACACCCTTGCCGAAGGGCGTTCGGTCGTTGTCCGTGAACTGCAGAGGATGGGTCAGACAGGCGTCAGTCTTGACGAGCTGGCGGTCCGGCTGGGCCTTGCCGGTAGCGACGATCTGTTCATCGCGGTAGCGCGGGCCAAGCTCAACATCCGCCAGTTGCAGGTGGCGGTGCGCGGCACCGACATGCCGGTCGACGAACGCCTTGTCGGTGAATTGCCGGTACGCCGGCAGCGAGACAGCGATGTGGCCGAAAAGGGCATCCTGATCGTTGGCGTCGATCGCTTGCTGACCCAGCTGGCCGGTTGTTGCAAACCGGTGCCGCCCGACCCCATCGTCGGCTTCGTCACGCGTGGCAAGGGGGTGTCCGTCCATCGTCTGGACTGCAGCAACTTCACCAACATGCGCGGCATGCATCCCGAGCGGGTGATCGAAACGACCTGGGGTTTGAAGACGGACAGCGTCTTTGCCGCCGACATCGTGATTGACGCCCACGATCGTCAGGGTTTGCTGCGCGACGTGTCGGACATTCTGGCGCGCGAGAAAATCAACGTCATCGCGGTCAATACCCAGTCGCGGCAGGGCAATGCGCACATGAGCTTCACCGCCGAAGTCGGCACCATGGCGCAGCTCAATCGGACGCTGGCGCTGCTGCATCAGGTCGAGGGAGTCGTGGGCGCGCGGCGCGCCTGACCAAGGCCGCCGCGCGCGGGGAGGCAAGGGGGGCGTCCCCCCTGCCGTGATTCAGGACTGGAGCAGTTCGATCAACTCGCTCTGCGACGCATGCCGGCTGGTGCGTGAGCCGCGCCGCTGGTGGTAGGTCCCATCGGGTCCGAGTTCCCAGGCCAGGGTGTTGTCGGCGAGATAGATCTGCAGCCCCTCGGCGATCACCCGACGCTTCAGCTTGCGGTCGAGCACCGGAAAGGCCAGTTCGATGCGCCGGAAGAAGTTACGCTCCATCCAGTCGGCGCTCGACAGATAGACCTTCTCCTCGCCACCGGCGTAGAAATAGAAGACCCGGTGATGCTCGAGCTGCCGGCCGATGATCGAGCGAACACTGATGTTGTCGGACAGGTCCTTGACGCCGGCGCGCAGACCACAGACGCCGCGCACGATCAGGTCGATCTTCACGCCGGCCTGCGACGCTTCATAAAGCGCCGCGATCGTCTCCGGTTCGAGCAGCGAATTCATCTTGGCGATGATGCGCGCACGCTTGCCGGCGCGCGCCGCATCGGCTTCCGCGCGGATGCCGGCGACGACGTTCGGCTGCAGCGTGAACGGTGCCTGCCACAAGTGCGTCAGCGTCTGCGCACGACCCAGGCCGGTGAGCTGCTTGAAGACCTCGTTGGTATCGGCGCCGATCTCTTCGTTGCAGGTCAGCAGACCGAAGTCCGAGTACAGACGAGCTGTTTTCGGATGGTAGTTGCCGGTGCCCAGATGCACGTAGCGGCGCAGGAGGCTGCTGCCTGCCTTGCCTTCTTCGCGCCGCACGATCATCAGCATCTTGGCGTGCGTCTTGTAGCCGACGACTCCATAGACGACGTGCGCGCCGACTTCCTCGAGTTTGGTCGCCCAGCCGATGTTCGCTTCCTCGTCGAAGCGGGCCATCAGTTCGACGACCACCGTCACTTCCTTGCCGTTCTGCGCCGCGCGCAGCAGCGACTGCATGAGGACCGAATCGGTGCCGGTGCGGTAGACGGTCATCTTGATCGCCACCACCTGCGGGTCGGTTGCCGCCTGTTCGAGCAACTCGATTACCGGATTGAAGCTCTGGTAGGGGTGGTGCAGCAGGATGTCGCCGCCGCGGATGCTGTCGAAAACGCTGTGGCATTTCTGCAAGGCCTTGGGTATGCCCGGCGTGAAGGGGAGGAACTTCAGGTCGTTGCGCACCACCCAGTCGGGCACCTGCATCAGGCGCACCAGATTGACCGGACCGGCCACTCGAAACAGATCGCTCTCGGTGAGATTGAACTGGCCGAGGAGGAACTGCGTCATCGCCTCCGAGCAGCTGTTGGCGACTTCGAGCCGGACGGCATCGCCGAAATGACGTTGTGGCAATTCGCCCTGGATCTTGGCGCGCAGGTTCTTGACTTCCTCCTCGTCGACGAACAGGTCGCTGTTGCGCGTCACCCGGAACTGGTAGCAGCCGAGGACCTTCATGCCCGAGAAGAGCTCGTGGACGAACTCGTGCAGGATCGACGACAGGAAGACGAAGGTGTACTCGGCGTCCCCGAGCTCACGTGGCAGCCGGATGACCCGCGGCAGGACGCGGGGCGCCTGGACGATGGCTGCCCCGGAACTACGGCCAAAGGCATCGCGACCTTCGAGCTCGACGGCGAAGTTGAGGCTCTTGTTGAGTACCCGCGGGAAGGGATGCGAAGGGTCGAGTCCGATCGGCGTGATTACCGGCATCACTTCGCGGAAGAAGAAGTCGCTGATCCAGTCACGCTGCGCGGCGTTCCATTCTGCGCGCTTGACGAAACGGATGCCTTCGGCAGCGAGCAGGGGCAGGATTTCGTCGTTGAGCAGCGCGTACTGCTCCTTGACGATCGCATGCGTTTCGTCGCTGACCAGGCGATAGACCTCGCGCGCCGTCTTGCCGTCGGTAGTGATCGCCACCGATCCGAGCTTCAACTGTTCCTTGATCCCCGCCTCCCGAATCTCGAAGAACTCGTCGAGATTGCTACTGACGATGCACAGGAAGCGCAGACGTTCGAGCAACGGAGTCCGCGGGTTCTTGGCCTGCCAGAGAACGCGCCGATTGAACGCGAGCAGGCTCATCTCACGATTCTGGAAGTATTCCGGCGGGAAGGTGATCGGGGACTGCTGCACAGGGGTATCGGCGGTCGGGGCTTCTGTAGTCATCGGTTCGTTCCGTCAGAAGAGATGGATCGGGGAGGGTGGGTCGAGGTCGGAATATTACAGCGATCAGTACGCTGCCGGTCGATTGCTCTGGCATTTTTCTTGGCCGGGCTGTGGCGACCGAGCCTGTCCAGGTCAGTGGAGGCGTTGCCGACGGTGCTAGAATTACCGGCCTGCACACACTAATCGCCACACGGCTGAGAAACAACGGGCATGAGCTACGAACTGATTGCCGGAGTCGACCTGGGGTCCAACAGTTTTCGCCTGCAGATCGGGCGAGTGGTTGGCAATCGGATCCATCCGCTCGATACGCTGAAGGACACCGTCAGGCTGGGTTCCGGTCTGACGCGTGAGAAGCTTCTCGATCATGCCTCGCAACAGCGTGCGATCGAGGCCTTGCGGCGCTTTGGCGAGCGGCTGCGCGGGTTCCCGCCGGAGACGGTGCGCGCGGTGACGACCGACGCGATGCGCGTGGCGCGCAATGCGCACATCGTCCTGCCGCAGGCCGAGGCGGCACTTGGCTTCCCGATCGAGATCATCGGCGGCCGCGAGGAGGCCCGCCTGATTTTCATCGGTGCCGCGAACGCGCTGCCCGCCGCCAGTCACCGGCGTCTGGTGGTCGATATCGGCGGGGGGTCGACCGAGTTCATCATCGGCGAGGGTGCCGAACCCTTGCTGATGGAGTCCTTGTTCATGGGCTGCATCAGCTTCCGCCAGCGCTTCTTTCCGGAAGGCAAGGTAGACAAGAAACGCTTCTACGCGGCCGAGGTGTCGGCGGCTCGCGAGATCGAGGGGATTGCCGCCGACTACCAGCGCGTCGGCTGGGCGGAGGCGGTGGGTTCGTCGGGCTCGGCCCAGGAACTCGCCGACATCCTCGAGATCAACGAGCTCAATCCGGACGCGGCCACCGGTATCACGCGCGTGGGTCTGGCGAAGCTGCGCCAGTTGCTCATCCGGGCCGGGTCGGCGGAGGCGCTGGACCTCAAGGGCATGCGCAGCGAACGCCTGCCGATTCTCCCGGGGGCCGTCGCGATCATGTCGGCGGTGTTCTCCGAGTTGGCGATCGAGACGATGACGCATTCCGACGGTGCCCTGCCACTGGGCGTCCTCTACGATCTTGTCGGGCGTTTCGAACACCACGATACCCGCGACGAGACCGTCGTCCACTTCCGGCGGCGCTATCAGGTCGACCAGAGTCAGGTCACGCGCGTCGAGCGCACCGCCGTGGCACTGCTCGGGCAACTGATCAAGCTCGACTCGCCGGAGCACGAGAATGATGTGCACTTCCTCCGCTGGGCGGTGTCCCTGCATGAGATCGGCGTGTCCGTGGCGCACAGCGAGTTTCACAAGCATGGCGCCTATCTGTTGAGCCATGCGGACATGCCGGGATTTTCCAAGCGCGATCAGGCGCGTCTGGCCCTGTTCGTGCTTGGACAGCGCGGCAAGCTCCAGAAGCTGGCGGCGATGCCGGCCGGCGATCCGAACTGGCGCCTGGTGTTCTGCCTGCGTCTGGCGGTTCTCCTGCATCGTGCGCGCGACGACCATCAGCTGCCCGACGTTTCGGTCAAGGAGTCGCCGGTCGGCTTCCAGCTCGATATCCCCGCTGCCTGGCTGGAGGCCAACCCGATCACCGCCGCCGCGCTCAGCGAGGAGACGCTGATCTGGCGGCGCATCGGCAGCAAGCTGCGCATCAAGCCGGTGGCTGGCGAGACTGGCGTGCCGTGAGGCCGGAATGGCTGTGGCGTCCATAGAAACCGTGCATCGGGCGAACTCGCTGCAGGTGCAGCTTGCCGGTGACTGGACGCTGGCGACACTGCCGCAACCGATTTCCCGTTTCGAGGCCCGCCTGCGCGAACTGGCGAGCCGTGAAGCGGCTTGGGATTTGCTGTCGATCGCACGCCTGGATAGCGCTGCGGCGGTCGTTCTCTGGCGAAGCTGGGGGCGGCGCTGGCCGGCATCGCTCGCGCTGTCCGGCGAGCATCGCCTGCTGCTCGAACGCGTCGAGGCGATCCCTGCCGACCTGCCGGCCAGGCCGAGCGAGCGCCTCGGCTGGCTGCTCGTGCCTGGTCGCCTGGCCCTTGCTGCAGTCGACAATCTTGCCGGGATGGTCGCCCTGGTCGGCCAGATGGTTCTCGACGTCGGCCACCTCTGCGCGCATCCGCGCGACATTCCGTGGCGAGAGTTTTCCGCCAACCTCTACAAGAGCGGCGCGCAGGCGCTGCCGGTGACGGCATTGATCGGTTTTCTGATCGGCATCGTCCTTTCCTACCTTTCGGCACTCCAGCTCAAGACCTTCGGCGCCGACGTCTTCATCGTCAATCTGCTGGGCATCAGCATCGTCCGCGAGTTGGGCCCGGTGCTGGTCGCCGTTCTGGTTGCCGGCCGCTCGGGTTCGGCGATGACCGCGCAACTCGGCGTCATGCGGGTGACCGAGGAGATCGACGCGCTGGCGACCATGGGCGTCTCGCGCAGCCTGCGGCTGGTTCTGCCCAAGATCATCGCGCTGGCGGTGGCGATGCCCTTGCTGGTGGTCTGGTGTTCGGCAGCCGGAATCGTTGGCGGCATGATTGCGGCGCGGCTGCAGATGGACCTGTCATATGGTTTCTTCATCGATACCCTGCCGCGCGTCGTGCCGGTGGCCAACCTGTGGATCGGCATGAGCAAGGGCTTGGTTTTCGGTATGTTGATCGGCCTCGTCGCCTGCCACTTCGGCTTGCGCGTCAAGCCGAACACGGAGAGCCTGTCGTCGCAGACGACCACGTCGGTGGTGACATCGATCACCGTGGCGATTCTCGTCGACGCGGTCTTTGCGATCATGACGCGCAGCTTCGGCATCCCGCTGTGAGCGTGCCAACGGAATGGAGCTCGGCCGCGGTTCCGGCGATCGAAATTCGCGATCTGTCGACGCGCTTCGGCGACGTCGTCATCCATCGCGACATCAATCTCGAGGTGCCGCCCGGGCAGATGCTCGGTCTGGTCGGTGGCTCGGGGAGCGGCAAGACGACGCTGCTGCGCGAGATCGTCGGCCTGCTGGCACCGAGCGCGGGCATGGTCAAGCTTTTCGGGCACGCCGTGCTCGATGCCGATCCGCAGCGTCGGCGAATGGTTCGCCGACGTTTCGGCATGCTCTTTCAGCAGGGGGCACTGTTTTCGGCGCTCTCGGTTTTCGACAATATCGCCTTTCCTCTGCGCGAGCTGCGCCTGCTCGACGAGGCCCTGATCCGCGATCTGGTCCTGCTCAAGCTCGCCATGGTCGAGCTCGAGCCCAGGCACTCCCGGCTGATGCCAGCCGAGTTGTCCGGCGGCATGGTCAAGCGCGTTGCGCTGGCGCGCGCGCTGTCGCTGGAGCCCGAACTGCTCGTTCTCGACGAACCGACCGCCGGGCTGGATCCCGATCGCAGCGAGAACTTCATCAAGCTGCTGACGACCTTGCAGAAGGAGCTGGGGTTCACGGTGGTGATGGTGACGCATGACCGCCCGACCTTGCTGGGCCTCGCCACGCGTCTGGCGGTGCTCGCCGATCACCGGATCGTCGCGTGCGGGACGATGGACGAAGTTCTCGCTGTCGAGCATCCTTTCATCCACAACTTTTTCGGTTCCGGGCACGCGGCCGCGGCCATGGGACAAGGGGTGAGCTAGCCTTGGAAAACCGTTCGCATGCCCTGCTGGCCGGCTTGTTCACCCTGTTGCTTGGGCTGGCGGCGCTGGCGTCGATCTGGTGGTTCGGCGGCAGGCACGAAGCGACCAAGGAATACACGGTGGTCACCCGCCAGAATGTCACCGGTCTCAGTCTGCAAGGGCAAGTGCGTTATCGCGGGATCCGGGTCGGCAAGGTGCAGTCGATCGAACTCGATCCGCAGGATGTGCGCAACATCCTGGTGCGCATCAATGTGGACCGCGCCGTGCCGGTCACCCAGGGGACGACTGCCAAGCTGGGCTACCAAGGGATCACCGGTATTGCCCACATCCTGCTCGAAGACAGAGGTGCCGACGCGACGCCTCTCGTCGGCGGCGAGGGCGAGTCGCCGCGCATCGCCATGCAGTCGTCGCTGATCGAGGAGCTGTCGGATGCCGGCACGGCGACGCTGCGGCAGGCGCGCGACCTCCTGACCAGTGCCAACCAGGTGCTCGACGCCGAGAACCGGCAGCATCTGACGAACATACTGGCCAATCTCGATGCGACGACCGGCAATGCCAACGCCGCGACCCGTCAGTTGCGGCAGCTGCTGGCTCCGGAAAACGTTCGCCTGCTGCAGACCACGCTCGCCCGCGCCGAGCAGGCGGCCGGCGAGGCGGCGCCGGCACTCGTCGAAGCCCGTCGCCTGCTGGTCCGCCTCCAGTCAGTCAGCGAAAAGCTGGACCAACTGATCGGCGACCCATCGCCGGGCGGGATCGGCGCGCTCGCGCCACGCCTCAACGAGCTCGGCAGCGAGCTTTCGGCAAGCTCGCGTCAGCTCAACCGCGTGCTGCAGATGCTCGAGGAGTCACCGCAGAGCCTGATTTTTGGCGTTCCGCAAGCGGCCCCCGGACCCGGTGAGGCCGGCTTTGTACCACCGCCAACTCGCGAGGATAGATGATGAAAAGGCTTCTGATGGCGTTCGTCGCCTGCCTGCTTGCCGCCTGCGCCGGTGGCGCGCGCAAGGCGCCACCGGCCGACGTCTACGACTTCGGCATGCCGGTTCAGCATCTTGCCGACGTCGGGCATTGGTCTAATCTGGCCCTCGAAGTCAAGGTGCCGTACTGGTTCGACTCGCTGGCCATCGAATACCGCCTGCTCTACGACGATCCCTTGAAGCTGCGCAGCTACGCGGGAAGTCGCTGGGCTGGAGCTCCCGGGTTGCTGCTCGCCCAGCGCCTGCGGCAGCAGATCGGGGTCGTCGGGAGCGGTGGCCAGACGGCGACGAATTGCCTGTTGCGCCTTGAGCTGCAGGAGTTCTCGCAGGTCTTCGACACGCCGCTGCAGAGCCGCGGCCTGCTGCGGGGTCAGGCCAGCCTGCTCGATTCCCGACATCGGATCGTCGGCGAGCGGCGGGTCGCCGTCGAGGAGCCGGCCGCTGGCGTTGACGCCCGCGGCGGCGTCAACGCGCTGGTGCGGGCCAGCGATGCGCTGGCCGGCGAGCTGGCGGCGTGGTTGAATGATCAGGAGAAACGTGGCACGCTGAAAAGCTGCCGGTCGACGGTGGCAGAAAGCCAGTAGGAAGGACTTGACACTTTTCATTGGGGGAGCTGGGAATGCAGAACATCTACCAACAGGGTCTCGACAAGAACACGGCCAACTACACGCCGCTGACGCCGTTGACCTTCATTGCCCGTACGGCCTACGTCTATCCCGAGCGCACGGCCGTGATTCACGGGCAGCGCCGCTACAGTTGGCTCGAGACCTTCTCCCGCGCACGTCGTCTGGCTTCGGCGTTGAGCGCACTGGGAATCGGCGAGGGCGACACTGTCGCCGCGATGCTCAACAACACGCCCGAGATGGTCGAATGCCACTTTGGTGTGCCGGTGACCGGCGCCGTGCTCAATACCCTCAATACGCGTCTGGATGCCGAAACGATAGCCTTCATGCTCGACCATGGCGAGGCAAAGGTGCTGATTACCGATCGCGAGTATTCGCCGACCGTGAAAAAGGCGCTGGCGGCCGTGCAGCGGCCGATCATGGTGATCGATGTCGACGATTCCGAGTACAGCGGTCCGGGTGAGCGGCTGGGCAGCCAGGAGTACGAAGCCTTCATTGCCGCCGGCAGTCCGGATTTCCCGTGGCGCGGCCCGAACGACGAGTGGGACGCCATCTCGCTCAACTACACTTCAGGGACCACCGGTAATCCGAAGGGCGTCGTCTATCATCACCGCGGCGCCTATCTCAATTCGATGAGCAACATCATCAGTTGGGGCATGCCGCCGCACTCCGTCTATCTGTGGACGCTGCCGATGTTCCACTGCAACGGCTGGTGCTTTGTGTGGACCATGGCTGCCAACGCCGGGACCAACGTCTGCCTGCGCCGAGTCGATCCGAAGCTGATCTTCGACGCCATCCGCGCGCACGGCGTCACCCATTACTGCGGGGCGCCGATCGTTCACAGCCTGATGGCCAATTCGCCGGCCGAACTGCGCGCCGGCATCACACAGAAGGTATGCGGCCTGATCGCGGCGGCGCCACCACCGGCCGCGGTCATCGAGGCGATGGCCAACATCGGCGTCGACCTCACGCACGTGTATGGTCTGACCGAGACCTATGGACCGGCAGCGGTGTGCGCCAAGCATGGTCATTGGGCGGAGCTGCCGCTGGCGCAGCAGGTCGACCTGAACGGCCGGCAGGGCGTTCGCTACCATGCGCAGGAGGCGATCACCGTCCTTGAACCGACCACCATGGAACCGGTGCCCTGGGACCACGAAACGATGGGCGAGATCATGTTCCGCGGCAACCTGGTGATGAAGGGCTACCTCAAGAATGCGAAGGCGACCGAGGAGTCGTTCGCCGGCGGTTGGTACCATACCGGCGACCTTGCCGTGATGCATCCCGATGGCTACGTGAAGATCAAGGATCGCTCGAAGGATGTGATCATTTCGGGTGGCGAGAACATCTCGTCGATCGAGGTCGAGGACGTTCTCTACAAGCACCCGGCGGTGATCGCCGCCGCCGTTGTGGCGACGCCGGACGCCACGTGGGGCGAAGTGCCCTGTGCCTTCCTCGAATTGCGTGATGGCGCGACGGCGAGCGAGCAGGAGGTCATCGATTTCTGCCGTCAGCACATGGCGCGTTTCAAGGTGCCCAAGCGGGTGATCTTCGGTTCCCTGCCGAAGACATCGACCGGCAAGATCCAGAAGTTCATTCTCCGCGACCGGGCGAAGTCTTCTGCGGCAATCGAGTAAGCCAGTCACCAAGGAGAGAAGGATGAACCCCCAGACACCGGACCACGAGGCGCCCTACGTCCTCCGTGCTGATGAGGAAGGCATAGCCACGCTGACGTTGAACCGCGGTAGCCAGTTCAACTCGCTGTCGCAGGCGATGATCGCCGCCCTGCAAGGGCAACTCGACGCGATCGCCGCCGACCCGACGGTTCGCGTAGTGGTCATTGGCGGTGCCGGCAAGGCCTTCTGTGCCGGACATGATCTCAAGGAGATGCGCGCCAATCGCCACAAGGCCTTCATGCAGGACCTGTTCAGGCGTTGCGGCAGGATGATGATGACCCTGACGCAGATGCCGCAGCCGGTCATCGCGCGTGTCCATGGCATCGCCACGGCAGCGGGCTGTCAGTTGGTGTCGATGTGCGATCTGGCGATTGCCGCCGACACGGCGCGTTTCGCGACTTCCGGAATCAATGTCGGCCTGTTCTGCGCGACGCCGGGAGTCGGATTGTCCCGCAACCTCGGCCGCAAGCAGGCCCTGGAGATGTTGCTCACCGGCGATTTCATCGACGCCCGGACCGCGCAGCAGCAAGGTCTCGTCAATCGTGTGGTTGCCGGCGACGCACTCGATGCGGAGATCGACAAACTGGCCCGCTCGATCATCGGCAAGTCGTCGGTGGCTATCGGCATGGGCAAGCAGATGTTCTACAAGCAGCTCGAAATGGGTCTCGAAGCCGCCTATCAGTATGCCGCGGAGGTGATGGCCTGCAACATGATGACCGAGGACGCCGGCGAGGGCATTGACGCCTTCATCGGCAAGCGCCAGGCCGACTGGAAGGGGCGCTAGGCGCTGCTGGCTACGGCTTGCCTTGCGGGCACGCGCCACGCACCGTCGTGGTCAGCCTGCGAGGCAGCGTGTTCGGACTCCTCAGGCGACCACGACGCGGTCATGTCCGCCGGTCCTGGCGTCATGCAGAGCCTTGGCGGCGCGCTTCAGGAGATCGTCAACGGAGCTGTCGGCCATGTGTGCAGCGGTCAGTCCTGCACTGGCTGTAAACTGGACCGTCCCGTTTTCGGTGGCGATCGCTATCTCGGCAGTCTCGCGGCGGACGCGTTCGGCGACCAGCACGGCTTCCTCGACGGCGGTGCCGGGCAGGAGGATCGCGAACTCGCCGGCGCCGAGCCTGCCCAGGAGGTCGCGCTCGCGCAGACAGCCGCGTGCCACGCGTGCGAACGCGACCAGCACCTGATCGCCGACGGCATGCCCGTAGCCGTCGTTGATGCGCTGGAAAAAGTCGATATTGAACAGCAGGACGGTCAGCGCCGATGCCTGGCGTCTGGCGGTTTCCATTTGGTCCGCGAGTTCGTCCACGAAATGCTGTCGGCTACTGGCGCCGGTGAGCCCGTCGGTGGTTGACAGCCGATGCAACTGCGCATCGCGACTGGCCAGGGCACGCAGCAGCCGCAAGGACCGATAGGCGACGACCGTCGTCGGTACGGTCACGCCGAAGGCCAGCAGGACGATCCACAGCGTGTGTCGCAACCAGGGCGCGAGTGCCGCGTCGTAGTTCTCCGACACCGTGATCACCAGCGGGAGATCGGGCATCGAGGAATAACTGGTGAACTCCCTGGCCTGTCGGCCCGTCGTTTCCTCCACCAGAACGACGCCGCGCGGTTCTTGCGCAAGATGCTCGCGGAACAGTTTTCCGTCAGCGATCGACTGGCCCGGCAAGCCCTCGTCGCCGGGCGCGCTGGCCAGGACCGTACCGTCTCGCCGCAGGAGTGCGATCGTGCCTCCGGGTTTCTGGCGCTGCTCCTCGTAGGTGTCTTGCAGGGTGGGCAGGTCGATGACGGCGAGCAAGATGTGGATGTCGTGCGCAGGCTGCCGCAAACGCAGCGCGACCGGCAAGCCGTGGCGACCGCTAAGCGGGCTCTGCACCGGGTGGCCGATAGACAGCCCCGGGCCTGCCAGCGCACCCCTGACGTAATCGCTGTCGGCGACATTGGCCAATGGCGTGGCAGCGGTTTCCACGACGTCGACCAGGCTACCGTCGCGGGCGACCAGGCGGATGTCGATGGCGCCGCCCGTTCTCGCTCGAAAGCCTTCGACCAGGTTGCGCAACACGGCGTCGCTGCGCGGATCGTGCGCCGGGTTGGCTGCCAGCGACTGCTCGCAGGCGGCCAGGAAAACGGCGACGAGATCGACATACCGACGGGTCTCTTCCTCGACGGCATGGTTCATCCGCTGCAGCCGGTCACCGGTGGCGTCAATGCTCTCCTGGCGAGTCGTGATCGCCGAGAAGACGACCAGCGACCAGAGCGTGCCGAGAAACAGCAGGGTCAGGAAGATTACCGCCCGCGGGTTGGCCCATTCCTCGATATGTCTGCCGGTGCCGCTCAGCATGCCGTTAGCCTTCATCACAGACCCTGTCGGACCATTCTAACAGTCCGCCGGCGCTTCCTCCACCGGTACCTCGATGACAGCGGTGAACAGCTCGATCGCCGTCTCGGCCACCTGTGAAGTATCGTAGTAAGCGTAAGCACCGGCACCGAGCGCACCGAAGACCGGGATCCAGCGCGAGATTCCTTTGCCGATCAGTCGTTGCGAGATGTGCATGCCGATCTTCAGGGCCACCGACTGGACTTCGGGGCGCGACGCGCGCTGGACGACCAGGCGTTTGCCGATCTGCGCAACCAGATCGCGGACGGCCTGCGGGTCGGTATGGTGGAACAGGCAATAGAGCATCTGTTCACGCTCGAGCTCGGCCGTCTTGCCGTAGCAGCCGGCGATGTCGGCGACCATCTGCGTCTGCAGCTTCCACAGGGATCGCAGTTCGGGAAGAAGGGTCAGCCAGCCGAGCGGGCCAGGCGGCAGCGTCAGGCTACCGGCGGTCAGCGCCGCCTGCCGGGCCGCTTTGCGGGCCAGCGCGCGGGCACGAGCTTGCGGCTTCTGCCGCCTCTGCTCGGTGCTCGGCGGCGTCTGGCCGACATAATCGAGGATGGCTTCGGCGATCCGCTGTCCGGCCCGGAAGCGGATGCCGTGTCTGGAGAAGGGTTTGTCTCGCATGGGGACCTTCGACGTGTGGTAGAGGAAAATGACGGTTTCGCGGTGCTGCCAGCCGGCGCTGATGGTCGCTCATTCCGCGGTCCGGCGCCAGACGCTGGCGAGCCAGGGCTGTTGCGCGCGCGGCAGGCCGGGGGGCCGATAGTAGTGTTCGAGTTCAACGAAGCCGGCGTCGACCATGCGGCTTCGCCAGGCGGCGAGGTCGTGGTAGGCGGCGTAGCGTTCGCCGTTCCATCCCTCCTCGTTCTGGCCGCGTGGATTCGAGCAGAACAGCACACCGTCGGGCTTGAGGGCGGCGCGCAGTTGCCGCAGAACGCGCGCCAGGGCGAGACTGGGCACATGAAACAGCGAGGCATTGGCGAAGATCCCGTCGAAAAGGCCACCCGGCAGGTCGAGGCTGACGAAATCCTGATGCCAGACCGTACAACCGCTGTCGGCGCGTGCCATCCGGACGAAGCTGCCGGCGCCGTCCAGGCCGATGGCGACGTGGCCAAGGCGGGAAAAAGTCTGCAAATCGCGTCCCGGGCCGCAGCCGAGGTCGAGAATCGTGAATGGCGCCTGCGCTCGGATATGTCGCAAGAGAGCGGCGATGTTCTGACTCACGTCGTGGTCGCGGGTTCCTTCCCGGAAGTCCTCGGCATGCTGCTCGTAATGTGCCAGGGTGCGGGTGGTGATTTGTGCAGGATCGTCCAACGGTAGTGGCATGGCGCGTGTTTGGTGGCTGACGACAGGGCAAGACTTGCTTTGGGGCTCGATGGTAAACCATCAGTGCCCAAACGTTGCCGGCGAACGCTTGCCTGCCGCTCGCCACGATCGCCGGCAGCGCCGGCGCGAAGGGTCGCGCGATGACGGCGTGGTCGCCGCGCACGGCTCCCTTGCAAGGCGTTGTCCTGGTCAACCCGCAGGGCTCCTCCGGAATCGTGGACAATCGCCGGCAGATGTGCGAATCTCGCCCGCTCAGCATATACCGCCTGCGTGACTGGCCGCCTGTCGATCCCTACCGCGTGTCTGTTTCCTCGATGACCCCAAGAGCCCAATCAGACTCCTCTCCTGCGCATGCCAGATAGCCCGCTGCAGGCTCGCATGAGGCTTCGCCGCTCGCGCCGCCTACGCGAATCGGATCTGCGCGTCGCTGCACAACTGCAGCGCATCATTGTCCGCATCATCTGGGCCGGCGTGGTCGTGCTGGTGCTGATCGGCGTCGGGACGCTTGGCTTCTACCAGATTGCCGATGACCACGGCAACTGGTCCGACGCTCTCTACATGACGCTGATCACCATCTCGACCGTCGGTTACGGCGAGATCGTTCCGCTGCACTCGCTCAATGATCGCCTGTTTGCCGGCATCATGGCCATTGCCGGCCTGGGGGCGCTGACCTTTCTTTTCACCAGCCTGTCAGTGTTCTTCCTCGAGAAGGATCTTGATCAGTCCCTTCGGAGACGACGGATGGAAAAACGCATCCAGAAACTGCGGCAGCATTTCATCATTTGTGGTTTTGGCCGCGTGGGCCGCAGTGTCGGGCGGGAACTCCACAACACCGGCCGTCACTACGTGGCGATCGATGTCGAAGAAGCGCGTTTCGAGGAGAATCTCGACCGCTTTCCCGGTTTGCTCTATCTGCACGGCGACGCCTCGGACGACGATCTCCTGGAAGCAGCGGACATCGAGGATGCCAGGGGTTTGTTCGCCGTCACTGGCGATGATTCGCGCAATCTGATGATCATCATCACGGCGCGGCAGCTCAATCCGAACCTGCGCATCGTGGCGCGCGCCCAGGAACTGCGAAATGTCGAGAAGATGACCAAGGCCGGCGCCGACACCGTGATCTCGCCGGACTTCACCGGCGGCATTCGTCTGGCGTCGGCAATGGTCCGGCCGCACGTCGTCGGTTTTCTCGACGAGATGATCCGGTCGGACAAGAACGTGCGCGTCGAAGAGGTGCCGGTGCCGGCGAATTTCCCGCCGACGCGGGTCGGCGATCTGCGTCTGCGCAGCCCCGACTACATTCTCCTGGCCCTGCGTGAGGAGGATGGAGCCTGGGTGTTCAATCCCAAGGTCGATCACGTCATCCAGGCCGGCAACACGATCATCGCCATGGCCAATCCTTCGGGGCGTGCTCAGCTCAAGGCGCACCTGATCGAGAAGATGTCCTGATCAGCCTTCCACCGCACGAGGGTCTGCATGGCCACTGAAACCGAGATCAAGTTTTCCCTGTCGGCGCGTACCGCCAGTCAATTGGCGAAGCATCCCTTGCTGGCCGGCGTCGAGCCGCATAGGCAACTCCTCGTCAATACCTATTACGACACTCCGGATGGCCGTCTGCGGCGCGAACGGGTTGTCGTGCGCTATCGCCGCAAGGGCCGCGAGTGGCTCCTTACGGTCAAGACCGCCGCGCTCCTCAGCGGCGGGCTGGCGCAACGCAGCGAGTGGGAGGTTCCGGGCCGGCCGGGCGAGTTCGACTTCTGGAATGTCGATGACCTTGTCGTCCGTGGCCTGCTCGAGTCGGTGCGCGATCAACTGCAGCCGATTTTCACCACTCGCTTCACGCGCCAGGCCTGGCTGCTCGAACCACGCAGCGGTGTGCGCGTCGAATTGGCGCTCGATCGCGGCTTGATAGAAGCGCAGGCTCGCCGGCGGACGATTCGCGAGATCGAACTCGAACTGCTTGCCGGAGCAGTCGGCGATCTGTTCCTGCTGGCCGGGGAGTTGCAGGCGACGCTGCCGCTACACCCGGAAGCGCGCAGCAAGTCGGACCGCGCCTACCGTTTGCTGGCCGACGCGCCGCCGGCGGCGGCGAAGGCGCTGCCCGCACCGGTCGCCGGCGCGATGCCGAGCATCGGCGCGTTTCGCGTGATCACCCTGTGCTGCCTCAATCACCTGCAAAACAACGAAGAAGGCGTTTGCGACAGCGATCTGCCCGAGTTCGTGCACCAGGCGAGGGTCGCCATGCGTCGCCTGCGCTCGGCCATGCGTCTCTGGGAACCGCTGCTGCCGGAGTCTTTTGTCGCGCATTTCGATCCGCTCTGGCAAGGGCTGGCCGCGAAACTCGGCGACGCACGCAACTGGGACGTGTTCATTGCCGAAACCTTGCCCGCTCTGCGCACGGCCTTTCCGGATGGTTCCGAGACCGACCGGCTGGCGCTGTACAGCCAGCGGCGCTGCGCGGGCAGCCGCCAGGCAGCCCGCCGCGCTCTCAGGTCGGCAGACTACTCGCGGCTGCTGATCGAATTCACCGCCGCCGTCCTGGGATTGCCGGAAGCCGATACGGGACCGCTGGCCGCCTTCGTGCCGCGTTGCCTGAACAAGCGTCTCCGGCGCGTGATCGAGCGTGCTCCGGATGCTCTCGGTGCCGACGTGGCGGCCCGCCACCGCCTGCGCGTCGCCTTCAAGCAACTGCGTTATGCGCTGGAGTTCTTCACCCCGATCGTCGTGGCCCCAGGCTTGCCGGGCTACCTTCAGGCGACGACTTCCCTGCAGGAACTGCTCGGTCGCCTGAACGATCTCGCGGTAGCCCGGCAGATGACGCTGGCGGCGCTACCAGGCCGCAAAGGCGAGGCGCTGCAGGCCTGGCTGGGCGCTGCGATCGAGTCCCTGCGGCCCGAACTGGCTCGGCAACTGAGCGACTTCCAGCAGCGGGTCGCGCCGTGGGACGAGCCCTGAGATCTGTGCGGATTGTCGGGCGCCGGCGCGGCGCCTCGACCGGGGCCCGCGCCGCCTACAGCTTGTAGATCCAGCTGGCGATCACGAAGTAGTTGAGGACGCCGAGGATATCGATGGCAGTGGTCACGAAAGGTCCCGTGGCGACCGCCGGATCCACTTTCAGGCGCTGAAAGAGCATCGGCAGGAGAACGGCGAGCAGGGCGGCGCCGGTCATGTTGCCGAGGATCGTCAGACCGACGACCTCGCCAAGCGCCAGACTGTCGTGCATCAGGTACCCGTAGATTGCCAGGATGACGCCGTAGAAACCGCCGAGCAGCAGGCCGACGCGCAATTCCTTGAGGACCAGCGGTACCGTGTCGCGGACGTCGATCGCGCCGGTCGCCAGACCACGCACGGCGACCGTCGCTGATTGCACGCCGACGTTGCCGGCCATGCCCATGACCACCGGCAGAAAGGCACTCAGCACGAGGACCTCGCCGAGGATGGCCTCGTAGCGGCCGATCACCGCTGTTGCCGCAAGGCCGCCGATGAACGCGGCGAGCAGCCACGGCAGGCGTATCCCGGCGATCTTGAAAGCCGAGTGGGTGAGCGTCTCCGACTCGCTGGTACCGGCCATCTTCAGCATGTCACGAGTCGTTTCCTCTTCGAGGACGTCGATGACGTCGTCGACCGTGACCATGCCGACCAGCACGTTCTCCTCGTCCACCACCGGTACGGCGAGCAGGTGGTACTTCTCGACCAGCATGGCGACGGTGGTCTGGTCGGCGTCCGTCGTCACCTTCATGACGCGTCGGTTCATGACCTTGTCGAGGGGCGTACCGGGCCGGGCGAGCAGCAACTGGCGCAGCGACACCACGCCGACCAGCCGCCCCGCCTCGTCGGTCAGGTAAAGGTAGAAGACCATCTCGACGTCTTCGCGGCTGCGGATATTCTCGATGGCCTCTTCGACGGTGAGCGTGTGCGGCAGCGAGAAGAAGTCGGTGGTCATGATGCCGCCGGCGCTGTTCGGGTCGTACTTCAGGAGGCTTTCGACCTCGTCCTTGCTTTCACGGTCGAGCAGTGCCATCAGCTGCGCGCGCTGATCATCGGGCAGATCGCCGATCAGGTCGGCGAGGTCGTCCGGGGCGAGGTGCTGCAGCACGGCCGCCAGCTTGTCGACGGGCGACTCGGTCATCACCTCCGTGCGCAGACTTGGCGATAGCTGATGGAAAACTTCGGCCGCCATCTCGGTGTCGGTAATCGCGTAGAAGATGTCCACCACGTGTGCTGGGGGAAGCTCGTCGAGAATCGACGCCATGTCGGCAGGGTGAACCCGTGCGATCACCTTTTGCAGGGGCACTTTGGCACCGCGGTGATAGAGCCGGTCGATCGTCTCGACGAGCCGTTTCTTCCTGGTGTTGTAGGCAGCAGAGGCGACCGGCTTGGTTTCCACGTTGATCTGCATGACGATGTTCTCCCCCTGGGTGCTGCGTGCGTTGTAGTCCAACTGACTAGTCTACCCGGACGGTCTTCAGCGGTCCATCCTTTCGACGCCGCGCGCCGCATTTTCCTCACATTTCTGGGTTGCCAGGGCCTCGGAAAGGCGTAGCGAGAGCCCTTCTTGCGGCGGTTCCAAGTCAAGGACGCAATCATGCTGCGTCTCAACATGTTTGAAGACAGTATCATTGTCCGCTCCAGGTATGCTCAAGACATGTCACCTGCTGCACCGTCGATGCCGGCTCGCTTGCCGCATTCGCCGCAGATCAGGTTATATTGCCGGTCTATTCCTTTCTTGCCCGGAGCCAAGCCCATGAGAGCTGCTGCGATTTTCCAGTACCTGCTATCCGGCGTGCCGCTGCTGGCGACCCTGAGAGACTACCGATTCTCCTGGTTCGGCAAGGATTCGATCGCCGGCCTGTCGGCGTGCATCGTCTCGATTCCGTCGGTGATTGCCTATGCCGAGCTCGTGCATCTGCCGCCGATTGCCGGGCTCTACGCGGCGCTGGCGGCGGCCGTTGGTTACGCGTTGTTTGCCAGTTCGCGGCACGTCATCGCCGGACCGGATGCGGCCATCGGCCTGCTGGCGGGCTCGGCGATCCTGCCGCTGGCGGCGGGCGACCCGGCGCGCATCGTCTTTTTGGCTGCCGTGCTCAGCATCATGTCCGGCGGCGTGCTGCTGCTCGCCGCTCGACTGAAGCTCGGCGTCATTGCCGACCTGTTGTCCCGGCCGGTGCTCATCGGCTACCTGAACGGGGCGTCGCTGGTGCTCATTGCCACCCAACTGGGCAAGATGTTCGGCATCAAAACCGAAGGCGAGGAGTTCTTCGAACTGGTCTATACGGTGATCGAGAAATTGCCGCAGACGCAGCTGCCGACCTTCCTTCTGGGCGTGCTCCTGGTCGGTTTGCTGGTGGCTCTCGCGCGTTGGCTGCCACGTGTCCCTGGCGCGCTGGCCGTCTGTGCCGTCGCGATTCTCGCCACTTTCTTCCTGGATCTCGGCAGCTACGGCATTGCCTTGGTCGGCACGGTGCCGTCGGGCGTGCCGCAGTTGACGATCCCCAGCTTCCGCTGGGGAGACATCGCCGCGCTCGCTCCCGCCGCCGTGGCGATCGCCTTTCTCGCGTTTTCCGACGGCATTCTGCTGGCCCAGACCTTTGCCGAGAAGAACGGCTATGAGGTACAGCCAAACCGGGAGCTCGTGGCGCTTGGTTCGGCGAACATTCTTGCCGGCCTCTGGCAGGGATTCCCGGTTTCCGCCAGCCAGTCGCGGACGTCGATCGTCGATGCCTCCGGCGGCAAGTCACAGGTCGCGCAACTGGTGCTGGCCGTGGGTTTGCTCCTCTTCCTGTTCTTCCTGACCGGATTGATCGCGCTGTTGCCGAAGGTCGCCCTCGGCGCGATCCTCATCGTCACCGCCATCGGCATGCTGGAGATGGCTTCGCTCGTCGGTCTCTACAGGATCGACCGTGTCGAGTTCGCCATCGCCCTGGGCGTGACGGCGGCCATACTGGTGGCCGGGGTCGTGCCGGGAATCATCCTTGGCTTGTTGCTGTCGCTGATCACCGTTCTCGTCGAGATTTCGCGGCCCGGCGACGCGGTACTTCGCCGGCGCCTCCTCGACGGCAGGTTCCATGACTGCCGGGATGATGAGGAAGCAGAGAGTGTGCCCGGTCTGCTCGTCTATCGGCCCTACGCGCCGCTGGTCTTCGCCAATGCGCGGCATGTGATGACGCGCATTCGTACGCTGGTCGACGAGGCCGATCCACCGGTCAAGTGGCTGGTCATCGACGCGCAGGCGATCCATGACATGGATGTCACCGCCGCGCAGCGTTTCGCGGAACTTCACCGGGAACTGGCCGACGAGGGCGTTGACGTGAAGATCGCCGACGCGCCCCGACCATTCCTCGAGGAGCTTGCCAAGGTCGGGCTTTCCGAGGAGATTGGTGGCAACGACTTCTTCGTCTCGGTCAAGAAGGCGGTCGAGGCCTACGACCGCGAGTTCGCGGGCGGCGGATCGGTACGCTGAGCAAGGCGCTGCAGCGACGTGTTCGAAATCGTCCTCGTCGAGCCGGAAATCCCGCCCAATACGGGGAACGTCATCCGCCTCGCCGCCAATACCGGCTGTCGTCTGCACCTGGTGAAGCCGCTGGGATTCGACCTCGCCGACAGGAACCTGCGCCGCGCCGGACTCGACTATCACGAATACGCCGAAGTCAGGGTGCATGATGACTGGCCTGCCCTGCGCGTCGCGCTTGTCGGGCGGCGCCTCTTCGCCTGCACCACCCGGGCGGCGCGGACGATCGCCGACAGACGCTTCGCCGCCGGCGACGTTTTCGTGTTTGGTTCCGAAACGCGTGGCCTGCCGGCCGCCGTCCTGGCCGAGTTTGCCGATGACTGGCGCTTGCGTTTGCCGATGCTGCCCGGCCAGCGCAGCCTGAACCTGTCGAATGCCGTGGCCGTTACCGTCTTCGAGGCGTGGCGCCAGCAGGCCTACGCCGGAGGCGTGTGACGCGGCGACGCCAGCGGTTCAGCCGGCGTTGCGTGCTGGCAGCACGTCTCGCAGCAGCGTGGCAGCGTCGAGAATCATCTTCTCGGTGGTCGGCCAGTCGACGCAGGCGTCGGTGACCGAGCAGCCGTACTGGAGCTGGTCGAGATCTTCGGGGATCGCCTGGTTGCCGGCGACGATGTTCGATTCGACCATCATGCCGACCAGCGACCGGTTGCCGAGACGCACCTGATTGACGACGTCGGCCATCACCAGTGGCTGCAGGTCATGCTTCTTGTAGCTGTTGGCATGCGAGCAGTCGACCACGATATTGGTCGGCAAACCGGCCTTGCGCAGTGCCTGTTCGGCCATCTGCACACTCACCGTGTCGTAGTTCGGACGGCCATCGCCGCCGCGCAGGACGAGGTGGCCATACCGGTTGCCACGCGTCCGGACGATCGACGTGCGTCCCTGGCCGTTGATGCCGAGGAAGCTGTGCGGTCGCGAGGCGGAAAGGATGGCGTTGACGGCGATGCCGACATCGCCGTTGGTGCCGTTCTTGAAACCGACCGGCGTCGACAGGCCTGACGATATCTCGCGGTGCGTCTGCGACTCGGTGGTGCGGGCGCCGATCGCCGTCCACGAAATCAGGCCGCCCAGATACTGCGGCGAAATCGGGTCGAGCGCCTCGGTGCCGGCGGGTAGTCCCAGTTCGGCAAGTTCGAGGAGAAACTGGCGTGCCTTCTGCATCCCCTGATCGACGTGGAAGGAGTCGTCCATGTCCGGGTCGTTGATGTACCCTTTCCAGCCGGTTGTCGTACGTGGCTTTTCGAAGTAGACGCGCATCACCAGGTAGAGCGTGTCGCCGACCGCGTCGGCGAGCGCCTTGAGACGGCGCGCATAGTCCAGCCCCGCCAGCGGGTCGTGGATCGAGCACGGGCCGACGACGACGAACAGACGATGGTCCCGGCGGTCGAGGATGTTGCGCAACACCTCGCGGTCGCGCCTGACCTCCCCGGCCGCGCTCGCGGAGAGCGGCAGGCGGGCCGCGATCTCGTCCGGCGAAGGCATGGGGTCGAAGGCGCTGACGTTGATGTTGTCGATGTCGAGGGTGGTCATGGCTTGGGCGCCTTCACTTGCTGAGTTGATGGATGATGTCTTTGACGGCGGCGACGCGGTCGGCGAGCGTCGCGCAATGGCGCTTGAGGAGCAGCTTGTCTTGTCCGGCCAGCCGGTAATTGCGGTTCTTCGTGATCAGGTCGATGATGCGCGTCGGCTCGATGGGCGGGTCAGGCTGGAACTGTACGACGATTTGCTCGGTCGTGGCGTCGAGCTTGCTGATGCCGAGCGGTTTGCAGAGCAGCCGCAGCCGATGGCTGTCGAGCAGCGCGCGCGCCTGCGGCGGCAGGTCGCCGAAGCGGTCGATGAGTTCTTCCTGCAACTCGCCGAGTTCGTCGGCGACGGTGCAGTTGGCCAGGCGCTTGTAGAGAGTCAGCCGGTCATGGACGTCCGGAGCATACTGGTCGGGGAGCAGAGCCGGCGTGTGCAGGTTGATCTCGGTGGCGATCGCCAGCGGCTGCATCGGGTCGGGCTCCTTGCCCTGCTTGAGTGCCGCGACGGCGCGGTTGAGCATCTCGGTGAACAGGTTGAAGCCGACCTCCTGCATTTCGCCAGACTGGCTGTCGCCGAGCACTTCGCCGGCGCCGCGTATTTCGAGGTCGTGCATGGCGAGATAGAAACCGGCACCCAGTTCGTCCATCATCTGGATCGCTTCGAGGCGTTGACGGGCCTGTTTGTTGAGTGCCGTCTCGTCGTGCGTCAGCAGATAGGCGTAGGCCTGGTGGTGCGATCGGCCGACGCGGCCGCGTAGCTGATGCAACTGGGCAAGACCGAACTTCTCGGCGCGATTGATGATGATGGTGTTGGCGTGTGGGTTGTCGATTCCCGTCTCGATGATTGTCGTGCACAGCAGGACGTTGGCCCGGCGTTGCGTGAAGTCACGCATCACGCGCTCGAGATCGCGCTCCTTGAGTTGCCCGTGGCCGACGACGATGCGTGCCTCCGGCAACAGCTTGCCGAGCTTGTCGCGCATGTTCTCGATGGTGTCGACTTCATTGTGCAGGAAATAGACCTGGCCACCGCGCTTGAACTCGCGCAGCAGCGCCTCACGGATGATGCCGTCGGAGAAGCGGGTGACGAAGGTCTTGATCGCCAGTCGCTTCTGCGGCGCGGTGGCGATGACCGAGAAATCGCGCAGGCCTTCGAGCGACATGCCGAGTGTGCGCGGGATCGGCGTTGCGGTCAGCGTCAGCACGTCGACTTCGGCGCGCAGCGCCTTCAGTGCTTCCTTCTGGCGGACGCCGAAGCGGTGTTCCTCGTCGATGACGACGAGCCCCAGGCGACTGAATTGCACGTCCTTCTGCAGCAGTCGATGCGTACCGATGATGATGTCGAGTTTGCCGTCGGCCAGTTCCCTGAGGGCCTGGCTGGCCTCCCTGGCCGTCTTGAAGCGCGACAGTTCGGCGATGCTCACCGGCCAGTCGGCAAAGCGGTCGCTGAACGTCTGGTGGTGCTGTTCGCAGAGCAGCGTGGTCGGGCACAGAACGGCCACCTGCCGGCCGCCGGCCACGGCGCAAAAGGCTGCGCGCAGGGCCACCTCGGTCTTGCCGAAGCCGACATCGCCACAGACGAGACGGTCCATCGGCCGCCCCGATTGCATGTCTTCGATCACGGCGTTGATCGCTGCCGCCTGATCCGCCGTTTCTTCAAAACCGAACCCGTCGGCAAAGGCGTCGTAGTCATGTGCCTTGAACTGGCAGGCGTGACCCTGTCGCGCTGCACGCAGGGCGTAGAGAGCGAGCAGTTCCGCGGCCGTGTCGCGCGCCTGCAAAGCTGCCCGGCGCTTGGCCTTTTCCCATTGCGGTGAGCCGAGCGTGTGCAGAGGTGCCGCGTCGGGGTCGGCGCCCGAGTAGCGCGAAATGACGTGCAGTTGCGCTACCGGTACATACAGTCGGGCGTCGCCGGCATAGTGGAGTTCGAGGAACTCCATGTCGCCTTCGCCAAGGTCGAGGTGGACGAGCCCTTGGTAGCGGGCGATGCCATGCTGTTCATGGACCACTGGGGAGCCGACCTTGAGTTCGGTGAGATCGCGCAGCCAGTTGTCGACCGAGGCCTTGCGTTGTGCCGCGTGGCGTGTGCGGCGTGACGGGCTGTCGGCATACAACTCGGCTTCGGTGATGATCGCCAAGTGATCGACCACGAAGCCGTCGTGCAGCGGTGCCATGGTCAGCGCGAGACGGCTGGGCGAGTCCAGGAAGTCTGTAAGGCCGGTGCTCGCCGCCGGCTTCAAACCATATTCAGCGAAGAGCCCGGCGAGGGTTTCCCGCCGCCCGGGGGTTTCGGCGACCAGCAGAACGCGGCCAGCGAAACCGTCGATGAAGGCCTTCAGACGGTGGAGGGGGTCCTCGGCCCGGCGGTCAACGGCCAGCGGTGGCAAGCTGTGCACCGGCCCGTCGTCGCCGGCCGCGATGTCCACCCGGGCGTAGGCCTTGGCGGCGACGAAAAAGGGTTCCTCGGCCAGGAAGAGATCCGCCGGTGGCAGCAGCGGGTGCGTCCGGTCGCCGGAGAGCATCGTGTAGCGCGACTGCGCCTCACGCCAGAAGGCGCGAATCGCTTCCGGGACGTCGCGGTGCAGGCACAGCACGCTATCCTTCGGCAGGTAGTCGAAGAGCGTTGCCGTTTCCTCGAAGAAGAGCGGCAGCCAGTACTCGATACCGGCAGCGGCAACGCCGTTCGAGACATCCTTGTAGATTCGCGAGCGGGCCGGGTCGCCTTCGAAGATCTCGCGAAAGCGCTGGCGGAATCGCGCGCGTCCCCTGTCGTCAAGGGGAAACTCGCGCGCCGGCAGAAGGCGTACCTCAGGCACCGGATAGAGCGTGCGTTGGTTATCGACGTCGAAGGTCTTGATGCTCTCGATTTCGTTGTCGAAAAGATCGAGGCGGTAAGGCAGCGGTGACCCCATCGGGAAGAGGTCAACGATGCCACCGCGGATCGAGTACTCGCCAGGCGCGACGACTTGCGTGACATTCGCATAGCCGGCGAGCGTCAGCTGGGCGCGGAACGGTTCAGAGTGGAGCTTCTCGCCCTGCTTGAGGAAGAACGTGTAGGCGGCCAGATAGGCGGCGGGCGAGAGACGATAGACGGCAGTGCTGGCCGGTACCAGCAGCACGTCGCAATCCCCGCGAGTGACGGCGTAGAGCGTCGCCAGTCGTTCGGAAACCAGGTCGTGGTGGGGCGAGAAGCTGTCATAGGGCAGCGTTTCCCAATCCGGCAGCAGGCGTACACGCAGATGGGCGGCGAACCACGGGATCTCCTGCAGCAGACGCTGCGCATCGCCGGCGTTGGCGGTCAGCACCGCCAGCAGGCGCGGCCTGACGCCGTTGCTGGCTGCCGATGCCGCATGGGCGATCAGGAGTGCGTCGGCCGAGCCGGTAAACGATGGGAGATGGAGCCTTTCGCCGGCCTGGGGCAAAGGCGATCGGGGCAGCGGCAATGACAAGGGATGCGACTCGCGACTCGACTTCTACAGTGGACTGGTCTGCGCCTGCCGCGCTGGGCAGTGCAGGAAAAGGGCGGCATTATAGCCGATCGGTCCTGGTCGCCCGCAGCATTCGGCGGCGCCAGGGGTTTGCCGCCGTGCCCGATGCGCTGACGCCGGGAGGCTGGGGGCTGATCGCGAATTCCCTTCAGCGTCCTGGACCGTTCTCCTGGAGTCGCGCGCAGAGGGCGCCGAAGAACTGCGAAGCGCCGGCACGAATCGAGTAGTCCGCCGCATCCGACAGTGGCGTCGGGTGCGGATTGACTTCCACCACCGTGGCGCCGGCCCCTTTCGCCCACACCGGCAGGCGGGCGGCGGGCTGGACGGTAAACGAGGTGCCGACGCAGAAGAACAGATCGGCATTGAGGCTGCGTATCCCCGCCGCCGCAAACACCTCCTCATCGAGCATTTCCCCGAAGAGGACCAGATCGGGCCGTACCGGTCCGCCACAGTTGGGGCAGGAAAAAGGCTCCACGGCGCTTTGCTCCCAGACGGCAGCGAAACCGCAGCGCCGGTGGCAGCGTACCCGATGAATCGTCCCGTGGACTTCGAGCACCTGCGCATTGCCGGCTTGCGTATGGTAGCCATCGATGTTCTGGGTGATGATGGTCAGCCGTTTGCCCTTGCACAGATCCTCGAGGCGGGCGATTGCCTCATGGCCGGCGTTCGGATGCCGGTCGTCAACGAGGTTCTTCAATTGCAGCAGCCAGTCCCAGACCACACGCGGTTTACGCAGGAATCCTTCGATGCTGGCCACCTCGTCGGGGTCGACGTTGTTCCACAATCCTGTGGCGCCGTCGCGGAAAGTGGGAATGCCGCTGTCGGCGGAAAGTCCGGCGCCCGAGAAGACGACGACTTCGCGCGCCCGCCGGAGAACCGTGGCAATCGATTCCAGACTCGTTGATAGCATGACAGCCTCCTCATTCATGAATGAACGGCCTGCCCTCCCGGCAACTGCCTCCGCACGCGGTGGGCAGGGCCGGCGCCGGCGATGCGGCAAGCTTCTACGCCGCAACCGCGTCAGTATACGGGGATGGGAGCAGGTGAGGAGAAGGCCGCAATCCGGCCTGCGTGGCGACTCGCCCAGCCCGTGCGAGCACCGTTGCCAAAGACGAATCCCCATCCATTCGTTGCATAAATACGACACAATGCCAAACCGATGGTTGAAGCCATTCAAGTTTGTATGCTTAAATCGCCCCACTGCGCAAAAATCGCATCGCTGCATACGCATTCGGACCCAACAGAGATCAATTAATCGAGGAGGAACATCTTGAAATCGAAAGTCATTACCACCCTGCTGGCCTCTATCGGCCTTTTCGTGGCCGCTGGCGCGGCGCAAGCCCAAACCGCTGGTGAGCGCGTTTATGTGATCGACCAACGCGGTGAAGTCGTGATGAGCGGCGCCGGCCTTTGCTGGCGGACCGGCTTCTGGACACCGGCCGCTGCGGCCAAGGATCCGGCCGGTTGCAAGTGCGACAAGGATTTGCTCCCGAAGGAAGTCTGCGAGCCGATGGTCGCCAAGGCTGCCCCGGCTGCCGCACCGGCGGCCAAGCCGTCGGGTGACAAGATCACCGTCGCCGCCGACGCGCTGTTCGACTTCAACAAGGCAACCCTGCGTCCGGAAGGCAAGGCCAAGCTCGACGAAGTGGTCGCCAAGGCCGGCGCCATCAAGCTCGAAGTGATCATCGCCGTCGGTCACACCGACCGCATCGGTTCCGATGCCTACAACCAGAAGCTGTCCGAGCGTCGCGCTGCGGCCGTCAAGCAGTATCTGGTGAGCAAGGGTATCGACGCGAATCGTGTCTACACCGAAGGCAAGGGCAAGAAGAATCCGGTCACCAAGCCCGATCAGTGCCTCGGCAAGACGAGTCCGAAGGTCATCGCTTGCCTGCAGCCTGACCGTCGTGTCGACATCGAACTCATCGGCACCAAGTAATCCAGGCCATGCCCAAAAAACCCCGCTTCTGCGGGGTTTTTTTTAGCCTCCGCGGTAGATCATGGAAATGATCTCTGGGCTGCAAGCTGTCGATCTGTTGATCGAGGCGCGCTGGCTGGTGCCGGTCGAACCGGTGGGCGCCGTTCTCGAGAACCATGCGGTGGCGGTCAACGACGGCCGGATCGTCGCCGTGCTTTCACAGGCGGAGGCGGCTGCCCGTTTCTCGCCGCGCCAGCGCAAACGGCTTGACCAGCACGTGCTGATTCCCGGTTTGGTCAACCTGCACACGCACGCGGCGATGACGCTGCTGCGTGGTCTCGCCGATGATCTGCCGCTGATGGAATGGCTGCACGATCACGTCTGGCCGGCCGAGGCAAAGCACGTTTGCGAGCAGTTCGTTCATGACGGCAGCCTGCTCGCTTGCGCCGAAATGCTGCGCGGCGGCATCACCTGTTTCAACGACATGTATTTCTTTCCGAAAGCCGCCGCCGACGCGGCGCTCGCTTCGGGAATGCGCGCCGCGATAGGCCTGATCACCGTCGACTTTCCAAGCAACTATGCGGCCGATGCAGACGACTATCTGGCGAAGGGGCTCGCCGTTCGCGACGAGTTGCTGGACGAGCCGCTGCTATCGTTCTGTCTTGCCCCGCATGCGCCTTACACCGTCGGCGAGCGGAGTTTTGCCAAGGTACTGACGCTGGCCGAGCAGATCGAGGTGCCGATCCACCTGCACCTGCATGAAACCGTCCAGGAGATCGACGACAGCGAGCAGCGCTTCGGGATGCGCCCGATCGAACGTATTCGCCGCCTGGGTCTGCTCAGTCCGGCCTTGATCGCGGTACACGCCGTTCACCTCAATGCGCAGGAGATCGAACTGTTGGCCGAGCACGGCTGTTCGGTTGCCCATTGCCCAAGTTCCAATCTCAAGCTGGCCAGCGGCATCGCGCCGATCACGCAACTTCTCGCCCAAGGGATCAACATCGGTCTCGGCACGGACGGCGCGGCGAGCAACAACCGGCTCGACATCTTTCAGGAAATGCGCCTGGCGGCGTTGCTCGCCAAGGAGCAGGGCGGGCGTGCCGACGCCATCGACGCTCACCGCGTACTGCGCATGGCGACTCTGGGCGGCGCTCGTGCGCTCGGCCTGGACGCGGACATCGGCTCGATCACCACCGGCAAGTATGCCGATCTGTGCGCCGTCAGGCTTGACGACATCGCCCTTGCGCCCTGTTACCACCCGGTGTCGCACCTCACCTACTCGCTAGGCCGGGAGCATGTTTCTGACGTCTGGGTGGCTGGGCGGATCCGCGTAGAGAATGGGCAACTGGTTGAAAACAACGAAACTGGATTGATAAAACTGGCCCTGTTGTGGCAAAATAAAATTCGTCCGTGATGAGTTGAGTCTACAACGAGGCATAACAGGCTATGCGGACCAGTTTCGCAAGCTCCAACTAACGAGGGAAACCCAGATGAACAGAATTGCAAGAAACTCAATGATGGCCGTGTTCGCCGCGACTGTCGGCTTCGGCGCCTCGCTGGCTCAGGCTCAGACGTCGGCTCCTTTGGATCGCGTGTATGTGATCGATCAACGCGGCGAAGTCGTCATGAGCGGTGCCGGCCTCTGCTGGCGGACTGGATTCTGGACTCCCGCCGGGGCAGCCCGCGATCCGGCTGGCTGCAAGTGCGACAAGGATCTGATCCCGAAGGAAGTCTGCGAGCCGATGGTCGCCAAGGCTGCCCCGGCTGCCGCACCGGCGGCCAAGCCGTCGGGTGACAAGATCACCGTCGCCGCCGACGCACTGTTCGACTTCAACAAGGCAACCCTGCGTCCGGCAGGCAAGGCCAAGCTCGACGAAGTGGTCGCCAAGGCCGGCGCCATCAAGCTCGAAGTGATCATCGCCGTCGGTCACACCGACCGCATCGGTTCCGATGCCTACAACCAGAAGCTGTCCGAGCGTCGCGCTGCGGCCGTCAAGCAGTACCTGGTGAGCAAGGGTATCGACGCGAATCGTGTCTACACCGAAGGCAAGGGCAAGAAGAATCCGGTCACCAAGCCCGATCAGTGCCTCGGCAAGACGAGCCCGAAGGTCATCGCCTGCCTGCAGCCTGACCGTCGCGTCGACATCGAACTCATCGGCACCAAGTAATTCCTCGCCGTCCCACGCGAAGCCCTGCCTCGGCAGGGCTTTTTCGTTGCAAGCGTTCGCCAAGCCCCTATACTGACCCTTTGACACGGATACCGCAGGCATGACCATCAACGCTGATCAGGGCGAACTCGAGAAATTTAGCCAGCTGGCCCATCGCTGGTGGGATCCGAGCAGTGATTTCAAGCCGCTGCATGACATCAACCCCTTGCGTCTGGAATGGATCGACGATCGGTGCGGCCTGGCCGGCAAGCGCGTACTTGACGTCGGTTGCGGCGGTGGCCTGCTTTCCGAAGGCATGTGCGAAAAAGGCGCGACGGTGACCGGCATCGATCTCTCCGACAAGGCGCTGAGTGTTGCCCGTCTGCACCTGCTCGAGAGCGGACACCAGGTCGACTATCGCAAGATCGCGGCCGAGGAACTCGCGGCCGAGTGCGCCGGAAGTTACGATGTCGTGACCTGCATGGAAATGCTCGAGCACGTCCCCGATCCGGCGAGTACGGTCGCCGCCTGCGCTGCTCTCGCGGGACCCGGCGGGCACGTCTTCTTCTCGACCATCAACCGCAACCCGAAAGCCTACCTGCTCGCCGTCATCGGCGCCGAGTATGTCCTCCGGATGTTGCCGCGCGGCACCCATGACTATGCCCGATTCATCAAGCCGTCAGAGCTTCTACGCTGGGCAAGGAGGGTCGGCCTCGATGGCCTCGACTTGCGCGGCATGAGCTACAACCCCTTGGGTGGCCGCTACACGCTGGGGCGCGATACCGATGTCAATTACCTGCTGCATTGCGTGAAGAATGTTTGATGCCGTCCTCTTCGACCTTGACGGCACCTTTGCCGATACCGCACCCGACCTCGCCGCCGCACTGAACCGCCTGCGCGCCGATCTTGACCTCCCGCCGGTACCGCTCGGGCGGCTGCGCCCGTATACCTCGCAGGGCGTACGCGGAATGCTCAAGGCCGGGCTCTCGATGCGGCCGGGTGATTCGCTCTACACCGAGTTCTACGATCGCTTCCTGCGCTACTACAGCCAGGACATCTGCGTCGCCACGACCGTCTTCCCCGGTATTGACCAACTTCTCGAACGGCTGGAGAGCCGTGGTTCGCCGTGGGGAATCATCACCAACAAGGCCCAGCGCTTCACCTTGCCCCTGCTCGACCAATTGGGCTACGCCAAGCGCGCTGCCTGCGTCGTCAGTGGCGACTCGGCGCGGCGCGCCAAGCCCGCAGCGCCCCCGATGCAACTGGCCTGTACGCTGATCACCCGCGCCCCGGGACGTTGCCTCTACGTCGGCGACGACCTGCGCGACATCCAGGCCGGCCGGTCCGTCGGCATGGCGACGGTGGCGGTGCGTTACGGCTATCTTGGCGACGGCGACCCGATCGAGTCCTGGGGGGCCGATCATCTCGTTGATCATGCGCAAGACATTGCCGCCGTCGCCGGTTTGCGCTGATTCGGCGTGCCAGGCCGGCAGTCCGCACCGGCCGAGCCACTTTGGCGGTTTTGTCGTCGATCAACCCGATCCGGCGTCGACGCTGCCGTTGCGCTAAACTGAAGACATGCCGAAAGCCGCCCTGATTCTCTTTGCGCACGGTGCGCGTGACCCCGAATGGGCAGAGCCCATGCGTCGCGTTGGCGCGGCGCTGCGCCAGCAGGCCCCCGAACTGCGCGTCGAACTGGCTTTCCTGGAGTTCATCCAGCCCGGCTTGCGCGAGTGCGCCGAATCCCTGCTTGGCGAGGGTTTCGAACGCATCGTCGTCTTGCCGATGTTCATTGCCCGGGGTGGTCACCTGAAGCGCGACGTGCCGCTGCTTCTCGACGAACTCCGCCGAGGTCATCCGCGCGCCTGCTTTGAACTCGCCGCTGCCGTCGGCGAGGCAGAGACCATCGTCCAGGCCATGGCTGCGCATGCACTGACGGTTGCCGGCGGCTAGCCAGTGCGGGCGCTCGCCGGCGACGGCAAGGCGCTTGCCTGCCTTCGTTCCTTCCAGGCGGTGGCCGCCGGGCTCGCCGAGAGCCGCCGTGCCTGAGGGCGCCCTGGTGCCGATCGGCTATCTGGCGACGCCGTTTCGCGATCGCTTCGGAATTCCCCGCCAGCCGCAACTGGCGCCGCACGCGCTGGGTCGCTTGCGCCTCCTGCGGCCCTACGACCGGGCGGAGGCGGTGCGCGGGCTCGACGCTTTTTCGCATGTCTGGCTCAGCTTCCTCTTCCACCGCACCGCCGGCCGGTGGAGCCCAACAGTGCGGCCGCCGCGCCTCGGCGGCAACGAACGCGTCGGCGTGTTTGCCAGCCGTAGCCCCTTTCGCCCCAACCCGCTGGGACTGTCACTGGTCGAACTGTTGGCGATAGACACGCGCGACGGCGTGCTGTTGACCTTTGGCGGCGTCGACTTGCTCGACGGCACACCGGTGCTCGACATCAAACCGTACATCCCTTTCGTCGAAAGCCGGCCCGCCGCCCGCGCGGGTTTCGTCGACGGTCCGCCGGCGCAACTGCCGGTCGATTTCACGGCGCAGGCGCTGGACGAGTTGCACCAGCACGCGCATCGCTGGCCCGACCTGGCCGCGCTGCTGCGCGAAGTTCTCGCGCAGGACCCGCGTCCCGCCTATGCCGACGACCCGCTGCGCCAGTACGGCTTGCGTCTCCACGACCTGGAGATCAAGTGGCGTTGCACCAACCAGGGGGCGATCGTCGAATCGATCACGCTTGCCGCCGACGACGGCTGCCGGTGAGTCCACTGCGTGAAAGGCGATTGGTGGGCCGGTTGCCGGTTGCCGTTCGCCGCGGCAGTCCGGCGGCGCCTGTTCGGGACCGGCCATGGCCGTATCGACGCGTTATCCGGCCGGCCGTGTCGGCGATGGCGAAAATGCTGCGTTACTCGTGGATGATCTGCCGGAAGCTGTCAACACCGTCGGCTGCGGCAAGCCATGGCCGGCCGACAGCTCATCAACCATCAGCACCTGGAGAGCATTCCATGAAGACCTTGACCGTGGCGCTGCTTGCCCTGGCGGCTGTCCAGCCGTCCATCGTTCTGGCCGGTGGCGGTGGCGCCTATGGCGTTTCCGGGGCGGTGGTCGTCGGTGGGCCCGTTGGGCCGCGGGGAGGCTACTATGGCCACGGGCCCCGCTGGGGATACCCGGGCCCACGCGTCGGTGTCTATGTCGGCGGCCCTGTCGTATGGGGCGGGCCGTGGGTGCCGGTGTACAACCCGCCAGTAGTGGTTTATCCGCCGGTCGTTGCGGTGCCTCCACCGGTCGTCTATGTCGAACGCTCCGACGAGATCCCGGCGGCCACCTCGGACAGCGCTGACCCACTGGAGCCTGGCTACTGGTACTACTGTCGGGAGCAGGGTGCTTACTATCCTGCCGTCCGGCAATGTCCCGGCGCCTGGCAGAAGGTGGCGCCGGTTGACAACTAACGCGGACGGGCGGGAGTTAGCCTGAGTGCGTTCGGGTCGCGAAGCGCCTCGCTAATGCAGCTTTGCCGCTTCCCGGCTTTCGCTCAGGGTGCCAATCGCTCGCGAATCCACTGCTGGTCGGCAGCGAGTCGGTAGCGCAAGCGGTCGTGCAAGCGGCTCTTCCGGCCCTGCCAGAATTCCCAGGTGTCGGGCCGCAGGCGGTAGCCGCCCCAGTGTGGTGGACGCGGCGGATGGAGGAGGAACTTCGTGCCGAAACGAGCGGCGTTGGCCACCAGTACGCCGCGTCCGGCAATGACTTGGCTTTGCGGACTGGCCCAGGCGCCGATCCGTGAATCGAGCGGGCGACTGGCGAAGTAGGCATCGCTCTCTTCGGCGCTGACCTTGTCGACCCGCCCTTCGATGCGCACGACGCGCTCCAGTTCGACCCAGTGGAACTGCAGCGCGGCCCACGGATTGGCCGCCAGTTCCCGGCCCTTGCGGCTGTCGTAATTGGTGAACCAGGTGATCCCCGCCTGGTCGTAGCCCTTGATCAGCACCACCCGCGTGGACGGGCGCAGCCCGGCGTCGACCGTCGCCAGCGTCATGGCGTTCGGTTCCGGCACGCACGCGCTGATCGCTTCGCCGAGCCATCGCTCGAACTGCTTTAGCGGGTCGGCGTGCGACGCTTCCTCGCTGAGTTCGGCGCGTTCGTAGCTCTTTCGCAAGGCGGCAAGATCGGTCATGTCGTGTCGTGGGGCAAGGGTGGATCGATGGAGGCTGAGTGCGCATCCGGGGATGCCCGATGACCCTGCAGCCAGCGCTTGCGCAGCGGGTTGACCCTGACCTTGCGGTTGAGCTTGTGGCTGTCGCTGGCCGGTGGGCCGAGCTGAACCGAGAATTCCATCAGTTCGTCGCGACGAAAGGCATGGACCCGGATGGTATCGCCGCTTTTCCGCCGGCACAACAGACGTTCCAGCCCGAGCGGCGTGACGCGCAAGCCGTCGATCGCCAGCAGCAGATCGCCCGCCGACAGCCCGGCGACCTGCGCCGGGCTGCCCTCATACACCGTTGCCAGCCGCACGTCATTGCCCTCGGTGCTGGTGCGCGCACCGAGCGTCGGCGTCGCGGATGCCGCGGTGCGCTTGAGGACGATGCCGAAAGGCTTGAGCAGGCTCGCCAGAGCCAGTTCGGGCGTGCCATGCACAGCGTCGGCAAAGAAGCGCCGCAGATCCAGGCCTGACAGATTCTCGGCGATCAGCCGGATGTCCTCATCGCCAACACCCGGCCCGCGGTAGTCGTCCCGCTCGCCATGGCGCTCCCAGAGCGTGCGCATCACATCATCAAGGGAAACGCGGCTGTCGGTTTCGGCGCGTAGGGTCAGGTCGAGCGCCAGCGCCACGAGGGCTCCCTTGGCGTAGTAATTGACCACCGCATTGGGCGTGTTCTCGTCGGGGCGGTAGTATTTGGTCCAGGCGTCGAAGCTCGACTGTGCGAGTGTCTGACGCTGGCGACCCGGCTCGCGCTGGACCCGGTCGATCGTCTTGGCGACCAGTTCCAGCCACTTCTTCGCCTTGATCAGCCCACAGCGGAGCAGCGTCAGGTCGTCGTAGTACGACGTGAAACCCTCGAAAGCCCAGAGCAGGGTGGTGTAGTTCTCGCTGTCGAGGTTGTAGGCGGTGAACGCGGCCGGCCGGATGCGCTTGACGTTCCAGGCATGGAAGTACTCGTGGCTGCACAGACCGAGAAACGTCCGGTAGCGCTCGGGCAGGCCCTTCATGCCAGGATAGGGAAGGTCGTCGCGCGCGCAGAGCAGGGCCGTGGAGGCGCGGTGCTCGAGTCCGCCGTAGGCGTCGCCGACGGCAGTGACCAGGAAGAGGTAGCGGCGCATTGGTGCCGGTTCGCCGAAGAAACGGATCTGCCACTCGCAGATGCGTGTCAGGTCGGTCGTGAGGCGCGTCAGATCGCAGTCGTGACGGCCGCTGATGGCGATCTCGTGGGGCACGCCGCAGGCGGTGAACGCGGCGAGTGTGAACGTCCCCATCTCGACCGGATGGTCGATGAGTTCGTCGTAGCTGGCGGCCCGGTAGAGGCCAAAGCCATGCTGTCGGGCAGCTCCGCGCTCGCCGAGCGCGCGTGGCAGCGCGGTGGCGACGCGCCAATCCTGGAAGGCCGTGCCGAGCGGTCGCTGGATGTCGACCAGGCACGGCCGATGTTCGTGACCGAGGGCGCGCAGAAAGACGCTGCTGCCGTTGAAGAAGGCGTGCGTCTGGTCAAGGTGCGCGCCGCGTACCGAGAGGTCCCAGGCGTAGATCTCGCTGATCACGGTGAGTGCCTGCGCCTTGCCGAGCGGCGCGGCCCGCCAGGTGTGCTTGTCGATCTTCTCGAGAGCGACCGGCTTGCCGGCGGACTCGGCGCGAATCGCGACGACGTGGCGGGCAAAGTCGCGAATCAGATAGCTGCCGGGAATCCAGGCCGGCAAGGCGAAGCACTGGCCCGCCGGGTCGGCTTCGCGAACCGTGCAGCGGACTTCGAACAGATGGGCCTCGGGATGGCTGGGGCGGATGCTGTAGCAGATGTGGACGGGCTTCATCGGACGGTTGCATGCACTTTTCGGGAATCTGGCGGAATTGTACGGCCTGTGCACGGTCCGACGATGGGAAGAGGGCAAGAAGCGGGGCAAGAAGCGGGGCAAGAAGCGGGGCAAGAAGCGGGGCAAGAAGCGGGGCGAGCATGGGGGCGACTAAGGCGCGTTGCCTGGCCCACGCGAGTGTCGAGTGCGTGCCGCCATGACTGCCTGGCATGCCGCGTATCCGGCAGCACTGTTGGCGACGCGACGCGGGGAGATGACCTTTTCATTACTTGGATCCGGGCGAGAGTCGTGCCACAATCGCGCGGTCCGGTATTCGGCCGGTGGCCACTTTTCTTGTTTGATGAGGAGACAGACACGATGTTCAAGGTTTCGAGGCGCTTCGCCATTGCTGCAACCCTCTCCGCGGCCCTGCTGTCGGCACCCGTCGCGGCGCAGGAACTGACCGGTACGCTGAAGAAGATCAAGGATACCGGCGTCATCACACTGGGACATCGCGAGTCGTCGATCCCGTTCTCGTATTATGACGACAAGCAACAGGTGATCGGCTATTCGCATGAAATGATGCTCAAGGCGGTGGAGGCGATCAAGGCCGACCTGAAGCTTGCCAAGCTCGATGTCAAGCTGATGCCGGTTACCTCGGCGAACCGTATCACGCTGGTCCAGAACGGCTCGGTCGACCTCGAATGCGGGTCGACGACCAACAACACCGAACGCCAGAAGCAGGTCAGTTTCTCGAACAGCATCTTCATCATCGGCACCCGCCTGATGACCAAGACGAATTCCGGGATCAACGATTTCCCGGATTTGGCCGGCAAGAATGTCGTGACCACTGCCGGTACCACCTCCGAGCGCCTGCTACGCAAGATGAACGAAGACAAGCAGATGAAGATGAACGTCATCAGCGCGAAAGACCATGGCGAATCGTTCCTGACCCTGGAAACCGGCCGCGCGGTGGCCTTCATGATGGACGACGCGCTGCTCTACGGCGAAATGGCCAAGGCCAAGAAGGCCAGCGACTGGGTGGTGGTGGGTACGCCGCAGTCGTATGAGGCCTATGGTTGCATGCTGCGCAAGGATGACCCGGCGTTCAAGAAGGTCGTCGATGGCGCACTGGCCAAGGCGATGACCTCGGGCGAAGCTGAGAAAATCTACGCCAAGTGGTTCCTGCAGCCGATTCCGCCGAAGGGGCTCAACCTCAACTTCGCGCTCTCGGAGGCCGTCAAGAAGCTGTACAAGGCTCCCAACGACAAGGCGTTCGAGTAGGTTTCGCGCCAGGGGCCGGGCGGCCCCTGGGCAATGCATCACCCGCAAAGGAGGAAGCCATGTTTCGAGTGGACTTGAGTCGTTGGCTGTTGGCCGTGGTCTCGATGCTCGTGGTCGGCAGCGCTGCAGTGGCTGCCGACAAGCCGAACGTCGTCATCCTCGCCACCGGTGGCACCATCGCCGGTGCCGGTGCCGATGTGACCAACAGCGCCACCTATCAGGCAGCCAAGGTGCCGGTCGACAAGCTCATTGCCGGCATTCCGCAATTGAAGACGATTGCCGAGGTGCGTGGTGAGCAGGTTTTCCAGATTGCCTCGGAGAGCTTCACCAACGATAACCTGGTGACCCTCGGCAAGCGCGTCGCGGCGTTGGTCAAGCAAGGCGATGTGGATGGCGTGGTGATTACGCATGGCACCGATACGCTCGAAGAGACGGCCTACTTCCTCAACCTGGTCGTGCGCACCGACAAACCGATCGTCCTGGTTGGCTCGATGCGGCCGGGAACCGCGATGTCGGCCGACGGCATGCTGAACCTGTACAACGCGGTCAGCGTGGCAGCCAGCAAGGACGCACGCGGCAAGGGCGTGCTGGTGACGATGAACGACGAGATCAACAGCGGTCGCGACGTCTCCAAGATGGTTAACCTGCGCACCGAGGCCTTCAAGAGCCCGTGGGGAGCGCTCGGCATGGTCGTCGAGGGCAAGAACTACTGGTTCCGCCTGCCGGCGAAGCGGCACACGAGCAACTCCGAGTTCGACATCGAGAAGATCGACACGCTACCCGCGGTGGAGATCGCCTATGGTTCCGGCAATGCCTCGGATACCGCCTATCGTGCCTTCGCGGCGAAAGGCGCCAAGGCGATCATCCATGCCGGCACCGGCAACGGTTCGGTGAGCAGCGCCGTCGTCCCGTCGCTGCTCGACCTGCGCGGGCAGGGCGTGCAGATCATTCGGTCGTCGCACGTCAATGCCGGCGGCTTTGTCCTGCGCAACGCCGAACAGCCCGACGACAAGTACGACTGGGTGGTGGCGCACGACCTCAATCCGCAGAAGGCACGCATTCTCGCCGCCGTCGCCCTGAGCAAGACTCAGGACAGCAAGGAACTGCAGCGGATTTTCTGGGAATACTGATTCCCCGTTCTTAGACGGCGGCAGGGCGCCTTGACGGGCGGCCGCTGCCTTGCTCCAAGGAGAAGCGCAGATGGGCTACAGCTGGAACTGGGGGATTTTTCTGCAGCCGACGGCAACCGGCGATGGCACCTACCTGGGCTGGATGTTCTACGGCTTCAAGGTCACCATCGCCCTGTCGTTGTCGGCCTGGTTCATCGCGCTCGTTCTCGGCGCCGTCGTCGGCATCCTGCGGACGGTTCCCAACAAGTGGTTGTCCGGCTTCGCGACCGCCTACGTCGAAGTCTTTCGCAACATTCCGCTGCTCGTCCAATTGTTCCTCTGGTACTTCGTAATGCCCGAGTTGCTGCCCGAGAACCTGGGCAACGCCTTCAAGCAGAGCAACCCGATCGTCCAGCAGTTCCTTTCCTCGATGGTCTGCCTGGCGCTGTTCACCAGCGCACGCGTCGCCGAGCAGGTGCGTTCGGGGATCAACTCGCTGCCGCCCGGGCAGAAGAACGCCGGCCTGGCGATGGGCTTCACCTTGTCGCAGACCTATCGCTATGTGCTGCTGCCGATGGCCGTGCGCCTGATCGTACCGCCGCTCACCTCGGAGTTTCTCAACATCTTCAAGAACTCGGCCGTCTGCTCGACGATCGGCTTGCTGGAACTGGCCGCCCAGGGTCGGCAACTGGTCGATTACACCGCGCAACCCTACGAGTCGTTCATCGCCGTGACGCTCGCCTATCTGCTCATCAACGTCGTCGTCATGTTCGGCATGCGCTGGGTTGAAGAGCACGTGCGCGTTCCCGGCTACATCGGAGGCAAGTGAGATGCATGACTTCGACTGGTCTTCGATCCCCAATGCCTTGCCCTTCCTCTGGGACGGGATGAAGATTTCCCTCGAGATCACGCTCAGCGCGGTGGTTTTCGGGATCGTCTGGGGAACGCTGCTGGCGCTCATGCGCCTCTCCTCCGTCACGCCTCTGTCATGGTTTGCGGCGGGGTACGTCAATCTCTTCCGGGCCGTTCCGCTGGTCATGGTGCTGCTGTGGTTCTTCCTGATCGTGCCGCATCTGCTGGAGAGCATTTTTGGTTTCCCGCGCGGTTCGGACATGCGCCTGTCGTCGGCGATCGCCGGCTTTGCCCTCTTCGAGGCGGCCTATTACTCGGAGATCATCCGTGCCGGCATCCAGTCGGTGCCGAAAGGCCAGATGGCGGCGGCGAGTGCGCTCGGCATGACCTACGGCCAGGCGATGCGCCTCGTCGTGCTGCCGCAAGCCTTCCGCAACATGGTGCCGTTGCTGCTGACGCAGGGGATCATCCTGTTCCAGGACACCTCGCTGGTCTATGTTTCGGCGCTGGCCGACTTTTTCGGCGCTGCCTACAAGGTCGGCGACCGCGACGGGCGGCTGGTCGAACTGCTGCTCTTTGCCGGCGCCGTGTATTTCGTGATCTGCTTCACCGCGTCGCGAATCGTTCGCTACTACCAGAACAAGCTCAAGACGGCCTGAGGCCGCCCGAGGCAACAGAACACAAGAGTGCAAAGGCGGCCCCCGGGCCGCTTTGCCGCAACGAACAGAGGAGATTTCGATGATTTCGATGAACAAGGTCAGCAAGCATTACGGCGCCTTCCAGGTTCTCACCGACTGCACGACGCAGGTCCAGAAGGGCGAAGTGATCGTCGTCTGCGGGCCCTCGGGTTCGGGCAAGTCGACGCTGATCAAGTGCGTCAATGGCCTCGAGCCCTTCCAGAGCGGTGAGATCATCGTCAATGGGGTGTCGGTCGGCGCCCCCGCAACCAATCTCTCCAAGCTGCGTTCGACGGTCGGCATGGTCTTCCAGAACTTCGAACTCTTCCCTCATATGAGCATCATCGACAACCTGAGCATTGCCCAGCTCAAGGTGCTCGGGCGCAACCAGGAGCAGGCGCGCGAGAAGGGTTACAAGTTGCTCGACCGGGTTGGCCTGCGCGAGCAGGCGGAGAAATACCCGGGCCAGCTTTCCGGCGGCCAGCAGCAGCGCGTGGCGATCGCCAGGGCGTTGGCGATGGACCCGATCTGCATGCTTTTCGACGAGCCGACGTCGGCGCTCGACCCCGAGATGGTCAACGAGGTCCTCGACGTGATGACCGAACTGGCCAAGGAAGGGATGACCATGATGTGCGTCACGCATGAGATGGGCTTTGCGAAGCGGGTCGCCAGCCGGGTGATCTTCATGGATCAGGGGCGGATCGTCGAGGATGACAGCAAGGAGGCTTTCTTCGAGCATGCGCGCTCGGAGCGCGCGCAACAGTTCCTCGCCAAGATCCTGCACCACTGAAGCCGCTGGAGAGGGATGGCCATGGTCAGCGAATCCGCCCAGAACCTGCGCCGCAACCTGCGCGAAATCTCCGAACACCAGAATCTGTCGCTGCCGCTCCGCGAGTATCTCGAATCCTATTTCGCCGATGTCGAGCTGAGCGACGCCAGCGACGCGAGCCCGGAAGAGCTTCTCGGCGCCGCCCTGCAGCACTTTCGCCTTGGCGAACTGCGACAGCCGGGGCAGGCCGGGGTGGCCCTCTACACGCCGGACTTCGACCGCCACGGCTGGCATTCCCCGCACACGGTGATCGATGTCGTGACCGACGACATGCCCTTCCTCGTCGATTCGATCACCATGGTTGTCTATCGCCATGGCTTGGTGATCCATCGTCTGGTGCATCCCCTGCTCGGTGCCGAGCGCGATGGCGACGGCAAGCTGCAGCGCGCGCTGCCGCGTGGCGCCGCCGGCAGCCGGCCGGAATCGTGGATCCACATCGAGATCGACCGTGTCGGCGATGGCGAGTTGATCGACGGCCTGCGCCATGAGATCGCCGCCGTTCTCGGCGACGTGCGTGCCGCCGTCGACGATGGTGCAACGATGCAGCAGCGGATGCACGAGGGGCATGCGGAGCTGATGACAGCGCCGGTCGCCGAGAGCGACGAAGCGGCCGCCTATCTGCAATGGATCGCCGCCAACAACCTGGTTTTTCTCGGTTACGCGGACTACCGGGCTGCCCCTGGCGAGAGTACGCTCGCACGTGTCCCCGGCAATAGTCTCGGCATTCTCCGCGACGCCGATCATCCCGGCTTCGGCCGCTGCCTGGCGGGGATTCCCGGTGCCGTTGCCGAACTCGCCAAAGACCCCTTGCCGCTGATCCTGGTCAAGGCCGATGCGCGCGCGACCGTTCATCGCGCGGCCTATCTGGATTTCATCGGCGTCAAGCGCTACGACGCCAGCGGCAACATCGTCGGACTGCGCGCTTTCGTCGGCCTCTATACGGCGCACGTCTACCATGTGACGGCGACCGAGATCCCGCTGCTGCGGCGCAAGATTGCCGCCGTGCGTGAAGCGATCGGCTTCCTGCCGCGCAGCCATCGCGACAAGACGCTGATCAACGTCCTCGAAACCTACCCGCGCGATGAACTGATCGAGATCGATCGCGAGGACCTGATGCGCATCGCCCGCGGCATCGTCTCGGTGTACGAACGCGAGCGGGTACGCATCTTCCTGCGCAACGACGCCTGGGGACGCTACGTTTCGGCGATTGTCTATATGCCGCGCGATCGTTTCGACACCTCGGTGCGCGAGCGGATTTCGGCGCTGCTTGACGACACCCTCGCCGCCGAGCGCGTCGACTTCTTCATCATGCTCGGCGAGGCGCGACTGGCGCGCCTGCATTTCATCGCCCGCACACCGGTTGGCAGCCGCTACCGCTACGATGCCGAGGCGATCGAACGACAGGTGGCACGCATCGTTCGCGGCTGGGCTGACGAACTGAAGCAGAACCTCGTCGGGCATTTCGGCGAGGAGCGCGGCAATGCGCTGCTGCGTCGCTATTCGCTCGAACTGCCCCTGTCTTACCAGGAACGGGTCACGCCGGCCTCGGCGGTGTCGGACCTCGAGCGCCTCGAAGCCGCCGAAGGGAGCGGCCGGGTCGAAGTCAAGCTGAGCGCCACGCAAGCCGATGACGGGTCGCACCAGCATCTCAAGCTTTTTCGCCGCGGTCGCCCGCGGCCCCTGTCGGCGATCCTGCCGATACTCGAGAACATGGGGCTGACGGTGCTTTCCGAGCAGCCGTTCAGTTTACCGAAGAGCGACCTCCATATCGCCGATTTTGCCGTGCTCCTGCCCGACCCGGCGGCGCTTGACGAGGACGCGACGCGCCAGTCCTTTGTCGCCTTGCTCGAAAACCTGTTGCGTGAGCAGGCGGAGAACGACGGTTTCAACCGCCTGGTCCTGCTGGCCGGCCTCGACGGACGGCAGATCAGCATCCTGCGCGCTTACAGCCGTTACCTGCGGCAGGCCGGGCTGCCGTTCAGCCAGGCCTACGTCGAGCGCTGCCTGGCGACCCATTTCGCGATCACGCGCCGATTGATGGCCTTGTTCGAGGCGCGCTTTTCGCCGGCGCACGACGATGCTCTCGCCAAGGCACTGGTCGACGAGCTGAACATGGCGCTCCTGCAGGTCGCCAATCCCGACGACGACCGCATCCTTTCCGCCCTGCAGACGGTAATCGAAGCGACGCTGCGGACCAACGTCTATCAAGCCGGCAGCGACGGCCAGTCCAAGCGCTACCTGTCGTTCAAGTTTTCGTCCAGAGACATCCCCTTCCTGCCCGCGCCCGCACCGCTGTACGAGATCTTCGTCTACAGCGAGCGCGTCGAGGGCGTGCACCTGCGCGGTGCGCGCGTCGCGCGCGGCGGTCTGCGCTGGTCCGACCGCATGGAGGATTTCCGCACGGAAGTGCTAGGTCTCGTCAAGGCGCAGATGGTCAAGAACGCCGTCATCGTTCCGCTCGGATCGAAGGGCGGCTTCGTCTGCAAGCGCCTGCCATCGGCCGCTGACCGGGAAGCCTTTCAGGCCGAGGGAATCGCCTGCTATTCGACCTTCATTCGCGGCCTGCTGGATCTGACCGACAACCTGATCGATGGCCGCATCCAGCCACCGTCCGGGGTGCGGCGTCGTGATGGCGACGACCCTTACCTCGTCGTCGCTGCCGACAAGGGAACGGCGACCTTTTCGGATATCGCCAACGGCATCGCCATCGAGTACGGTTTCTGGCTTGGCGACGCCTTTGCTTCCGGCGGCTCGGTCGGCTACGACCACAAGAAAATGGGAATCACCGCCCGCGGTGCCTGGGAGGCGGTCAAACGCCATTTCCGCGAGCTCGGTCTGGACACCCAGACGCAGGCCTTCAGCGTCGTCGGCATCGGTGACATGTCCGGCGACGTCTTCGGCAACGGCCTGTTGCTGTCGTCGCAAATCCGGCTGCTCGCCGCTTTTGACCACCGGCATCTCTTCCTCGACCCGTCGCCGGACCCCGAACGGAGCTTCGCCGAGCGGCAGCGCCTGTTCCTGCTGCCGCGTTCCTCCTGGGCCGACTACGACGCGACGCTGATTTCGGAAGGCGGCGCCATCTGGTCGCGCAGCGCCAAGTCGATCCCGCTGTCGCCGGAAGTGCGTGCCTGGCTGGGAACCGAGGCGACCCAGATGACTCCGCCCGAACTGATCAAGACCATCCTGCAGGCGCCGGTCGATCTGCTCTACAACGGCGGCATCGGCACCTACGTCAAGGCCAGCGGGCAGAGCCACCAGGAGGCCAACGACCGTGCCAACGACATCCTGCGTGTCGATGCCAGCCAGTTGCGCGCGCGGGTCGTCGGCGAAGGCGGCAACCTCGGTCTGACCCAGAGGGGTCGGATCGAGTTTGCCCAGAACGGCGGCCGGATTTTCACCGACGCGATCGACAATTCGGCCGGAGTCGATTGTTCGGATCACGAAGTCAATATCAAGATTCTGCTCGCCGGCCTCGTCGGTCGCGGCGACATGACCGGCAAGCAGCGCGATGCCTTGCTCGCTTCGATGACCGACGAAGTGGGGCGCCTGGTCCTGATCGACAACTACCAGCAGACGCAGGCCATCGCGCTCGAAGCCGCGGCAGGAGCGGCGTTGATCGACGTGCATGGGCGCCTCATCCGCAGCCTCGAGGCCAGAGGCGCGCTGCATCGCGGCATCGAGTTCCTGCCTGACGACAAGGGGCTCGCCGAGCGGGCGCAACAGAAGCGGGGCCTGACGGCGCCCGAGATTGCCGTCCTCCTGGCCTACGCCAAGATCGCGCTGAAGGAAGCCATCCTGGCGTCCAGCCTGCCTGACAGCGAGGACGTTCATGATCTGCTCGTAAACTACTTCCCGGCCGCCCTCGTCGCGCATTGTCGCGAGTTGCTGCCGGCACATCCGCTGAAGCGGGACATCATCACGACCCAACTCGTCAATCGCCTGGTCAACCGCATGGGAACGACCTTCGTCATGCAGGTGGCCGACGAGACCGGCGCCGCACCGGCGCAGGTGGCCGGCGCGTGGTACGCGGCGAGCAGCGTGCTGGACGGCGAAGCGCTGTGGTGCGAGATCGAGTCGCTCGACCTGATCGTCGACGCCAGCCGGCAGATGGAGCTGATGGCCGGGCTGCGCGCCATGACGCTGGCCGCCACCCGGCTCCTCCTGACGCAGCACCTGGCGGGTGCGACGATCGGCCGCTTGCTGGCCGACTACCGCCCGGCGGTCGGCGCCGCCATTGACCGCATTCGCTGCGGCCAGACCGGTGCGCAGGCGATTACCGCACTCATCGAGGAACGTTCTGCGATCGTCGCCGCGTTCGATCTGGTCAATCTCGCGCGCGTTTGCGGCAAGCCGCTGAACGTCGTCGCCGACGCGCTGGGGAACCTGGCAGCGCAGATCGATCTGGACTGGTTGGGCGGCGCCGTCAACCACCTGCCGGCCGGCAACCGCTGGCAGGCGCGCGCGCGCGCGCAGCTCACCAGCGACCTCTCGGCGTTGCGGCAGCATCTCCTGGGGCAGGTTCTCGCCGGCAGCCTGCCGGCCACCGGCGCTGCGCACGCCGTGCTCGACGAGATCAAGAGCAATGAGCCGCAGGACCTGGCCATGCTCTCGGCGGGCCTGGCGGAGATCCGGCGGCTGCTGGCCTCCTGACGTCGCCGGCGAGCGGGTGTCGGCCCTGATGACCCTTGGAGACACGGCCAGCGTCGCCATGAGCAAACTCGGACGGAAGCGCGAGACGCAGGAGAGCAAAGCGGCAAAGCCGCAAAGCCGCAAGCCGCGATTGCGGGTAAAATCGAGCCTTCGCGTCGCCCCTCGACTCTCTTCCGTAAGTGTCTACCAAGAACAGAACATCGGCGCCCAGGACACGTTCCGGTGCTTCCGGCACGTCGGTCTCGCCTGACTCGCGCGCAAGAGCGGTCCTGGAGGCAGGTGGCTATCGTGAGGCGATAGAACTCTACAAGGGCTTGCTCAAGCAGGAGCGCCGATCCGAGTGGCTTGATGGGCTGGCGGCGAGCTATGCCGGTCGGGCTGACGAATTGGCGAGCAAGGGCATGCTGCCGGAGGCGCTGGTGGTGTGGCGCAATCGATCGAGTCTGTGCGGCAAGCCGCTGGCCGAAGGACCCTATGTCGAGTGGTTGCTGCGCGCAGGTGAACACCACGCAGCGCTGGGCTTGCTGACGACGGTCGGCGATCTTCCGGCGACCACGGGCACAGACCTCGAGACGCGTCTGGCCGCCGTGGCGCTGACCGCGCCGGACAGCGCGCTGGCGCAACTCGCAGCCGACAGTCCGCTGCGCCGACATCGTGCTGCGGCCCTCGCGGCCCTAGCCGCGTGCTGCGGGGGCGATGCGGCTGACCTCGACGAGCAACTGCGTGCCATCCCTTTTCGCTCCCCGTATCGCGATCTGCGTCTGATCCTCAAGGCGCTCCTGCTGGCCGGCGGCAATGCCTCCCGGGCAGGCGAGTTGATTGCCCGTGTGCCCGCGGACGGCCCTTTCGAAAAGCTCGCGGCCGTCGTACGCGCTGGCGTCCTGCCCGGTACACGCTGGCTTTCGGCGCTTCTCGATCTCGACGAAGACGGCCGGTTGTTGTTGCTGGAAATCAAGGGTTGTCCGGAGAACAGGCGCTCGTTGCTGCTTGATGTGGCGGAGTTCGCCAAGGTCGGCATGCCACCGGCGCCGGCCAGGGTTGTTGAGCTCCTGCTGCGCCGCAATCGCAACTTGCCGGCCACGGCGGCCAGACTGTGCCGCCGTCTGTTGCCCTATGCCGACAAACGCCTGGACGAATACCGGAGTGCGTTCGGTCCGCTTGGCGCAGCGGAAGGCGAGAGCATCCTGGCCCTCGCCGCCGAACTCCGGAGGGCTCCCGAGCGGAGTGAAAGGCACTGGCTGCGCGCCGCCGTCCTGTTTTCGACGCGGGAAAGCGCGCCGCTGCAAGCTGCCTTGATCCTGCGCCATCTCTTCGACCTGATCGTTGGCAATGACGACGCGTCGGACTTCGATGACGAGTGCACCGGATGGCTGGAGCGCAGCCTTGAACTGGACCCGGAAGACCGCGATACTCACCTCAAGCTGATCAGAATCCACCGCCAGGCCCAGGATCTGAAAGCGGCGCGTGCGGCGATGGAGACGGCGCTGGCGCGCTTTGCCAACGATTCGGCAGTATTGCTCGAAGCCGTCGAAATAGCGCTGGCCGGCAATGCGTTCAAGAAAGCGGTGACCCTGGCCAAGCGTCTGCTCGAAATCGACCCGATCAACTCGCAGGCGCGGGCAGTGATCGGTCAGGCGCACCTGTCGCATGCACGCAAACAGATCCGTGCGGGTCGCCCGGACATGGCAGTCAAGGAACTCGACCTCGCCGACGAGTGGCTCGCGTCACCGAATGAACGCCGCCTGAGCAAGTTGTTGCGAGGACTGAGCGCCAGCGATGCGAGGGCTACAGCGCTGCTGCGGGAAGCCGTTGTCGAACTGGGAGGGCATCTCCTCGCCTCCTTCCATCTCATGTTCGAGAGCATTCGCATCGGTAGGCCGGGCACGGCCGAGCTGCAGCGGGCCGCGATCAGTCTGTCGGGAACGCCCGTTGATCGAGAAGTCCTCGCCGTCATGCAGGCGATCAACGTGCTTGGCAAATCCGAAAAGCGGGCATTGGGGACTGTCCTCGACACTCTGCGGGAACCATTGAAATACGCTGCCGATGGCGATTTCAGTGAGTCGGAACGTATCTCGATCTGCGAGACCCTGCTGCGCCGGGGTGAACGTATGCTCCTCCTGGCGTATGCCGATGTCGGTTTGCAGCGTTGGCCTGAGCGACCGGTGTTCGTCTACCTGACGACCTTCGCGAAGCACGGTCCTGCGGCGTTGTTCGCCATGTCGGCACGCGAGAAAGCGGCCCTGGAACGTGCTCTGGAAAAGGCATCCCGTGACGGTGATCAGCGCACGGTATTGCGAATCCGTGAACTGATCGAGCCAGCGGACTTCGATCAGGGTGACGATCCTGACGACGTCGTTGATCTGGATGCTTTCGATCATCCGGGCGAGGCTCTGTTCGAGAATCCGCGCGCGCTCTTGGAAATGATGATCTCGCTCGGCAACGAACAGGGCTTGATCAACATGGCTCGCGACATCGTGTCTGCCGGCGAGTTTCGCCGGCTGGAACTTGCCGCCGGCGGCGATCGGAGGAAGCTGGCCCGCATGCTGATCGATCATCTGGTTGAAGTGGCGCCGCGTCTGCCCGCGGCCCGCTCGCCTGACAAAGCGGCCAAGCCGGCGCCACGCGCTCCGCGATCTCCGCGAAACAAGGAACCGGTCCCGGATGATCGGCAGAAAGGGCTGTTCGATGATTGACCCCTACCGCGTGCTTGGCGTCGCCCTGACCGCGGGTGACGAAGCCATTCGCGCCGCCTATCTGGCGGCTATTCGCGAGTCGCCACCTGAACGTGACCGCGAGCGTTTCGAGAGTGTGCGCACGGCCTATGAAGCGATCTGCAACTGTCGCCGGCGGATTGCGCACGAGTTGTTCGACCATTCCAGCCCGACCGTGGACGATGTGCTGATCGCCATCAGCAGCGATTTTGTTCCGCAGTGTCCGACCGAGCGACGGCTGCTGCGGGTATTGGGCGCGAAATGAACCAGTCGCCGATCGTCCTCGACCCTGAGCAACGCGAGCGTCTCGTCGACGACTTCCGCGCCGGTCTCGAGCGAGCCGCAAGGCATGGTGAGCTTGAAGGCTTGCCGGAAGGTGAATCGGTCGGAGACCCGCAGACGGCGGTCGACCTCGCGACCCTGCTCAGCGAGATGGCCGTTCTGAAGAACGAGGTGCGGCTGCAGTCGCGGCAGTTCAAGAACACGCTCGAGGAGCTACGGCTTTTCGGCGACGACCTGCGTCAGCACGGCGAGCGACTGCAGCGCGATCTTGAGCGCGCGCGTGAGCAGGCCGCGTCTGTGCAGGGTCGGACCGAGCGCCAGTTCCTGCTCGCCCTGCTTGATCTGCGCGATCGACTGCAGAGTGGGGTTGACGCGGCAGGGCGGCCCCCATCGTCGTTTCTGACGCGTCTGGTGCCTGGTCCAACGCGCTTCGCTGCCAGCTTGGCAGAGGGGCAGCGGCTCACCCTGCAGCGCCTTGATGAGTTGCTCGCCAGTCATGGTGTACGGTCGCTGCAGGTGCTGGGCGAGACCCTCGATCCGCACCGAATGCGGGTGGTCGGCGTTGAAGCTGCCGCCGAGGCGGCCAACGTTGCGGATGGCACCGTCCTGCGCGAGGTACAGCGCGGGTTTCTCCACGAGGGCGAACTGTTGCGGGTTGCCCAGGTCATTGTCAGCAAGAAGGCGACCAGAACATGACAGAAATCATTGTCGGTATCGATCTCGGTACGACGAACTCCGAAGTGGCGATCGTTCGCGGCGGGCGCGTCGAGGTCATTCCGGTTGCGCCTGGCGTGCGCATTCTTCCTTCCCTCGTTGGTGTTGCCGATGACGGGAGCCTGCTGGTTGGCGAAGCGGCGCGCAATCAGTATGCACTGCACCCCGAACGCAGCGTGCGCTCGATCAAGCGTCGAATGGGCGAGTACACGGCGGTACAGATGGCCGGGAAGGACTACAGCCCGCAGGAAATCTCGGCGATGATCCTGCGTCGGCTGCGCGACATCGCCGAGGCACATATTGGTGAGCCAGTGGGCAAAGCGGTGATTACCGTACCCGCCTATTTCTCCGATGCGCAGCGCCAGGCGACACGCGAGGCCGGCGAAATTGCCGGTCTGGAGGTGGTACGCATCATCAATGAGCCGACGGCGGCCGCGCTGGCTTACGAAAGCTGTCACAGCGGCGCGCGCAAGGCGCTGGTCTATGACCTGGGTGGGGGAACCTTCGATGTCTCGGTAGTCAATCTGGAGAGCGACGTCGTCGAAGTACTCGCCAGTCACGGCAACAATCATCTCGGTGGCGACGATTTCGACCAGAAACTCATTACCTTCGCGATCGATCACCTGAAAGCACAGCACGACATCGACATCAGGCCGCATGCACAGGCCATGGCGCGCCTGCAGCATGCCGCTGAAGCCGCAAAGATCACCCTCTCCGACGAGCCGTACGCCACACTTGCGGAAGAGTATCTGTTCGAGAAGGACGGGGTGCCGATCCACTTGTCGGTCGAAATCTCACGTGATGACTACGAGGAGATGATCGAACCGTATGTCGCCGAGACGCTCGAAGCCGTACATGTTGCGTTGAGCGGCGCCGGGCTGACAGTCGCCGACATCAACGAGATCCTGCTCGTTGGCGGTGCGACGCGGACGCCGCTGGTGCAGCGCCGACTCGAAAGTGAACTCGGTATGCAGCCGCGCGCCGAAGTCGACCCCGATCTCTGTGTCGCCATGGGCGCCGCCATCCAGGCGGCCGTGATCGCCGGCGGTCAGGCGCCGACGGTTCTCGTCGATGTGACGCCCTATACCTTTGGTACCAGTGCCCTGGAATACTTCAATGGCGACATGTATCCCTACTGCTACGTGCCGCTGATCCGCAAGAACACGCCGATTCCCGTCTCCAAGAGCGAGGGCTTCTGCACCGTCTTCGATGGTCAGCGCCAAGTGGACATCAACGTCTACCAGGGCGAGGACCCGGACGCCCTGAACAATATTCAGATTGGGCGTTTTACCATCGAGGGCCTGCGCGACGCACCGGCCGGCAACCCACTGATCACCACCTTCTCGCTGGACCATAACGGTATTCTCCAGGTCACTTCGCGCGAGAAGAACACGGGGCTGGTGCACTCGATCACCATCGACAATGCCATCAGCCGCTTCACCGGCGACAAGCTGGGGGAAGCGCGGCATCGAATCGACGCGCTGTTCCGTGATCAGGATGGCGAGGAGGGGCGCCCAGGCGCAAGCGTTGGGGCAGCGCCGATCGATGACAGTCGACGCCTGCGCGTCGAAGCCGGTGCCCTGATCGAGAAGGCCGAGCGCCTGCTGGCCAGTGCCGGCACTGAGGACGCCGAGGATCTGGTAAACGGCATCGAGGCGGTCAAGGATCAGCTCGGCGGACCAGACGCAAGCTTGAAGACGGCGATGGATGCCCTTGCTGATCTCCTGTACTACCTCGATGCCTGAAACGCTTGATCGTTGCCAGGCGTGTCGGGCGCGCTTGGCGCAAGACGGCGTCTGTCCGCGTTGCGGCTGCGACTTCTCGCTTGCGCGGCAGGCGATGGAACAAGCAGTGCGCCGGCTGGAGGAGGCGCTTCGCGCTGTGGCCGTGGGTGACCGAGAGTTGGCCCGCAGCTGCCTGGGCGACTCGCTGGCCATGCACAGGCAGCCACTGGCGCGGGCCATCAAGGACTTTCTGGATGCTGACGCCTGCTGCATGGAGAACGGGTACATGGGGCAAGCCCCATTGTTGCCGGCGGACGTTCAGATGGCAGGCGAGCCCGCTGAGGTCAGGCAAGACGAATGCTGGAACCCGGATGCGCTGGTGCTGCGGATGTAGCGGACGGCGAAGGTCGGGCTCGCCGCCGGCTGGTCGTTCGGCTGCCACGGGGCCCTTGGCTTGGCCTGTGCGTTGTCGCCAGCCACATCGCGATCGCGGCGCCGAAGTACCAGGCCGGTCGCCGAGCTTCGCCGACTGCTTTGCGCTCGGCGAAGGCCCGGGTCAGTCATAGTCATCAGGAGCAGCAGTCTGTCCCGCGCCAGGATAGGTCAGGCGATCTGGAAGCGCTTTACCGACTGCTGCAGCGTGCCGGCGAGCGATTCGAGGTGTCTCGCGATTCCGGCCATCGAGTCGACGGTGTCGCTGACCTGCGCGCTGCTGGTGGCGATGGCGCCGACGTTCTGCGATATTTCCTTGCTCGTGCTGCTCTGCTCGCGCAGGTGAGCCGTGATGTCGTCGACGCTGGAAATGACCGCCGCGGCCGACGAGTGGATGTCGCCGATCGACTCCTCGGCACGCTCTGCTTCGGCCAGCGCGTCGCGAACGCGCGCGGTGCCGGCTGCCATCCCCCGTTCGGCCTCGCTCATGCAGCACCGGATCTTTTCGATCGTCGAGGAGATTTCCAGCGTCGAACGTCGCGTCCGCTCCGCCAGCTTGCGTACCTCGTCGGCAACGACGGCAAAGCCGCGTCCCTGTTCGCCGGCGCGGGCAGCTTCGATCGCGGCATTGAGCGCCAGCAGGTTGGTCTGGTCGGCAATCTCGCGAATCACGTTGGCAATCGTGGCGATCTCCTGCGATTGCTGGCCAAGTTCGTTGACCGAGCGCGAAGAGGCGTCGACCACCTCGGCGATCGACTTCATCTCGTCGGCCGTACGGCTCACGATCTGCCTGCCAGCCATCGCCGCCTCGCCTGTCTGTTTCGAAGTGGCGTTGACCGCGTCCGAACTGCCCGCAATGCTCTGAATCGACGTCGACAACTGCTCGACCGCGGTCGCGATCGTCTGCGCCGACTCGCTGCTGGCCGATGAGGCCGTGGACACTTGGCGGGAAGCACTGGCGAGACGGGTCGCTTGCGAAAATACCGTGGTCGACGTGGCATGCACGGCGGCGATCATCTCCCGCAGACTTTCCTGCATCGCGCGCATGGCGGCCATCACGCTGCGCGTATCCCCCGGCGCCACCTGGATCGGCTGCGTCAGGTCGCCGCCGGCAATGGCGCGAGCGAGCGCTGCGGCGGCTGCCGGTTCGCCGCCAAGGCGGCGGGTCAGGCGACGGATCATCACGCTGCTCAATACGAGGGCGACAACTGCCGCGACGGTAGAGCCCAGAGCCGCCACGCTCAAGGTGCGCAGCGCGACCTTCTCCTGTTGGGCCAGCACTCCCAGGATCTGCTCGTCCAGTGCCGACTCCACCGTTTTCATCAATTCGATGCGCGCCGTCGATGCCTTGAACCACTGCGCCGGAGCTACGTCGACTTCCTCCCCGGCGGTCGATTCGAGCGCTTTCCTGCGCATTTGGCTCACCTCGTCTACCGCGCTGCCCTTGACGGTCTCGTCGACAATATTGCGCGCCTCCGCCGTGGCGAAGGTGCGGAAACCATGCATGTAGAGATCGTGGGCGCTGACGATGCCGACGAAGCGGCGGAACGATTCCGGGTCGAAGGTCCTGGCGGCGAACGCCGCATTCAGCGTCGCACGCTCGCGGCCGGCGAACTCCTTGGCTTGAACAAACATCAGATAGGCCGTTGCGGCGCGCGCAATTTCGGCGTTGTTGGTGGCCTTGGCGACGGCGCTGATGACGTCGACGCCTGTCGAAATCGCGGCGGTGTAGCGGGCAAAAGACTCCGCTGGCTTGACCGATTGGGCGTCGACCTGCGGCCGGAAATCAGACAGGGCACTGGCCTTGTCAATCGCCAGCTCAAGGGGTTTGAGCAGAGTTTCCGCCAGGAGGGGCGTTTCGCTCAGGCGCCTGGCGACCGAGCGCAGGTCGTCGAGTCTCCGGTTGGTGAGTTCCCTCTGGCTGGCCAGTTCCGGGCGGAACTGCTCACCCCTGCTGGCCAGAAACCCGCTCGAAAGCCCACGTTCCTTCTGTTGTTCATGGATCAACTGGCTGCTGGCGATCGCTGCCTCGACGGCGGCGGTCGAGAGGTGCACCGAGCGAAGCTCGCGCATTGCTCCCCAGACGGTGATCGTCGCGTAAGCGACGAGGGCCAGGAGGGGAAGCGAAAGCATTACCAGCAATTGGCTGCGGGTGGACATCCCTTGATATGCGTTGGTCATCGTGAGCGCCTCCATGGTTACATGCAACACATCATTATAACAAGCGCGCGCACCATTTTGGGGCGTCTTCTGCATCGAGACTCAGGGTAGCTGGCGGACTCGGTCCTGGCGGGAATCGCCACCGACGTTCATCCTTCCGACGATGATCCGAGTTGCCCGCCGTCTCCTGCCCTTGTTTGCATGCTGAGCCACGCCCGCCTCTGTCCGTGTCGTCGACAAGGGCGCTCGACGCAGGTATGCTCGCCTTGATGGTCCAGGGCGCGTGCAATCGCCTTGGGGGCCGATTGGCCGTCAAGTTGTGGAGGGTTCATGCTTGCCAAGCTGTCGCAACTGCCTGTCGATCTGCCCGTGCCGATTGACGACGGGGCAGCCTCCCATCTACAGGGCTTGCGCCTGCCAGGTCTCGCGCTTCCCGGTACGCATGGCGCGAGCGTCAAGCTCGTGGGACTCGCAGGCTGCTGGGTCATCCCGGTCTGTTCGATGACCGGGCGGCCAGACGTTCCCCTGCCCGACGGTTGGGACGGGATACCAGGCGCCCGCGGCTGTAGACCGCAGTCGTGCGGCTTTCGCCACTACCACGCCGAGTTGCGTGCCAACACTCGGGAGGTGGCCAGCGCGGTACCGGAGGCGGCGCCTTCTTGAATGGGTACGGAGATCGTCGACGTCCGGAAGGCGCGCGAACTGTGCGGTTTCCTGCAGGTGGTTCCCGCATGCTCAGCGACCAAGAACTGCTGATCTTTCATCAGTCCGTTGACCGCGTCCGGCGCGTGGCGGCAAGAAGTCTTGGCGAGCTTGCCGATGCCGGGCGTGCCGTCGACTTCGTCGCCAACCTGCATCGCGGCCTTGACCAGGTGGCCGCTCGCGCCGCCGAACTTGGGCCCGTTGCCGATTGCCGGGCTGGTTGCGCGTACTGCTGCCACGTCCGTGTCGAGGCGACCGACCCCGAGATCTTCCACATCGCACGACGGGTGGGGCAGTGGCCCGCGGCCCAACTTGCCGACCTCCTCGCGAAGCTGCGCGGCTGCGTTGCCGAGCAACGCGCCGGGTTTGGCGATACCCGGCAGGCCTGTGCGTTTCTCGTCGACGACCGCTGCTCCATCTACGAGGTGAGGCCGGCAAGCTGCCGCAAGGCGCATTCCCTTTCGGTCAAGCAGTGCGAGACGTTCGCACCGGAGATTACCCAGAACCTCAAGTTGCTGGTCGACGCCGAGGCCCTGATGGCCGGCACGGCCGCTGCCTATCGGGAAGTCGGGCTGCCGGCGTCGCCGCGCGAGCTGCTTGCGGCCGTGCTGGCGGCTCTGACCGATGCATCTACCGAGGTCAGGTGGTACAGGGGCGAGGCGGTGCTGTGAAGCCGCTCTGCCCGTGGCTTGCCCGGCCGGCGCCGACGAGCGCGGGCGGAGGCGCCGGTCAGAGCAATGCGCGCAGAGCGATCACGGCGGCGACGCCGATCGCCACCACCGCCATCATCGGCAGGCGCAGGAAAGCGGCGCCGGCGGTGATCGCCGCCGCGATGGTTTCCGCCGGGCCGGTGGCCAGCACCGTCGGCGCGATCACCGCCATCAGCACGGCCGGCGGCAGCGCGTCGAGAGCCGCCTTCAGCCGGCCCTTGACGGTGATGCCCTTCATCAGATAGAGGCCGCCGATGCGCGTCAGGTAGGTCGCTGCCGCCATCGCGATGATCGTCGCGATGGTGAGCCAGTCGCCGCTCATGCCGCTGCCTCCTCGTCGCTGTGGAGGAGGGCCGCGACGACCACACCGCTCAGGCCGCCGATCACGATGTACCAGGCACCGGACAGCGCCAGCTTGGCCAGTGCGGCGGCGACGGCGCTGCTGGCGAGTACCGCCGCGGTACGCCGGCCCTTCCAGAAACCGGCGAGAATGGCGATGAACATCGCCGAGAACGCGAAATCGAAGCCATAGGCGGCGGGATCGCCGAGCGAGTGGCCGGCGATGGCGCCGGCCAGCGAGGCGGAAGTCCATACCAGCCACATCGACACGGCGACAGCGAAGTAGTAGGCGGGTCGCAGCGGTTCGGCAAGCGCCTTGCGCTCGGCGAAGGCCCAACTCTCGTCGGTCATCAGGAACATGGCCAGCAGCTTGCCCGGCGCCGAGAAGCGAGCGAGGTGCCGCTGCAGCGAGGCACCCATCAGCAGGTGGCGCACGTTCACGACGAAGGTAGTGAAGACGACGAGCATCAGCGGGACGGGGTCGCGCCACATGTCAATGGCGACGAACTGCGAGGCACCGGCGAACACCGTGGCGCTGGTCAGCCACGCCTCGAAGGGCGAGAAGCCTCTGGCGGCGGCGAGCGTCCCCCAGAGCAGGCCGATCGGCGCCGCGGCGGCGAGCACCGGCAGGATGTCCAGGACGCCACGACGGAAGTCCGCCGCTCGCGAAGGCTTCAGCATGCGCTGCTCCGTCGTCCGAGAGTGCTCAGAGCCAGCGCGCGAGGACCGCGTACAGTTCGTCCTGCTTGAACGGCTTGGCGATGAAGTCGTTCATGCCGCTGCTGAAACAGCGTTCGCGGTCGCCTTCGAAGACGTTCGCGGTCAGCGCGATGATCGGCATGGCCGCCCTCCCGGTGCTTCCCCGCGCCTTTTCGCGCGCGCGAATCTGTTGCGTCGCCTCGAAACCGTCCAGTTCGGGCATCTGGCAGTCCATCAGGACGAGATCGAAGGGCTGCTCGGCGGTCATCCTGACGGCTTCGAGACCATCCTTGGCGAGGCTGACCTGCAAGCCGAAACGCTGCAGGAAGGCCTGCGCGACCAGTTGATTGACGGCGTTGTCCTCGACCAGCAGCACGCGCCCTTGCAGGCGCCGCTGCGGGCTGGCGAGCGGGTCGGCCGCGGGCGTCGCCGGTTCGTGTTGCGCTGGCTGGAACGGCAGCTTGAACCAGAACGTCGAGCCCGCGCCCGGGGTGCTGTCGACGCCGATCTCGCCTGCCATCAGCGTGACGATCTGCCGGGAAATCGCCAGGCCCAGCCCGGTTCCGCCGTGCCGGCGGGTATGCGAGACATCGGCCTGGGCAAAGGCGTCAAAAACTCGCGCTCGCTCCTCGGCTGCCAGACCGACTCCGGTGTCCTGCACGGCAAAGCGCAGGTGTTGGTCGTCGAGCCGTTCGACAGTCACCACGACCCGTCCCGCCTCGGTGAACTTGATGGCGTTGCCGATCAGGTTGGTCAGCACCTGGCGCAGGCGTGCCTGGTCGGCGTGCAGCCCGGCAGGAACGTCGGCGCCAAGCCGCGAGGAGAGGGCCAGGCCCTTGGCGGCGGCAGTCGCCGCGAATGCGTCGAGTACATCACGCAGCATGGCGCGCAGGTCGAAGTCGCTCTCCCGCAGCTCCAGCTTGCCGGCTTCGATCTTCGAGAAGTCGAGGATGTCGTTGATGACGTCGAGCAGGCTCTGGCCCGAACGGTAGAGCGTTTGCAAGCGGCTGCGCTGCTGCTCGGCAAGCGGTGTGGCGAGGAGCAGTTCGGCGATGCCGAGCACGCCGTTCATCGGCGTGCGGATTTCGTGGCTCATGTTGGCGAGAAACTGCGACTTGGCACGGCTCGCCGCCTCCGCCGCTTCCTTGGCGGCATTGAGTTCGATGCGCAGGCGGATCGAATCGCTGGTGATTCTTTCGAAGCGCCGGCCGTTCGACAGGACGATATAGACGAACAGGAAAGTGGCGCCGCCGGCGATCTGCAGGCTCGTGACGCCGGAAGCCAGCAGCCACAGGGACATGGGGATCAGGGTCAGGCCGGCCAGGGGCAGGAATGACCAGAAATAGGCCGACAAGGTGAACATGCCGGTCGCGGCTACACCGACCAGATACATGCCGATGAAGAACTGAACGTCGCTACCCGGTGGCGGAAAGAGGACCGTGCCGACAGTCGCCCAGATCAGTCCGGCCGCAATCGTGCCGATCACGAATCGCCGAGCCCACAGCGGCGCTGCCGCCGGCGGCGGGTCGGCACGCCGATACGATCGGATCAGTCGATAGCGGCAGAGCGTGATGACATGGTGCAGCAGGTACCAGCCGAAAAGCAGGGGGTGCGGTGCCGACGTCCAGAGGGCCACCAGGATCAAGGTCGAACCGATGACCGACATCGCCAGGGTATGCGGCGTCAGCCGGTAGATCATGGCAATCTGCTCGGCAAAGACCCGCGCTTCGATGTCGCTCTGTTGCCCGTCCGGGTGGGCCATCGACGGCGTCTTCCTGTGGTCGGCTACAGGACGTAGCCGTAGCGCTTGAGCAAGCGGGCCGTCTCGCACAGCGGCAGTCCCATCACCCCCGAGTAGCTGCCGGCGAGATGCTCGACGAACATCGCGGCGCGACCCTGTATCCCATACCCGCCCGCCTTGTCCATGGGTTCGCCGCTCGCGACATAGTGGCGGATTTCCTGCTCGTCGAGCGTGCGAAAACGCACCTCGCTGATCGACAGTGCCAATTCGATGCGGCTCTCGAAGCCGACGGCCACGGCGGTGAGAACGCGATGCGTCTTGCCCGAGAGACGCTGCAGGATGGCCTGGGCATCCGCGGCGTCCACGGGCTTGCCGATCAACTCGCCGGCCAGCTCCAGTGTCGTGTCGGCAGCCAGCACCGGCTGCGCACGCAGCCTGCGCCACTGGACGATGCGGCAGCCGTGCTCGGCCTTGTTGCGGGCGACCCGTTCGACATAAGCGACCGGATCCTCGCCCGGCAGCGGTGTTTCATCGAGTCCCGGCTCGGCGCGCGGCGAATCGCGCAGGATGATGGTATCGAAGGCGACGCCGATCTGCGCCAGCAATTCGCGCCGCCGCGGGCTGCGCGACGCGAGGTGTACGCGAGGTTGCAGCAGATCGATTGCCATTCAGCCCTCCCGGTGGTAAGGGTGTTTATGGACGATGCTGATAGCGCGATAGAGCTGTTCGCAGAGCACCAGACGGGCGATCGCATGCGGCAGCGTCAGGCTGGACAGGCGGATCGTCTCGTCGGCCTGTCGCTTCAAGGCTTCGTCGATACCATCGGCGCCGCCGATGACGAAAGCCGTGGCGCCGCCGGCACGCATCCAGCCCGCCAGTCGCTCGGCCAGCTTCAGTGTCGGCAAGTCATCGCCGCGCTCGTCGAGGACGATCAGCCGGTCGTAGCCGTTGAGCGCCGCCAGCAGGCGCGCCTTCTCAGCCGCGAGCAGTTGTTCGCGGCTTTTCGAGCCACGCGCTTCCGGCTTGACTTCGACGAGCGCCACCGGCAGTTCGCGCGGCATGCGCTTGATGTACTCGGCGCAGCCCTCGGCCACCCAGTCGGGTGCCCGGTGGCCGACGGCGAGGATCCCCAGTTTCATCCCTGGGCGATGTCGCTGGTCGTGGCAGCGGCCCGGCGAACGCGTAGCGGTCCCTTGCCGCCCCACAGTTCTTCGAGGTTGTAATAACTGCGCACTGCCGGCTGCATGACATGAACGACGATGTCGCCAAGGTCGACCAGTACCCATTCGCCGACCTCTTCGCCTTCGCACGAGAGGACGCAGCCGCCGGCTTCGCGAACCTTGTCCTGCACGTTGCGAGCCAGCGACTTGACCTGGCGGTTCGAGTCGCCGCAGGCGATGACGATGCGGTCGAAGAGCGCAGTCAGGCGGCTGGTGTTGATGACCTCGATATCGCGGCCCTTGATGTCTTCGAGCGCGTCTACGACGAGTTTTTCCAGTTGGGGGAGTTTCATTGGCGGGTCAGTTCTCCTGGTAGAGGTGGTGCTTGTCAATGTGAGCGATGACCGCGTCGGGCAGCAGATAGCGCGTACTGGCGCCGCTGGCCAGCAAGGCACGGATCTGCGTCGCCGAGATCGCCATCTGGGTCATGGCAAAGGTGACGATGCGTCCCGACGGCGACTCGGCGAGCAGCGCCGGCTGGTCGCAGAAGTGGACGCTCCAGCAGGCCGCCAGCGTCGCGGGCAGGTCGGCGACAGCGATCGGAAAGCCCGGGCGATGAGCGATGGCGATATGTGCGAGGTCGAACAGCGACTGCCAGCGATGCCACGCGGGCAGGCCGGCGAACGCGTCGGCGCCGACCAGCAGTACCAGCGGCCGCTGCGGACCACACGCGTCGGCTCGCCGCAGACGCTCGAGCGTCTGCACCGTGTAGCTTGGCCGGGCAGCTTCGACCTCGCCGGCATCGACGGTGAAGCGAGGGTTGCCGGCGGTCGCCAGGCGAACCATCGCCAGGCGTTGTTGGGCGGCGGCTTGCGGCGCGTCACGCAGGGCCGGTTGGCCGGCCGGGATCCAGCGGATGCCGGCGAGGCCAAGGGCGTCGGTAGCTTCCTCAGCGAGGCGCAGGTGGCCGAGATGAACCGGATCGAAGGTGCCGCCGAAAACTCCCAGCGGCCTGTCGCCGGTGCTTTCAGGCATCGGCTTCGCTGGCGACGAAGACGTCCCGATAGCTGACGTAGAAGCTGGCAAACAGCGTCGGCGCGAGAACGAGAACGACCAACACCATTGCCAGAACGGTCATCAGCCCGGCGCCGTCGGGCAGCATGGCCGCCAGAATCCCGAGGAGCAGCCCCGGTACCAGCGTTGCGACGACGAGGATCGCCAGCGAGTAGACGAGAAACGCCCGCCAGTTGCGAGCGCAGGCGAAAAAGCTGAAAAACAGTGCCTTGGCCGGCGAAAAGCCATGCCAGGCGGCGAGTACCGGCGCATACCAGTAGGCCATCATCAGTGGGCACAGCAGGGCCAGCGCGATCTGGGTGGCGAAGAGCAGACTGCCATCCGTCACCGACGCTTCCTCCGGCTTCTGGCCTGCAAGCATCAAGCGCAGCAGCGCCCCGTCGTCGGCGAGCGCCGACAGCGCGAGAATCGCCAGCGTCGTGACCAGGTAGATCGCGCCGAGGGTCAGCAGGGAGCGCAGATTGCTCTGGAAACCCGAGAACAGCAGGGGCGGCGCCAGGGGGCGACCCGCTTCGATGTTGCGGCACGCATTCATCAGGCTGACCGAGAAGGCCGGGATGCAAAGCGTGCTGGCGATCGTGCCGATCCACGGGATGACGTTCACCAGCGCCATCAACATCCAGTAGCTGACGATCAGGAAGGTCAGCATCAGGTGATTCTGGCGAAACAGCCGGAAGCCGTCGGCCAGCCAGTGCCAGCCGCGCGCCGCGGGAAGAGTGAGTGGGTGCATGTGGTGAGAAAACTCAGGCGGCGGCGAAGATGTCGCGGTAGGACGCGTAGATGGCGCCGGCAAGCACGGGGCCGAGGACCAGGAAGCCGAGGCCGACGGGTAGCGCCGCAAAGAAACACAGCACCATGACGATCAGGCCGAAGACCAGAAAGGCGACGATGTTCCGCAGGCAGGCGTTGAAGCTGGCCTTGAGCGCATCGACCGGCGGCATGTCGTTGAAGAGGACCAGCGCCGGCGCAAACCAGATGGCCATGGCGATCGGTACGGACAGCGCGAGCCAGAGCATGGCACCCACCAGAAAGCCGCCGACGGCGATGCTGGCACCCACCGGACTGCCCATCATCAGGCCGCCGGCCAGGCCGCCACCGGCGAGCGCGAGGACCAGTAGCGAGACCAGCAGCATGCCGATCATGTAGAGCACCCCGAGCATCATCAGCGGGCCGGTATTGCGCTGGAAACCGGCGAAAAGATCGGCGATTTCCAGCGTTTCTTCACTGGCCACCTTGCGGCAGGCGACCAGCATGCCGGCGGCGAGAACCGGGGTCAGCAGGTGGGCGGCGAGTTGACCAATAAGGGGAACGATCGCCAGGCCGATGAAGATGACGATGGTAATGACCATCATGGCGATCCAGGTGCCGGGATTGACGATGAAGGTCGCCCAGCCCTGGCGGAGCCAGTCGAAGACATTGCCGACGTCGACGCTGCGGCTGTTGCCACTGAAGGTGGGAGGGAGAATCGGGAAGGGTTCGTTTTCCATGACCATGTCGGGAGGGAGTTGAGGGAGTTGGGGGAGAATGGATGCTAGCCGGCCTGACAGCGCGAGGCAAGCCGGGCGTGCCCGGCATCCGCCGCGCGGCGAGCCCGCAGGATCGTCCGATAGGTGTCCGGTTGCCGCCGGACGATGAGCTTGCCGGATCGCGGCAGATGATGGTCGAGCAGCCGTGAGGTCCAGAAGCGCAGCGCCGCCGCGCGCAACAGCGTCGGCCAGGCCGCGCGTTCGCCGCGGGCGAGCGGCCGGCGGGCGTCGTAGGCGGCGACAAGTGCCTCGCTGCGCGCATCGTCGAGCGCACCGTCGGCGGTCGAGCACCAGTCGTTCACGGTCACCGCCAGATCGAAAAGCAGATCGTCGACGCCGGCAAAGTAGAAGTCGAGCACGCCCGTCAGCCGGTCGCCGACAAACAGCACATTGTCGCGGAACAGGTCGGCGTGAATCACGCCGCGCGGCAGGTCGTCCGGCCGACAGCGTTGCTGATGCTGGAGTTCGTCGCGCAGCAGTGGGGCATCGTCGGCGCCGAGGTGCGGGACGATCTGCGCGGCGACCTGCGCACACCAGGCGGTATCGCAGTGGTGCGCCAGGGGAGCCGGGAACGACTGCGCTGCCAGGTGCAGCTCGGCGAGTAGCGTGCCGATGGCCGCGCACTGCGCCAGACTCGGCGCACTCTCGGAACGACCCGGCAGCCGGCTGACGACCACCGCCGGTTTGCCGGCGATCTCCTTGACATACGCCCCGGCGCGGTTGGCGACCGGCTGCGGGCAGGGAATGCCGTGCGCGGCCAGATGCGCCATCAGCTCGACATGAAAAGGCACTGCCGCCCGCGCCACCTGTTCGAAAACGGTCAGCACGTACGGCCCATGCGTGGTCGTCAGAAAGAAGTTGGAGTTCTGCACGCCTTCGGCAATCCCTTCGAGCGCCACCAGCGTCCCCAGCGCATAGTCTTCGAGCCAGGTTGCCGCCTGCTCGGCGCTCAGCGGGGTAAAAACCGACATCGTGTTGTGGCAGGGTCGGCAGGCGGGCAGTTACCCTTCAGGGCAGCGTACTCAGAACGTGCCGATGACCCATTGCGGGACGCTGACGTCATGGTTGCCCATCGTCTCCTGGGTGAAGTTGCCGTCGCCCTGCCGGTCGATCAGCCAGTAGGGAATGCCGTCGGCCGGGGTGACCTTGACGCGGTAGAGCTTGCCGTTTATGCGGTGTTCCTCGACCGTGTCGCCCTCGCGCTTCTTGATCGTCACCTGCGGTTCGAGGGCGGCGTCGAAGGGCGCCATGTCCGGCGGTGGTGGCGGCACGGCCGGCAGCGGCTGCAGATTGGTCTGGGTCTGCGCAACCGCCGACGCCGCAAGGAGGGCGAGGACGGCAAAAAGGGCGGGGGGGCGACGCATGAGCAAGCTTCCAGGTGGTCAATCGGTGAATGGCATGAACCAGTGTCGATTGTAGTACAGATTGACGGGCATCCCGCGTTCGCCAGACGGCGCCAGCACTGTCGCAGCGCGCCGGTCGCCGGGATGCCGCGCCGTTTGGCCGCCCGCTCCGGTAGCGGGGGGCCAAACGGTCGGCCGGCCATTCGGTGGGTGCGGCGAACTCTGCGATAATGCCGGGGAGTCGCCAGACCTCGCAGGCCCGCCGAGTTTGGCCAGCGGCTTTGCGGTCTGGCGCAGCATCTCCTTCTCGCTCTTTCGTTTTTTCGTCCTTTCGCCCTTGCCATGGCCTGCCGATGCCTACCCTGCTGCTGGTTGACGGATCGTCCTACCTTTACCGCGCCTTTCATGCGATGCCCGACCTGCGCACGACGAAGAACGAGCCGACAGGCGCGTTGCACGGCGTCCTGAACATGCTGCGCCGCCTGGAAAGCGACTACCAGGCAGCGGGAATCACCTACAAGGCCTGTATTTTCGACGCCAAGGGCAAGACCTTCCGCGACGACTGGTACCCCGAGTACAAGGCCAACCGCCCGCCGATGCCCGACGACATGGTGCGCCAGATCGAACCGCTGAATGCCGCCATCGCCGCGCTCGGCTGGCCGCTGCTGAGCATCGACGGCGTCGAGGCCGATGACGTCATCGGCACGCTCGCCACGCAGGCAGCGGCGGCCGGCATCGAGGTGGTGGTGTCCACCGGCGACAAGGACCTCGCGCAACTCGTCGGCCCGCACGTCACGCTGATCAATACCATGAGCAACGAGGCGCTCGACGAAGCCGGTGTGCGCGCCAAGTTCGGCGTGCCACCGGAACGCATCGTCGATTACCTGGCGCTCATCGGCGACGCCGTCGACAACGTGCCGGGTGTCGACAAGGTCGGCCCCAAGACGGCGGTGAAGTGGCTGGACCAGTACGGCTCGCTCGACGGCGTCATCGCCGCCGCGGCAGCCATCGGTGGCGTCGTCGGCCAGAACCTGCGCCGTTCGCTCGACTTCCTGCCGCTGGCGCGGCGCCTGGTGAGCGTGCGCTGCGATCTCGAACTGCCGCTCGCGCTGCGCGAGTTGGCGCCGCGTCCGGCAGATCGCGAGCGCCTGATCGAGCTCTTCGCGCACTACGAGATGCGATCGTGGCTCCGGGAGGTGCAGGGCGAAGGATCGGCCGATGCCGCGGCGCAGGCAGCGGCCGTAGCGGTC
>JAFLDO010000023.1 GCA_017302455.1 Accumulibacter sp.
GACGCCGGTCAACGGGTAGCGCCCGGAATCGTGGGCGAACAGGCTGGCCGCCTCGGCAATGCGGCGGGCAACGATGAAGTCGGCGTGCAGGGCCTGCTCGGCGACGTTCGGCGGCGTCATTCCCTGCGCCGCTTCGACTTCCGGATAGAGCGTGTGCAGCAGCATGCCATCGCGAAGCAGTTCGATGCGCCGGCCGCGCTCGGCTTTGTGCGGTGCTTCGGCGATCAGCGGGCTGCGGCTGGCAAAGAATTCCTCCTCCTGCAGCTTGATCCGTTCCCATGGCGGGTTACCGAGCAATACATCGAAGCCACCCTTCGCCCGCACCTGCGGAAAGGCCTGCCACCAGTGAAAGGCCAGTGCCGTTTGCGCGGCACTGGCGGCCTCTGCCGCGACGCCTGGGCGCGGAGCGCTCCCGTTGAGCACCAGCCAGAGATCCTGAGTGGTCGGCACGCTCGCCATCGTCTGTGGCGCCTTGGGCAGGACGAAGGCGGCGACGAAAAGATCGGCGGCCAGCCGGACGCGCGAGGCGGCCCTCTTCGCTTCGGCCTCGACAAACGCTGCGCGCTTGGCTTCGAGCGCGGCCAACGTGTCGTCGGGCAGGGCGTCGAGCGCTGCGGCCTCGGGCGCGGCGTCGAAGCCAAGGGCAAGGTTGAAGGCGGCGCGCGTTTTCGCCTTCTCGATCGCCTTCAGGGCGTCGCGATTGGCCTTCCTGAGCGCGGTGACGACGGCCTTGTCGTCGCCGGAGAGCGCGTTGAAGGCCTTGTCGGGGATGCCGGCTTCGAGAATCACCGGGTCGAGGATGCCGAGCAGCGCGTCGCCGCAGCGCAGGTGGTGGTCGAGGAAGGTCAACGGCCGGTCGGGAGTGTAGGCTTCGAGCCAGAGCGCGGTGCGGGCAAGTTCGACGGCGAGCGGGTTCTTGTCCACACCGTAGATGCAGTGGGCGACGACGTCGCGCAGCGCGTGGCGGTAGTCGGCCGGCAGCGGGTTGCCGTCGGTGGCTGACAGGCGGGCGACTTCCTCGGCGATGCGGCGGGCGGCGGCAAGCAGGAAGTGGCCGGAACCGCAGGCCGGGTCGCAAACGCTCAGTTCGAGCAGCGCCTGCACCGGCCGCTGCGGGTGGGTGGCCAGCGCTTGCGCGATCACCGGGTCGAGCGCGCTCTTGATCAGCTCCTGCACCAGGCTGTCGGGCGTGTAATACGAGCCACTGAGCTTGCGGGCGTTGCCCTTGGTGCTGCCACCCGCGTGCTCCTCCGCGTCGCCGATGAAGCCAAAGCGGCGGACGCTGGCGCTCAGGCTCAGTTCGGGTACCAGTTCGAGCAGGCTTTCGTAGACGCTGCCGAGTTCCTCGGAATCCATGTCGCGGTAATTGACGCGCGACAGCGCGGCGCCGTCGCGGAAGAAGCAGAGGCCGAAGAGCGCGCTGAGCAGCGACTGGTTGTCGAGCTGGGCGGCGTCGAGGTCCGCGCATTGCGCGGCGTCGAAGAGGCCACCGAGCGCCGGCAGGCCAAGCGCTGGCTGGCCACCACCGAGGCCGGCGAAGGTGATCGAGAGCGCCTGCCAGAGGTCGGCATGGCGGTCGTAGCTGCGCCGCCGGGCGGCCAGGTGGCGCAGGCGGGCAAGGCTGTAGCCGGCCTGGTAGCGGGCGCGGGCCTCGGCGCCGGCGTCGGGCGCGAAGACGAGTTCGCGGTCTTCGATGGTGGCGAGAAAGATGAGGCGATAGACGAGGCGCAGGAGTTGCTCGAAGTAGATCTGGGTGCCCAGCTCGCCGCTTTCGATGCGGCGGCGCAACTCGCCGTTGGCCGGATGCGCGAGAAAGCCGCTGCCGAGCACGCGCAGGGCATTGGCGACGCCTTCGCGCAGGCGGTCGCGAACGCGGATGCCGTCTTCCTGCGCGGTGTTGCGCCAGTGTTCGAGCGGGCAGTCGGCGGGGTCGGCGCCGGCCTGGCCGAAACGCGTGGCGTGGGCGAGCAGCCAGAGCGCGGCGAAATCGGGGTAGAGGCCTTCGGCGAAGATCGCTTCGAGGTCGGCCTCGATGTAGGCCGGCCGGGTGAGGCTGGCGTTGTCGCGCAGGACGCGCAGCTTCAGGCCGTTGCTGACGACGGCCCACAGCACGGCGTGGCTGGCGTTCAGATACTCCTGGGCGAGCAGGAAGGGCGAACGGCGGCGCGTACCGTCGCCGTGCCGGCTGCCCGGCTTGTCGAGCGGCTGGTCGTGCGCGGCGAAGACGAGCGGCACGCGCCCTTCGCCGGCGGCGCAGCCGATGGGGAAGCTGCGTTCGCCGACGGCGACCTGGCTGACACGCTTGAGATCGGCAAAGCCGAGTACCTGGCGGCAGAAGGGTTCGACGAAGTCGCGGCTGTTGGCCCAGGGGTCGCGGTCGCTGCGTTCGCGGCGGGCGGCGAAATCCTGCCAGAGGTTCTGGGCGATCTTCCAGTAGCGGCCGATCTCTTCGCGCAGCTTGAGACCTCGCGGGATGTCGTAGTCGGCCTCGGACTGCGCGGCGGCTTCGAGGTGGGCGATCCGGTTGAGGAAATCGGGCGCCAGCAGGCCGCCTTCGATGGTCAGGGCGGTGAAGGCGAGTTCGGTGCTCGAGCGGCGGGCCATGGGGGTTCCCGGTTCAGTTGGTTCCTGGCGCGGCAAGCCAGCGCTGGTAGTCATTGAGGTCAACACAGACATAGCCGCGAGCCTGCAAGGCCTGCCGTTCAGCGACCGGAAAATCCGGGGCGTAGAGCGCACGTTCCGGCTGCCAGCCCTTGAAGCGACGCCCGGTCGCCGTCGCGAGGAAGTCGTCGACGTGCTGCCCGAAGGTGGTCAGCGCGGCCGGGGTGTGCTTCGCCGCAGCGCGCTTGCAACTGCCGAAGCGGACACGCCGGTCGTCTTCGTTGACGGCGACGATATCGATCTCGACCAGACGCGCGGCATCTCGGGGACGGTTCCAGTAACCGTGGACCATGTCGGTCAGCGGGAAGTCGCCGGCCCCGCGCCGCGAGGCTTCGGCCATCAGCTTGCGGACCATGCGCTCGAAGGTGGGGCCTTCGTGGTTTTCGAGACGAACCGCGCCGATCTTCAGCGCCTGCGCCAGCGGCTGCACGCGCGCGGCCTGTACCGCGGGTTCGATGGCGGCAAGCCAGGCGGCGAGGAAGTTGTCGCCGATCTGGTAGCGGGCCTGGCGGCTGCCGGCCTGGGCAAAGACCGGGCTGAGGCGCTCGACGAGACGGTAGCGGTCGACCAGCGTCGCCAGGTAGGTGGCGAAGGATCGGCTGTCGCCGAGGCTCTCGGCGTAGGCGGCCGAGAGCTGCTGCTGGGCGCAGGGCTGCTGACGGGCGAGCAGACGCAGCAGCGAGACGCCGGCGCCGCGCAGTTCGCGCAGGAACCAGGTACTGGCCTCCTCGACGAGCGGCGCGCGCGCCGACAGGAACAGGGTGTCGATGATACGGTCCGCTGCGCTGTGGTCATCGGCCGCGAAGGTGCCCTGGTAGGCGCAATCGCGGTAGAACTTGGGGACGCCCTCGAAGACCGACCAGAAGGTCAGCCAGTCGCGCGGGCTGTCCAGCCCCTGATCGGCGAAGACCTGGAAAAGGGTGGCGAAATCCCAGTGGTCGAGGTTCAGGCGATCGGTCACGCGGGCATAGAGCGGCGAGCCGCGATCTTCGAGGAGCGCTGTCATTTCAGTGTGGATCGAGCCGAGCACGAATATGCCGCCATGGGCCGATCCGGTGAGCGTATCGACTTCCGCCTGCAGCAGCGACGTGAAGGCGGACAGCGCCTTGCGGTTGAAATACTGGAACTCGTCGATGACGACGATGATGCCGGCCCGGCAAAGCGCGCCAATGGCACGCACCATGTCGGAAAAGCGGCGCAGCTTGTCCGTCACGACGCTGTCCGGCAGGCGTCCCGGGCTGGCATCGGCAAACGCGGCGAGCGCATCCGTGAACACGGCGACGACATCGCGTTCGTCGCTGTCGGGAATCTGCACGTAAAGCGCGCCGGCCGCGCCGGTTCCGCCCTGCGTTTCAAGAAGCGCCTCGCGGATCAGCGAAGTCTTGCCGATGCGGCGGCGACCGCTGATCGCGCAGAAGAACCAGCGGCCCCGGGTCAGGAGCAGCTTGATCGCCGCCAGCTCGTCGCGACGACCGTAAAATTTCCAGGATGTCATGAATTCGTTTTGTGTAACTTTTTTTACACTACAAAGTCTAGCGCGAAAATCTCTTATAAAACCGCTGGTTGCGCGAAAATTCCGGGACAGCGGCAAGCCCCCGGGGCGTGATCCTGGTCCGTCAAATTAAGGATGGCGATCAATGCTTAACGCTACAGCGACCCGAAATCCCAATGAATTCATCATCTTGATGTGTCCGGATTGGCTGTCGCGCTACGCCGGCACGAGCACCAAGACCCCCATCACGTCGACCGGCAGGCTGGGCGTGACGCGGTATTCGCCGCTGCCGCGAGCGGCCTCGCGCACGCGGCGGTGGTCTGCGAGCAGCGCCTGGGCACGCTGGCGGGCCAGGTTTTCGAGAGCGGGCTGCCAGGCCGGCAACTGGTCGAGAAAATGCCGCAGGTGATGGTCGCGCAGCGGCGGCGGCATGTTGCGTGCGGGTTCGGCGTCCAGCAGCGCGCGCACGCTGTCGCCGGCAAGCAGTTCGCCACCTTCGGGGCCCGGCAGCGCGACGGTCACCGTTTCTTCGCACAGCAGCAGGCGCGACTGCTGGCGGTGGGTGACGTTGAGCTGGTGACGCAGGCGTAGCAGGAGGACGGCGGTGCGGGCCGGCACGGCTGCGGTGAAGATGGCGCCGGCGCGGGCGACCCTAGCGGCGTCGGCATCGGCCGCGTGATCGTCGAGCGCCTGTTCGAGCAGGTGGTCGGCCAGGCAACTGACCAGCGGATGCGTGCGGTGGATGAACACTGCGCCGGGGGCCGGCGGCTGGTGGAAATCGATGCGCAATGTGCCTTCCAGGGCCTCCCCGCCCAGGCGCTCACGCAGGGCGGCGGCGTGCAGGCTGCCGATGTGCAGTTTCCAGTGGGCGGCCGTGGCCTTGGTCACGGCTTCGAGTGGCGCGCCAAGGCGAGTGGCGGCGCGGCGGACGAAGCGCTCGACATCGTCCTCGCCGCCGAGCACGGCGAGCGTCTTCCGCCATTCGGGCAGGACATCCTCGGGTTTGAGGCGGCGCTGCGCAAACAGGGTGCGGTTGCGCGATGCGCGCTCCCGCGCCGACTGCCAGGCGGTCTCGATCGCCAGCGCCGGCTCGCCGAAGTCGAGCGCGCGCTGCGGCGAGGTGGTGGCCAGGCGGCCCTGGCGCAGCAGCACGGCGCCGACCAACGCCTGGGTGAGCCGGCCTTCGTCGTCGGGCATCGGCACGAGGACGCCGAGTTCCTTGCGGATGCTCTCGGCCTTTCTGAGAATGACATGCAGCACGGCGCCGTCGACCGGATTGTCGCGCCCGTACAGCATGGTGGTGCGGACTTCGCGCGCCTTCTGGCCGAAGCGGTCGACGCGGCCCTCGCGCTGCTCGTGGCGGGTCGGGTTCCACGACAGGTCGTAATGGACGACAGCGGTGAACAGGTTCTGCAGGTTGACACCTTCGGAAAGGCAGTCGGTGGCGACGAGAATGCGCTTTTCGGCCTCGCCCATGGCGTCGACCGCAGCTTCACGCTCGGAGGCGGCAAACTCGCCGGTGATGGCCTGCACGAGGTGGCTCTTGTGGGCCTTGCGCAGCGCGTCGGCGACATAGTGCGCGGTGGCGATGTAGCGGCAGAAGACGACCGGCTGGAAGCCGGCGGCGGTCAGTTCTGCGAGATGTTCGAGCAGGCGCTTGAGCTTGGGGTCCTGGCCGGGGCCGGCGAGCGCCTCGGCTTTGGCGATGAGTTCGCTGAGGAGCTGACTGTCCTCGGTACAGGCGGCAGGTTCGATGTCCTGGGTGCTCAGGTCGTCGTCGGCACCGTCGAGGACGCGCTCGCGCCCCTGTGCCTCGGCTTCCTCGAGGCTTTGCCCCTGATCTTCGAGAGTATCGAGCGAGCCACCGGCGAGCCGCGTGCGCAGGGCATTGACCGCCGCCGCCGGCGACGAGGAAATGCAGCGCAGCAGCGCCAGCGCCGCCCACCAGCTCATGCGCTGGCGCATGGCGCCCTGGCCCTCGGCGCGCTCGACCAGCGTTCGGGCATAGGACAGAACCTCCTCGAACAGGCCGCCCCAGGCGCCGGTGAGCTGGTAGGTGATCTCGGCGGTGAGGCGCTCGGGGAAGACCTGGCGATCCTGCCATTCCTCGATGTCCGGCCGGCGGCGCTGGACGAAATGGCGGGCGAGCTGCTCGCGCAGAGGCTGGCGGCTGCCGGCCGCGGCGTCCTTGAGTTCACGGAACGATGGGTGCAGCAGGCCGAGCAGGTTGAAGAAGGCTTCCTCGTCGCCTGAGTGCGGGGTAGCGGTGAGCAGGATCAGGTGCCGGTCGGGATTCTCGGCGAGGCCCTTGAGCAGCGTGTAGCGCTGCTGGCGCCCCTGGCCGCTGAAGGTACAGGTGTGCGCCTCGTCGACGATGACGCACTCCGGGCAGGCGCGCTGGAACTCGTCACGGCGGCGGTCGGACTTGATGTAGTCGAGACTGACCACGGTATGGGGGTAGGCCTCGAAAACCGACTGGTTGGCCGGCAGGCCGCGTTCGAGGCGGGCGGCGGTGCTGCTGCGCACGACCACGGCGTGGATGTGGAAGCGCTGCTGCAGTTCGCGCTGCCACTGCTCGCACAGGTGGGGTGGACAGAGGACCGTCAGCCGGGAAATCTCGCCACGGTCGATCAGTTCGCGAACGATGAGCGCCGCTTCGATGGTCTTGCCGATGCCGACGTCGTCGGCAATCAGCAGGCGCACGACTGCCTGCTTGAGTGCCATCAGCAGCGGCACGAGCTGGTAGGCGCGCGGCTCGACGGCGATGTTGCCGAAGCTGCGGAACGGGCCGGCGCCAGTGCGCAGCTTGAGTTGCAACGCGTCACGCAACAGTTGCCCGGCGGCGTGGTTGGAAGCCTCGGCGACGGTCGGCCAGGGAAAGCTCGCCGGCGTCACCGGCTGCGGCTCGATCGGCAGGTAGATCAGCGTCGCGTCGTCTTCGGCGGCACCGAGCGCGCGCAGATGCAGGGTATCGCCGTCCGACTGCGGCAGGACGATCCACTCGCGGCCGCGGGCGGCGACGAGGCTGCCGGGTTGAAAGCTGACTTGGGAGTTCATTGGTTGCGCTCAGTGATCGTTGCTGGGGCCGAAAAGACCCGCATGCGCAGTGAAGATTTCAGGCCAGCGCGCCTGTTCCTTGGGGAAGCGCACGACATAGTGGCCGGACGCCGCCAGCGCGCGGTTGATCGCTTCGTCCCGTTCGCGCTGCGCCGCTTCGTCATGCTGCGGGCCGTCGATGTAGATGGCGGCCTTCCAGTCGGCGTAGAAGAAATCGGCGCAGGTGTTGCAGTCGGGGATGCTCTCCTGGCCACGGTCCGGACGCCGATAGCCGTGGCGATCGACATGGGCAAGCCAGGCCTGCTCGAGGCTGCTGCCGGAGAGGCGGGCAAGTTCGTCCTCGTGCCGCTCCGGCGTGCGGCCGAAGGTCCCCAAGCGGCCCTGCGCGCGAGTCAGGCGGCAGAGGATGTCGAGCGCCTTGCCTTCGTTCGCTGCATCCTGGCGGTCGATGACGGTGTGATCGGGCTGGTTGTAGTACGAAAGCAGGCATTTGTAGCAGCCCGCTTCACAAATCGGCTTGCCGGCCGCGTCGACATCCTGGACGAGAGTTTCCCGCTCCCAGAGGCCGTCAGCCGGGCGCTGGTAGTGCATGATGCGTAGCGCCTCCTCGGCGACCCTGGCGAGGGCCGCCGGCTCCGAAGCGAGACGAGTGAGCACCCCCGCCCCGCCCTCGGCCGATTCGTAGAGCAGGATGGCCTGGCGGTTGTCGCGGCCGGGCAGCGGTTCGGCCATCAGCTCGCTCTCCTCGAGCTGGTAGACGGCCTCGATGCCGCGCTTGAGGGCGTATTGCAGCGTCGCCATCGTTGCCGCCTCGAACGTCTCCGGCGGACGGACGATCAGCACGTTGCGGCGATCTTCGACATAAGGAACGATTTGCTGCGGCGGCGTGCGGTCGGGCGGCGCGTCCGGTTCGGGTTCGCCGCTCTCCTCGGCACCGCCGACCCAGTGGCCGGTGACCGGGTTGATCATGAACCCGAGGATGCTTTTGTCCTTGCGCCGCCGCCAGCCGAAATTCATTCGCCAGACGGTGGCAGCCGGCCCGTATTGGAGAGTGAGTACGGTCTCGGCACCGTCGGCAAGATGACTGTCGAGACGCTGCAGCCGGCCATCCTGCTCGGCGAACTGGATGGTGGTCTGCATCTCGTAACCCTGCCGTACCCGCTCCTCCTCGTTGGCGGTGATTCGCTCCGCGCGCCGCGTCGAGACGTTTTCGATGCGGTAGAGGTCTTGCACTTCCCTGGCGTCGGCCAGCGGCGCATTGCACGACACGCAGCGGTCGGCGTCGCGCTGACTGCGGAAGTGGCCATAGCCGCAGGCCGGGCAGATACGCGCGACTTCGGTGGTCAGACGGGCGCCCAGGGCGACCTGATCGTCGCCCGAGACGCCGAGCATGGCACGCGTGACACGGTACTGGCTGCCTTCGTGATAGATGAGGCTGTAGGGACCGAATTCACCGAGGGCGAGGAAACGTGGGCGCGTCAGGAAGTTCTCGCGGCCGATCTTGCCCCGGCGCGCCGGGATGTAGGCCATCAGCGGCAGACGCGGGAAATTGTAGCCGGGGAGGAAACCCTGGCTGGCCAGGTAGCGATACGTGTAGAAGTCGGAATTGGCGCTGCCCGATTCCTGCAGGAGCAGCGATTGCTGGCGGAAGGCTTCGTCGTGCCGCTGCTTGGCGTCCTTGCGCTCGCGCTCGCTGGCCGCGGGGTTGTTCATCACCCGCTGGTTGATCTCCATCTGCCGCTTGGTAGCCGTGAACAGATCGCGCCAGCGATCAAGCGCCGCGTTGAACGCGGCAAAGGCACGCGCAAATACGCGCTCGGCGAAGTGTTCGTCGTACCAGGGCGCTTTCTCGGCGGTGAGTTCGCCAGCCAGCACGGCGAGAATGCTGAGGCCACGTGCGTGGGCGCGGCGCTGTGGCGCATCGGCATCGAGGGACTGGCGCAGATGTTCGGCGAGCGGCGCCTGCTCGGCGTTCATGTCGAGCAGGCCGCGAATGCTCTTGTCGAGCTTGACGCCGGTTTCCGCCAGCCAGACAGCGTGCAGGTGGCTCTGGATCAGCTCGCGGTTGGCCAGGTCGAGAGTCGGCGGATTGACCTGTCCATGGACCATGCGCACGGGATCGCGGAAGAAATACTGGTCGTGCGGCGACTGCGCGGCGCAGTAGGTAATGACCAGCGCCGGCTGGCCGGCGCGCCCTGCCCGGCCGCTGCGCTGGGCATAGTTGGCGGGTGTCGGCGGCACGTTGCGCAGATAGACGGTGTTCAGCGACGAGATATCGACGCCGAGTTCCATGGTCGGCGAGCAGAACATTACCGGCAGCCATTCGAGCGGTTTGCCGGTCTTCTCCAGCCATTCGTCGCGGTCCTTGCGGGTGAAGCGGAAGCGGGCCTCACGTTCGAGGCGATCGTCCTGTTCGACCTGGGCCGTATGCTCGCGCGCCTCGAAGTCGAACAGGCGGTGGGCGGGGTTGGCGAGGAGGCCGGCGATGTTGGCGTAGAGTCCCCGGAAGAAGGCGTTGTCACTGGCACCGCGCGCACTCTGGCCATCGCCCAGTCGCCAGACGATGGCGCTGCCGTTGAGCTGGTAGCCGGTCATGCCGAACTCGGTCTCTTCGGCGACGACGAGGCCATAGGTCTTGGCCGCCTTGAGCAGCGCGGCGATGATGTCCTGGTAGTGCTCGTCCCTGATGCGGGCGGCGTGCGGGTTGTCCGCTTCGTCTTCTTCGCGCCAGGTGGCGGGCTGCTTGAGCAGGCGGCCGAGCCTGGAGCGAGCGCTGCCGGAAACGAGGTATTCAACGTTGCGGCGATCTTCGTCGAGTGGCCGACTGACGGTGATGAACCAGCTCGCCGCCACCGGATGTTCATCCTCGGTGAAGCCCCAGGGCTCGCGCAGGTTGGCGTAGCTCGCGGTCTTGAGGCGATCGAGCTCGGCACGGTCGAGGTAGCGCGAGGCCAGGCAGAGCCCCTGACGCATCGACTCGAACACCATATCGAGAATGCGCTGGCGCACCGTCGGCGAGGCGGCTTGCAGGACGAGCGGCGCCTCCTGCCACATTTCGGCGTCGTTCGACAGTTCTTCGAGGTCGCGGTAGGCGATCCGCAGCAGGCCGAGTTGTTCCAGGTTCGGGTTGTTGAAGCGCCAGCCGCGCCGCAGGTCGTAGTAGATTCGGTAGCCGAGAATGTTGCGCAGCGTGTCCTGGACCAGACGCCGGGCGTTGCCGCGCACGTCCGGATCCTGCATGAATTCGGCGCGCACTCCGGGGTCGTCGCGGTCGAAGCCGAGCGCAGCGAACACGGCGCCGGCTATTGCACTTTCATCGAGTTCCTGTTGGGCGCTGGCCTGCACGGCTGCCAGCAACGCCGCCCGCTGCAGGAGGATCTGCAGGAAATCGTTGAAATGCCCGACCTGCAGCGCGGCATCCTGGCGGTTGTCTGAAAAGCCGAGCACCTTCTTGGCTTCGGCGCTCAACTGGGCGTCCTGCTCGTAGAGATAGCGCAGGGAAGCGAGGGTCAGCATGGTGGTGGCCGAGCTACGACCTTCGCCGGAGAGTGCAGCCAAGCGCAGCGAATCGCGCCCGGCCGTGTGATGGATCACTCCGCAGTTCAGGCAAAAGCCGAAGCTGCCAGGGATGTACCAACCAGGGACCCCGCCATTGTCCAGCGCACCCTCGCCGTTGAGCCGGACGTGGACCGGCTGCCGACGCCGATAGGTCGATTTCAGGCGGTAGTTGTCCCCCGAACGCTCCAGCCAGGATTCCGGATAGCGGTCGAGAGTGTCCTCCCAGATCGCGGAGGTGTCCGGCATGAAGAAGCCGTTCCTGACCTCCTCATCCTCATGCGACCGGTCTTCGATGTTGCGCGGCGAGAACTGGCGGCCAAGGGGAGTATTCTCATCCCAGACCGGAAGGTATTCCTGACCGCAATCCCGGCAGAAATGCACCGAGTAGAGCTTGCGGCCCCGGTCGCCGGGAACGTACTGGCTGCCATCGAGCGTCAGGAAACGTTTGCCGGGTGCATCCAGCGTGGTGAACGCCTTGCCGCCGCCGGAAATGAACTGGTGCAGCTTGAAGGCAAACAGGCTGCGTCCGCCATCCTCCGGCGGCTTGTCGGTAGTGTGATACGCCAGGAGCAGGAAGTCGGCGAGTATCTCGCGCGCCGTCCCTTCCGGAATGCCTGCATCAGAGGCGAGGCGGGTACCTGCAGCCTCGAGGGTCATTGGCCTGGCCCGGCGCCACTTGCCCTCCTCCCGCGCCAGACCGAGAGTGAGTTCGGTCCACACGGCCAGCGGGTGCGTCGCCAGGTCGGAGAATGCAGGATTCTCGGGCAGGCCAGTCCGAATTGCCGTCGTCAGGGAAGCACGGATGTGTTCAACGAGGAGCTTCTCCGGGGTAATACGTTGCAGCGTTTCGGTGATCACATGCGCGGGCGAGATCGTGGTGCCGAACAGCCGCGTGGCGACTTCGGCAACGACGACATTGCGATCGGCCTCCGTGCCTTCCGTAGCCATCGTGGCTGAGGTGCCGATGCACTGCAGCCGATCGGTCAGTGCCTCACGAACCCGTCGCACCAGTAGGGCGACGTCGGCACCTTGGCGTCCGCGGTAGGTGTGCAACTCGTCGAGCACCAGAAAGCGCAAGCCTTTGGCGTTGCGGATGACGGCCTTGTCCTTTTCGTCCTGACGGGTCATCAGGAGTTCGAGCATCATGAAATTGGTGAGCAGGATGTCCGGCGGATGCGCCGCCAGGCGCTGGCGCTCCTCATCGTCCTCCTGGCCCGTGTAGCGGCCGAAAGTCACCGGTGGGTGATCCCCGTAGTCGCCCAGGAACTTGCCGAGTTCCTCGAGCTGGCTATTGGCCAGAGCGTTCATCGGGTAGATGACGATGGCGCGAGTCCGCGGCGCTGGGTCGGCTGCCTTTGCCTTGAGGATGGCATCAATGATCGGGATGAAGTAGGCGAGCGATTTGCCCGAGCCGGTACCGGTGGTCAGGACGTAGCTGGTACCCGTTTGAGCGAAACTGATCGCCTCCTCCTGATGCCTGAAGAGTTTCAGCGATACACCGGCCGAACTGACGCTCTTGCCCCCGCGGAAAATTCGCGCGCACTCCGGGTGAAGACTGCCGGCCGTGACCAGTTCCTCGACGCTGTGGCCCGCCTTGAAGTTCGGATTGACCTGGACGAGCGGTGCAGGCCAGTAGCGTTGCGACTCGTAAGCAGCGGCAACGAAGGACGCAATGTCCTCGGACTTGATGCGCGTGAAACTGCGAGTGAACTGGCTGTATTCACCGACCAGTTTCTCCCTGAACTCGAAGACGTCCATGTTTGCCTTGTTCTTGGTTATTTTCTCGGCGCAGCGGCAGCGACCCACTGCTTACACCAACCCAATCGCACGCTCTGGTCAACCCGCCGCAGCATACGGACACGACCCGCTCCCTGTTCGGCAGCCTCAAACTCCCCAAGTCGGCTCTTTTCGTGAGCGAGCCTTTGACCGCAATCCTTCAATGGCGACGGCTTGCATGCCATGATACAACCTCGGGAGCTCACCTATCGAGCCTGTAAAGCCATACATCGTCCTCGGATGTCAGCCATGAGCAGCCTGCAACGTATCTACCAGATCGACCAGATTCTCGGCGCTCGCCACTCGGTCACGCGCGCGGAACTGCAGGAGCGCCTGGGCGTTTCCTGGGCGACGCTGAAGCGCGACATCGCCTACATGCGCGACCGCCTGAACGCCCCGCTGATCTTCGACCGCCACCTGGGCGGCTACCGTTTCGAGACGGCCGAGCAGCGGGTTGGCCCGCAGTATGAACTCCCCGGCCTGTGGTTCACCGCCGAGGAAATCCATGCGTTGCTGACCATGCAGCATCTGCTCTCGAACCTCGACACCGGCGGCCTGCTCGGACCGCAGATCCAGCCTCTGCTCGCTCGCCTCACCGGCCTGCTCGGCACGGCCGACAACCCGGTCGAGGAAATCCAGCGCCGCATCCGCATCCAGACGGTCGGCGCGCGGGATTTCCATCTCGACCACTTCCAGGCAGTAGGCTCGGCCCTGTTGCGGCGAAAGCGCCTTATCATCCGCTACCATGCACGCGGCACCGACGCAGTGACCGAGCGGGAAATCTCGCCGCAACGCCTCAACCACTACCGCCACAACTGGTATCTCGATGCCTGGTGTCATCTACGCGATGGCTTGCGTGCCTTCTCGGTCGACGCCATCGAACACGCGGAAATCCTCGACAAACGCGCCAGGGATGTTGCCGACAAGCGCCTCGACGAGGTGCTCGGCTCCGGTTACGGGATCTTCGCGGGCGACCGGGTCTCCTGGGCTGTGCTGCGCTTCACGCCGGAACGAGCGCGCTGGGTCGCCTCGGAGCGCTGGCACCCGAAGCAGGAAAGCAGGCTCCTCGACGACGGCAGCTACGAGCTGCGCGTGCCCTATGCCGATGATCGCGAATTGATCATGGACATCCTCAAGTACGGCAGCGACTGCGAGGTCGTCGAACCGGCGGCGCTGCAGGCAAGAGTGGCGAAGGAGTTGCGGCGCGCGCTGGAAAATTATCGCGGGTAGCGGCTTGGCTGGCTCACTTGGTGAGCCCCGCGGGGATCACACTGGCTTCCGTCAACCCCACCGGAGCCCGCCATGCCCTCTCGCGACCCCAGCTTCTTCGACCGCCTGCAGACGATGTTCAACCTGCTCATCGGCGTCACCGATACGCACGCCTTGCCGCACGCCTTTCGTGAGCCGGCACCCTGGGAAATCGACCCAGACGGTTTCCAGCGCCCGGCCGTCTGGCGACGTCGTCGCCAGGCCCGCTAAGCGGACCGCACGATGTCCTCTCCGGCGGCAAACCGCCAGTCGCTGCGGGAGCGACGGCCCGATGGCACGCGCACAGGCTCACGCATGCGTGGCATCCTGCCCACGTGAAGCCTGCAAGGCATTTCCGGAACAAGGTTCGCTGTCGCATCCTGTGAGCCTGCGGCGGGCGATGCTTCATTCACGGCACGAGATAACGTAGCCTGGCCGAAAGGCCGTCGCCGAGTCGACGACGAAAACAGTTTTGGGCAGGGGCGATCGAGGGCGGCGGTGCAATTCGAGCTCGAAGGATATGTGCCCTGACCGCGGGGGTGCTCAACGACGGAGTTCTTGACCCGGCGCCGTCGCGAGATCCCATGGGGTTTTCTCGCCTCTGCGATCTCGCACGCCATGGAGGCCTCCCGTAAACACGGCATGATCACCGATGAGCTGATAGACTGACATCCTTAACGTGCCGCTTATGAGGACAAAGCGGCACTAACCGGCACAACCTTACCGTATAAACTAGCAATGACTGCCTTGCTGTTCAGCACCCCGCACGAACTTCAGCACCAGCTCGGTGAGCGCCTGAAGCGCTTGCGTTTGAGTCGGAACCTGGATCAGCGCACCACGGCCGAGAAGGCCGGCATTTCGGAGAAGGCCCTGCGCAATCTCGAAACCGGCCGAGGATCGACCGTCGAGACGCTGCTACGCGTACTGAAGGCGCTCGATTCACTGCAAGGGATCGACCTGCTCGCGCCCGAAGCCACCGTCAATCCGCTCGACCTGCTGCGCCAGTCCAAGCCAGCGCAGCGCGCCCGCCGACGTCCGACGGCGAGCGGATGAACACCCCGGTCATCGAAATTCGTATCTGGGGCCAGCGCGTCGGCGCGGTCGCGCCCGATCCGCGCCTCGGCTGCTATGTGTTTGCCTATGACCCCGCCTGGCGACGCAGCGGCATCGACCTGGCGCCGCTGACCATGCCCGTGGGCGATCCACGCCCGAGTTTTGCCTTCCCCGAACTGTCCGAAGCCAGCTACAGACGCCTCCCCGGTCTGCTCGCCGATGCCTTGCCGGACGATTTCGGCAACGCCTTGATCGACGCCTGGATGAGCGCGCGCGGCGTCGAGCGGCGCGCCGTCACCACCCTCGACCGCCTGGCCTACATGGGCCGGCGCGGCATGGGTGCGCTCGAGTTCAAGCCGGCGCGCGGCGCCCACCGCGAGAGCGCCGAACCGCTGGCGATGAAGAGTCTGGTCGAAGCCGCACGCCAGGTCATCCACGCCGACCTGTCCGGCGACGTCCAGGCACAGGCCGCGCTCGCCAACATCATCCGCGTCGGCACGTCGGCCGGCGGCGCACGCGCCAAGGCGGTCGTTGCCTGGAATCCACTGAGCAAGGAAATCCGCAGCGGGCAGTTCGACGCCGCCCCCGGCTTCGAGCACTGGCTGCTCAAGTTCGATGGTGTCGGCCACGACTCGGAACTGGGCAGCAGCGCCGACTACGGGCGCATCGAGTATGCCTACCACTTGATGGCGAGTGCCGCGGGTATTCGCATGTCGCCCTGCCGCCTGCTCGAAGAAAGCGGTAGGGCGCACTTCATGACCCGCCGTTTCGACCGCGATGTCGTCGATGGCGCCACGGTCCGGCACCATGTGCAGACGCTCTGCGCCATGAGCCATCTGGACTACAAGCAGCGCGCCACGCACGCCTATGCACAGCTGTTCATGACCATCGCGCGGCTCCGGCTCGGCGACGAGGCACTCGGGCAGGCGTTCCGGCGTATGGCCTTCAATGTCTTGGCGAAAAACTGCGACGACCATACCAAGAACTTTGCCTTCCGCCTGAAGCAAGGCGGGAACTGGGAACTGGCGCCGGCGTACGACGTGACGCACGCGCACAACCCAAGGGGCCAGTGGACCTACCAGCACCTGCTGAGCGTCAACGGCAAGTTCAGCGGCATCACCCGCAGCGACCTGCTCGTCGAGGCCGAGCGTTTCGGTGTCCGCCGCCCGCTCGAGGCCCTCGCCGACGTGGGCGCGGCGCTTGATGCCTGGCCCGAGTTCGCGCGCCAGGCCGGCCTCGCCGAGCAATCGACCACTACTATCCGTAGCGACTTCGAGCCGTTATGAAGGGCCACCCATGCGGCAAACGGTGCCGTGGCGTCGAAAGCAGGTCGCCCAGGCGCGTCTTGCCGCCGCCAGCGGAGCCCATCGGGCGTCGCGACGCCCTGGCTGTTGGGCGGGCTGATCCCCAGGCCGACGAACTGAAGCGGCAAACAGACGCGCTGGGTATCCGCATGGCTCGATGTCTCGCCCGCCGAAGTGCACGGGTGTCGACTGCGCGGGACGCCGATGAGCGGCATTGCAGGGCATCCAAAAAAAAAAGCCCGACCGGAAAACGGTCGGGCTTCTGAAACACGAAGAGCCGCGGTCTCAGGCGCGCTCGAAGATCACCGCAATACCCTGCCCGCCACCGATGCACATCGTCACCAGCGCGTACTTGCCGCCTGTGCGCTGCAACTCGTAGATCGCCTTGGTGGCGATGAAAGCGCCGGAGCAGCCGACCGGGTGGCCGAGGGCGATTGCGCCGCCGTTCGGGTTGGTCTTCACCGGGTCGAGGCCAAGGCCCTTGTTGACCGCAATCGCTTGTGCGGCAAAGGCTTCGTTGGCCTCGATGACGTCCATCTGGTCGAGCGTCAGGCCCGCCTTCTTGAGCACCAGCTTGCTTGCCGGGATCGGGCCTTCGCCCATGATCTCGTTCGGCACGCCGGCGATGGCGTAGGCTACCAGACGCGCAATCGGCTTCTGACCCGCCTGGGCAGCAACGTCAGCCGCGGCGAGCATGAGGAAAGCGGCACCGTCATTGATGCCCGAAGCGTTACCGGCGGTTACCGTCCCATCCTTGATGAAAGCGGGCTTCATCTTGGCCAGGGCTTCGATTGTCGTTCCCGCCTTGACGTGCTCGTCGGTGTCGAAGACGACATCGCCCTTGCGGGTCTTCATGACGATCGGCACGATCTGCGACTTGAAGCGGCCCTCGGCAATCGCGGCACCGGCACGGCGCTGCGATTCGACCGAAAACGCATCCTGCTCTTCGCGGCTGATGTTCCACTTCTTGGCCAGGTTCTCGGCGGTGACCCCCATGTGTCCGACACCGAACGGATCGCTGAGTGTGGCAACCATCATGTCGATGGCCTTGGCATCGCCCATGCGAGCGCCCGAGCGCATTGCCGGCAGCATGTAGGAACCGCGTGACATGACCTCGACACCGCCACCAATCCCATAGTCGGAGTCGCCGAGCATGATGTTCTGGGCAGCAGACACCACACCTTGCAGGCCCGACGCGCACAGACGGTTGACCGCCATGGCCACCGAGTCCATCGGCAGACCGGCCTGAATGGACGCCACGCGGGCAACGTACGCGAAGCGCGAATCGGTTGGAATGACGTTGCCGACGGCAACGTAATTTACTTGCTGGGGATCGACGCCGGAACGGGCGATCGACTCCTTCATCACCATGCCGGCCAGTTCATGCGGTTCCATGTTGGCGAGTGAACCACCAAAGGTACCAATGGCCGAACGGACCGCACTCAGAACGACGACTTCTCTGCTCATGAAGAAACTCCTGTAATTAATCGATCAACCGCCTACCAGACTGGCAAGCCCCAACAGCAGCAACAACAAGCACCACAACACCAGCGCACGCCATACCAGCCCGACGGCACTCTCCATGAAATCAACATCTGCTTCGTCGCCGGGGCCGATCTCCACTCGATCGACGCGGCTGCCGGCTGCCCGCTGCCCGCTGCCGGCACTCTGGAATGCCGAGACGAACGCCACGCGCACCGGAACCACTCGCCAGCACGATGCCCAAACCATCGCCTGGCCACCTGTCGGCTTGATTACGCCAGCAGTAGGCAGCATCCTCGAAATCACCAACGACAGCGAAACCGGGAGCAGTGAGCCACACAGGAAGCCAGTCAATGATAGCAAAGGTTTGCCGCGCTAAGCTTCCGAAGTCGCCATATTCTTCGTCGTTGTGCTTTCCCCACGCTTCGGCCAGCAGTGGGCGCGCATGTTCCACGTCGCCCGCACGAAGCGCCAGGCGAATCTCGTCCTAACGCCGGCTCGACTCCCCGAACCCCATGGTCATATAGGACAACGACCACTTTCCACAACCACCCCAGCAGCGGGTTGGTGCAAACGAGGAATAAGGTGGACCCGGGAGGGCTGAGGAAAGCCAGGAAGGGCTAGGGAGCTGAGGCCTCGAGTGCCCGGTAGAGAGACATGATCATCCCGGCCGTCGCACCCCAGATGAAATAGTCGCCGTAGGGCATCGCGTAGTAGTGGCGCAGTTTGCCGCGGTAGTGCAGCGAGTGCTGCTGGTGGTTCGCGGGATCGAGAAGAAACGACAACGGCACTTCGAATGCCTCCTCCACCTCGAACGCATCGAGCCGCAACTCGAAGGGTGGCGTGATCATGGCCACCACTGGCGTCACGCGGAAACCCGTACTGGTCAGGTACTCCGGGAGGTAGCCGGCGATCTCGATGTGAGCCGACGACAGGCCGATTTCCTCGTCAGCTTCGCGCAGTGCCGTGTCGGCAGGCGATCCGTCGGCCGATTCGCAACGCCCACCGGGGAAGCTGATCTGCCCGGGATGATCCTTCAGGTGCGCAGTGCGCTGTGTGAGCAAGACCGTCGGCTCGCGGCTCCTCCGAACAATAGGAAAGAGCACTGCCGCCGGAGTCAATTCCTCGTCGCCAACACCGTCCTCAAGCACGACCGGGCTGCGCGCCGGTTCGCGGTACAAGACCCGGCGCAAGCTGTCAAGATCGATGGCGCCCCGGTCCACTCGCGGCGCTGAACCAAGCAGGATCTCAGTCGCTGACAACCGGCTCGCCCTCCTCGATTTCCGCGTGTACGGCCGCAAGCGCCTCGCGCAGGGTTTCGTCGGGCAGCGTGTTGATCGCCGTCGCCACCAGATCCGCCGACTGTATCGCACCGGGCGGCAGCAGACGTGAGTCGAGAGAGGCGATGAAGGCTGCCGTCGCGCCGACGACCTTCAGCAAGGTCTGCCGCTCGCCCATCAGGATATCGAGTTCGTGGCCCAGCATGTTCAGTGACTTGGGGCGATGACGCGTCATTTGCCTCTCCTAGTAGCGCTTCCTGAGGGTCATCGTCGGACCATCACGCTGCATTTCCAAACGGTTCAAGAAACTCATGCCGAGCAGGGCGAGAGGCATGTCCTGTTCATGCACCAGACCATCGACGCTATTGACGACGATCTCGCCAACGCGCACCGAATCGAGCTTGACGCGCATCACCCGCGCCTGACCATTCGCCGTAGTGACGCTAGCCGCCTGCCCGCTGCGGGTATCGATACCGATTCGCCGCGCGTCGCTGGCGCCAAGAGAGATCATCGTAGCGCCCGTGTCGACGAGAAAACGAACCGTCGCTCCGTTGATGCTGCCCGTCGTCACGAAGTGCCCGCCAGCATCGCCGGTAAGCACCGCTGTAGCACCGGCCTGACCTGAAGACTGCGACGCGACGTTCTGCCCGACTCGCAGGACGCGTTTCCTGCCATCCGCCTCGATGGTGGCCGAATCGCTGTCTACGGCCAGCACCCTGACTCCTTCGCTGGTTCTCGCGCCGACGGCAACAGTTCTCGCTGCGCCACCGTCGATGGTCAGCAGCGCTTTTCCTGGAAATACGCCGGCCAACCCGACATCCACGGCTTGCGTGGGTGAACACGCCGTGGCAAGCCACAGCGCGGCAGCCCTTAGAGGTGCTACCGAATTCTGCTCCCTACCGGACACTGGCGCGCGCACTCCTGATCATTCTGCTTCCCTGTGTGGCAGTGCATTTGGCCACGGGAGGTCCCACTGGCCAAGGCATTTTGCCACAGTTCGACAGACGTGCTTTGCCGAATCGGACGAGGAACGGCTGCCGTCACTCGCTGAAGGCTCCGCGACTCAGCGGGTGGCCATGACAAGAGCGACAAGCGCGCTGGCGGCCGCATGCGCGCGCACCGCCCCCCGCTGTGCCGATCAGCGATAGACAAGCACGGGAATCTTCGAGTGTGTCAGCACTTTGTTGGTTTCGCTGCCGAGCAAGAGTGCCGTGAAGCCCCGGCGACCATGCGAAGCCATGAAGATCAGGTCGCAGCCAACCTGGGTGGCACCATCAATGATGGCCTGATAGGGGACGTCGCTCGTAATCGCCAGGGTATCGACCGTGACGCCAGCGTTCCGGCACAGGTCAACGACGAAATCCAGCGTCTGCTGTGCCTGCTGCTCGGCCATTTCGGCGAACTTCTCGGGCGTCGTCGGGTCGATCAGTGCGCCCTCGCCATAGTAGGTCACCGGGTACTCCGGTTTGGCGTAGAACGCCGTGATGCGGGCACCGGCCTCCTTGGCAAACGAAACTGCCCGTCGAGCGGTTTCTTGTGACAGTTCGGAGCCGTCGGTAGGAACAAGGATGTGCTTGAACATGACGCTTCCTCCAGAGTGGAATGGACCAACAGCCCACTATAGGCATGAAACGGTGCTTGAATCTTGATCGAAATCAAACGACCGCCCGCCTTGGCATGCAGGTGCGGCGTTTTGCCCCATCCCTCCGGGCGTATTGCTTGATGTCGGTCAACGTTGGCGGCATCGCCGCACCGCACAATGCGACGAATCATTCAGCGGGGGTGTTTCGATGCACGAGATCACGGACTTCATGACCAGGGACCATCGATCCTGCGATGCTTGCCTCGTCGCGGTCGAGGCGGCGGTCGAGGGTGGTGCCTGGGAAAGGGCCGGAACAGAGTTCGCTCGCTTTCGCGACGCGATGCTGAATCATTTCTCGGTCGAAGAGTCTGTTCTCTTTCCACGCTTCGAGGAGCGCACCGGCATGTATCGAGGACCGACGCAAGTGATGCGTGGCGAACACGTGCAGATGCGGCAATTGCTGGCTGCCGCCGAAACGGCACTCGCCGAGCGGGACGCCGACGACTACATGGGTAACGCCGAGACACTCCTGATCATGATGCAGCAGCATAACGTCAAGGAGGAGAACGTCCTCTATCCGATGTGTGATCAGCATCTGGCCGATCAACTGGAGAATCTGCTGCCGGAACTACGGGCGCAGATCGATGAACACCTTACGTCACCGTCGAGGTAAAGCGGATGGATGCCGACATAGTCATCGATGCGCGTGGCCTTGAGCCACCCGAGCCCATGGTCCGGACAATGGCGGCGCTCGAGCAACTCGGCGACGCGCAGAAGCTCCTGGTACTGCTGCCGCGCGAGCCCTACCCGCTGTACAGGGCCCTCGAGATCAACGGTTTCAGCTGGCAGACCGAGTGTCGGCCGGATGGTACGGTGGAAGTCCTCATCCGACATCAGCCGCAGTAATGCAGGCCCTGCTGTCCTTCGATCAGGCGCCGCCATTTTCAGCGCCCATCCGCTTCTTTGTTTCTGCTCCGCTGTTCGCCATCCTCGCCGGCCTGCTCATGCTGTGGAGCGGGCCCGATCTCTTTTCCTCGCGCTGGACGCCCGCCGCGCTGGCGCTGACGCATCTGATCACCGCCGGGTTCATGCTGCAGGTGATGCTCGGCGCGATGTTCCAGATTCTACCGGTGGTCGCGGGAGCGAACATCTCGCGGCCGCTTCTGATAGCGACTGTGGTGCATGCGGCGATTGCGCTTGGCGCCCTTTTGCTGGCAGCGGCTTTCCTCAGCCACCAGCCGCTGGCTTTCCGGCTGGCCGTGATCTCGCTCGGTAGCGGCCTTGCCCTCTTCGCTGGTGCTGCCGGCCATGCCCTGTATGGCGTGCCGTCCAGAAACCCGACGATTGTGGGCCTGAAACTGTCTTTGGTCGGTTTGAGCATGACGGTAGGCATCGGCGCGCTGCTGGCCATTGCCCTCGACGCGTCGCTGGCTTTGCCCCTGCTGCAGTTGACGTCGATTCACCTCGGCTGGGGCTTCGTCGGTTGGGGTATGGTGCTGCTCGCGGCCGTCGCTTTCGTCGTCGTACCGATGTTCCAGATGACCCCGCCCTACCCACCGGGCGTGGCCCGCCACTTCTGCTGGTCCGTGCTGGTACTGCTATCTCTCTGGAGTGTCGTCGAATTGGCCGACTGGCAATGGCCAGCGGCCCTGCTTGCGGGGGCGCTGGTGCTCGCGGCCGCCGTATTCGCCGCAGTCACGCTGCATGTCCAGCGCCGCAGCAAGCGTGCGCGTTTCGACGCTACCCAGCACTACTGGCGAGTCGCCATGCTTTGCGCACTGGCGGCGTGCCTGCTTTGGTTCTTGGCATCGCTCCTGCCGACACTCGCCGAGCGTCCGGAGTGGCCTCTGCTGTGCGGTGTGCTGGTGCTGTCTGGCGGATTCATGTCGGTAATGATCGGTATGCTCTACAAGATCGTTCCATTCCTGGTCTGGCTGCACCTGCAGAACCTGGGCGGCGGGCGAGTGATGGCCCCGAACATGAACAAAGTGATCGCCGGCGAGCAGATCGACCGGCAGATGCGCGCGCACTTCGTCTCGCTGGCTGTGCTGCTGGCTGCCGTCGCCTGGCCGGAGTGGTTCACCTATCCGGCAGGCATCGCGCTGGTAGTAGCCAATAGCTGGTTGCTGCGTAACCTGTTGGCTGCTGTTACTTTCTACCAGCAGCATCGGTCGACGATCCAGGGCCTGGCGCCAGCCGTGGCGACGGGCCGCTGACCGCCATGCAGAACGCCCAAGCGGGCGTCCGAACCCGTCGATGACCTACCTGATCCTGAAGCAAATCCATATCAGCTGCGTCGTCCTGAGCGGCAGCGGCTTCGTCCTGCGTGGCGTGTGGACGCTGCGACAATCGTCATGGCTGCGGCGCCCGGCGGTTCGCGTATGGCCGCACGTCATCGACACGGTCCTGCTGGCCAGCGCCGTTGCCATGGCAGTGATGAGCACCCAGTACCCCTTCTCGGCCAACTGGCTGACCGCCAAACTGATCGGGCTCCTGATTTACATCGGCTGTGGGACGATGGCGCTCAAGCGCGCGCGCCATAACGCCCAACGCGCGGCCTTCTTTGCCGCCGCACTGCTTGCCTTTGCCTACATCGTGTCGGTTGCACTGACGCGCAACCCGCTGGGGCCGCTGGCCTGGATCGACTGACCTACCGGTGTCGGCCGGCGTCCGCTGGCTCAGTTGCGCTGGTGGGTCATCAGCTTCTTCAAGCCGTCAGTGCTGAGAATCCGGATCTTTCTTTGATGTACGGAAAGCAGACCATCTTCCTGGAAGCGCGAAAACGCCCGGCTGACCGTTTCGAGTTTGAGACCGAGATAGCTGCCGATCTCATCACGCGACATTCGCAGGTTGAACTCGGCCGGCGAGTAGCCGCGGGCCTTGAAGCGCTGCGAAAGGTTGAGCAGGAAGGCGGCCAGGCGTTCCTCGGCACGCATCGTGCCGAGCAGCATCATTACCCCATGATCACGAACGATCTCCCGGCTCATCACCTTGTGGAAGTGATGCTGCAGGGTATGGATCTCCCGCGACAGGCCCTCGAGATGCGAGAACGGGATCGCGCAAACTTCGCTGTCTTCGAGCGCGATGGCGTTGCAGGTGTGCACTTCGCTGCTGATCCCGTCGAGACCAAGCAACTCGCCGGTCATCTGGAAGCCGGTGACCTGATCGCGGCCGTCCTCGATCATCACGTCGGTCTTGAAAAAACCGCTGCGCACGGCGTAGATCGACTCGAAACCCTGCCCGGCACGGTACAGATAGTCGCCGCGGCGAAGACGCCGGCGTGTCGACACCAGTTCGTCCAGTTTCTTGAGATCCTCGGGCTCAATGCCGATGGGCAGGCACAGCTCGCGCAGGTTGCAGTTCGAGCAGGCGGTCTTCACGACCTCGAAGGCCAGTCTGGCAGCCGTGGCACTGGTGGACATCCGTATCCTTTTCACTCAACCCCGGGTTTGATCCACGTCAACCCGCTGGATTCAGCGTGGTCCGATAATGCAACCAACAAAACCTGTCGTGGAAACATGAACTCCGTCGCTGGCAACCTTGTCTTTGATCCGCAGATCATCCGTCGCTTCGACATCAACGGCCCCCGCTACACTTCCTATCCAACGGCGGATCGCTTCGTTGAAGCCTTCGGCTCGGACGCCTACAAACTCTGGCTTGGCAAGCGCAACATCGGCGCCATCAGCCGGCAGTTGTCATTGTACTTCCACATCCCGTTCTGTAACACCATCTGCTACTACTGCGCCTGCAACAAGATAATCACCAAGGATCACGGTCGATCGGCGAAATACCTGCGCTACCTGGCCAAGGAACTGACCCTGCAAAGCAGCTATCTCGAAGGTGGCGATCAGGAGGTCGCGCAGCTGCACTGGGGTGGCGGGACGCCCACCTTCCTGTCGCACGACGAAATGCGCCAGTTGATGGCGGCGACGCGCAAGCACTTCAGGCTGATCGAGGGTGGCGAGTATTCGATCGAAGTCGACCCACGCAAGGTCGATCGCGCGACCGTCGAATTGCTCGCCGAACTGGGCTTCAACCGGATGAGCGTCGGCGTGCAGGACTTCGACGCTGGCGTTCAGCAGGCTGTCAACCGGGTGCAGAGCGAGGCGGAGACCTGCGCCGTGATCGACGCCGCGCGTGCCGCGGGCTTCCGGTCGATCAGCGTGGACCTCATCTACGGCCTGCCGAAACAGTCGCTCGAAGGCTTCACCCGCACCCTGGAGCGGGTGATTGCCGTCAGCCCGGATCGCGTCTCGATCTACAACTATGCGCACCTGCCCAGTCTCTTCAAGCCACAGCGACGCATCCTCGAGGCGGACATGCCGAGCGCCGACGCGCGCCTGCAGATCCTTTCCCTGGCGATCCGCAAGATGACCGAAGCGGGCTACATCTACATCGGCATGGACCACTTCGCCAAACCCGATGATGAACTGGCCACGGCGCAGCGACAGGGACGCCTGCACCGCAACTTCCAGGGTTACTCGACGCATTCCGACTGCGATCTTCTCGCCTTCGGCATCTCGTCGATCAGCAAGGTCGGACCGACCTACAGCCAGAACGTCAAGACGCTCGACGAGTACTACGATCTGCTCGACAGTGGCACGCTGCCTGTGTATCGCGGCATCGAACTGAACGCCGACGACCTGCTGCGGCGCTCGATCATTCAGTCATTGATGTGTCACTTCGAACTGTCGATCGAATCGATCGAAATCGCGCACCTGATCGACTTCCGGAAGTACTTCGCGACCGAACTCGACGACCTGCGCGAAATGGTCGACGCCGGCCTGGTGCGAGTCGACGACAAGTGGATCACTGTGATGCCGCGCGGACGCATCCTGGTGAGAGCAATTTCCATGGTCTTCGACCGCTACCTGCGCGCCGACCGGCAGCGCACCCGCTATTCGAAAGTGATCTGACGCAGGCCGACGAACGGTCGATACGTGGGGAGGAGTAGAATCGTCGCACTTCCCGTCCGACGACCCCGCCTCTCCTGATGCCCGAATCCAGTTATCTCGCCCTGCTGCTGATCGGTCTGCTCGGTGGCACGCACTGCATCAGCATGTGCGGCGGCATTGTCGGTGCCCTGGCGATGGGTACGCGGCCACGCTTGACGCTGCATCTGGCCTACAACCTCGGGAGGATCGTCAGCTATGCCGCTGCCGGCGCGATCGCCGGCGCCCTCGGTGGCGCGAGCGTCGCCCTGTCCGGGCAACTGCCCGTACGCAGTTTCCTTTACCTGCTCGCCAACCTGATGCTCATCGCACTCGGCCTCTACCTGATGGGTGTCACCCGAGCCCTGGCTTTCAGCGAGCGCTGCGGGCAGAGGCTATGGGTCCATCTGCAACCGCTGACCCGGCGTTTCCTGCCCGCGCACAGCTCGGCGCAGGCTTTCCCGCTTGGCCTGCTGTGGGGCTGGTTGCCCTGCGGCCTGGTCTACAGCGCGCTGGCAACCGCTCTGACCAGTGGTTCCGCCCTGAGCGGCGCGGCGCTGATGCTCGCCTTTGGCGCCGGCACCTTGCCGAACCTTCTCCTCGCCGGTCTGCTGGCCGCCCGTCTGCAGGCGTATGCACGCCAGCCGGCGATTCGCCGGGCGTCGGGCCTGCTCGTCCTCGGCTTTGGCGTCTGGGGACTGCTCGGGCTGGCTCATCTGGCGCTCTCGACCTAGCCATGCCCCAGACCTTGCGCACGGTCGAACTGGCCATCGAAGGCATGAGCTGTGCCGCCTGCTCGACGCGGATCGAGAAGCTCCTGAATCGCTTGCCCGACGTCGAAGCGGTCGTCAATCTGGCCACCGAGAGGGCGACCGTCCGCTACCTCCCGGGCGTCGTCGACCCGCCGCTGCTGATCGCTACCATCGAGCGGGCCGGCTTCGTCGGGCGACTCGCCGATGAGAATTCGCGGGCACAGGAGAGGGCCCGCAGACTGGCGACCCGGCAGGCAGACGTGCGCCGCTTCTGGATCGCCGCCGCGCTCACCCTGCCACTCGCCGCGCAGATGCTGAACATGTTCGATGTCAGCACACACCATCAGACGGACCTGCTGCCGCGCTGGCTGCAACTCCTGTTGGCCACGCCCGTCCAGTTCTGGATCGGTTGGCGCTTCTACGATGGCGCCTGGAAGGCCTTGCGCGGTGGCGGGGCAAACATGGACGTACTCGTCGCGCTCGGCACTTCCATGGCCTACGTGTTCAGCGCCGTCGTCACGATCACCGGCGCCGCAGACCTGCACGTCTATTTCGAAGCCTCGGCCGCGGTCATCACGCTCGTTCTGCTCGGCAAGTTGCTCGAGGCGCGCGCCAAGGCAAGAACCACCGAGGCCATCGAGGCACTGCTTCGCCTGCAGCCCAGAACGGCGCGCGTCGAGCGCGACGGCCGCCTGATCGAACTCGACGCGGCGCTGCTGATACCGGGCGACGTCCTCATCGTCCGCCCCGGCGAAAGCCTGCCGGTCGATGGCGAGGTGCTCGATGGATCGTCGACCGTCAATGAAGCCATGCTGACCGGCGAGAGCATGCCGTTGGCCAAGCGCCCGGGCGACCGCGTCTTTGCCGCCACGGCCAACGGCGAGGGAATGTTGCGTTGCCGAGCAACCAGTGTCGGCGAGCACACCCTGCTCGCTGGCATCATCCGTCTGGTCGCCGAGGCACAGGGCTCGAAAGCACCGGTGCAGCGACTCGCCGATCGCATCTCCGCAATCTTCGTGCCCATCGTCTGCGTCATTGCCCTGTGCACCTTCGTCGCCTGGTGGACCCTCGGCGGTGTTTTCAGCGCGGCGCTGGTCAATGCCGTCGCCGTGCTGGTGATCGCCTGCCCCTGCGCGCTCGGCCTGGCCACCCCGACCGCCATCATGGTGGCGACCGGACGGGGTGCCACCGCCGGCATCCTGATCAAGAACGGCGAAGCACTCGAGCGCGCCGAGAAGGTCAGCGTACTGGCGGTCGACAAGACCGGTACGCTGACGCGGGGCGAACCGGTGCTGACCGACATCTTGCCGCTGGCGACGTCGGCCGACGCCGCCCTGGCCCTCGCGGCCGCTCTCGAACAGGCTTCCGAACATCCCCTGGCACGCGCGATTCTGCAGCAGGCGCAGGTCGCCGGCCTGGCCTTGCCGGGGCTCACCGAGTTTCGAGCGATTCCCGGGCGAGGCGTCGAAGGTTGCGTCGCCGGGCGCACGCTGCGCCTGGGCGCGCCCGACAGCTTCACCTGCGCCTTGCCCCGCGAGCTGATCGCAACCTTGCAAGGAGTCGGCAAGACGGTGGTGGTGCTGGTGGAAGGCGGCGATGCCGAGGCCGGGGATGGCGCGGCTCTGGCGCTGCTGGCGATCGCCGACCCGCTCCGCGAGACCTCGCGGCCTGCGGTGAGCAGGCTCAGAAGCATGGGCATACAAGTGGTGATGCTGACCGGCGACCACGCGTCAACCGCCGCAGCCATAGCCGCCGAGGCCGGTATCGTCGACTTCCGCGCCGGCATCCTCCCCGGTGAAAAGGCAGACGCGATCAACGCGCTCAAGAGTGGCGAGGCGGTCGTGGCCATGGTTGGCGACGGTATCAACGACGCGCCGGCGCTGGCCGCGGCGAACGTGAGCTTCGCCATCGGCGCTGGATCGGACGCCGCGATTGAAGCGGCGGACGTGACGCTGGTCCGCAGCGACCTCAATGGCATTGCCGATGCCATCCTGCTTTCGCGTGCGACGCTGAGGAAAATCAGGCAGAATCTGTTCTGCGCCTTCATCTACAACGTGCTTGGCATTCCCCTGGCGGCGCTGGGCATGCTGAATCCAGTGATCGCGGGTGCGGCAATGGCGATGAGTTCAGTCTCGGTGGTGTCCAACTCGCTGCTCCTCAAGCGTTGGCGCGCCGCAGAGCAAACGAAGCGGGCGCCCTGATGACGCAACGTGAAGGATGCGCGTAATGGCTGCGGTCGACGCCGCAACAGAAGGAACGGAGCAGCGAATGGAAAGAGTCGTGGTCACGATTGGCGGAATGAGCTGTCAGCGGTGTGTGCAGACCGTCACCAGCGCCCTCACGGCGCTGCCTGGCGTTTTCCAGGTCGACGTCGCGCTTGAGGCCGGTGAAGCCAGCATTGCCTACGACCCTGAACTGGCCAACGCCGGCCAGTTCAGGGACGCCATTGAAGCGGCGGGGTTTGACTCCCCCTGATCTGTCCCCGGCGATGGCATCCTGCCGCATCGCTGCGACGACCAGCCAGGTCTGGCTGCCAGCAAGAAGAAGAATCGGAAAACAATGCCCAGAAAGAAATCCAGGATTGCCGAACTGCCTGTTTCGCAAGCCACATCGAGCGAGCCGGTCAGACTGACCCAGTTTTCACACGGCGGCGGCTGCGGATGCAAGATCGCACCCGCCGTGCTCGAGCAGATCCTCGGCAAGGTCTCGCCGGGTCTGGCGCCAAGTCAGTTGCTGGTCGGCATAGAGACCAGCGATGACGCTGCCGTCTACCAACTCAACGCCGATCAGGCGCTGGTGGCGACGACCGATTTCTTCATGCCGATTGTCGATGACCCGTTCGATTTTGGCTGCATCGCGGCGACCAATGCCCTCTCCGACGTCTATGCGATGGGTGGCTGGCCGTTGCTGGCACTCGCCATCGTTGGCATGCCCGTGAGCAAGCTGCCGCTCGAGACGATCAAGCGCATACTGGAAGGAGGCGAATCGATTTGTGCGAAGGCGCGCATCCCGATTGCCGGCGGCCATACGATCGACTCGGTCGAGCCGATTTACGGTCTCGTCGCCATTGGACTGGTCCATCCTGACAACCTCAAGCGCAATTCGGGTGCACGCGCCGGCGACAAGCTGATTCTCGGCAAGCGACTGGGTGTTGGCTTCTACAGCGCGGCGCTGAAAAAGGGCCTTTTGTCTTCCCCCTGTTACGCCTCGATGATCGCCTCGACAACCCAGCTCAACACGCCAGGACGAGCACTCGGTTGCCTTGCCGGCGTGCACGCGATGACCGACGTCACGGGTTTCGGCCTGCTCGGTCATCTGGTGGAAATCTGCAAGGCCTCGAGCGTCGCGGCCGTGGTCGATTTCGCGGCGCTTCCGCTCCTGTCGAATGTTCTCGACTATGGGGCCAAAGGCTGCATCACAGGGGCTTCAGGGCGCAACTGGGCAAGCTACGGAGAGCACGTGGCGCTACCGAAGAAGAGCTTCAGCGACCTCGAACGAGCGCTCCTGACCGATCCGCAGACCAGCGGCGGACTGCTGGTCGCCTGTGCTCCGGAAGTGGTCACCGAAGTCCTGGCGATCTTCTTGCAAGAGGGTTTCGACCACGCGACGGTCATCGGCGAAGTCTCCGAGGGCAAGCCGCAAGTATCGGTGATCAGGAGCCACTGACCTCGGCGCCCCCGCTCAGTCGAGGAGGTGAGAGACCAGGCCGTCAGCCAGTTTGGGTTCGAACCAAGTTGATTTCGGTGGCATCACCTCGCCGGCGTCGGCAACCGCCATCAGCTCTGCCATCGGTGTCGGAAACATGGCGAAGGCGACGGCCATTTCGCCACCGTTCACGCGTCGTTCGAGTTCCGCCAGTCCACGCATGCCACCGACGAAATCAATGCGCGTGTCGCGGCGCAGATCGGTGATTCCCAGCAGCGGACCAAGAATCTGCTCGGCAAGCAGCGAGACGTCGAGGCGACGCACCGGATCTGCCGACAGGATCAGTCCGGGCTTGATTTCCAGCCGATACCACCGGCCCGCCAGATACATTCCGCAAACGCCCGTCCGCTCGGGTCGCACCGCTGCAGCGGCCGGGGTGACGTCATAGCGTCCACCGACAGCTGTCAGAAAGGCCTCTTGACTCAGGCCGTTGAGGTCGCGCACCACCCGGTTGTAGTCCATGATCCGCATCTGCGACGCCGGGAAGATGACGGACAGAAAGAATTGCGAGCCACCCAACGCGGCTGTCTGGCCGCGCCGGGCCGCTGCCACTCGCGAGGCAGCCGCCGACCGGTGATGACCATCGGCAATATAGAAACTCGGCATCGCGCCAAAGACCGTGTCAATCCGTGCAATGCGATCGGTGTCTGCGATCGTCCATAGGGTATGGCGGATACCATCCTCGGCCCGGACATCAGCGACGGGCGCTGTCTCGGCGGCCTGCGCAAGCAGGTCATCGGCCTCGGGACTCTCAGGGTGCGCGAGCAGCACAGGCCCGGTCTGCGCATTCAGGGCCTCGATCTGGCGAACCCGATCGTCTTCCTTGTCGGGCCGGGTGAACTCGTGTTTGCGGATCCGGTTGCTGTCATAGGCGGCGATCGACGCCACCGCCACCAGACCAGTCTGAACATGCCGGCCCATCTGCAAGCGATAGGCGTAGTAACAGGGATGCGGGTCACGACGCAGCACCCCGGCATCGATCAAGCCCCGGAAATTGTCCGCCGACTTGGCGTAGACCTCGGGGGCATGATGATCAATGCCCGGCGGCAGATCGATCTCCGCTTTCGAGACATGCAGAAAGGACAAGGGTTTGCCGACCGCCGCCACACGCGCCTCTTCGCTGGAGAGGACATCATAGGGCGGCGCCGCTACTGCGGCGGCATCGGCACTGCGTGGTCGAAGACCGGCGAATGGTCGAATCAGGCAAGGCTCAACGGACAAGGAGTTCTCCTGCAGGGGGATTTCAGATGCTCCGGTAGAGCGCCTCATAGCGCACTGCCGAATCAGCCCAGGAAAAATCCTGCGCCATGCCGCGCCGCTGCACCTGGAGCCAGGCCGAGGGATCGCGGTAGAGTGCCAACGCCTCACCGATGCGCGTAGCCAGCGCGCGGCTGCCGGCGTCGTCAAAGACGAAACCGTTAGCACTACCCGCCTTGAGATGTTCCGGAGTGGCATCGATGACCGTATCTGCCAGACCGCCGACCCGCCGTACCAACGGCAAGGTGCCGTAGCGCAAGGCATAGAGTTGCGTCAGACCGCAGGGTTCGAAACGTGACGGGACGAGCAGAATGTCGGCGCCGGCGATGACGCGGTGCGACAGCGCGTCGTCATAGCCCAGATGCACCGATACAGCCTGCGGGTGAGCGGTGGCGGCGGCCCTGAAAGCGGCTTCGATATCGGCTTCGCCACTGCCGACGACGACCAGCTGCCCTCCCCCCGCCAGCAGCGTCGGCAAAGCGCCGAGAACCAGATCCATGCCCTTCTGCGCGGTCAGACGGCTGACCACTGCGAAAAGCGGGGCGTTGGCGCGGCCGGAGAAACCCAGCTCGGCCTGCAGGCTGGCCTTGCAGGCTTTCTTGCCCCCCAGATCCCCTGCCGTGTAGTTCGCATGAATCGCCCGGTCGCTGCCCGGATCCCATACCGAGTAATCTACACCGTTGAGAATGCCTGACAAGTCTGCTCCCCGGTCGCGAAGCAGACCGTCGAGACCCCAACCGAACTCCGGGGTGCAAATTTCACGGGCGTACGTCGGGCTGACGGCGTTCACGCGCTTCGCATGCACGAGAGCCGCTTTCATGAACGACAACTGCCCGTGAAACTCGAGTGCGCTCTGGTTCGCCCCGGAGATGAGCAGACCAAGGTCGGTGTGGTGGTCGAGTGGAAAGAGGCCACGAAAGGCCAGATTATGGATCGTGAACACCGTCGCCGTGCTCAGCGCCGGATTTTGCGCGATGTAGGCCGGGGCCAGGCCGGCGTGCCAGTCATGTGCATGCACCACTTCCGGCTGCCAGTCACGATCGAGTTCGCCGGCAGCCAGATGGGCGGCGATCCAGCCGAGGAGCGCAAAGCGCCGATGATTGTCTCGCCAGTCACGGCCGTCCGGAGCCAGATAGGGGTTACCGTCGCGTCGGTAAAGAAACGGCGTATCAATGACATAAGCCAGCAGGCCGCTGTCCGGCAGACGTCCGAGTCGCAGCGTGATGACCGCCGCACCGAAGGCCGGACCCAGGCGGATCACCCGCTTGAGGTCGACGACGCCATCGAGAACGGCGGGCAAGCCCGGCAACAGCACACGGACATCCAGCCCGCGTTCGGCGAGCGCCACCGGCAGCGCGGCGACGACATCGGCAAGGCCACCGGTCTTGACCAGCGGGTAGATCTCGACGGCAACGTGCAGAACGCGCAAGTGGCGGCTTCCTCAGGCAGGTCAGGCGATCTGGTCAAGCATCTTGCGCGTGATCAGCGTCACACCGCTTTCGGTGCGCCGGAAACGACGCGCATCGTCATCCGGATCCTCGCCAACGACCATTCCCGGCGGAATGTGGCAGTCGCTGTCGACGACGCAGCGAGTCAGGCGCGCTCGGGTGCCGACCGTGGTATCGGGGAGCAGGACCGACAGGTTCACGCGTGCATAGGAATGAACGCGGCAACTGGAAAACAGCAGCGACCGGTTGACTTCGCCGGAAACGATACAACCGCTGGACACCGTGGACTCGATGGCAGTGCCTCGCCGGTCAAGATGGTTGTGTACGAACTTGGCGGGCGGCAATTGCTGCTGATAGGTCCAGACCGGCCAGTTGCGGTCGTAGAGGTTCAGTGCAGGCACCGTGGCGGTCAGATCGATGTTGGCGTCCCAATACGCATCGATCGTCCCCGCGTCACGCCAGTAGTGCTCCCGGAACTGCTCGTCCGGGGCGACGATGCAACTGCGTGAGAACGGATGTGCAACCGCCACACGGTTGGCCACGGCGCGCGGAATGATGTCCTTGCCGAAGTCATGGCTGGAAGTCGGATCCGTGATATCCCGAGCCAGCTCGGCATAGAGATACTTCGCGTTGAAAACGTAGACCCCCATGCTGCACATGGCCATATCGGGATTGCCCGGCATGGCCGGAGGATCGGCAGGCTTTTCAATAAAGTCCGTGATCAGGCCATTCTCGTCGACTGCCATGACGCCAAAACCGCTCGCATCTCGCCGCGGCACCTCGATACAGGCGACGGTGCATTCGGCGCCGCTCTCGACATGGTCGACTAGCATTACCGCATAATTCATCTTGTAGACGTGATCACCCGCGAGAATGACCACGAACTCAGGTGCCGGCGTATACGTCTCGAGGATGTCGATGTTCTGGTAAACCGCATCCGCCGTACCGCGATACCACGATTCCTCGTCTATCCGCTGCTGTGCCGGAAGCAGGTCGACGAACTCGTTGACTTCGCCATGCAGGAAGTTCCAGCCGCGCTGCAGGTGGCGCAACAAACTGTGCGACTTGTACTGGGTAACGACGCCAACGCGCCGGATCTGCGAATTGACGCAGTTCGACAAGGCAAAATCGATAATCCGGAACTTGCCGCCAAAATGGACTGCCGGCTTGGCACGACGATCCGTGAGTTCGTGCAGCCGGCTGCCACGCCCACCAGCAAGGACCAGGGCTATCGCCTTGCGTGGTAATTGGAATGTCTTCCTGTCAACCATTTTCGTATCCTCTAGTTAGCATCATTCATCGCATCTGGCGGCGCCCACCGGTGTCACCAACTCCTAACTGATCACATCCGGTCCGTTTCTCCCGGTGATCGAAGTAATTTGTGCTACAAGGTCGGCAAGGGCGACCAGCGGCGCCAGCGCCTCCTGTGTCGGCACTTCGTGCAGGCTGGGATCGGCCACGTAGCGTTCGAGGTAGACGCGCAGCGTAGCCCCTTCAGTGCCTGTACCCGATAGCCGGAAAACCACTCGCGAGCCGTCTTCGAGCAGGATGCGCACACCCTGGCGCTCCGAACGCGACCCATCGACCGGATCGGTGTAGGAAAAATCATCGGCCGCCGCGATCGGCAGGCCATTGCGGCGCGATCCGGGCAGCTCTGGCAGACGGGCACGCAGTTCGTCCATCAGGCGATCCGCCCTGGCCGTCTCGATACCCTCATAATCGTGGCGGGAATAGACGTTGCGTCCAAAACGCTGCCAGTGCTCACGAACGATCACATCCGCCGGCATGTCGCGAACGGCCAGAATGTTGAGCCAATAGAGGACCGCCCACAGGCCATCCTTTTCGCGGACGTGGTTCGAGCCCGTACCGGCGCTCTCCTCTCCGCACAGGGTGGCCATGCCGGCATCGAGCAACGAGCCGAAGTACTTCCAGCCCGTCGGCGTCTCATAGCAGGCAATGCCAAGCTCCTTGGCGACGCGGTCCACGGCGCAACTGGTCGGCATAGAACGTGCCACACCTGCCAGGCCACCGGCGTACGCTGGCACGAGAGCGTGGTTGGCGGCGAGAACTGCCAGACTGTCGCTCGGACTGACAACGAAATTACGACCGACAATCATGTTGCGGTCGCCGTCGCCATCGGAAGCGGCGCCGAACGACAAGCCGGAACCGCTGTCCGCGAGCGCGTTGACGAGTTCGGCGGCCCACACCGGATTGGGATCGGGATGGCCGCCGCCGAAATCGGGCAGCGGTGTGCCGTTGACCACAGTACCCGCGGGAGCACCGAGACGACCCTCGAGAATGGCGTGCGCGTAAGGACCGGTGACCGCGTGCATCGCATCAAAGCGCATACGAAAGTCGGGACGCGCCAGCAGGCCGGCAATGCGCTCGAAGTCGAACAGCGACTCGAGAAGTTCCGCATAGTCGGCTACCGGATCGATGATGCTGACGGTCATCTCGCCGATGGCAGCTTCGCCGATGTGGGCGAGGTCGATGTCGGGCGACTCGACGGTATGATAGACACTGATTTCCTGCGTACGACGATAGACGGCATCGGTAAAGGCTTCGTTCGCGGGCCCACCATTGCCGAGGTTGTACTTGATGCCGAAGTCTCCGTTCGGGCCACCTTCGTTGTGACTGGCCGACAGTATGATGCCGCCGAAAGCCTGCCACTTGCGGATCACCGCACTCGCTGCCGGAGTCGACAGAATGCCGTCGCGACCGACAAGCACGCGACCGAATCCGGCGGCCGCTGCCATGCGCAGAATGGTCTGGATGGCCACATCGTTGTAATAGCGGCCATCGCCACCAAGGACCAGCGTCTGTCTCTGCTGACCGGTTAACGTGTCGAAAATGGCTTGCACGAAATTCTCGAGATATCGTGCCTGGCGAAATACCGTCACTTTCTTCCGCAGCCCGGATGTCCCCGGCTTCTGGCCCGAGTAAGGCGTGCTGGGAACGTTGATCACCTTTATGTTCATCTTAAGCCTCGTGACAAAGGAAACGCTCTGTATCAAGAACGGAGTAGCGCGGGTTCATGCCAGATGCTGCCGGCTGAATGCCAGCAACTGCTGCGTCGAGACATCGAGCTTTTCCGCCAGAGCCGCATTCGTGATCGCCGGCAGGATGCTGTTGGCCACGGCCTTGCCCAACTCGACGCCCCACTGGTCGAAGGAATTGAGGCCCCAGATGACGCCTTGCACAAACACCTTGTGCTCGTAGAGTGCGACCAGCGCGCCAAGCGTGTGCGGGTCGAGTCGCGACAGCAGCAGCGTCGACGATGGCTGGTTGCCGGGAAACACCTTGTGCGGCAGGAGTTCGGCAAGCGCTGCCGGTTGCAGCGTGCGACTGAGTTCGCTACGTGCCTCATCGACCGTCTTGCCGAACGCCAGCGCCGCACTCTGCGCGAAGCAGTTGGCGAGCAGCGCCTCCTGATGCCCGGGCAAGGGGTAGTCGGAGCGTACGGCGGCAATGAAATCACAGGGCACGAGGCGCCCGCCCTGATGGAGAAGCTGGAAAAAGGCATGCTGGCCATTGTTGCCGAGTTCGCCCCAGACGATGGGGTTCGCCGCACAGGCCAGCGGCTGGCCGTCGATGCCGACCGACTTGCCGTTGCTCTCCATCTCGAGTTGTTGCAGGAAAGACGGGAAATACTTCAGTGATTCGTTGTAAGGCAGCACGGCGTTGCTGGTGGCGCCCAGGAAATTGGTGTTCCAGATACCGATCAGCGCCATCACCACCGGCAGGTTGCGCTCGTAGGGAGTGCTCCGGAAATGCTCATCCATGCGCTGCGCGCCGGCGAGCAGATCGGCGAAAGCGTGCGGACCGATGGCAATCATCAGCGCCAGACCAACCGCCGACCACAGCGAAAAACGCCCGCCCACCCAGTCCCAGAGGGGAAAGACCGCATCCGGTCTGATGCCGAACTCGACTGCACGCTCCGGTTTGGCAGTCAGGGCAGCAAAGTGGTTGGCCACTGCTGCGGCATCGCCCAGGTTGGCCACCAGCCAGTCACGAGCCGTTTGCGCGTTGAGCATCGTCTCCTGGGTCGTAAACGTCTTGCTGGCCACGAGGAACAGGGTCGTGCGGGGATCCAGCGTCTGCAGAAGTGGTGCCAGTTGAGCGCCATCAAGATTGGAGACGTAGTGCACGCCAAGTGCCGGATGTGACATCGAGCGCAACGCGTAACCGACCATCTTCGGGCCGAGGTCTGAGCCACCGATACCGATGTTGACGACGTTACGAATCGGCATGCCGGTGAAACCGAGGGCGTTGCCGGAACGAATAGTGTCGGCGAAGGCAGCCATTCGCTGGCGCGTGGCGAGAACCTCGGACATGACATCCAGATTACCGGCAGGGAAAGGCCCGGCCGATCGCCGCAAGGCCACATGGAGCACGGCGCGGTCTTCGCTGGCATTGATCCTCTCGCCGGCGAACATGCGATCCGTCCATTCAGCCAGCCGCGCTTCGCGGGCGAGCGCGGTGAGCAGCGGCAGCGTTGTCGAGTCGATTCGCTGCTTCGAGAAGTCGAAAAGGATTCCATCGAAGCTCAGTGAGAGAGCGTTTGCTCGTCCTGGATCGCGGGCAAACATTTCTCTGAGATGCACAGGCGAAGACGACAGCCGGTGCGCTTCAATAGCCTTCCAGGCAGTTGAGGCGGTGATGTTCATGGTCGGTCAAAGCTCGTTTATGAAGGGTCTGACCGTCTGAAGACGGCCGAAGGAGAGGGCTTGGTGATGAATTATGACAAGATATGCTGTTCCGGTTATCAGCTTGCCAGAATGCTCCGAAGAACGCAAAAAAGAATGACCAACGGCCATCCCGGGCCAGTCTCGAGCAGTCGCCGGGGTGATGTGAGAGCCACGCAGATCACGTTTATCACTCTGTTGCCGAGGTAGGTACGCGCGGCCCGACGCTAATGATGGATGAGCCTGGAAAGCGCTGAAGCGGTCTGGCAGCTCAGGCTTGAAGGCTGACGACGAGCTGTGGAGCGGTAGATGACTTGAGCCGGCACGCTCGCACGCTGGCGGCGAAGGGCTTGTCCTCCTCGTTGATGTGGCGCTCGAACCAGTACTCGGCATAGCGCAGGAATGAATGCACATCACGCTTTCCGTGGCGAACCTCGCCCAACGCCCTGCGCAGCGCATGCAGATTTTCCCGGTGGACTTTGGCGTGATCGACGAAGTCTGCTGCGGCTTCCAGGGCCACCTGCTCTTCGGTGGCGAAATGGTGCTTGAGATAATCGAGCAGACTCTGGAAGCCTTCCAGAGGTGCGGGCCCGCTACCGAAACATGCTGCCTTGAGCGACTCGATACGCCGAAAAATCTCTTCGTGCTGGACATCAATCTCCGGCAGGTCGATCAGCAAAGCCTCCGGTAAGACTCCGGCAAGATTGATCTCCATGACAGGGCTCCACAGTAAAGCGTCGAATTCCTTCAGTCCATACAGTATAAAAAGAGGGAGCGGGAAATTCCAGCAAAATCAGCCTGTACTCAGGAAAATACTCCATGCAGGAACCATCCGGCCCGGCTACGGAAGACCCATAACCACTCCGCTCGCAAGGAAATGGCAACGAAGTAGTCGCGCCGCACATCGCCCACCGTCGCGGGCTCGGCGTCATCCCACCAACCGCTTTCAATGCGCTCGGGACCCGCGAGCAATCGCAGGGGACCGCCACACTGTGGCCGGCCGGCCACTTCACGCAGAATCTGCGGTCTGGCAAGTAACCATAAGGGACGCGGAGCGCAAGACGTATCCCGCAAGGCTGCCGCAGCAAGCAGACCGGCCGGAGACCTTTCTCTCGCCGGCACTCTGGGGGGGACTGGCCGCGAAGCATTCTCCGGGCGATGCTCGGCGACCGCGGACAGCGCATGCACACTGCCGCTGCCGAGTCGTGCCTGCAGACGTTCCACCAGTGCCGCCAGCGATTCGCCGCCAGCGCCCCCAGCGCCTCCGCCGTACTCGCCAAGGAGGTTCACGGTATGCCCGGGAAGCGCTTCCGGCGCCTCGGCTCGCAGACTGATCAACTCGGCAGCCGCCGGCAGTTCGAGCCGTTGCAGGTGCTCTCCGAGTACGCGAGCGATCCGCTCCGCGTCGCGCGTCGCGCCGGCAAAACGAAGCACAAGAACGGTAGCCGATCGCTGCCGCGCACCACGCTCGTGGGCAAACTCGAAAAGGCATTCGCTGATGCCCCCCCTCCGGGCAGCAAGCCAGCCGCACAGTGAGGTGATCAGACGACGCCCGGCAAAGCCGAGGGCCGTCGCATTCTCCACGCGCATCGGCAGTTCCAGTTGCTCGGAAAAACGTTCCGGAAAAACAAAACGCGCCCTCGGATCCGGCAACTCTCCGAGCGCACGTGCCAGATCAGCAGCGAAGTCGGCACCGAGTCGACGCGCCAGGCCGGCGCGCGGCAGCCGCAGCAAGTCGGCGACCGAACGCACACCAAAGCTGGCAAGACGAGCCCGGCTCTGCGCCGACAGATCAAGAACTGCCAACGGCAGCCTACCGAGACGCTGCGGCAGTTGATCGGCGTCGAGACAAGGCTCCCGATCGCCGGCAAATGCCAGCCACTGTGCTGCAAGCGGTGTCGGTGCCAAGGCTGCCCACGACGTGAAGCCCTGTTCGCGGCAGCCGGTAACGATGCGCTCGAACAAGGGCGCGACGCCGCCGAAGAGGCGCAGAGAGCCAGCCACCTCGAGCAGCAACGTCTGCGGTGGCAGAACGCAGATTTCCGAAGTGAATCCGCCGGCCCAGCACGCGAGCCGGGTCAGGGCCGCGCGCTCACGTCCGGCGTCCCGCTCCTGAATGGCCAGGGCGGGTAGAAATGCCCATGCCTCGGCCACTCGCAGCCCCGGTAGCACGCCAGCCGAAACTGCGGCGGCGTCGGCGACGACGACACGCTCACGGCTGACGATGGCACTAGGCGACGGCAGGCTGGGAAAGACTTCGAGCGGCAGCCGTGGCAGGTGCAGGGCAAGCCAGAGCATGACTCACACGCAGCGGACGGTGAATGGCGATTGGCAGGGGCACGGGCTGGGCGCCGCCACGGCGTTTGAGCAGACGAACGACAAGTTGCTCCCCCTCTCCTTCGAGCAGCAGGCGCAGCGGCGCCGGCGAGGACTGTTCGGCACAGCCTGCCGGACGAAAAACGAACAGCAGCGTACGACTGGCCTCGGCAGCAAGCTGCAGGCGGCGAAGCGCCGTTGCCTGGGCGTCGGGCAGCCAGACAACGACGGCGCCGACGCCATCGGCGGCGAGTGAGCGTACGCAGGCCCAGACGGCATCTCGGCCGGGAGCACTGGCTACCAGCACACGCGACAAGTCGACGCCGGCCGCGTGCAATGCCGGCGCATAGAGGGAATGCGGTGGGGCGACGCAAACCAGCCAGGCAAGTTCAGCACTCGACAGCCGCGCCAGTGCCGGCAGCAGCAGGCTCAGTTCGCCGACGCCGCGACGCACCGGCAGGAGCTCGATCAGGCCGCCACGCGGCCAGCCACCACCGGGCAACTCACGGTCAAGCTCGGCAAAACCCGTCGGTACGCCGGGCAGCGGCGCGCTGGCAAGATCATCAGCGCGCCAGACATCGGGGCGCTCGAGGATTTGCGAAAGAATTGGCGACGCGCGCATGCTCGAAAACCGTTCACACTCACATCGCCTCGCTGTCGCGGATCAATCCGACAGCGATGCCTTCGATGGCCAATATACGCGCACTCGTATCGACGACGATCGGCTCGAAATCGGGGTTCTCGGCGATCAGCTCGACAATGCCATTATGCTGACGGAAACGCTTGACCGTCACCTCGTCATCGAGCCTGGCAACGACAATCTGGCCGTTACGCGCTTCGCTGCTGTGGTGCACGGCAAGCAGGTCACCGTCCAGAATGCCGGCGTTGATCATCGACAGACCGCGCACACGCAACAGAAAATCGGCACGCGGCCTGAACAGGCTGCTATCGAGCGCATAACGGCGCTGGACGTTTTCCACCGCCAGGATCGGGCTCCCGGCAGCGACACTGCCGATCAGCGGCAGACCGAGTTGCTCGACCAGACGGATGCCGCGCGCCGATCCCGGTTCGAGCAGAATGATTCCTTTCCTGGCGAGCGCCTTGAGGTGCTCCTCAGCGGCGTTGTGCGAGGCAAAACCGAAGGCACTGGCAATTTCCGCCCGCGTTGGCGGCGCGCCGCGGAATTCCAGCGTGTTGCGGATGAAATCGAGTATTTCCTGTTGTCGCGGCGTAAGTTTCAGCATGATGGCGGCTCCCTGTCTCAGATCTGTATTTTCGTACAGTCTTCGGTAAAAAGGCAAGGGGTGTGAGGAGCGTGACCAATGCATCACCCCGAACGACCTGCTTCGGGGTATATTGGCGGCTGAACGACTCGACGCGATTCCCGGCAAATGCTCGCCGCCGGTCAATCGATGATGAACAGCCATGCCCCCTGACTTCACCCAGGAGAGAACCCAGATCCCGTCCACCGACCCCTTCCGGGTGCCGTGGACCAGCGCTTTCATCGAGGATGCGTTCGGTGTCTCGATCGTGCTCGGCGTAGACAACGCACGCCAGATCTTTCGCTGGGTGCCGCCCGGGCGGTTTCTCATGGGTTCGCCGCTCGCTGAACCCGAACGTGGCGGGGCCGAACTGCTGCATGAGGTGACGCTGAGCCGCGGTTTCTGGCTCGCCGACACGGCCTGTACGCAGGCGTTCTGGACGGGAGTCTGGCCGGTGAACCCGAGTCACTTTCAGGACAACGCGCAGAATCCGGTCGAGAATGTTGCCTGGCATGATGCACAACGCTTCATCGCCGAGTTGAACCGGCGACTGCCCGGACTGGAAGCCCGCCTACCGAGTGAGGCCGAATGGGAATACGCCTGCCGGGCCGGCACGACGACACCTTTTTCCTTCGGCGACAAGGTCACCACCGAGCAGGTCAACTACCACGGTGCCTACCCTTACGCCGGTGGACAAAAAGGCATCTATCGCGAGCGCACCGTACCCGCTGCCTCGCTGCCCGCCAACCCCTGGGGCCTGCGCGAAATGCATGGCAACGTCTGGGAATGGTGTGCCGATTGGTATGCCGATTACCGCGCTGAACCACAGCTTGATCCGCGCGGTCCGGGCTTCGGCAAAATGCGGGTATTGCGCGGCGGCACCTGGAGCGACCCCGCCCGCTACTCGCGCTCGGCGACCCGCAGCCGCATCGAACCCGCCTACCGACCGCGCAGCACGGGTTTCCGCCTGGCTCTGGGTTACCGCTGACAGTGCTTGCCACCAGCCCCGCGCATCATTGCCGACGAGTTCACACGCGCTATCATCCCGGACAGCAGGGAACCCGGCGCCGAGACCATGAGTCAACGTCTGGGCCTTTCATTGACCGCTGCCGGACGGCTACAGACAAATCGGAGACGCCGCGATGAGCATCGCCAACGAAGAACAACCCAGGAAGAAGCGCACGAGCGCGAAGAAGGCGCCGGTTGCCGCCGAAGATGACGCGCACCTGGTGAGAGTCGATGAACGACCCTTCATCGTCGGCGTCGGCGCGTCGGCCGGTGGTCTCGAAGCGTTGAGCCTGCTGCTGCCGAGCCTGCCGAAGAACCTCGGGCTCACTTACGTCGTCGTCCAGCATTTGTCACCGACCTATCGCAGCATGATGTCGCAGTTGCTGGGGCGCGAGACGACGATGACCGTCCGGGACATCGAAGACGGGATGTTGCCCGAGCCGAACATGGTCTACATCACGCCGCCGAATCGCAACCTGACGCTCAAGGAAGGGCATTTCCGGCTGGTCGAACCAGCGCGCGAGTCGATGCCCAAGCCATCGGTCAATCGCTTCTTCGCCTCGCTCGCCGAAGAAGTCGGCGAATCGACGATCGGCATCATTCTCTCCGGCACCGGCTCCGACGGCGCCGCCGGGATCCACGCAATCAAGGCGGCGGGCGGTTTCACCTTCTCCCAGGATCCCGACACGGCCAAGTACAACGGCATGCCGCAGTCGGCAATCGACACCGGCAGCGTGGACTGGATTCTACCGCCGGAGCAGATGGGTGCCGAAATCAGCCTGATCGTCCTCAACCGCGGGCTGATTCCGGTGGCGACCCAGGCGGCGAGCGCGCCGGCGACGCTCAAGACCCTGCTCGGCAAGGTGCGCAGCCGCACCAAGGTCGATTTCTCGCAGTACAAGGAACCGACCTTGTGGCGCCGCATCGAGCGGCGCATGGCCGCCAACCATGTCAGCACCCTGCATGACTACCTGCAGGTGGTCGACCAGACGCCAGTCGAACTCGACAAGCTGTGCAAGGACATCCTGATCTCGGTCACCGCCTTCTTCCGCGACACCGACGCGTTCTCGCGCCTCGACAAGGTGGTCGGCGAGATTCTCGCCGGCAAGCAGCCCGGTGACGACATCCGCGTCTGGGTCGCCGGCTGCGCGACCGGTGAGGAGGCGTATTCGCTGGCCATCCTGTTCGCCGAACGGCTGGGCGCCGCCTTCGACCAGTATCGCCTGCAAATCTTCGCCACCGATATCGACCTCGACGCGATGGCTTTGGCGAGGCGCGGCGTGTTTGCCGCGTCCAACCTCGCGCACATGGAGCGCAACCGCATCCGCGCCCATTTCACGCCGCATGGCGACCGCTACGAGATCAACAAGAGCTTGCGCGATGCGGTGATCTTCGCGCGCCAGGATCTGGTGCAGGACCCGCCCTTCCTGCGCCTCGATCTGGTCAGTTGCCGCAACGTCCTGATCTACTTCCAGAGCGAGTTGCAGGCGCGCCTGCTGTCGGTGTTCCACTACGCGCTCAACCCGGGTGCCTTCCTGTTCCTCGGCAAATCGGAGGGTATCTTCCAGCAGGAAGCGCTGTTCGGGGTCGTCGACAAGGAGGCCCGACTCTATCGTCGGCACGGCACCAGCGCCCGACTGCCGCTGCTCCGTTCGGAAATGCAGCTCCCGGCCGCCGGCCTCAACCAGCATCAGCGACCGGGCAAGCCGATTACGCCGCAGGGCTTCGAAACGATCCTGCTCGAGGCGGCTGGCCGCCATTTCATCCCGACGACGATCCTGATCAACGGCAAGTTCGAGATCCGCCACATCCATGGTGACGCCAGCCGGCTGCTCAACGTGTCGCCAGGGCGACCGGCTTTCGACCTGATCTCTCTGATCCGTCGCGAGCTGCGTACCGAAGTCCAGGTGTTGATGCGCCAGGCGCAGGTCAAACAGACCGTCGTCAGCGGCCGTCCCCGGCACATCAAGGCACTCGACCCGACGCGCGGCGTTCGCCTCTCGGTTCACCCGGTCTCGGACACCGGCAACGAGGCCCTGTTCATGCTCTGTATCGAGTGGCTTCTGCCACCGCCCGGCAAGACGACGGTCGAGGACAGCGGCGGCATCGACGAGAAGGAACTCGAGGACGAACTTGCCGCGACGCGCGAGCATCTGCAGACGCTGGTCGAGGAACTGGAGACGTCGAACGAGGAAATGCAGGCACTGAATGAGGAGATTCAGGCCTCGAACGAGGAAATGCAGGCGTCGAATGAAGAACTCGAAGCGTCGAACGAGGAGCTTCAATCGACGAACGAGGAACTGGCAACGGTCAACGAAGAGCTGCAGATCAAGACCGCCGAGACGCAGGAACTCAACACCGAACTGGAGAGCATCCAGAACAGTGTCGACTACCCGCTGCTGGTGCTCGACCGGAACGCTTCGCTGCAGCGTTTCAACAGCGCCGCCGCCCGCCTGTTCAAGCTCGGTGCGGCGCAGACGGGACGCCACCTGCGCGACCTGCCGCTACCACCCGACATGCCGGATCTCCTGGCCGACGTCCAGCACGTGATCGACACCCAGAACGCCCGCGATCGCCAGATTGTCAACGCCAACCGGCGCCATTACGCGCTGCACATCGCGCCGCTTTTGCGCGACACGCAGCGGATCGCCGGCGTCATTCTGCTGTTCGCCGACAACACCAGCCTCTACGAAGTCGAGCGCTCGGCGCGCGAAACGCAGGTCAGGTTGCAGGCCGTGATGAACAACTCGGTGTCGCTGATGGCGGTGAAGGACGCTCCCGGGCGCTACCAGTTCGCCAACCCGAAGTTCGAACAGACTTTCGGTTTCGCTACTGGCGAGGTGATCGGCAAAACGGATCTGCAACTTTTCCCGGAAGCCGTATCCGATCTCTTCCGCGAGAGTGAACTCGAGGCGATACGTCTGCGCAAGGGAATAGAGCGCGAAGAATCCCTGCCGCTGGCGGCTGGCGAACGCCACTTCCTGGTTGTCCGCTTTCCGCTTTTCGACGACGACGGAGCGATTACCGGCCTGTGCTTCCAGGCCACCGACATCACCGCCCGCAAGCGCGCCGAGGAGCAGTTGCGGCTGGCCGCACTGGTCTTCGACCGCGCTTCGGAAGGCGTCATGGTGACGGATACCGAGCAGCGTATCCTGACCATCAATGATTCGTTTTCGACCCTCACCGGCTACACGCGGCAGGAGGTGGTCGGCAAGACTCCCCGTCTGCTGCGCTCTGACAGGATGCCGCGCGAGTTCTATGCCGAGATGTGGGACAAGGTCACTCGCCTCGGTGTCTGGCAGGGTGAGATCTGGAACCGCCGGAAAAACGGCGAGCCTTACCTCGAATGGCTGTCGATCAATACGGTCAAGGACAAGAACGGCAAGGTGGTCAACTATGTCGGCATGTTCAGCGACATCACCAAGGTGCGCGAGTCGCAGCAGCGCATCGAGTATCTCGCCACCCACGACGAATTGACCGGGCTACCCAACCGCGCGCTCTTCAATGATCGTCTGAACCTGGCGCTGGCCCATGCCGAGCGCTCGCGCGAGAGCGTCGGTGTGGTGTTCATCGACCTCGACAACTTCAAGGTGGTCAACGACACGCTTGGTCACGAGACCGGCGACAAGCTGCTCAAGCAGGCCGCCATGCGCCTGCTTGAATGCGTGCGTGCCGAAGACACCGTTGCCCGACTGGGCGGCGACGAATTCGTCGTCCTGCTGGTCAATGCCGACCGTCAGCAGGCAACGCTGACCGCCGAACGCCTGCTGACCGGGCTGAGCACCAGCTACCATTTCGGCGAGCACGAATGCTTCATCAGCGCCAGCATCGGCCTGAGCATGTTCCCCGAGGATGCCAGTGATGCCAATTCCCTGATGCGCAACGCCGACTCGGCAATGTATCGGGCGAAGGATCACGGCAAGAACGGTTTCCGCTTTTTCTCCGCCGATCTGGCCAGCCAGGCCAGCAAGCGCCTGGCCCTGGAGACTGGCCTGCGGCGGGCCATCGAGAACGGCGAGTTGTTTGTTCATTACCAGCCACAGGTCAGGCTCGAGTGCGATACGGTAGTCGGCGCCGAGGCGCTCGTGCGCTGGCGTTACAACGGTGAAGTGATCGACCCGGTAGTGTTCATTCCGATCGCGGAGCAAAGCCACCTGATCTTCGCCATCGACGACTGGGTACTTGGCGAGGCCTGTCGCCAGATCATCGAGTGGGACAGGGCCGGACTGCCGCCGCTGCGGATCAGCGTCAACATCTCGGCGCGCCATTTCCGCAAGGACGGCATGGCGGCTGACCTGATGGACATTGTCAGCGCCCACGGAGTTTCGCCGCAGCGTCTGTGCATCGAGATCACCGAGGGCGTGCTCATGGACGTCGATCGTGCGCAGCGCATGCTGGCCGAACTGGTCGAGTCCGGGTTGCGGATCAGCATCGATGACTTCGGCACCGGCTTCTCCTCGCTGTCCTACCTCAAGCGTTTTCCAATTCATGAACTAAAGATCGCCCGCAGCTTCGTCGACGGCATCTCGACGGATGCCGACGACCGCGCGATCGCTTCGGTGATCATCTCGCTGGCGCGACAACTCGGGATGAGCGTGGTCGGCGAGGGAATCGAGAGGACTGGCCAGCACGCCGAGCTCGAAGCGTTTGGCTGCCATCGCGGCCAGGGCTTTCTCTATGCCCAGCCGCTGGCGCCAGACGCCTTCGCCGACTGGGTGCTCGCCCGCACTGCCAAGGCAGCCGATGCCAAAAGCATCGGATGAGACCAGCGGCAACGCCGACCCGACAGCGCTCGATCAGGCAAGCGAGAAGACGGCGACCACCACACTGAGCTACACACTGGATTCCGACGACAGGATCGTTTCCGTCGGCGGCGACTGGGATGGCTTCGCCCGAGAAAACGACGGCAGCGAGATCCTGGCGAGAACGGTGATCGGCCGGCGGCTTGACGAATTCATTACCGGCGACGCCACGCGGATGTTCGTGCGCACGATGCTGATGTCGGCGCGAACGCTGAAACGCAGCATCAGGCGACCGTACCGATGCGACTCACCGCAGTTCCGGCGCTTGATGGAAATGACCATCGTGCCGCTGGCTCAGGAGATGCTGGACGTCCGTCACCACCAGATTCGCGCCGAACCTCTACCCTACACGATCACGATTGCTGCCGTGACGTCAACGGCGGCGTCCGGCTTCGTCAAACGCTGCAGTATCTGCAACCGCATCCGGGCAGGAAAGGTGTGGAGCGAAGTGGATGCCGCGGTCATCGATGGCCGCCTGACGGTCGCGGCCACCGCAGCGCTCAAGGTGATCTATGGCGTCTGCCCCGACTGCCTGCTCTCCGCAGGACATCGGCACCCCTGATCACTTCGCGCTGTTGCCGTACAGCGGCGACGCACTTTCCTCGACACCGACATCGGCTTCATCGCGGAGGCGCTGCTCCAGGCTCTCGAGCAGCCCGTTGGCCGCATCCTCGACCATGTCGAGCACCAGATCAAAGCCGTGGCCGAGACCATAGTAGGGGTCCGGAACCTCGTCGTCATCGAAGTTCTTCGAGTAACTCATGAACAGCCCCAGACGATCGTGCTTGTCGGGCGGGCAGATGCGTCTGAGAACGTCCAGGTTGTTGTGGTCCATGGCCAGGACGAGATCAAAGTAGGCCAGATCCTGAGCCGCCACCTTGCGTGCCCGCATGCTCGAGAGATCGTAGTTGCGACTGGCTGCAGCACGCTGGGTGCGTTGATCCGGTGCCTCACCAACGTGATAGCCATGGGTACCGGCCGAGTCGACCTCGATCTGACCATCGAGGTTCTTCTCGCGCAGGAAGTGGCGGAAGACACCCTCTGCCGTTGGCGAGCGGCATATGTTTCCCATGCAGACGAATAGAACCTTGATCACCTTCAATCTTCCAGAAACGTTCCTTGCCCGGCTTCAGCCACAGCTTTCGCCCACCGACGCCGGCCCCCAGCCGTCAATGAGCCATCGCGCGCAGCAAGCTGGTGCTCCGCTGGCTGCAAAGCCATCATCATCGGCCGAAAACGCGGCCAGCGCAACTGCGGCAAGGACAGTGGCCAGCAAGGACAAGCATGGAAAAGCAGTCTCGAGATAGCGCGGCCACCGAAACAACCGGGTTGCGAGGACTCTCGGATCCTGGGGAGCTGAGGCATCGCGGACTACCGTTCAGCGCCGGCCGGATGGCTGCCTGGGCTTGACCGCAGGCTTCGTCTTCCCACCCGGGACTGGCTTGCCGGCAGCCTTCGCCGGCCCTCCCCCTCTGGCGTCCTTCCTGACCGGCGCTTTCACCACGGGTTTGTGCCGCCGGTTCTGTTCGGGCGGCTTCCTATCGGCAAAAGGGTTGCTGGAGACGTTGAACTGGATTCGCAACGGCGTCCCCTGGAGCTTGAACACCTCGCGGAAGGTGTGCTCGAGGTAGCGACGATACGACTCGGGAACCTTGTCGAGCGCATTGCCGTGGATGACGATCAGCGGCGGGTTGCGCCCGCCCTGGTGAGCATAGCGCAGCTTTGGCCTGAACAAGCCGCTACGCGGGGGCGCCTGTCTGGCGACCGCCTCGCTCAGGGTGCGCGTCAGTTGCGGCGTCGGCAGGTCGGCGATGGCCGCCCTGTACGCCGCATCCACCGAGCGGAACAAGGGTTCGAGGCCCTGCCCCCTGAGCGCCGAAACATAGTGGAAACGGGCGAAATCGATGAACCCCAGTTGGCCCTCGAGAGCGCCCTTGATCTGCTCGCGAACGTAGGAGTCGAGTCCGTCCCACTTGTTTACGGCCACCACCAGCGCCCGCCCGGATTCACGGATGAAAGCGGCAATGTGGGCATCCTGCTCGGCAATGTCCTGCCGCGCATCGAGCACCAGGATAACCACCTGCGCGTCCTCGACCGCCTGCAGCGTCTTGATCACCGAGAACTTCTCGATGGTTTCGAAGACTCTGCCGCGGCGGCGCAGGCCGGCGGTGTCAATCAGCGTGTATTTCTTGCCGCCGCGCTCGAAATCGACTTCGATGGCATCGCGCGTCGTTCCCGGCTGGTCGAAAGCGATGACCCGGTCTTCGCCAAGCAGCGCGTTGATCAGCGTGCTCTTGCCGACGTTTGGCCGGCCGACGATGGCGACCTTGACCACGTCGCTCTCGGGCTCGCTTTCCACCGCTTCGGCACACGGTTCGAGCGCCAGGTCGATGAGTGCGCGCACTCCCTCGCCGTGAGCTGCGGAAATCGCCAGCGGCTCACCGAGCCCCAGTTCGTGGAAATCCGAGACGACGACACCGACGCTCATCCCTTCCGACTTGTTGACGGCCACCAGAACCGGCCGGTCGACCTTGCGCAGACGGTTGGCGATCTCCTTGTCCAGCGCGGTGAGGCCGCTGCGTCCATCGACGACGAGAATCACGACATCGGCCTCGTCGATCGCCTGCTCGGTCTGGCGTGCCATGTGGTACATGATGCCATCCTTGGCGAGCGGTTCGAAGCCGCCGGTGTCGATCACCAGATACGGTTTGCTGCCGAGTTTCCCGTGTCCGTAATGGCGGTCGCGCGTCAGCCCGGGGAGATCGGCGACGAGTGCATCGCGGGTCCTGGTCAAGCGGTTGAAGAGGGTTGACTTGCCAACGTTCGGCCGCCCGACGAGGACGATGCTTGTCTTCATTGGGCCTCGATCGCCAGCACGCGACCACTGCGCGTCTGCGCGACGAGATTGTTGTTGCCCAGGGGCTGCAGCGGCGCCTGAATCGCACTGCCATCGGTGCTCAGTCGTCCGACGAAGGATCCATCATCGCGACTCAGAAAGTGCACCACGCCCTGCACGTCGCCAACAACGACGAGATTGCGACGCACCAGCGGCGCAGTCAGCTTGCGCAGGAACAGCTTGTCCTGTTTCCAGATGCTTGCACCGCTTGCCTTGTCGAGGGCATGCACGGCCCCCTTGTCGTCGGCGACATACACGTAGCGGCTGTCGATCGTCAGCCCGGCCGCACTCGATATGTCACGTCCCCACATGAGGTTGCCGTTGCCAAGGTCGAAGCACGAGACGCGCCCCTGGAAAGCAGCAGCGCAGATCATCCGCCCATCGATGACCGGGGCGCTGGTCACATCGGCGACGCGGTCGAGTTCCGTGGCGCCTTTCGGCAAGGCGACGGTCCCCTCCCAGAGCGGCGCGCCGTTGTCTACGCTTACGGCAATCAGCTTGCCGCCCGGGAAACCGACGAAGACGTACCTATCGACCACCAGCGGACTCGCCGTCACACGCAGTGACAACGGCGGACTCGGGCGCTGATAGACCCACTTGCGCTTGCCGTCGCTGGTGTCGTACGCGGCGACGCGGTGGTCGCCACTGCGCACGACAACGATGCCCTGCCCCACCGCTGGCGGCGAAATGACTTCGCTGCTCGCCTTCGCTTTCCACACCAGTTTGCCGTCCGCCGCATCAAAGGCGAATACGTCACCCTTGGCGGTACCCACCGCGACGATCCGAGCATCCGCGCCGACGCCGCCGGAAAGCGCCTGTTCGGCCTTGATTCGCCAGACCGGCTGACCATCGTCGAGACGAACGATGGTGCCGTCTCGGGAAGCCGAGTAGACCGACGATCCGACCACGGCAGGAGTGAACGCATAGTCGTCGCTCTTGCCGACGCCTTCCTGCCAGATGGCCCGCGCCTGGACAGTGGCGTCGATCGGGCGCAGTTCCGCCATCTTCGGTCCGCTACTGGCAAAGGGATTGAGGGCGTCGAGCGTCGAACAGCCGGCCACCAGGAACGGGACCAGGACGACGACCAGGGAAGGCTTCATCAGCTGCTCTCCCCGAGCGCGTCCAGCTTCAACTCCAGCATTTCACGAAAGGCGGCATTCGCCTGCCGATCCTGCAGGGTGTTCTTGCCCTTGCCGGTCTTGTCGCCCTCATCGAGCCTGACCAGCGCCTCCTGGTACGCGGCGCGCGCCTCGGCCGTCTTGCCCTGGGCACTGAGAACGTCGCCACGGCTACCAAGAAAACGAACCGCGAAGCCACCGGTGGTGTTGCCCGCGAGTTGTTTCAGCGCCTCATCGTAAGCTTTCTCGTCGAGGAGAACGGCCGCCAGACGCAAGCGAGCCAGATCGCGCAGCTCGTCCTTGCCGTGCTCGACGACCCAGACAAGCTGCAAGCTCGCCGTCTTGGTGTCGCCGGCGGCGAACATGGCTTTCGCCGCGCTCAGGGCAGCCATCGGCGCATAGGCCGTGCTGCCGTATTTCTCGAGCAACTCGCCCGCCGCCGTCTTGATCCGCTGCGCATCATTCTCGCGCACGGCCTTCTGCAGCACGCCATACACCATCGAAGCCTGCGCCGCCTGATTGCGCTGGTACCAGTTCCAGCCCTGCCACGCAATGACGCCGATCGAGGCCGCGGTAACGATGCCGAGCAGAAGGTTGCCGTACTGCTTCCACCACGCCTTGATTTCGGCGATCTGTTCCTGTTCCTCGAGGTCGTAGGTAGCCATGCTTACTCTTCCCAATCCAGAATGTGACTCATGATGGCGTCGGCGACGCCATCGACGCTGACCCGCTGCTGCTCGTTCGCCTGTTTATCCGTCGCACGCAGGAGCTTCAGCGTCACCTCACCGGCATCCGCTTCGTCGTCGCCGATGATCACGGCGAAACTGGCTCCCGAGGCATCGGCCTTCTTCATCTGCGCCTTGAAGCCACCGCCGCCGCAATGGAAGAGGACATCGATACCCTGGTCGCGCAGCGCCTCGGCGACGCGGACGGCCAGGCGCGACGCCGCCGTTCCCTGATGAACGAGATAGACATCGACGGCCGCCGCCTTCGCCTCGCCGCCGGCCTCGCGAATCAGTGCAATCAGCCGCTCGACCCCCATCGCGAAGCCGCAGGCGGGTGTCGGCTTGCCGCCAAGCTGCTGCACCAGTCCGTCGTACCGACCCCCGGCACAAACTGTCCCCTGCGCGCCGAGGCGATCGGTGACCCATTCGAAAACGGTCAGGTTGTAGTAGTCGAGGCCGCGCACCAGCCGCGGGTTGATGGTGAACGGCTGGCCGGCATCGCGCAGCACCTGCTGGACCCCCTCGAAATGCGCCAGCGACTCGGCGCCGAGGTGGTCGATCAGCTTTGGCGCGCCGAGAATCAGATCCTCGAGCGCCGGATTCTTGCTGTCGAGGATGCGCAGCGGGTTGGTGTGGAGACGCCGCCGGCCATCGTCGTCGAGCCGGTCGCCGTTGTGCTCGAAATACCGGATCAACTCGGCACGGTGGCGCGCACGTTCCGCAGGCTCACCCAGCGTGTTGATCTGCAGGGCGATACCGTCGAGCCCAAGGTCGTTCCACAGGCGGGCTCCCATCAGGATCTGCTCGGCATCGATGTCCGGGCCGGTAAAGCCGAGTGATTCGACACCGACCTGATGGAACTGCCGGTAACGCCCCTTCTGCGGCCGCTCGTGCCGGAACATCTGGCCAAGGTAGTAGAGTCGTTGCGTCTGCTGGGCAACCAGATTGTGCTGGATCGCGGCGCGTACGCAACCGGCCGTGCCTTCCGGACGCAGCGTCAGCGGCTCGCCGTTCAGGGTATCGACGAAGGAGTACATCTCCTTCTCGACAATATCCGTGACCTCGCCGATAGCCCGCTTGAACAGTGGCGTCGGCTCGACGACCGGCAGGCGGATCGGGCGATACCCATAGCTCTTGAGCCACGACCGGATGGTGTCCTCGAACATCTCCCAGAACTCCGCCTCGTCCGGCAGAATGTCGTTCATGCCGCGAACGGACTGGATCTTTACTGCACTCATCGGCCGGTCGGCTTTCGCTGGTAGGTCCGCGCCACATAAGCATCGACGATGGCGGTGAAATCCTCGGCGATCCGGTCGCCACGCAGGGTGACGGTCTTCGCACCGTCCTCGAACACAGGCGCTGCCGGTACTTCGCCGGTGCCCGGCAAGCTGATGCCGATATTCGCGTGCTTGCTCTCGCCCGGTCCATTGACCACGCAACCCATCACTGCCAGCGTCATGTTCTCGACCCCGTCGTGGTCCAGCCGCCACTGCGGCATCCGGCTGCGCACATGCTCCTGGATGGACTGCGCCAGTTCTTGAAAGAAGGTGCTGGTCGTTCGCCCACAGCCCGGACAGGCGACGACCATCGGCGTAAAGGCGCGCAGTCCCATCGTCTGCAACATCTCCTGCGCGACGATCACCTCCTGCGTGCGCTCGCCACCGGGTTGCGGCGTCAGCGAGACCCGGATCGTATCGCCGATACCCTCCTGCAGCAGGACCGCCATTGCCGCCGTGGAAGCGACGATTCCCTTCGAGCCCATGCCTGCCTCGGTCAGGCCCAGGTGCAGGGGATAGTCACAGGCGCGTGACAACTCGCGGTAGATGGCGATCAGATCCTGCACGCCGGACACCTTGCACGAGAGAACGATCCGGTCGCCGGGCAGGCCGATTTCCTCGGCCCGGGCTGCCGACTCGAGCGCCGAGGCGACCATCGCTTCGCGCATCACCTCGATCGCATCGCGCGGCTCGGCCCGATGAGCGTTTTCATCCATGATGCGCGCCAGCAAATCCTGGTCCAGGCTACCCCAGTTGACGCCGATGCGCACCGGTTTGTCGTACTGGCACGCGATCTCGATCATCTGTACGAACTGCTCGTCGCGCTTGCGGCCATGGCCGACGTTGCCGGGGTTGATCCGGTACTTGGCGAGCGCCAGCGCACATGCCGGATGCTCGGCCAGCAAGCGATGGCCGTTGTAGTGGAAGTCGCCGATCAGCGGCACGTCGACGCCCATGCGGTCGAGGTGGGCGCGAATCGGCGCCACTGCCGCCGCGGCTTCCGACGTGTTGACGGTGATCCGTACCAGTTCCGATCCCGCGCGCGCCAACTCGGCACACTGAATCGCCGTCCTGACCACATCAACGGTATCGGTATTCGTCATCGACTGGACGACCACCGGCGCATCACCGCCAATCCGGACATGGCCGACACTGACCGTTCGCGTTGGCCGCCGCGCGGCAGCAGACAGGAGATGGCTCACAGCGTGCTCACGACCGGACATTTCCTCATTCGACGGTCAGCCGCGCGACGTCGCCGTTGATGTGCGGGGCCAGATCGACCACCTTCCCCTGGTACTCGACGCTCACCTGCGTCGCGTTCCCCAGCACCAGCGAAAAAGGCGGCTGCCCGGCGACGTCGCGCCGGCTGCCCGCCGGGCTCACTCCCGAGAACACGATCTGCCCACGCCCGTCACGCACCTCCGCCCAAGCGGGTTGCGCAAAGCCGAGTTTCAGTCCACCCGCCGTCGCCGGCGAAGCCCCTGCCGGTGAGCGCACCCCTGGCGCTTCCGACAACACGGTCGCGTTCGGTGCCGTCAGCACGGTCACCGACTCGCCCGCTGCCCCTTTGGGCGCGACCACGTCGGCCGGCGCCCGCACGGGCGGCACGACGGGAGCCGGCGGTGCGCTGCGGCTGCCGATCCAGGTTGCCATCTGTGACTGCCAGAAGTCGGCGGGCACATAATAATAGGCCAGCCCGGCGAGCACGAGCAGGATCAGCCCGGCGCTGATCGCGAGATAATCGCGACGTTCCACCCGCCTGACCGTCGGAGGCAGAGTCGCCGTCGTTCCAGCCGACACATCGAGCTCTACGGTACGCTGCAGGTGCGCAGCATCCAGCTCGCGCATCAGTTCATCGGGGTCCAGGCTGAGCAGGCGTGCGTAGTTGCGGACGAACCCCCGGATCATCGTGTTGCCGGGCAAGGACAACCAGTCCTCGGCCTCCAGCGCCTCGACCTGACGGGGACCGAGCTTGAGCGATTGGGCGGCGTCGGCCACCGTCATGCCCCTCGCCTCACGCGCGGCACGCAAGCGCCGCCCGACCCGTCTCGTCTCAGGCGTCAGATCTTCTGCAGGTGCTGACCCGGGGCCGGAAAGGTTTCCCACGGAAACCCCTGCTCCCGCCGAATCGGCCGTTTGGGAGTGTTCGCTCATTCTTCAATCATTCGAAATTGCCTTTCAGCAGTTCCTCGGCCTCCGGCGAAAGCGGGAATTTCCGCCGCAACTGGGCACTGTAGCGGGCCTCGGCCTGACGGTTGCCCAGGCTGCGCTCGACCCTCACCATCAACCATAGCGCCTCTGCGTTCGGCTCGGTCTTGCGCACCAGCGACGCGAGCTGTTCGTTTGCCAGTTGCAGATCACCGCGCCGGTAGTAGATGTTTGCCAGCTGCAACTCCGCCTGCGGGTTCCCCGGCGCGAGACGCAGGCTCTGCTGAACAAAAGTCTCGGCCCTGTCCAGATCGCCCAGCGTCGCGTAACAGCCACCAGCATTGAGATAGGCTCTTTCCGGGGTTTCATAGAGGGGATCCTTCAGCGCACGCTGGAGGTAGGTAATTCCTTCCTTTCCTCTACCGATCTGGCAGAGAAACCAGCCGTAATTGTTGCTGATGTCGGGATCGTTGCGGTCGATGCTGAGTGCTCGCTGAAAGTCCCGATCGGCGAGCTCCAGCTCGCGGATGCCGAAGTGGGCGAGCGCACGCGTGCCATAGGCCTTGCCGTAATCGGGGTCGATGTCGATGGCAATCAGCAATTCCTGAAGCGCCACGGCGAGGTTGCCGCTCTGCAGATACAAGGAGCCCAGTTCGGTATGGAGCTTGGCGCGCGTCCGCGCGTCGCGCGGCGGAGTCGGTCGGCGCGAGTCGACCTCGTCCTCGGCGGCCTTCGCCTTGGCGGTCGGCGCAACGGTCGTCGATGAACAGGCACCGAGACATAGCAAGGCAACAGTCGCCAGCGCGGCTCGTCTCATCCGGAGACCCGCTGAAGATCGAGGCGAAGAGGAAACACCCGACGCCCGGTACGCTGTGTACGATCGAGAACCTGCCCCGCGAGTTGTCCACAGGCGGCGTCGATGTCGTCGCCGCGCGTCTTGCGGGTCGTCGTCACCACACCGGCGTCGATCAGGGTCTCGGCGAACTGCCGAATGCGCGGCGCCGACGAACGGTGATAGGGCGAGCCAGGAAAGGGGTTGAAAGGTATCAGGTTGAACTTGCACGGCACATCGCGGGTAAGGGCAAGCAACTCGTGCGCCTGGGCGTCCGAGTCATTCACGCCAGCGAGCATCACGTACTCGAAGGTCACGAAATCGCGCGGCGCCTTTTCGAGGTAGCGCAGACAGGCGGACATCAATTCGTGCAAGGGATACTTGCGGTTGATCGGCACCAGTTCATCGCGCAGGCGATCGTTGGGTGCGTGCAGGGAAACCGCCAAGGCGACCGGGCATTCGTTGCGCAGACGATCCATCGCCGGCACCAGACCCGAAGTCGACACGGTCACCCGGCGGCGCGACAAACCGTAGGCATTGTCGTCGAGCATCAGCCGTAAGGCCGTCACCGTGTTGTCGAGGTTGGCCAGCGGCTCGCCCATCCCCATAAGCACCACATTGCTGATCACGCGTTCGCCGCCAGCAGTTTCCCCCGCGGCGTATGCACCCAGTGAATGCCGAGCCTGCCACAGTTGGCCGACAATCTCGGCCACCGTCAGGTTGCGGTTGAAGCCCTGCTTACCGGTCGAGCAGAAGGAACAGTCCAGCGCGCAACCCGCCTGCGTCGATATACAGAGCGTTCCGCGCTCGGCCTCGGGAATGAAGACGGCTTCCACCGCATTGCCACCGCCGACATCGAAGAGAAACTTGCGCGTGCCGTCGTCCGACAGTCTGTCGGCGATTACCACCGGCGGCAGCACTTGTGCCGTCGCCCGCAGCTTTTCGCGCAGACTTCTGGCAATGTCGGTCATGGCATCGAAGTCAAGCTGCCCGAAACGATGCAGCCAGCGCAACACCTGTCGGGCGCGAAAAGGCTTTTCGCCACATTCGGCGAAAAACGCCGTCAGGCCGGCAGCATCGAGATCGAGCAGATTGACCGTCATGTGCAGCGTAAGCCCCGACTCAGCGGCCGGAGTAGACGCTCATCGCCGGGAAGAAGAAGGCGATCTCGACCTTGGCCGTGTCCTCGCCGTCGGAACCATGGACGGCGTTGGCATCGATCGACTCGGCGAAGTCGGCGCGAATCGTTCCCGGCTCGGCCTTCTTCGGGTCGGTCGCGCCCATCAGCTCGCGGTTCTTGGCAATCGCGCCCTCGCCTTCGAGCACCTGGATCATCACCGGACCGGAAATCATGAAGGAAACCAGATCCTTGAAGAAGGGACGCTCCTTGTGCACGGCGTAAAAGGCACCGGCTTCCTGCGGCGACAGCCAAGCCAGCTTGGCGGCGATGACTTTCAGACCGTTCGTCTCAAAGCGCGAGTAGATCTTGCCGATGACGTTCTTGGCAACGGCATCAGGCTTGATGATGGAAAGGGTACGTTCGATGGCCATGACTCATTCTCCACAGGCAGGTTGGTCAGAAAAAACAGGACGATCAAATTGCTCGAAACATAACCTTATATTATACCAACACTCGTCCGCGAATGCCCGCGACGCTTGAAAATGCTGAGCGCGCGTACGGGTTCCCCCGTACGCGCGCTCAGGCGACACAGGAACGGCAGGTCTTCGCTACATCATGCCCAACTTCTGCGGCAGCCAGGTCGACATGATCGGCAGATAGGTCACGACGACCAGGAAGGCGAGCATCGATAGCAGCCACGGCCAGACGGCGACCGTCAGTTCGGTGATCCCCATCTTGGTAATCCCCGAAGCGACGTAGAGGTTCAGTCCGACCGGCGGATGGCACATGCCGACTTCCATGTTCACCACCATCAGGATGCCGAAGTGCACCGGATCGATTCCCAGTTTCATCGCCACCGGGAAAAGGATGGGTGCGAAGATCAGTACGATCGACGACGGCTCCATGAAATTGCCGGCGAGCAGCAGGATGATGTTGACCGCCAGCAGGAAGGCAATCATCCCCAGACCATGCCCCAACATCCAGTCGGCCAGCGCCTGCGGGATGTTCTCGTTCGTCATGATGAACGAGAAGAGCACGGCGTTGGTGATGATGTACAGCAGCATCGCCGACATGTTGGCCGAGTTGAGAAGAACCCGCGCCACGTCCTTCATGGTCAGGTCCTTGTACACGAAGACGGCGACGAAGAAGGCATAGACCGCACTCATCGCAGCGGCTTCGGTCGGCGTGAACATGCCGCTGTAGATACCGCCCATGACGACGACGATGAGCAGCAGACCCCAGACCGATTCGCGGAACGCCGTCCACTTCTCGCCCAGTGACGCTTTCGGCATGCGCGGATAGTCGAACTTTCTGGCCCGGTACCAGGTGACGCCGCCGAGCACGCAGGCCAGGCCGATGCCCGGAATCACACCGGCCATGAACAACGCGCCGACCGAAGTGTTGGTCGCCACCGAATACATGACCATGACGATCGACGGCGGGATCAAGATGCCGAGGGCGCCGGAAGTGGTGATGACGCCCGCGCCGAAACTCCGCGGATACCCTGCCTTGACCATCGCCGGCAGCAGGATCGAGCCGATCGCCACGACGGTTGCCGGTGACGACCCGGAGACGGCGGCAAACAGGGCGCAGGCTACCACTGCCGACAGGCCGAGACCACCGTACAGGTGGCCGACCATCGTCGTCGCGAAGCGGATCATGCGTCGCGCCACCCCACCGTGGGTCAGGAAGTTCCCGGCCAGGATGAAGAACGGAATGGCCATGATCTCGAACTTCTCGATGCCGGTAAACAGCTTGAGGGCAACCGACTCGAGGGGCACCTGCGTGAACATGAACAGGAAGCTGAGGACCGTAAGGCCGAGCGAGATCGAGATCGGCATGCCGGTCAGCATCAGCACCAGCAGCAGCGTGAAAATGATGGCGGCGTTCATGGCTGTTTTCCTCCCTTGTCAGACGGGTCGCCCGACGGATCTTCGGGATGGCGTTTCTTGTAGGTCAGGTCATGCGGATGCAGGTTGTCCTCCATCGCGAAGACGCTGACCTCGTCCACCACCGGTTCTTCCTCGATTCCATCCACATGGCCGTGATCGTGATGTGGCAACTCGCCGGTCCTGATGAAGCTGACCGTCACCTGCAGGAAGCGGAAACACATCAGTGAGGAGCCGAGCGGGATGGCGCTATAGACGATCCAGGTCGGCCATTCGAGATCGGGCGTCGTCGGCCCCTCGGGAACATCGACCATTTCCCAGCCGACAAAGGAGTAGAAGGCGTAATGAAAGCCGTTTTCCCACACGAAGTGCGCGCCGAGCGTACCGACGACGCCGGTGAACAGCGCGCCGGCGAGCAGCCCGAAAACGACGAACTTGGAACGTGTGCGGCCGCTCATCCGGTTGATCAGCACGTCAACGCCGACGTGGATGCCGGTACGAACGCCATAGGCCGCGCCGAACTTGGCCATCCAGACGAACATGATGATGCACAGTTCCTGCGTCCAGCCAAAATTCAGCGACAGCAGCCAGTCCTGCACACCGGGAATCGCGTATCCCGACGCGTAGCGATGAACGACGGACACGAAAATGATCGATGTCGCCGCCGCCATCAGGAAGGTAATCAGCCATTCCTCGAGGTGATCCAGTATCTTCATATCAGCAACTCCCCCGCCTGCTTGAAAAAAGGCCCGTTGGTTCAGGCGTCCCAACGGGCCATTTTCTCCTCCTCCTGCGTGCTCAGAGCTTGTTCGGATCGAAGCCGGTTTCCTTGTAGACCGCCTGCAGCAGATCCTTGCCGATCCGCGATTCCATCTTCACATGCACGGGTGCCAGCGCCTTCTTGAAAGCCAGGCGTTCCTCGGCGGTCGGCACGGTGACCTGCGTCTTGCCAGACTTCTTGACCGACTCCAGGTCCTTGTCGTTGTCCTCCTTGGCAACCTTGTTGGCATAGACAGTCGCTTCCTTCATCGCTGTTTCCAGTTGCCCACGGACGTCACCCGGCAAACCCTCCCAGAACTTCTTGTTCACGATCACCGCGTAACCGAGATAACCATGTTCGGTCAGCGTCAGATACTTCTGCACTTCGTACATCTTCTGCGTGTAGAGGTTGGAAATCGGGTTTTCCGTGCCATCGACGACGCCGGTCTGCAGCGCCTGATAGACCTCGGAGAAGGCCATCACCTGCGGCAGGGCGCCAAGCGAACGCATTTGCTCTTCCAGCACCTTCGACGACTGGATGCGCATCTTCTTGCCCTTCAGGTCAGCCGGCATCTTGATCGCCGTGTTCGCCGAAAACGACTTGAAGCCGTTGTCCCAGAATGCCAGACCGACGATGCCCTTCGGTTCGAGCTTCTTGAGCAGACTTTGCCCGACCGCACCTTGCGTCACCTTGTGCAGTTCCGCGTAGTTGTCGAAGATGTACGGCAGGTCGAAGAGTTCGAACTCCTTGACGCCGAGCGGACCGAACTTGGCCAGCGAGGGGGCGAGCATCTGCACGGCGCCGAGTTGCAGCGCCTCCATCTCTTCCTTGTCCTTGTACAGCGTCGAGTTGGCGTAGACCTCGACCTTGACCTTACCCTTGGTCAGTTCAGCGGCGCGCTTGGCAAAGAACTCGGCGGCCTGACCCTTGGGCGTGTTGAGCGCCACGACATGGCTGAACTTGATGACGATCGGCTGCTGCGCGATAGCCGCCAGCGGTACGACGGTCAGGGCGCCGGCGACGAGGCCGAAAAGCAGGGTGGAAATCTTCATGAATTGTCTCCTCCGTTGAGCACTTTGGTTTGAAATCGGGCGACGCCCGTACTGCGGCCGCCAATATCACAAAAAAAACGCGCGGCGCATATTGTGGAAACCCGCAACCCTCGGCGAGTCGCCCGACCCGCAGGCGGCGCCGTCGACCATGACGCACCGACGCCGAGCCGGCTACCCGCTGCCGCAGGAAGTTCGGTAAGATGATCCGCCATGCGAGCGCTCTCCCCTCCTTACCCGCACCAGCACCAGCACCAGCACCAGCGCGAGCGCCGGCGACCGGCGTCACTGAGGTGGTCGAACTGGTACCTGTCGATCCTCAAGGTGGCGGTGGGTCTGCTGCTGGTGCTGCTGATCACGCTGCTCTGGCTGTTGCACCGGAATGAAATCGACGAACAGCGTTCGACGCTGATTGCCGATGTCCTGTGGCTCGAGCAGAACATCCGCTTTCACATCGAAGGAAACTCCGAACAGTTGCAGCAGCTCGCCCTCGATCTGAGCCGAGCCAGGCGCCAGGGCGAACTCTTCGATCTGCGCGCCCGTCACATCCTCAAGAACAATCCCGAGATCCGGCAATTGCTGTGGTTGGACACCGCGGCCAGGGCAGTCCAAGGTATGCCGACGGCCAGCCTGCCGCGGCCCGGCCCGGAGGCGCTTGGCGAGAATCCGGTCAACCGGTCGATCGAACTCACCCGGCTCGGCAAGCCGATCTACAGCGATGCCTATCGCGCCGCCGAAGCGGCACAATTCGACGTCTACGTGCCGATCTTCGATGGCGGGAGGTATCGTGGCACTCTGCTCGGTGTGTATTCGCTCAATGGCTTGCTCAAGCAACACGTCCCGTGGTGGTTCGCCGAGAAGTACCAGGTGCGCATCGTCGACGGCAACGGCACCCTGCTGGCCAGCAAGTCCAAGGTCGACGCCTCGCCGACGACGCTCAGCTACCCGGTCAGCATCGACCCTCCCGGCTACGGCATCGTCCTGCAGGTAACGGCCTACCGCGGCAGCGGCAATCTGGCGCAGACGCTGATTGCGACGCTGATCGTCGTTCTCGCCGCCGCCGTCTTCTGGAGCCTGTGGGCGGTCCGCGGACTGATCCAGAGACGCCTTTCCGCGGAGCAGGCACTGCGCTCGGAGTATGCTTTTCGCAAAGCCATGGAAGACTCACTGATGGTCGGCATGCGCGCGCGCGATCTCGATGGGCGGGTGACCTACGTCAACCCGGCCTTCCTGCAGATGGTCGGCTTCCGAGCCGACGAGCTGATCGGCAAGGAACCGCCGATGCCGTACTGGGCGCCGGAGGAAATGGAGAAGACCCTGCTCCTGCACAACAAGGTGCTCGAGGGCAACGCCCCGCACGAGGGCTTCGAGATCCGGCTGATGCGCAAGGATGGCACTCGCTTCGACGCACTGGTTTACGAGGCGCCGCTGATCGACGCCGACGGCCGGCAGACCGGCTGGATGGGGTCGATCATCGACGTCACCGCGCGCAAGCACGCCGAGGAGCTCGCCCGCCAGCAGCAGGAGAAGCTGCAAGTCACCGCCCGCCTGGTCACCATGGGCGAGATGGCCTCGACGCTGGCGCATGAACTCAACCAGCCCCTCGCCGCGATCACCAGTTACAACGCCGGCTGCCTGAACAAGCTCGAGTCCGGCAATTTCAACGCCGGGCAGTTCAAGGAAGCGCTCGGCAAACTGGCGGTGCAGGCACAGCGAGCCGGCCACATCATCCGCCGCGTGCATGACTTCGTGCGCAAAAGCGAACCCAAGCTCGCGCCTTGCGACCTCGCCGAAGTCATCGACGACAGCATCGGTTTCATCGAAGGCGCCGCCAAGAGCCGCGGCGTGCGCATCGTCCGCGAGATCCAGGGAATGCGGCCGGAACTGATGGCCGACCAGGTGATGCTCGAGCAGGTACTGCTCAACCTGATGCGCAACGGCATCGAGGCAATGAGCGACGTCCCCGCCGACCGCAGGCGACTGACGATAAAGCTTAGCCAGACCGACAATCAGATGGAGGTGCGGGTCGTTGACCGCGGCCCGGGAATATCGCCCGAGGTGGCCGAGAAACTGTTCACCCCCCTCTTCTCGACCAAGGCCGACGGCATGGGCATGGGACTGAACATCTGCCGCTCGATCATCGAGTTTCACCACGGCCGCCTGTGGGTCGAAGCCAACCCCGAAGGCGGCTCGATCTTTGTCATCACCCTGCCGATTGACCGACAATGACCCCGCACGCCTACCTTGTCGACGACGACGACGCCATTCGCGACTCGCTGAGCTGGCTGCTCGAGTCACGTGGTCTTCACTGCCTGAGCTACCCTTCCGCCGAAGACTTCCTGGCGGCCTGGGACCCGTCGCTCGCCGGCTGCCTCGTCCTCGACATCCGCATGGACGGCATGAGCGGACCGGAGCTTTTCGATATTCTGTGCGAGCGCGGCAGCACGCTACCGGTGATCTTTCTCACCGGTCACGGCGACGTGCCGATGGCCGTGTCGGCATTGAAGAAAGGCGCTTTCGATTTCGTTGAAAAACCCTGCAACGACAACGAACTGGTCGATCGGGTCATCGAGGCGCTGAAGCTCGACGAAAACCGGCGCGTCGCCGCGTCGGATGCCGATTCGGTCAATACCCTGATCGCCAGACTCACCTGCCGCGAACGCGAGGTCATGGAACTGGTCCTCGCCGGCAAGCTCAACAAGGTCATTGCCGACGAACTGCAGATCAGCATGCGCACCGTCGAAGTCCATCGCGCCAACCTCTTCGAAAAGATGGGCGTCCGCACCGCCGTTGAGCTGGCACAACTGCTCGCCGGCAAACGCTGAACCCCACATCGCGCGGCGGGCCGCCGCCGATCACGGCCTCGGCACCGTCGGCAACCGGCGCGTGCTAGCGACCCAGGAAACGCGGCTTGCGCTTCTCGCTGAAGGCGGCGATCCCCTCCTGATAGTCCTGGCTGTCGTAGACGATCCGCCGCAGCCCCTGGATCCGTTCGAACAGTTCCGGCGTGATCGAGCGCGCGCTCGACAGCAGCCGCAACTCCTCCTTCATGACCGAGATGCTCAGCGGCGAATTGGCGACGATGCTCTCGGCGAGGCCATGAACGAAGGATTCGATTTCATCCGCCGGCCGGACATAATTGACGACACCCAGGTTCAAGGCCTGCGAGACGGGAATTGGTTGTGCGGTGAAGAGCATCTCCTTGGCCACCGGCAGCGGGATCATGTTCATCACGGTCAGCAGCCCGCCAAGGTTGTAAGGAACGCCGAGCTTGGCCGGGGTGATGGCAAACGTCGCCTCCGGCGTCGCCACCAGGATGTCGCAGCCCATGGCGACTTCGCAGGCACCGCCCCAGACTCCGCCTTCGATCAGGGCAAGCACCGGCGCCGGGAACTCCTGAATGGCGCGGATCAGCACGCGCAGGGGGTCGCTCCAGCCAAGCGGGTCGCGACCGCCGCTGGGTAGCTCGCTGACGTCGTGGCCGGCCGACCAGACCTTGGTTCCGGCAGGCGCGCGCAGCACCACGGCGCGGATCGCCTGCTCGCGGAAGCCGTCGAGCGCGGTGGTGATTTCGCCGATCAGCGCTTCGCTGAGGGCGTTGCGTTTTGCCACATGGTTCATCACGATCGTGCCGATCGCGTTCTGGGTTTCGGTAATGATCAGGGACACCTGGTTCTCCTCGGGTTCGCTGCGCTACTCGGCGCGCAAGCATGAGCGTACGGCCCGATGGTAGCATGGTCGCCGCGCGACGCATCCGCGGCGCAGCGACCACCAGAAAGCAAAGTCCCTGGACAGTTACGCCAACTCGACCTGCGCGCCCAGTTCGACGACGCGGTTCGGCGGAATCTTGAAGAAGGCCGTCGCCGGATCGGCGTTGCGGAACATCCAGGTGAAGAGAATCTGGCGCCAGTACGCCATGCGCGCGCGCCGGGAAATCGGCATCGTGACGACCGTCTCGCGGCCGAGGAAAAACGACGTTTCCATCATCTCGAAGCGCAGCCCCAGCCCGGCGCACATGTCCATGACCTGCGGCACGTTGGGGTCGTCCTTGAAGCCGTAGCGGACAAACACCCGATGAAATCCGGCAGCTAGCGCCTCGACGCGCACGCGCTCGTCCTCCGGCACATGCGGAACGTCTTCCGAGGCGACATGCAGCAGCACCACCCGCTCGTGCAACACCTTGTTGTGGTAGAGGTTGTGAAGCAGCGCGCGCGGCACACCCTCCGGGCTGGCGGTCAGGAAGACGCCGGTGCCGCCGACACGGTGCGGTCCACCGTCAGCGAGGCTGGCAATGAACGCGTCGAGGGGTATCGAGTCCTGCTGCAGTTTCTCATAGAGCAGTCGGCGGCCGAGCCTCCAGGTCGACAGCAGCGCAAACACCGAGAAGCCCAGCACCAGCGGAAACCAGCCACCATCGAGGATCTTGATGACGTTGGCCGAGAAGAAGGCAAAATCGACGACGACGAAGAACACCAGGAACAGCGCCGCACGCGGCCAACTCCACTTCCACAGCGCACGCACGACGACGAAGGCGAGAATCGTGTCGATCATCATCGTCAGCGTGACGGCGATGCCGTACGCCGACGCCAGGTTCGACGACGAGCGAAAACCGAGGACGACGATGATCACCGTCAGCAGCAGCAGCCAGTTTATGTTGGGGACGTATATCTGGCCCTTTTCCCGTTCCGAGGTGAAGTTGACCCGGATACGCGGACAATACCCCAGTTGCATGGCCTGGCTGGTCAGCGAAAAGGCGCCGGAAATGACGGCCTGCGAGGCAATCACGGTGGCAATGGTCGCCAGGACGACGAGCGGAATCAGCAGGATTTCACTGGGTACCAGCAGGAAGAAGGGATTCTGGATCGCCGTCGGATCGTCGAGGATCAGCGCGCCCTGACCGAGGTAGTTGAGGTAGAGCAGCGGGAAGACGAAGGAGAACCAGGCCCACTTGATCGCACGTCGACCGAAATGCCCCATGTCGGCGTACAGCGCCTCGCCACCGGTGATCGCCAGCACCACTGAACCGAGGGCCAGGAAGGCCATCCCCTGGTGCCCGATGCCGAACGATACGGCGTACCAGGGGTTGATCGCGGCCAGTACGGACGGATGCTGGATCACGTTCCACAGGCCGAGCAGGCCGAGGGTCGCGAACCAGAACATCATCACCGGGCCGAACAGCGCACCGACCGCTGCGGTGCCGTGCCGCTGAAAAACGAACAGCACGATCAGGATGGCGACGGTAATCGGCAGCACGTAGGGCTTGAGCAGCGGCGTCGCCACTTCGAGTCCCTCGACCGCCGAAAGGACCGACATCGCCGGCGTGATCACCGCATCGCCGTAAAAAAGCGCGGCGCCGAAGATCCCCAGCGCCGACATCATCCAGAGGACTCGCGGCGAAGCATTGGCGGTGCGCAGAGCCAGCGCCGTCAGCGCCATGATGCCGCCCTCGCCCTTGTTGTCGGCCTTGGTGATGAAGAGGACGTATTTCAGCGACACCGTGATCGTCAACGCCCAGAAGACCAGCGACAGGATCCCCAGCACGTTCTCCGGGGTGACCGCCAACGGGTGATGGCCACCAAACACTTCCTTCATGGTGTACAGCGGACTGGTCCCGATGTCGCCAAAGACGACGCCCATTGCCGCCAGCGCGGTGGCGGCCAGACCCGAGTGCTCACCGTGCGCCTCAATTGCTGCGCTCATTTTCCCTCCCCACCATTGTTGATCGAGCCCTTCACGCCAGCCTGCGTCAGCCGTGACGGCGGATTGTGCCGAACATCAGCCGTGGTCGATCAGAGCACCCCAGGCGAGGTTTTGCCGCCGATTCGGCTGACTGTTGCGGCGCAGCAATCAGCGCGAAATTATAGGACGAATGCGAACCCGCAACACGGAACAAGGGGCTTTCAGCCCAACGGGGCCTCGTCGCATCGCCTGCCGATTCGGTCGACTGTCCGCCCGCCGGCTATCAGCCCGCTGCCGTTCCGTTCGCGGCCGTGCAAGGCGCCACGTTCTCCCAGGCGACCACTATTCCCGCCTCGCCCTCCCGACAGGCGAAAGACGCGTCGACGCCCATGCCACCGACCCAGATCAGCCGATCATCCGACCACAGGAGCGGCAAACGCACACGCTCCCACGGTGGCACGCCGGCCTCCTGCAGCAGGTTGGCGAGCGTCCGCCGCGGTCGGCGCGCGTCGACCTGCAAGCGCTCGCCGCCCTGCCGGCAGCGCAGGCAGACGCGCGTGCCGGCCAGCAGGCGGCGGCTGACACCGGCGCCGACGGTGGGAACGAAGGAGACCCACAGATCCCCCCACGCCAGACGCGCCTCGCCGAGCCAGAAAATGGCTCCCGCAGGAAGCGGCGGACGCCGAGCGCAGACGTACAGCTGGCGCCGATACACGTTGACCTCGCCGTCCGGCGTCGCGATGCAGGTCTGCGAGTCGCTGCCGACCGTCGCGAGTTGGCGCAGCGCCTCGTCGAGCCAGCGCGCTTCCGGCGCGCGCCAGCCGGCTGCCGACAGTTCGTTGCGCAAGAGATTGCGCGCGCGCGCCGGCGGCAGGGCATTGAAACGAAGAAGATCGATTCGCCCGCCTGCCGCGACGACGGTCGCCCGATCGGCCTGTGCCAGTTCGTCGAGCAGCGCCGCCGCCTCGGCAAAGTGGCCGGCGGCGCGCGCCAGCGTCCGCGCAGCGGCCGGAAAAGCCTCCTCGATGCGCGGCAGCACGGCCTGGCGCAAGTGGCTGCGGCGATAGCGGCAATCGGCGTTGCTCTCGTCTTCGACCCAGACCAGCGAATTCTCGGCGGCGTAGCCGGCGATCAGCGTTCGCGGCACGTCGAGCAGCGGCCGGATCAGGCGTGGCCCGCCGGCCTGCGACCGCTCGGCGGGCATGCCGGCGGCTCCCGCGACCCCGGCCCCGCGCAACAGGCGAAAGAGGACCGTTTCGGCCTGATCGTCCTGATGGTGCGCCAGCGCCAGCCAGTCTGCACAACAACCGGCAAACACACGATGGCGCGCCCGACGGGCGGCGGCCTCGATACCCTCACCGTCGTCGCGCGGCACCTCGACATGGACGATGTCGAGCGGCACGCCCAATTGTCGGCAGAACTCGGTACAGAAACCGGCCCAGGTACCGGCGTTGGCACTCAGGCCGTGATCGACGTGGATGGCGGCAAGGGCGCCAACAAGGCCCCGTACACGCAGGCCATCGAGCGCATGCAGCAGGACGACCGAGTCGCGCCCACCGGAAAGGCCGACGCACAAACGTTCGCCCGGTGCCAGGCGGGCTGCGAGAAATGCCGAAAGCGTATGCTGGAGCCGACTGCTCGCCGTCTCCGGCGCGATCTCAGGGCAAGGGCTGCTCTTTGAACCGGCCATAAGCCATCAGGCGATCGAGGCGCGCCTGCAGCAGTTCGCCGGTCGGTAGCGCAGAGAGCTTCTGCAGGGATTCCCGCAGCGCCTTCCCGAGGTTTTTTGCCATCGCCGGATGATCGCGATGCGCGCCGCCGGTCGGCTCATTGACGATCCGGTCGACCAGGCCGAGGGATTTCAGGCGCGGCGCGGTAATGCCCATGATCTCGGCCGCCTCGCTCGCCTTCTCGGCACTTTTCCAGAGAATCGACGCACAGCCTTCCGGCGAGATGACCGAGTAGGTCGAATACTGAAGCATCTGCAGGACGTCGCCGACACCGATCGCCAGTGCCCCCCCCGACCCGCCCTCACCGATGATGGTGACGATGATCGGCACCTTCAACTCGGCCATCACATATAGATTCCGGCCGATCGCCTCGGACTGACCGCGTTCTTCGGCATCGATTCCGGGATACGCACCGGGGGTGTCGATGAAGGTCATCACCGGAATGGCGAACTTCTCGGCCAGTCGCATCAGGCGCAGGGCCTTGCGGTAGCCCTCGGGACGCGGCATGCCGAAGTTGCGGAAGATCTTTTCCTTGGTGTCACGCCCTTTCTGGTGGCCGATCACCATCACCGGGTCGCCGTTGAATCGCGCCAGGCCACCGACGATCGCGTGATCGTCGGCAAAGGCGCGGTCGCCGTGCAGTTCCTCGAAGTCGGTAAACAGGAGGCGCAGGTAATCGAGCGTGTAAGGCCGCTGCGGATGGCGAGCCACCTGGGAAACCTGCCAGGCGGTGAGCTTGGCGTAGATTTCCCGGGTTTGCGTCTGGCCCTTCTTCTCGAGGCGGCTGATTTCATCGGCGATGTCGAGCGCCGAATCGTCCTGCGCCAGGCGCAAGGCTTCGATCTTGCCTTCGAGGTCGGCGATCGGCTGTTCAAAATCGAGAAAGGTGTTTTTCATCAAGGCTGACCGTGTTTGCAGGCGGGCTGTTTCGAGAGCGCGCCATTCTAACCCGAAAGGCCGCTCCTGCGCCCGGCCGCAGCGACGACGCTGGCTGGGTCAGTACTCGACGGGAACCGGATCGAGGCTTCGCCAGAGATACCAGGTGGCCACCGAACGCCAGGGGCGCCAGCGCTCACCGTGCTCGGCGAGGAGGCGTCGCGGCGGCCGCTCGCCGCCGTGGTAATGAATCCCCACGGCGCGCTGCAAGCCGATATCGTCGAGCGGAAAGACGTCGGGACGCAGCTGATTGAAGATCAGAAACATCTCCGCCGTCCACACGCCGACGCCGCGCACCGCCGTCAACTCGGCGATGATCTCCGCATCACGCATCGACGCCCAGTGGCTGACGTGGATCTCCCCCCCAGCGAAGCGCCGGGCCAGATCGATCACATACTCGACCTTGCGTACCGACAGACCACAACGGCGCAGCGCTTCCGGCTCGCAGGCCAGGAGTGCGGTCGCCGCGGGTACCGGCAGGACCGCCAGGAGGCGTCCCCAGACGCTGTCTGCGGCTTTCACGGAGATCTGCTGGCCGACGATCGAGCGTAGCAGCGTCACGAAGGGGTCGCCGCGCGATACCAGCGCCGTACCGGCAAAGCGCTCGACGAACCCGGCGAGAACCGGGTCGCTCTGTGCGAGTTCGGCGGAGGCCTGTTGCCAGTAAGCGGGAGTCACGGCGAGCCTCGGCAGGGACGACCAGCGAGATGGTGGCTCCGAGTCGCCATCGCGGGAGATACCCGGGCGCCCTGCCGTCCGGGCAGGTCGAGCAGGCGCGGCGCCTCGCTCAGGCCTTCTTCCGATCCTTGTCCCGGGCCTTTTCCTTGGCCTTGCGGCGACTCGCGTCCACCTCGGGCGGACGATAGACGAGAACCGGAATGCTCGAGTGCGTCAGCACCCGGTAGGTCTCACTGCCCAGCAGCAGCGAGGACAGACCGCCGCGGCCGTGCTTCGACATGAAGATGAGGTCGCAGTTGTTGTCCTCGGCAACGTTGACGATGGCCTCCCAGGGCGTATCGCTGACCACCGACAGCGCGGTGCACTCGACGCCGGCTTCCTTGCAGAGCTTCTTGACGAAACCCAGATACTCCTTGGACTTCCCTTCCGACCCCGAAACCAGTCGTTCCAGGACGGCTGGCTCGACCAGATCGCCATAGTTGTCCGCGTTCCCGACCGGCCTTGCGTACAAGGCGGTGACGCTGGCGTTGGCCGCCTTGGCAAAAGCGACCGCGCGTTCAGCGGTCTCGCGCGAGAGTTGGCTGCCATCCGTTGGCAACAGGATATGCTGGAACATTTTTTGTTCTCCCCCAATGGTTGGCGCCACCTGTGACCCTCTGGCGCGCCCGTTATGATAAACCCAATTGCTGCAGCTACCGCGACGCGCGCAGGAATCAGGGTGGCTCCGGCCGGCGGACCAGCAGCCACCTCGCCAGATGCTCCTCCCGACGGGCAGGCTGGGGCGGAAAGACCGCTGCGGCCACGCGCCCATCCACACCCCGACGCTGCATTTGCAGTACCCGAGCGTGATGGCCTAGTCCTGCATGGCCATCAGTTCCTTGTCCGAGTAGCGTAGTCTCAGGGCGAGCACCTTGGCTACCGCCTCGACCAAGTGGCAGGCAAGACGCTTGTGCTCTTCTCTGAGTTTTTCGAACTGCTCCCGCTGCAAGACGTAGAGCTCGGTATCGGCAAGGGCGGTGGCATCGTTGAAGCGGGTCATCTGCGACAGGAAAGCCATGCCGCCGAAAAAGTCGCCGCGCCCGTAGGTCAGCGCGTGATGCCCTACGGTTTCCCCCTGCGCTGGCAGGGTGATACGGACGGCGCCCTTGCGGATCAGGTACAGCTCGTTGCCGGGGTCGCCAAACGAATACACTCTCTCGTCCTTGTTGATCGAACGTCGCTCGAGGCAGGCCTCGAGGTCGATCAAGGTTTCCTCCTTGTGATCGCTGAACAGCTCGAGATCGTTGAGTTCCAGCGCCGCGACCTCGGCCTCCACCGCCGGGCCCTGGCCAAGAATCTGGTCTTCGATCCATTCGACAGCGTCATCGAGTTCGGGAAACACCTTGACATGCTCGGTCATCGTCGTGAGTTCCATCTGGTCGAAGAACTCGGCGATGTTGCGGCCATTCGGCAAGCTGTGTGACAAGTTACTGAAGATCAGGAAGGCATCGCGTTCGATCAACGAATCCCTGATCTGGCTCAACAGATGTACCGCCGTGACGTCGACCGACTGCACCCGCCGCATGTCGAGGACGATGTAGGTGCGGCGGGCGAGTTCGGGTTCCAGCGCCGTGTACAACTGGTCCTTGGTCCCGAAGAAGAGGCTGCCCTGCAGTTCCAGGATCGCCGTCTCGCTTCCCCGCTTCTCGAGCAGCTCCATTTCATGGCGCAGGCGCACCCGCTTCGAGAACCGGCTGGCGCCGTCGATCTTGCGGCGAATCACCGTACTGCTCAACTGCTCGCGGATGAACAGGAACATCGCCAGGGCGATCCCGACTCCCGATGCGGCGATCAGACTGTAGCCAACCGCCACGGCGACTACCGCAACGATGACGATGAAGTCGAAGAGGGTCCACGGCGACTCCAGGAGATGCAGGCTGTGGCGGTCGATCATGCGGATCCCGACGACGATCAGGATGCCGGCGAGCGCACCCACCGGAATCCACGCGATGAACGTTCCCAGCGCCAGGAAGGCGATCAGCGAGAGGACGCCCTCGATGACCCCGGAGACGCGCGTCTGGCCGCCACTCGCCAGATTGACCAGCGTCGCGCCCATCTGACCGGCCCCCGGCATGCCGCCGGCACACGCCGAAGCGACATTGCCCAGACCCTGGGCAACCAGTTCGCGGTTGGAATCGTGGCGGCCGCGGGTCAGGGCGTCGAGAACGACGGCGGTCTTCAGAGTGTCGATCGACAACAACACGGCCAGCGTAAACGCCGTTCCCAGCAGGCTGGCGATCTGGCTCAGCTTGAGCTCGCCGATTTCGCTCCAGCGACCGGTGATCGCCGCGAGCATGCTGGACGCCGTGCCGCCCAGTGGTCCGATGATCAACTTGTTGCCTTCGCTGACCAGCAGTTGCTCATCGACCCCATAGGCCAGCCCGAAGTAGGTGAGCACCCCGGCCAGCAGGCCGAGAATCGCCGCCGGCACCACCCGTGTCACCAGCGGTGCGCCTAGCATGACCGCCGCCGTCACGGCGCCGATGACCGCGCTCTGCCACTGCCACAGCTCCGGCGAGATCAGGGCCCGCCACCAGGATGTGCCGCCGGGAGCGCCGAGGAACTTGGGGATTTGACTGCCGATGATGATCAGACCGACGCCGGTGAGATAGCCGCTGACCACCGGAAACGGGATGTACTTGATCAGGCTGCCGATCCCCATGAAACCGAGGAACAACTGCACCAACCCGGAGACCAGGCCAAGGGCAGTCAACATCAGGACAATCGACGCCGGCGCCACGCCGTGCTGCACCAACTCGATGGCAAAGGCCGAGAGAACCGCCGCTGCCGGTGCACAGGGCGCCGTGATCAGGCGATTGGTGCCGCCCAGCGCCGGTGCCACCAGACCCAGCGCGGTCGCCCCGAGAATCCCCGCCAACGCCCCCAGGCCGGCGTAAGCCGGGCCAATCGAGGCATAGATCGTCACCCCAAAGGCAATCGCCGAAGGCAGGGCGACCAGCATCGCCGCCAGTCCTCCCCAGAAATCGCCGACCAACTTGTCGTTCCTGAACTTCATCGTCAGTTCCACAGTCCCCCCTCTCTCTTCAGTCTTCAGACGACATCAGCATCTCCCGGCGGAGCACCCGCTGCCATGAAGCCCGACCGGCCCCAAGCGCATCCCGGGATTGCAGGAAGCGACCCGCGCCGCCGACCGCCCCGGGGTATCCACTCCGCGACGCGGCAACTCGACCACCGCCCTTCCCCTGCCGGGCGGCCCGTGGACGAAATGAAACGCGGCCTTGTCGCAAGGCCGCGTCCGGCTGCCCACCCGCGCCAATGGCGCAGGCTATCGACCCGTCAGTTCTCAGTGCGAATCCCTGCCACCCACACCGGACGTGGCGTCCATACGGCCGCTCCGGACTTCCCGGTCGATGGACTCGGCGTAGTCCGCAACACGGTCGATTTCCTCGATGAGCTGCGCCAGCGGCAGTTGGCTTTCCACGTCCAGAACCTCATCGGTGAAGATCTTCCTGATCAGTTGCGACGACAGCCGGTCGGCCTGGCCCTCGTACCAGGTGACGCTCCGCTCGGCATGGCCAGGCTTCGCCGGCTCGGCCCACGGCATGCTTGCTCGGCAGTCGTCTACCAGCGCATCGACGGCGGCGCAAACCTCGTCGGCAAGTTCCTGTACCTCCGGAACCAGATGCGCGGGGACGCGGCGGCCAGGCCCGGAAAAGCCGGACTCGATCGCGAAACCGGTGACTTGCCGCTTCATGTCCTTGAGCAGACGACCGACGCCGGTAAGCGGGTCCATCAGTTCGGCCAGCAGCCCGCCGACAGGTGTCTGGGTCGGGACAGCCATCTCGATCTCCTGCTGCATGTCGTCGAGCCTGCGCAGCTGTTCGGAGATCCGCTTGGCTTGTTGCCAGCACGCGCCATCGGGGCCGTTGGCGAGGTAGACATCGACCGCTGACCGGAAGATGGTCGTCGCGTCGTCAATGGCATCCAGATAGCTGTCCAGATCGCTCTCGCCCGGCCTCGACATGGCGGGCCTCGGCGCCACGTGCATTTGAGTTTCCACAATGACTTCTCCTGCTTGATGAAAAAAACCGGATGCGGGCCAGCCTGGGCGGGACTGCCCGGTGCTGCCAGCTCCTGTATTGGTTGGCACGGTCTTCATGTCAGCCGGCAACGCAGCGATGCGCTAGCGCCCACTGGCGCTCATCGGTTCTCGCCGCCCACTCGCACGCCGCGCCGGACAATCGCTGCGACCACTTCTTCAATATGGTTCCTGCCCCGGCAAGTTCCTGGGCAACGTCGTTCAGATAGCCATAGAGCTCGGCGAACCAGAAGGTCGCCTCACCGGCACGCGCACCCGGCGCGCCAACGACACCGCCTGTCGGCCGCGACAAATCCCGGCACTCGACGGCCAGCAATTCCTGCAGGGCCAACACCCGATAGCTGCCAAGCACGTGCCTGCTCGCGATCGCATCATCGGCATCCGACTCCGCGGTCGGCGAGCCATTCGCCAGCCGACCGTAGCCATGCTGCAGGCTCTCGGCCGCCGCCTGAACCACCGCCAGCATGCGGCGACTCACTTCGGCAGGAACGGCACGCAACTGCTGGCACCCACGAGCCGCCTGGAATAGCCGAACGGCCGCGCGGTTCAGGAGTTCGATCGTTCCGCGGACATCCTCGACGCCGGAACTCGTCTCAAGCAGCGAACGCGCGGCCGTCTGGTGGCGTCGCTGGAGTTCCTCACAGCGCTGTTCCAGTTCGAGCAGGCGAACAGAATGCGCGGACTCCCTGCCCTGCACGATCTCGCCCACCATTCTGGCCACGCCCACCACCATGCCGGCCTGCTTGCCGATCATCGTCAGGAAGTCCGGCAAATCGACAGCGCCTGGCAACGGCTGGGCGGCGCGGAGCACCACTTGCGAAACGGGGAGGAGTGTCACGGTATTCACCTGTTGTCTGCGGCAATGATCGCTGGTCGAATCGTCATCTGAAGCAACTCCTCGCCACTGAACCGATCGAGAATTGGCTTCCGGGCTGGGCCAGTCGCGGAGGCAGTTCTCTGCTGGTTTTCTTTAAGCAGTAAGCGTGCCATCTGGGGATCGCCAACACTCTGCCAATAAAATCAGCGTGCTAGGCGAGCAACTCCAGGCTCCCGCGCCTTTGCTGGGGTGCAACAAAATGTGCGCCGCCGCCGCCCCGGAGGCCGGCGACAAGCCACATTTCTTCGTTATACCATGGCCTTACGTCAAAATCACGGAATTGGCAGCGAAACACAGCACGTTACACCGCGATGAGTGACGGCTGCCGGACAAAGCCGGCAGCCGCGCACGCAGGCCCCGCGCGTCGCCCCGAGCCGCCGCCGG
>JAFLDO010000024.1 GCA_017302455.1 Accumulibacter sp.
CATGACGCTCCGCCTATCCTGCCAGAAGTCCTCGCGGCTGTCTAGTCCCCTTGTGCGAAACCTTTTTTTTCCTACCCACCGCCACGCCCCAGAAACACAGGGTCGCAGGACTCATGCTTCAGGGCTGCCGGCGCCCGGTCCAGCAGGCGAGCGCGTCCGGGACCATGCCGGACACGCTAGAATTCCGGCTGGCTGGCAGCCGCATCGAAAGCGTCCGCTGCCCGCTTCCTCAGCCAACGCCGCCAAAAGGAGAAACTGATGCGCCGAAGAATCCTCAAGACCCTCGCGATCGCCCTGACGGCGATGGCACTGCCGGCCGCCGTGATTGCTGCCGAGACCGCCTACAAGCCGGAGTACAAGCTGTCGACGGTGCTCGGACCGGCTTTCCCGTGGGGCAAGGGCGGCGAGATCTGGGCCGAACTGGTGCGCGAACGCAGCAAGGGGCGGATCAACATCAAGATGTATCCGGGCGCCTCGCTGGTCGGCGGCGACCAGACGCGGGAACTGGCCGCGGTGCGGCAGGGGGCGATCGACCTGGCGATCGGCTCGACGATCAACTGGTCGCCACAGGTCAAGGAACTCAACCTGTACGCGCTACCCTTCCTGACGCAGGATCACGCCGGTCTCGATGCGCTGACCTCCGGCGAAGTGGCCAAGGACATCTTCGCACTGGTCGAGAAGGCCGGCGTCGTGCCGCTGGCCTGGGGCGAGAACGGATTCCGTGAACTCAGCAACTCGAAGCGCGAAATCCGCAGGCCGGACGACATGAAGGGGCTCAAGTTCCGCGTGGTCGGCTCGCCGATCTTCAATGACACCTTCAGCGCGCTCGGCGCCAACCCGACGCAGATGAGCTGGGCAGATGCGCAGCCGGCACTCGCTTCCGGCGCCGTCGATGGCCAGGAGAATCCGCTACACATCTACACGGCGGCAAAGCTCAACACCGTCGGACAGAAATACGTGACGCTCTGGGGCTACCTCGCGGACCCCTTGATCTTCGTCGTCAACAAGCAGGTCTGGGAGTCGTGGAGCCCGGAGGATCGGGCGCTCGTTCGCCAGGCGGCGATCGACGCGGGCCGGCAGGAAATCGCGCTGGCCCGCAAGGGGCTGACCGCGAGCGACGACGCGATGTACAAGGAGGTCACCGCGCTGGGCGCGACGCTGACGCGCCTGACGCCCGCCGAGAAGGAGGCCTTCGTCCGGGCAACGCGCCCGGTCTATGACAAGTGGGCGCAGACGATCGGACCGGATCTCGTCAGGAAGGCGGAAGCGGCCGTCGCCGCACGCCGCAAGTGAGCGCGCGGCAGGCGCCGCCGACGGGAGCAGCCGCGCGGCCGGCTACTGATTCGCTGACCGGCGAAGCGACGGCCGACCCTGGCAGTGCCGACGCGCGGCCAGAGGACAGGCCGCGCGTCGGCACCGGCGTCGAGGAAGGCGTTGCCGCCATCGCCATGGCGCTGATCTGCGTCATCACTTTCGCCAACGTACTGGTGCGCTACCTGACCAACGTGTCGTTCGCCTTTACCGAAGAGGTTTCGGTCTTTCTGATGGTGGTGATGACGCTCGCCGGCGCGTCGGCGGCGTTCGCCCGCAACCGGCATATCCGCATGGAGTACTTCGTCAGCAAGCTGGGCAGGCGCGCGCATCGCCGCATCGAGGTGCTGGTGACGCTTTGCGGAATGGCGCTGTTTGGCCTGCTCGCGTTCTACGGCTTCCACCTGTTCCTGGACGACTGGCAGTACGCAACGACCTCGCCCGGCATCGGCGTGCCGCAGTGGATCTACACCGTCTGGCTGCCGCTGCTCTGCGCCCTGATCACCCTGCGCCTCGGCGGGCGGCTGCTCCGGCTGCTGCGCGGCGCGAGCGAAAGGGGCGGTGCCTGAACATGCTCGCGGAAGGCAGCCTCATCCTCCTTCTGGGCTTTGCCTTTCTGCTCGTGCTCGGCACGCCGCTCGCCGTCGCACTCGGCCTGGTCGGCGCGATCGTCATCCAGCGCGAAGGACTCGGCATCATGTCGGTGCCGACCAACGTGTATACCGGGATCGCCAGGTACCCGCTACTGGCGCTGCCGGTGTTCATCCTCGCCGGCATGATCTTCGAGCGCGCGGGAGTTGCCGAGCGGCTGGTCCGCTTCGTTTCGGCGCTGGTCGGCCAGCGCGCCGGCGGCCCGGCGATCGTCGCCGTGCTGGTGTGCATGTTCCTCGGCGGCATTTCCGGGTCCGGTCCGGCCGATGCCGCGGCGGTGGCCATGGTGATGATTCCTGGCATGGCCGCGCAGGGTTATCCGCGCGAGTTCTCGGCCAGCCTGATCGCCGCCGCCGGGTCCACGGCGATCCTCATCCCGCCGTCGCTGGCCTTCATCGTCTACAACATCCTCGTGCCGCAGGCATCGATGCCGGCGCTCTTCGCGGCCGGGCTGATTCCCGGCGTGCTGGCCGGCCTCTCCTTGCTGATCCCGGTACTGTACTTCTCGATCCGTGAAGGCTGGGGAGCCGAGAGCAGGGCCAGCGAGGCCAGCCTCTGGCAGACCTTTCGCGAGGCGGTGTGGGGGCTGATCGCTCCCGTGATCATTCTCGGCGGCCTGCGCCTCGGCCTGTTCACGCCCACCGAGGCAGCCGTGGTTGCCGCCTTCTACGGCCTCTGCGTCGGCTTCTTCGTTTACCGCACACTGACCCTGCGCCTGGTGTACCAGGTGCTCGTCGAGTCGGCGGAAATCGCCGCCGTGGTCATGCTCATCATTGCCCTGGCCAGCGTCTTCGCGCACGCCGGTTCGACGCTCGGCGCCTTCGACGCGTTCGCGCACTTGCTGCTGGGCTTCACCGACGACGAGACGATGATGCTGGTGATGATCATGCTGATGCTGCTGATCGCCGGCATGCTGCTCGATGCGATCTCGATCTTCCTCGTCTTCCTGCCCATTCTGTTGCCGATCATGCGCACCTTCAACTGGGACCCGGTGTGGTTCGGCGTGTTGATGACGATGAACCTGGCGATCGGCCAGTTTACGCCGCCGATGGCAGTCAACCTTATGGTCACCAGCCGCATCGCCGGTGTCAGCATCGAGTCGACAGTGCGCTGGGTGAGCTGGATGGTCGCCGCGATGCTGCTCGCGCTACTGTCTGTGGCCGCCGTGCCGGAGCTGGCAACCTGGTTGCCACGGCGGCTTGGCTACTGAGCGACTGGAGCCCGAGGCCGTGACGCCGATCAAGCCCGCGCGCCGCGCACTCCACCATCACTTCGGGTCGCACGGCCGGCGCGCACGCGCGCCGAGCGCACACCAGCACGGCGGTGACTCCCCCGCGCCGAGCCCATGAACCACCCCGACTTGTTCCTCGTCTCGATCGTCCGAACGCTGGTCGAGGTCGCCCTCCTGTCGCTGCTCGGACAGGGAGCCGTCGGCCTGCTCGCCGGCGCCCGACGCGCAAGCAATCCGATCTACCGGCTGTTCCAGGTCGTCACCCGGCCGGTGATCCGGCTCACGCGCTGGTTGGCGCCGACGGCGATCCTCGATCGGCACCTACCCGTGCTGGCCTTCTTCCTGGTGTTCTGGCTGTGGATCCTGCTCGCCTACGCCAAGCGCGTTCTTTGCCAATGGAACGGGTTGGCGGCGTGCTGATTTCGCCGATGCGGACCGCCAACAGGCGGCGCCACGCGAGCTCGGCGCGGCACCGGCGACGGCGTGCGCCAAACAGGCGAACCGATCGACCACAAGGTGCAGCGACAACACCGTCGAAGACGCTAGAATCCACGATCGCCTCCCCCGCAACGCCGGACTCCACCCGATGCTCCCCAGCCAGTCTACAGTAACCCTCGTCCGTCACCCACGCACGCCGGCGCCCGTGGTGCGCCTGATCGAGGTGCACGCCGCGCGCTCTGCCGACGGCGGTCTTCACCTGGCCTACTGTCTGCGCGGCGACATGGCCCGCCTGCTGATCCCGGCACCCGAGACATCCGGCAGCGCCGACGGGCTGTGGGAACATACCTGTTTCGAGGCATTCGTCGGCGTCGCCGGGGAAACCGCCTACCACGAGTTCAACTTCTCGCCGTCCGGCCAATGGGCTGCCTACGCCTTCTCCGGGTACCGTGAGCGCGACACGACGCGAGCCCTGTGCACGCCACCGCAGATGCGGGCGACGCTGACCGCCGGCCGGCTCGAACTCGAGGCAGTCCTTGCCCATGAGTGCCTGCCACCGACTTCCGGGAACGCGACGCTGCAGATCGCGCTGTCGGCCGTCGTCGAAGCCATCGACACCATCGACGGCAGCCACAGCTACTGGGCGCTCCACCACCCGGTGGCCCTGCCCGACTTTCACCAGCGTGCTGGTTTTGCCCTCGAACTGGCACCACCGCCAGCCTTTGCCTGAAGGAAACGCCAATGCCCGTCCTGCAGTCCGGACTTGACCGCCTGCTCGCCGACCCGGACCTGCGCCGGCCGCTGCGCGGCCGCCGCATCGCCCTGGTCGCGCACCCGGCGTCGGTCACCGCCGACCTGACGCACGCCATCGACGCCCTGGCGGCCCTCCCCGATCTGCAGCTGAGCGCCGCCTTCGGCCCCCAGCACGGATTGCGCGGCGACAAGCAGGACAACATGGTCGAGTCGCCGGACTTCCTCGATCCGGTACACGGCATCCCCGTGTTCAGCCTCTACGGCACGGTGCGCCGACCGACGCCGTCCATGCTGGCCAGCTGCGACGTGCTGCTCGTCGATCTGCAGGATCTCGGCTGCCGCATCTACACCTTCATCACGACCCTGCGCTACCTGCTCGAGGCCGCCACGCGGCACGGCAAGGCGGTATGGATCCTCGACCGCCCCAACCCGGCGGGAAGACCAGTCGAGGGGTTGCGGCTGCGGCCGGGTTGGGAAAGCTTCGTCGGCGCCGGCCCACTGCCGATGCGACACGGCCTGACGATGGGTGAACTGGCGTGCTGGTTCATCAACACGCTCGGCCTTGACGTCGATTGCACGGTGGTCCGCATGCACGGCTGGAATCCCGACGCGGCGCCCGGTTACGGCTGGCCGCTCGGCGAGCGCGCCTGGATCAACCCGAGCCCGAACGCAGCGAATGTGTCGATGGCACGCTGCTACGCCGGCACGGTCATGCTCGAAGGCAGCACGCTCTCCGAAGGCCGCGGCACGACGCGCCCGCTCGAGCTTTTCGGTGCACCGGACCTCGACGCCAGCCGGCTCATTGCACGCATGCACGAGCTCGCTCCGGACTGGCTGGACGGCTGCCGGCTGCGCGAATGCTGGTTCGAGCCGACCTTCCACAAACACGCGGGCCGCTTGTGCAACGGGATTCAGATTCATGTCGAGGATGCCCACTACGGGCATACCGCGTTTCGCCCGTGGCGCCTGCAGAGCCTGGCGTTCAAGGCGCTTCGGCAACTCCAGCCGGACTACCCGCTGTGGCGCGACTTCGCCTACGAATACGAGTTCGAGCGGCTGGCAATCGACCTGATCAACGGCTCGCCGCTGTTGCGCGAATGGGTCGATGATCCGACGGCGACGCCGGCCGACCTCGACGCGCTCAGCCGGGCCGACGAGGGAGCCTGGGAGCAGGAGCGCAAGGAATTCCTGCTGTACTGAAACAGACGCCCGGGAGGCAAGGGTGAACCCTCCGCCACGGCGCATCGCCCACCTCGACATGGACGCCTTCTACGCCTCGGTCGAGTTGTTGCGCTACCCGGAATTGCGCGGACAGCCGGTGGTGATCGGCGGTCGCAGCGACCAGCAACCGGTCCTGCTCGCCGATGGCAGCCGCCGCTTCGCCCGCCTGCGCGACTACGCCGGTCGCGGCGTGATCACCACCGCCACCTACGAAGCGCGCGCGCTTGGCGCATTCTCGGCGATGGGAATCATGAAAGCCGCCAGACTGGCGCCCGAGGCGATCCTGCTGCCGGTCGATTTTGCCGCCTATCGCCACTACTCGCGCCTGTTCAAGGCGGCTGTCGCGGCCATCGCCCCGCAGATCGAAGACCGCGGCATCGACGAAATCTACGTCGATCTGAGCGAACTGCCGGAGCCGACCCGACCTCTCGCGCAGCGCATCAAGGACGCCGTGCGCGCGGCGACCGGGCTGTCGTGCTCGATCGGCATCGCCGCCAACAAACTGCTCGCCAAGATCGGTTCCGACCTCGACAAACCGGACGGCCTGACCCTGCTCGGCGCCGACGATCTGGCGCGGCGGATCTGGCCTTTGCCGGTCCGCAAGATCAACGGCATCGGCCCGAAAGCGAGTGACCGGCTCGCCGTGCTGGGGATCCACACGATCGGCGAACTGGCGCAGGCGGAAAGCGCCAGCCTGCAGCAACACTTCGGTCGGTCGTACGGCGCGTGGCTGCTCGCTGCGGCCAACGGCATCGACGATCGCATCCTGGTCACTTCCTCCGAGCCGAAGTCGATCAGTCGCGAGACGACCTTCGAACGCGACCTGCATGCGCGCGACGATCGCGCGGCACTGAGCGAAATCTTCACCGACCTGTGCACGCGTGTCGCCGAGGATTTGCGGCGCAAGGGCTACGTCGGCCGCACGATCGGCATCAAGCTGCGCTTCGCCGACTTCCAGACGCTCACGCGCGACCTGACGCTCGCCAGCGCCACCGCCGATGCGCAAGTGATCCGCCGCGCTGCCGGCGAATGCGTGCGCCGTGTCCGCCTGGAGCGCAGGATCCGCCTGCTCGGTGTGCGCGTTACCGCCCTGTCGACGCTAGAGGGCGCAGCGACTGAACAGCCACCCCGCCAGGGAGAACTGGCGCTGTCCGACGAGTCTGACGCCGGGTAGCCGGGACCCAGGCTGCGCAATGACGTACAAGGAGCCGCCGCCGAAAACGGCCTCGCCGGCGGCGCCTTGCGGAAGAAGCTTACATGTTGGCCGAACGCCACCAACTGTTGTGATCGCGACGCAAGACCTCGTGCGACGGCATCGGGTAAAACGCCAGATCGGGGCCGTTACCCGTATAGAAACCGCTTTTGACCATGCGATATGGGAAGTCCAGTGAATGCACGCGATGCACCAGTTTGCTCTGCTTGCCGGTCGGGTCCACTTCCAGCAACGCCTCCCGCAGGTGGTGCATGAACGAGTACGGCAGATCGCCAACCGCACCATTCGCGGGATCGGTCGCCAGCGAGCCCAGCCCCAGCTCGACGAAACACAGCCCGGGGAAGCGAATGAACTTGGCTGGCTGGCTGGTGATGCTCGAATAGTAAGTCTGCGGATCCTGGGCGCTCACTACCAGGCTGTTGATCGGCGTCAGGTCCTGATACATGTGCAGGCCCCTGTCTTTCGCCGGTAGCGCGTCGGCCTGGCTCAATGCCAGGGTGTGACCATAGGCGGTGCTCAGATACAGCTTACCGAGGGCGCTCACCGGGATGTGCTCGAGCACGCGGTAGACCGAGATATAGACCGAGTTTTTCGGCGTGCCGTCGGGATGTGGGGTGCAGCGCTTGAAGCCCTCGTCGATGTTGAAAAACTCGTGGCGGAAGGTGGGGTCGACCTCGAAGAAGATCGCCTGCCCCTTCGACTTGAACTGGTGCCCGGTCGAATAATATTGCCCGAACTCCTCCGGGCTCAGCATCGAGGCGATCAGCGCCTCGGGAATCAGCGAGAAGTAAAGATGTATCGTCATGGTTGTGTGCTTTCTCAAATAATGAATTGTCGGGAAACGTACCCTCGCCACAAAATGCGGAGGGTTCCGGTGAAGCAATGCGGCGTTTTGGGTTGCGGTCTGGATTCTATCGTTTTCATTACAGAAGGTGTGATCAGCTGAGAGCCGGGCATCGCAACGGCTGCCCAGGCCACATCATCTCGATGCCCGCCATGCGCCGCGAAGCGGCCTTGGTCATGGGCTCGGCGCCAGCAATGGCGCGGCTTGGTGGCATGTCGCGGTGGCGGCTCGACATACCACCGGAAGCCGGTCAGAGGACAACGACGGCTGGCGTCTCGGCCGCATGCGTTGCCCCCCTGGCCGGCGAGGAGCGCGGCGCCGCCTCACCAATGCGCTACTCAGCTGACCAAGGGCTGCGGGCACGAGACTTGCTTTTTAGCACCGTTGACACTTGCAAGGTGGCTGGATAGGCTGGCCAAGGGGCGCCAGTGGATTTCCACTGCTTCCGTCTGCCGTGCGCGGACTTCGGCGGCAGCCACCGAGACGATTTCGACTCTTTTTCAAGGAGAAAACCAATGACCTTCAGTTACTCTGCGTTGGCGCCACCATGGCGCTCCCTGGCCCGTCACCTGCTGCTGGCATTCATCTTTGCCATCGGCACCGCGACCTTGCCAGCGCTCGCGGCCACGGAGCACGTCTCCGAGGCCAATCTCGTTCTACCCGACCTTGGCGATGTCTCCCTGGTGACATTCCTCGGTGGGATCTCCGGATGGACCCTCCTGTCCTGGGGACTGCTGGTTTCCCTCGGCGGCCTGGTCTTCGGCGCCGTCATCTACAGCCAGATTCAGCGCCTGCCGGTACATCGCTCGATGGCCGAAGTCAGCGAACTGATCTACGAAACCTGCAAGACCTACATGCTCACGCAGGGCAAGTTCCTGCTGATCCTGGAAGCCTTCACCGCGGTGATCATGATCGGCTACTTCTATGTCGTCCAGGAGCTTCCCGTCCCCGACGTGGCGATGATCCTGGCCTTCTCCCTGGTCGGCATCGCCGGCTCGTTCGGAGTGGCCTGGTTCGGCATACGCATCAACACCCTGGCCAACAGCCGCACGGCATTCGCGTCGCTGGCTGCCAAGCCCTATCCGGTCTACGCCATACCGATCAAGTCGGGAATCTCGATCGGCATGCTGTTGATCTCGACCGAACTGCTGATCATGCTCTGCATCATGCTGTTCGTCCCGGCGGCCCTGGCCGGCAAGTGCTTCATCGGCTTTGCCATCGGCGAGTCGCTGGGCGCCGCGGCGCTGCGTATCGCCGGCGGCATCTTCACGAAGATCGCCGACATCGGTTCCGATCTGATGAAGATCGAATTCGGCATCCAGGAGGACGATGCGCGCAACCCCGGGGTAATCGCCGACTGTGCCGGCGACAACGCCGGCGACTCGGTGGGCCCGACGGCCGACGGCTTCGAGACCTACGGCGTCACCGGCGTGGCGCTGATCAGCTTCATCATGCTCGCGGTACCCGAAGCGGCCGTCCAGGTGCAGTTACTGGTCTGGCTGTTTGTCATGCGGGTGATGATGATCGTCGCCTCGGGCATCTCGTATCTCGGCAATCAGATGGTCGCGCGGCGCCGCTATGGCAACAAGCAGCGCTTCAATTTCGAGGCGCCGCTGACCTCGCTGGTCTGGATCACTTCGGTGGTTTCCGTGGTCATCACCTTCATCGTCTCGTATCTGCTGATGGGAAGCTTCGCCCTCGACGGGAAGCCATACAGCAACCTCTGGTGGCAGCTTTCGCTGATCATCACGCTCGGCACGCTCGCCGGCGCGATCATTCCCGAAGTCGTGAAGGTGTTCACGTCGACCAACTCGCGGCACGTACGCGAAGTGGTCACGGCGTCGGAGGCAGGCGGCGCCAGCCTCAACATCCTGTCCGGCATCGTCGCCGGCTACTTCTCCGCGTTCTGGATCGGCGTCATCATCGTCGGCCTGATGTCCGGCGCCTACGTCGTGTCGCAGTTCGACCTGACGGCGGTGATCAATCCGGACGACGCCAAGGCAGCGATGATGGCCGCGGTCTTCTCGTTCGGTCTGGTCGCCTTCGGCTTCCTGGGGATGGGACCGGTGACGATTGCGGTAGACAGCTACGGGCCGGTCACCGACAACGCGCAGTCGGTTTACGAACTGTCGATGATCGAACAGGTGCCCGGCATCCAGGCGGAAGTCAAGAGGGACTTCGGTTTCGATCTCGACTTTCGTTCCGCCAAGTTCCTGCTCGAAGAGAACGACGGCGCCGGCAACACGTTCAAGGCAACGGCCAAGCCCGTGCTGATCGGCACCGCGGTAGTCGGCGCGACGACCATGGTTTTTTCCATTGTCATGCTGCTCACCGCCGGCCTGACGGACAATCTGGACAAGCTGTCGCTGCTGCATCCGCCTTTCCTGCTCGGCCTGATCGCCGGCGGGGCAACCATCTTCTGGTTCTCGGGCGCCAGCACACAGGCCGTGTCGACCGGTGCCTACCGTGCGGTCGAGTTCATCAGCACGCACATCCGGCTCGATGAGGTGGTCAAGGCGTCGCAGAAGGACAGCAAGAAGGTCGTCGAGATCTGCACCATCTACGCGCAGAAAGGCATGTTCAACATCTTCATGGCGGTGTTTTTCGGCACCCTGGCCTGCGCCTTCATCGAACCCTTCTTCTTCATCGGTTACCTGATTTCGCTGGCCATCATCGGTCTTTACCAGGCCGTTTTCATGGCCAACGCCGGTGGCGCGTGGGACAATGCGAAGAAGATCGTGGAGACCGAAATGCACGCCAAGGGAACGGACCTGCACAATGCCTCGGTGGTTGGCGACACCGTCGGTGACCCGTTCAAGGACACCGCCTCGGTGGCCATGAACCCGATCATCAAGTTCACGACGCTGTTCGGCTTGCTGGCGGTCGAGATGGCGGTAGGACTTGAGGTGCAGGGGCAGCAGGTACTCGTCTATGCTCTGGCGGCGCTGTTCCTGGCCGTGAATCTGGTCTTCGTCTTCCGCAGCTTTTACGGGATGCGAATCCTCGCCAAGAAGGAGAATGGATAACATCAGGCAGTCCGCCGCATCCGCGCGCCGACGCTGCCCAGGGCGCAACAACGCCCCGGGCAGTCGCCGCCGCGCCGAACATGACGAATGTCGAACCAAGTCGACTATTTCCAGGGAGATTCAACCATGTCCATGCATCTTTACTTCTCGCTGATTCCGGAAGCACTGATCGCCTCCATGCTGCCGCCGGAGCGGTTCGGGCAATACTACGCGACGGGCCACAAGTTCAAGTCGAAGGGTCAGGCGCTGTTCTTCGAGATCGACCCCTCCTTCCGCCACGAGTACTTCGATATCGACGGTGCCTATGCGCGTTGTGCGGCGAAGGCCGATGGCACGCCCAAGAACTCCGTATACATCTCGATGTATCGGGTGATGGAGCACCTGACGATGAATGCCATCGGCCAGCTTTACCTGACCACCGCGATGGGCGCGACGTTGGGTCTGAGCCGTGGCAACGGGCTGCCGAAACCGGAACCCGAACTGCACATGTACCAGGATCTGGCACCCATCAACAGCTTGGTGGTCAGCATCCTTGACCCGGCAACCTACTACGCCGACGTGACCACCAAGCCATCGAAGTTCTTCCGCTTCCCCGGGATGTGCTTTGTCGAACTCGGACTCGGCCCCCTGGCGCGCGATCCGGCGAACGGCCAGGAGGGCGACCTGCCGTACTCCTTCCTGCAACACCTGCGCGAGGCCTTACTGGAACTGCGGCCGGTGTCGAAGCAGAACAAGCTCGTGCACCGCGTGCACTCGCTCGAATTCCCGTATCGAATGGTCAAGAACGGCTTCTACCTGGGAATCGGCAGTGAACTCGTCCATTACCCGATGCTCTCGCAGGCCGTTCTGCGGAGGGATTTCAGCAACTGGTGGCGTTCGGCCAATCTCTAGGCGGTTGCCGCAAGACGGCACCCGTCACGGCCACGTCACGGCGAGAGCTTCGCCTACAGGACCGAAAAAGGCACGTTGTGCCGCAAGAAAAAACCGCCTGCGGGCGGTTTTTTCTTGCTTTTTGATCCCCTGCCCGCCTGCACATGGCCTTATGATTACCCTCTGATCGTGAATGGTAACAAGCCCCTACTCCCGCAAATCATCGTTTTCGCGTAAAGGAACTCGCCATGGCAATCTTCAACGGGACAGATGGTAATGACACGCTGGTCGGCAGTGCAGGAAGCGTTGATGACGCCCTCAACGGCGGGCTGGGAAATGACATTTATCGGTACAGCCTGGGATCGGGCAACGATGTCATTTCCGACACCGGCGGCGCAGATACGATCGAGCTTGCCGACCCTCTGCACCTCTACAGCGGGTGGAACTTCTACCGCAGTGGCGACGACCTGGTCATCGACTTCAATGGACAGGGGCAACTCACGGTCACGAATCAGTTCCTCGGCGCCCCGATCATCGAAACCCTGGCGTTCGCCGATGGCAGCGCGCTGTACTCCTTCTCCTTCTCCAACCTTCTGACCGGTACCGTAGGCAACGATGTCCTCATCGGAACGTCGTCTGGCGAAGTCATCAATGGGGGCGGTGGCGACGACCTGATCTTCGGGAACGAAGGCGATGACACGCTCTTCGGGGGCGAGGGCGATGACGAACTCAGCGGCGGCCCGGGCATCGATGCGCTTTATGGAGACGCCGGAAATGACGAACTGCACGTGCTCAAGGGTGACAGCGTAGTCGATGGCGGCGCAGGGCAAGATGAGGCGACCTTTTACCAGGAAGCCGCTGGCGTGGCTGTCAATCTCAGCGGCACGACGCAGGATGTCCTGGGTCACCCACTGGCGGATGGGAACGTGCTGCACGCCGACGGTGTAACCGAGACCATGCTGACCAGCATCGAGGATGGGGTGGTAGGGTCGGATTACGGCGACGTGTTCTTCGCCGGGCGGACGACGGGCTTCATCGGCTTCCGGGGTGGTCGAGGCAATGACACCATCGTGGGAGGAGCGGACCCCGCTTCGTGGGTCTGGGCCCAATACTGGGATACGCCGCAGGGCATCATCGTCAACCTGAGCAACGGCAGCATTACCGCTAACGGGGTAACGCTAGCCAGCAAGACAGCCCGTGATGGCTTCGGGTTCACGGACTCGTTCGTTCTCGGGGCGGGACAACTTGCCATCGAAGGTTCGGAGAAAGACGACTACATTCGCGGCCGGGACGACAGGAGCGGATGGCTCGACGGCGCCGATGGCAACGACACCATCGTCGGCGGCGCTTTTGCCGATACGGCTGCCTATGACAACGATTCCGATGGTACGGATGGCGGAATCTACGGCGCAATCGTCAACCTTTCCGCGAGCAGTATCACGGTCAATGGAGTCACAGGCTACGGCAGTGGCGTTACGGTCGGCAGCCTGATGGCGCGCGATTCGTTCGGGGACACCGATAGCCTGAACAGCATCGAGAACATCTTCGGCTCGGCGCGCAGCGATTTCGTTCTGGGCTCCAGCGGCGCCAACTGGCTGGCCGGCAACGAAGGAAACGATACCCTTGATGGCGGCGCCGGGAACGACAGTCTTCTTGGCGGCGACGGCGACGACACCTACGTCGTCGATGTCGCCGGCGACGTCGTCACCGAGGGCGACGGAGCGGGCAGCGGCAGCGACCGCGTCAACGTCGTCTTCACGGCCGGCGGTACCTACACGCTCGCCGCCAACGTCGAGAAGGCCACCATCGCCAACGGCACGGCCGGCGTGAACGTCACCGGCAACGCCCTCGACAACGTCTTGCTCGGCAACGCCACCGCCAACCTCCTCACTGGCCTCGGCGGCAACGACACGCTCGACGGCAACGCCGGCATCGACACCCTCGTCGGCGGCCTCGGCAACGACAGCTACACGGTCGATGTTCCGGCGGACGTCATCACCGAACTCCTCGGCGAGGGAACCGATCAGGTCAATGTCCTGTTCGCCTCGGCCGGCACCTACATCCTCGCCGCCAACGTCGAGAATGCCCAGATCGGCAATTCCACGCCGGGGGTCAACCTCACCGGCAACGGCCTCGGCAACAACCTGGTGGGGAACAGCCAGGCCAACCTCCTCGCCGGCCTCGACGGCGACGACACCCTTGACGGTATGGCCGGCAACGACACCCTCGATGGCGGCCTCGGCAACGACAGCCTCCTCGGCGGCCTCGGTAACGACAGCCTGTTCGGCGCGGCCGGCGCGGATACGCTGGCGGCCGGCCCGGGGCTCGACACCGTCGATGGCGGTGCCGATGCCGACACACTGGTCGTCCTCGGCAACTTCGCCGACTACACGCGGACCCGCCCGAACGCCACCGACACCCGTCTGGTCTTCGCCGGCACCGGCGAAGACATCACCTTCCGCAACGTCGAGTCGGTCGTCTTCCTCGACGGCACCCGCACACTGGCCGACGTCCACCTCAACATCGTCAGCGCCAATAACGATGTGATCGTCGGCACCCCCGGCAACGACACCCTCGACGGCCTGGCCGGTGCCGACACGCTGGTCGGTCTCGACGGCGACGACACCTACTTCGTCGATGTCGCCGGCGACGTCGTCACCGAGGGCGACGGCGCGGGCAGCGGCAGCGACCGCGTCAACGTCGTCTTCACGGCCGGCGGTACCTACACGCTCGCCGCCAACGTCGAAAACGCCACCATCGCCAACGGCACGGCCGGCGTGAACGTCACCGGCAACGCCCTCGACAACGTCTTGCTCGGCAACGCCACCGCCAACCTCCTCACTGGCCTCGGCGGCAACGACACGCTCGACGGCGGCCTGGGCATCGACACCCTTGTCGGCGGCCTCGGCAACGACTTCTACGCGATAGATACCCTGGCGGACGTCGTCACCGAGAACCCCGGCGAAGGCAACGACGGGGTCGCTGTCCTGCTCGCCGCCGGCGCCACCTACACGCTCGCCGCGAACGTCGAGAACGCCGGCATCGGCAACGCCACGCCGGGAGTCAACCTCACCGGCAACGCCCTGGACAACACGCTGCAGGGCAATTCGCAGGCCAACGTGCTCAATGGGTCGACGGGTAACGACGCGCTCTACGGCAACGCCGGCAACGACACGCTACTCGGCGGCGCCGGCAGCGACTTTCTCCGGGGCGATGCCGGTAACGACAGCATCGACGGCGGCGTCATAGCCGACCGCATCAACTACACCGACGGCAATACCGTCAGTTATGCCAACTCCACAGGTGCCGTCAACGTCAACCTCTCCGGCATCACCGGCACCGGCAGCACCGGCACCGGTACCGCCAGCGACGGTCTGGGCGGTACCGACACCTTGGCCAACATCTTCTATGTACAGGGCTCGTCACAAGACGACACGCTGGTTGGCAGTGCGGCGCTGACACTGGAGGTATTCGAAGGACGTGCGGGTAACGACACCATCAATGGCGGCGCCATCACCGATACCCTGAACGGAGAAAACAGCAACCGGGTCAGCTACCAGAATGCCGCCGTTGCCGTCAATGTCAATCTCGCCACCGGCACGGCCACGAGCGCCGCGGATACCGGCGCCGGCTCGGATGGCAACGACACTCTCATCAACATCAACCAGGTACGCGGTTCCAGCCATGCCGATACACTCACCGGCTCGGATGACCTGGTGCTGACGGAACAATTCGAAGGCCGCGCTGGCGCCGACACCATCGATGGCGCCGGCGGCCTGGACCTCGTCCGCTACGACAACGCCGCGGCAGGCGTGAACGTCGACCTGGCCGGCGGGACAGCCAGCGACGGTTACGGCACCACCGACACCCTGAGCAACATCGAAGGCGCGCGCGGGTCGAAGTTCGCCGACACCCTCAGCGGCGGCAACGCCGCCAACGACGCCCTGGAATTCTTCATGGGCCTCGAAGGCAACGACACCATCGACGGTGGCCGCGGCTACGACCGTGCGGAGTACACCCTGAGCACGGCAGGCGTGAACGTGACGCTGGGTGGCGCAGGCAGCGGCACCGCCAGCGACGGTTACGGCACCACCGACACCCTGATCAGCATCGAAGGCGTCAGAGGCTCGGCCTTCAACGACACCCTGACCGGCAGCAACGCGGCCGACATCTTCGAATCCTTCGAAGGACGCGAAGGCAACGACAACATCAATGGTATGGGCGGCACCGATCGGGTCGTATATACCGCCTCCAAAGCAGGCGTCACCGTCAACCTGGCGACGGGCACGGCGAGCGACGGTTACGGCGGCACCGACTCGCTCAACAACATCGAAGACGTCCTCGGCTCACGCGACTTCAATGACAGCCTCACCGGCAGCGCGGCCGACAACAAACTCGAAGGCCAGGGCGGCAACGACACCCTCGATGGCGGCCTCGGCAACGACAGCCTCCTCGGCGGCCTCGGTAACGACAGCCTGTTCGGCGCGGCCGGCGCGGATACGCTGGCGGCCGGCCCGGGGCTCGACACCGTCGATGGCGGTGCCGATGCCGACACACTGGTCGTCCTCGCCAACTTCGCCGACTACAGCATCACCCGGGTCAACGAAACCGACACCCGACTGGTCAACGCCGGCACCGGCGAAGACATCGTGCTGCGTAGCATCGAGTTCATCGCGTTTGCCGATGGCGGGAAGACGCGAAGCCAGTACTGGAACAACGTCATCGACAATCTTAGCAACGACTGGACCGGCACCGCCGGCAACGACAACATCAATGGCCTGGTCGGCAACGACACCCTCGCCGGCCTCGCCGGCGACGACACCCTGATTGGCGGCCCTGGCAACGACGTCCTGATCGGCGGACCCGGCGACGACATCTACGACGTCGATATCGCCGCCGACGTCATCATCGAGCAGAACACGGAAGGCACCGACCAGGTCAACATCGCCTTCACCGCTCCCGGCAGCTATACGCTCGCCGCCCAGCTCGAACACGCCACCGTCACCGCCGGCGCGGGAGTCGCCGTAAACGTCACGGGCAACGAACTCAACAACCGCCTCACCGGCAGCGCCGCCGCCAACCTCCTCAGCGGTCTGGCCGGCAACGACACCCTGATCGGCGGCGCTGGCAGCGACACGCTCATCGGCGGCAGCGGCGACGACGAGTACCAGATCGACATCGCCAGCGACGTCGTCACGGAAGCCGTTGGCGAAGGCCTCGATCTGGTGAAGATCGCCTTCACCAGCACCGCCGGCTACACGCTGACAGCCAACGTCGAAGAGGCGATCGTCACCTCGGCGGGCGACACCTTCGCCGTCAATGTCACCGGCAACACCCTGGCCAACGCCCTCACCGGCCACGCCGGTGCCAACCTCCTCGTCGGCCTCGACGGCGACGACACCCTCGACGGCGGCGGCGGCAACGACACGCTCGACGGCGGCATCGGCAGCGACACCGCCATCCTGCAGGGCGTACTCATCGACTACGCCATCAGCCGCCCGTCGACGACGCAGACGCGCTTCACGCATCTGCCCAGCGGCAACACGGTCGTGATCAGCAACGTCGAAGTCATCCGCTTTGCCGGTGGGGGCAGCCCGCAGCCCCTGGCCGACCTGATTGCCCGCATCGGCTCGCCGGGTAACGATGTGCTCAACGGCACCGGTGGTGACGACACGCTCGCCGGGGGTCTCGGCAACGACAGCCTGAGCGGCGGTGCCGGCAACGACGACCTGCAGGGCGGCGAGGGCATCGACACCCTCGCCGGTGGCGCCGGCAACGACCTCCTCGATGGCGGGGCGGGCAGCGATGTTTACCAGTTCGCCATCGGCGGCGGCGACGACATCATCGAGCAGAACGACCCCCTCGCTGGCTCGCTCGACACGGTCGTGCTGGCCAGCCCGATCGGTGGTCTCGGCTCCGGTGAAACGACGCTGACGCGCGGCTGGCACAGTTACGACGATCTGGTGATCACCGTCAATTCCGGCACGCCCGGTGCCGAAGTGGTCGATCATCTGGTCGTGCATGACTTCCTGACCAACGACCTGATCAACCTGGGCACGATCGACCAGATTCGCTGGCTCGGCAGCGGCAACACCCTGACGCAGACGCAGATTCTTGCCGAGTTGCTCAAGGGAACGAGCGGCGACGACTGGTTGCGCGGTTACGCCAACACCAACGACAGTATCAACGGTAGCGGCGGCAACGACACGCTCGGCGGCGCGGCCGGCAACGACACGCTGATCGGCGGCCTGGGCAACGATTCGCTGTCGGGCGATGCCGGTGCCGACGCGCTCGACGGGGGCGCCGGCAATGACCGGGTCGTCGGCGGCGATGGCAACGATACGCTCACCGGCAGCGGTGGCAACGATACGCTGAGCGGCGAGGCGGGCAGCGACACCTACGCCTTCGGGCTGGGATTCGGCCAGGAGGTGATTGAGGACCTGGGGGCGGTCGGCGAGGTCGATACGCTGAAGTTCAACGTCGGCATCCGGCCGGCGGAGGTCGGCGTCGCGCGCGCCGGCAACGATCTCGTGGTGCGCTTCGCCGGGGCGCCTGGCGACGGGGTGCGCATCACCGATTTCTTCGACGAGACCTTCAGCGGGCTTGGCCTGAACCGGCAGATCGAGCAGTTCAGCTTTGCCGACGGCAGCACCTGGTCGGCAACGGCGATTCTCGCCAAGGTGCTGGTGCCGACGGCCGGCGACGACGAGATCACCGGTTATCTCGGCAGCGAGTCGCTGGCGGGACTGGCGGGTGACGATACGATTGCCGGCGGGGCGGGAAACGACACGCTCAGCGGTGGCGGTGGCGCGGACTGGTTGAGCGGCGGCACCGGCACGGACCGGCTGACCGGCGGTTCGGGTGCCGACCGCTTCGTCTTCGACACCGCCGACGCCTTGGTGCATGCCGATCTGATCACCGATTTCGTCAGTGGCGTCGACCGGATCGCGCTCAAGGCGAGCGTGTTCACGGGGCTCGGGACCGTGGGGGCGACGGTGGGACTGGGCGATCACCTCACCTACAACAGCGGTACGGGAGCGCTCGCCTATGATGCCGACGGGGCGGGCGGTGCCGGTGCGGTGACCTTCGCGACGCTCGGAGTCGGAACCCATCCGGCGACGCTGGGGGTGGACTTCCTGATCGTTTGAGGGAGCGGCGCCTGAGCGCGGGAGAACGCGAGGAGAACGGCGGCGCCCGGGTGGGGGCGCCGCGCTTCAGCGCGGGAAATGTGCGGCAGCCAGGGTTCGCAAGGCGGATTCCGGCTGTTGCGTCTTGGTGGCGATCACCCAGAGCGCGTAGGCCGGCGCCGGCCGGCGGCGGCCGATGACGGAAGCGAATCCCGATTCGCGCACGGCTCCCATCAGGCTGCGTAGCGTAAAGCCGCTGTGGTGCGCCATCCACAGGTTGCCGGCGGCAACCGCCGGGCGATGGCCGTAGAGGATGTCCAGCGGGCTGATCGGACCGGCCGGGGAGTGATAGGCCGGTTCCATGAGTCTGTCCTGCGCAATCAGCTCGGCGACGGACTGTAGGTCCGGACAGGTGATGACGGCAAACCCCTCCGGACACAGAACGCGGTGGAACTCCCTGAGCGCTAGCGGGATTTCATGCGGGTAGAGATGCTCGATGTTGTGCGAGGAATAGAGGGCGTCCATGCTGGCATCGGCAACCAGGCTCATATCGGTGATGGTTCCGACGATGTCGGGCTGCACCGCCCTGTCGATGTCGAGCCGGCATTCCTGCCAGGCGGGCGTGTTGAAGCCGGCCGTGGTCCGGTCCTTCCGTTGCCTGCCGCAACCGACATGCAGGAAATTTGCCAAGACTCTCCCCTTCAGGAACCGTTCGCCTGGGCAACACTGCGCAGGAGATCGACCTGCGCCGGCAGGCAGTGGGTCTGCAGATCGTATCTCTGCACGATGTGCTGGCGTGCCGCCCGCCGCAGCGGCACCAGCTCGCTGCGGCGCTGCAGCGCATCAGCGACGGTGGTGGCGATCTGATGCGTATCGAAGAAATCGACCAGCAATCCGGTCTGGCCATGCACGATCAGCTCCTCGACCGGCGCCGTGCGCGAGGCGACGATCAGACAACCGATGCTCATCGCTTCCATCAACGACCAGCTCAGGACGAACGGGTAGGTGAGGTAGAGATGCACGGTCGACACCTGCATCAACTGGGTAAGCACCGGGTGCGGCAGCCTGCCAACGAAGTGCACCCGGCGACGGTCGAGGCGATCGGCCACTTCGTTGAAAAAGACGTCCTTCCAGGTCGTCCCGGCGCGTGGTGCGGCACCATAACTGACGCCATTGCCGCCGACGACGACAACCTGCAGCCGCGGACGCAGGGCAAGCAGCTCCGGCAGCGCACGCATGAAGATGTGGTAGCCCCGATAGGGCTCCAGTTCGCGGGCGACAAAGGTGACGACCTCATCTGCCGGCCCCAGCTGCAACCCGGCTCCGCGCAGGTGCACACGGGCGGCCGGATCCGGCTGCAGGCGCTCGCTGTCGATGCCGTCGTGAATCACGGAGATTTTTTGCCGGAGCAACTCCGGATGCCGGTTGCGCTGAAACGTGGTCGGCGACAGCCCCCTGTCGGCCGCCACCAGCGCGTGCAGAAGATGCGTATTCTTCAACCGCAGACGTTCCAGACCTTCCAGGCTGGGGCGCGAGAATTCCGGATCGAAGTAGGCGTCACCGTTTTCTGTCCCGTAGAAGTACTCGGCATAGACGATCAAGGGCGTTGCGGGAAAGACGTCCTTGATGAAGTAAGCTTCACCCCACCCCGAGTGCGCGCAGATCACGTCGGGAACGAATCCTTCCTCCTTCAGGCGGATCAGGCAGCGGGCCACGGAATGGCCGCGTGCGGTCTTGGCCAGGGTCTCCTGGATTTCGATCGGCGCCTCCCTGAGGGCCTCGGCGCCGGCCGTTTGCGGCCGATGCAGGATCACCCTGACACCCGCCGTCGCATAGGCCGGTTTGTTGATGCCGAGCGCGACCACCTCGTCACCGCCGGCGGCGAGTGCCGGCGCGAGGTGCTTGAACTGACCCGGAAAATTCTGATGGATGAAGACGATCTTCATGGCGACGACAGTTTGCGCTTTGCGACGGCCGCATCTCGACCGCCGGACGCCTGCAACAGAGCCGCCATTATCGCGCAATCCCGTGTCAGCCCGCCTGCCCGATCGACGACCCGCTCGCGGCCAGGCCGACCGGCGACTCGCCGGCGTGACCTGGCCAAGGATTCTTGTGGCAAGATGCCGGAGACAAGTGGGAGAAGCAATGGCCTTTCTGAGTTGGCGGAACGAGTATCGGGTCGGCGTCGAGCAAATCGACGAGGAGCATCGCTACCTGTTCGACCTGATCAATGCCTTCCACGACACCCATATTGGCGGCACGAAACGCAGCGCCCTGGAGCAGATTCTCAATCGCTTGGTGCACTATGCCGAACAGCACTTTCGGCACGAGGAGGCCATCATGAAAGCGGAAGCCTATCCGGCCTACGTCGAGCACTGTGCGCTGCACGAGGATCTCTATCTGACGATTTTCCGTCTTTCGGAGAAGCTCGCCACCGGCTCCTTGCAGGTCGACATGGAGACCGTCCGTTTCATCCGCAGTTGGCTGGTGAAGCACATCGTCAAGCACGATCTGCAGTTCTCCGACTACCTTGCGCGGCGCCCGAAGCCGGCGCCGACCGGCGAAACCTAGCGCTCGCCGCGCCGACCCACTCGCGCCGGCCCGCCCAAGCAAATGCTTGTCCGCAGCGAAACCAAGTAAAATCGCGTCTTCTGCTTCCCTCCGAAATTCTCCCATGCCCACGTTTCAGGAAGTCATTCTTCGTCTCCAGGATTTCTGGGACAAACAGGGATGCGCGCTGTTGCAGCCCTACGACATCGAAGTCGGTGCCGGCACCTTCCACACCGCCACCTTTTTGCGCGCCATCGGTCCCGAACCCTGGAATGCGGCCTATGTGCAGCCCTCGCGGCGACCCAAGGACGGTCGCTACGGGGAGAACCCGAATCGCCTGCAGCATTACTATCAATACCAGGTGGTCCTCAAGCCGTCGCCAGCCAACATCCAGGATCTCTATCTCGACTCGCTGCGCGCGCTGGGAATCGACACCAGCCGGCACGACATCCGCTTCGTCGAGGACGACTGGGAAAGCCCGACGCTGGGCGCCTGGGGACTCGGCTGGGAAGTCTGGCTGGACGGCATGGAGGTAACGCAGTTCACCTATTTCCAGGAAGTCGGTTCGCTGCCCTGCAAACCTGTTCTCGGCGAGATCACCTACGGCATCGAGCGATTGGCGATGTACCTGCAGGGAGTGGAGAACGTCTTCGACCTGGTCTGGGGTGAAGGACCCGGCTATCGGGTCACCTATGGCGACGTCTATCACCAGAACGAAGTCGAGCAGTCGAAGTACAACTTCGAGCACTCGAACGTCGAGATGCTGTTCCGTCATTTCAACGAACATGAATCGGAGGCGCGGCGCTTGATCGCTGCCGGCCTCGCCCTGCCCGGCTACGAAATGGTCATGAAGTGCTCGCACACTTTCAACCTGCTCGACGCGCGCGGCGCGATTTCCGTCACCGAGCGTGCGGCCTACATCGGCCGCGTGCGTGCGCTTGCCCGCGAAGTCGCGCAGGCTTACCACGATTCCCGCCAGGCGCTCGGCTTCCCGATGTGCCGGCCAGCCGCCGGCGGCGAAGGGAAACTGCCATGAACGATACCGTCCTGATCGAGTTGCGCACCGAAGAGTTGCCGCCGAAATCGCTCAGACTTCTGTCGGAGGCTTTTGCCGACGCCGTCTTCTCCGCCCTCGCAGCCCAGCAGTTCACGGCCGACGACAGCGTGTGTACGCCCTACGCGACGCCGCGCCGGCTGGCAATGACGATTACCCACGTTGCCGCGCGACAGCCCGACCGCGTTCTGGAAAGGAAAGGCCCGGCGGTGGCCAGCGGAGTGGACGGGGAAGGCCGGCCGACGCGTGCGCTGGAAGGCTTCATGCGCGCTGCCGGGGTCACCTTCGACCAGTTGCACAAGACGAGCGACGGCAAGGCGGAGTATTTCGTTGCCCGGCAAGCGAAAGCGGGCGAGCCGCTCGCTGCGCATCTTACCGAGATCGTCGCGCAGGCCCTGAAGAAGCTGCCCATCCCGAAGGTCATGCGCTGGGGAGATTCCGAACACCAGTTCGTGCGCCCGGTTCACGGACTGATCCTGTTGCACGGAACGTCCATCGTTCCCGGCGAGGTGCTTGGCCTGGCCGGTGGCCGCAGCACGCTCGGTCACCGCTTCCTGGCGAGCGGCGACATCGTCGTCGACGACCCGGCCGCGTATGCGCCCAGCCTGTTGGCCGGCAAGGTCATCGCCTCCTTCGCCGACCGCCGCGCGGCGATCGCCGAGCAACTGGCGGCTGCCGCCGACAAGCTCGGCGCCCGCATCAACCCGGCCGACGGCCTGCTCGACGAAGTGACGGCGCTCGTCGAGTGGCCGGCGGTGTATGTCGGCGGCTTCGAGGCGGAATACCTCGACGTCCCGCAGGAGTGCCTGATCCTGACGATGCAGCAGAACCAGAAGTACTTCCCGCTGCTCGATGCCGCCGGCAAGCTGCTCAACAAGTTCCTGATCGTCTCCAACATGCAGGTCGACGATCCGGCCAGCATCATCCAGGGCAACGAGCGGGTCGTGCGGCCGCGCCTCGCCGACGCACGCTTCTTCTACGACCAGGACCGCAAGAACGGCTTTGCCACACGCGTCGTCCGTCTCGGTTCGGTGGTCTACCACAACAAGCTCGGATCGCTCGGCGACCGCGCCCAGCGCCTCGGCCGTGTCGCGCGCAGCATCGCCGAGAAACTCCATGCCGACGCCACCCTGGCCGAGCGAGCAGCGCTGTTCTCCAAGATCGACCTCCTCACCGACATGGTCGGCGAGTTCCCGGAACTGCAGGGAATCATGGGCCGCTACTACCTGCTGCACGAAGGCGGCTTGCCGGTGGTGGCCGACGCCATCGAACAGCACTACCGCCCACGCTTTGCCGGCGACGCGCTGCCCGCGGGAAACATCGCCTGCGCCGCCGCGCTGGCCGACAAACTCGACGCGCTGGTGGGTTTCTTCGGTATCGGCCAGCCGCCGACGGGCGACAAGGATCCCTTCGGTCTGCGCCGCGCCGCGCTCGGCGTGCTGCGCATCCTCATGGAGACGCCGCTGCCGCTCGACCTGGCCGAGCTGATCGACGAAGCGAAGAGCACCTTGATCAAGCAGGGAGTTCAACTCGACGCGGTCGATGAACCCTTGCTCACCTTCATGCTCGACCGGCTGCGCGGGATGCTCAGGGAGGCGGGGCATTCGGTCGACGTCGTCGAGGCGGTGCTCGCGCAGCGCCCGACACGCATCGATCTGGTTCCCGCCAGACTGGCGGCGGTGAGCGAGTTCCAGGCGCTGCCCGAAGCGCTGGCGCTGGCGGCCGCCAACAAGCGCATCGGCAACATCCTCAGAAAGACCGAGGAGGCTTTCCCCGAACCTGACATCGCGCTGCTCGAGGAGGACGCCGAGAAGGCGCTCTTCCAACGGGTGGTCCTGATCGCCCCACTGGTCCGCTCGCACGTCGCCAACGAGGACTATGCCGATGCGCTCACGGTGGTGGCCTCGGTGCGTGCCGAGGTCGACCGCTTCTTTGACGAAGTGATGGTGAACGTGCACGAACCGCTGCTGCGGCGCAATCGCCTGGGTCTCCTGAAAGCGCTTTTCGACCAGCTCAACGCGGTCGCCGACATCGCGAAGCTCGCCGTATGAAACTCGTCATTCTCGATCGCGACGGCGTCGTCAACTACGACTCGAAGCAGTTCATCAAGTCGCCCGCCGAGTGGCGGCCCATTCCGGGCAGCATCGATGCCATCGCCAAGCTCAGCCAGGCCGGCTATCGGGTGATCGTTGCCACCAACCAGTCCGGCATCGGTCGCGGCCTGTTCGACATGGATACCTTGAACGCGATCCACGAAAAGATGCATCGTGCGGTGCAGCAGGCCGGCGGACGGATCGACGCCATTTTTTATTGCCCGCACCCGATCGAAGACGACTGCAAGTGCCGAAAGCCGAAAACCGGCATGTTCGAGCGCATTGCCGGTTGCTTCAACGTCGACCTGATCGGTACGCCGTCGGTCGGCGATTCGCTGCGCGACCTGCAGGCCGCTGCGGCCGTCGGCGCCAGGCCACTGCTCGTGCTGACCGGCAAGGGCACGCAGACCCAGGCGGAAGGTGGTCTGCCGGAAGGCACGCAGGTCTTCCCCGATCTGGCCACCGCGACCGAAGAAATCCTGCGGTCGTGATGGTCGCCGTTCGCCCTGCGCTTTTCCTGTTGCTGGCCACTCTGCTGACCATGCCTTTCGGCGTTCTCGTCTCCCTGGCGGCGGTCCTGCCGATGCCCGTGCGCTACCGCATCATCGCCGTCTGGCGAGTCGGCTTCATGGCGCTTTGCCGTTACGTGCTCGGGATTCGCTACCAGGTGATCGGCCGCGAGAACATTCCCGCCGAACCGTCGGTGGTTCTCGCCAAACACCAGTCGGCCTGGGAGACGGTCGGCCTGCAGGAGATTTTTCCGCCGCTGGTCTTCGTGCTCAAGAAGGAGTTGCTGCGCGTGCCCTTCTTTGGCTGGGGACTGGCCGCGCTGAAGATGATCTCGATCGACCGGGCGGCCGCCAAGGATGCCCTGAAGCAGGTCTTCGACCAGGGACGTGACCGCCTCTCGGCGGGCTACTGGGTCGTCATCTTCCCCGAGGGTACGCGCGTCGCGCCGGGACAGACCTGTCGCTACAAGCCGGGCGGCGCCCATCTCGCCGTACGCGCGGGGGTACGCGTCGTGCCGGTAGCGCACGACGCCGGCGAACTGTGGCGACGCGGCGCCCTGAGCATTTCACCCGGACTGATCACGGTCAGCATCGGCCCGCCGATCGACCCGGCCGGCAAGACAGCGGCGAAGATCAATGCCCTGGCTGCCGCCTGGATCGAAGGCGAGATGCGGCGTCTCTCACCGCACCGCTACCCGGCTCCTGGCGATGCCGTGGCGGCCTGAAGCACTACCGTCAGGCATCCGGCCGCCCATCGGCGAGACCGCGCGAACCATCGAACTCGGCGAGAGCACAGTCCCCTACGTCCTGCGGCGGGCCAGACGCCGGACGATCGGTCTGACCATCGATCATCGCGGCTTGCGCGTCGGCGCACCCCAACGCGCCTCGCTGAGCGAAGTCGAGTCGGCGATCCTGCGGCACGGCGAGTGGATCCGGAAGAAGCTCGATGAATGGCGGACTCGCCCGACCGCCGCACCGCTGCAAATCGTCGATGGACTGCGCCTGCCGGTACTCGGCAGCCCGGTCCAAATCCGCCTCGCCCGCGGCGCCAATCGCTGCGTGTGGAACCTCCAGATGGCCGAGCCGACGCTCACCCTCTGCCTGCGCTCCCCCGAAGAGGCGCCGCGCGTGCTCGAGCAGGTACTGCGCGCACGGGCGCGCGCACTCTTTGCCGAACGCCTGACCCACTACGCGCCGCTGCTTGGCGTTGCCGTGCCGCGTCTGTCGCTGTCGGCGGCGCGTACGCGCTGGGGAAGCTGCAGCCAACGGACCGGCATTCGCCTGAACTGGCGGCTGATCCATTTCCCACCGCCGGTGGTCGACTACGTGGTGGCACACGAAGTGGCACACCTGCGCGAGATGAACCACAGCCCAGGCTTCTGGTCCATCGTTGCGCGACTGTACCCGGATTACCGGAGCGCGCGCGACGAACTGAAGCGCCTCGCGGCCGATTGCCCACACTGGTAAGGAGAACACATGAGAATCCTGCATACGATGTTGCGCGTCGGCGATCTCGATCGCTCGCTGGCCTTTTACACCGAGGTCCTGGGGATGCACGCCTTGCGTCGCCAGGACTACCCGAGCGGGCGCTTCACGCTGGCATTTGTCGGCTACGGCCCGGAATCTGCGGGAGCGGTCCTCGAACTCACCCACAACTGGGACACGCCAGCCTACGAAATCGGCACCGGCTTCGGTCACGTGGCGATCGAAGTTGCCGACGCCTACGCGGCCTGCGCAGAGATCAAGGCGCGTGGCGGCAAGGTGGTGCGCGAAGCCGGGCCGATGAAGCACGGCACGACGGTGATCGCTTTCGTCGAGGACCCCGACGGCTACAAGATCGAGTTGATCCAGAAGAAGGCCTGAAACGACGCACTGTCTCTGCTGCGGAGGAGTAGCCACGCGCAGGCAGTCGGGTCAGAACCCGTGGGCTTTGACCCGACTGCCTCGGCGCCCCCTACGGCACGATGTCGCCGCCACCCGCCTGCGCATGGTTCGCCAGGACGAGGACTTCTGAAGGCGGCAAGTCACGTATCTCGACAAAGGCAAATGCCACCCGCAGGCGTCCCGGCCCGGACTCCCGCGTGGCCCGGCCATTGGAAATTGACGGGTGCTAGATGGTGGGCCGACAGTGTTGGTCGATCACAAGGTTCAACCATCGTCCCAATCAAAATGTTCCCGCAAGGGAAGGCGTGAAGCTTTGTCGTCTTCGACCTCGGCCATCGAGACAATTTGTCCTAGGTTGAAGACGTCCATGCCTAGGCCAAAGGCCACGGATACGCGGTGGAACTGTTCTGGGGAGAGGTTCTGAGCCTTTAAGCGCTCTGGTAGAGGTAATCTGATGGGTGAAAGAGGCACGCCCGCTTGACTGGCCGCCACATACAAGGACTGCACAAAGGTATCGCATAACGACCCGCCACCGCAGAGGAAGACCCGAATTCCGCTTGTCCAGTTTGGCGATCGCCTGTACCGCTTCATTCTGGTTCTCCGGAGGACCGACGAGATCGCGCTTGCGACATCGGTCGTGTGAGCTTGATCCGCACGCTGCACCTCTTCAAACCGCATTCCACTCACCTCGCTGAACTTAACCGCCGACGGCACCGACGATGCATCTTCCCAACTTCCCTGCCGCTCTACCAGACACGATTGAAGGCGTCGTGACATAAGATAGTGGGTACCGAGGTTCTTAACCGCAGCCGAGAAGATCGGGAAACGATCTTCGCCGGACTGGTCGTCTCGGTGAACATTGAAGGTGACGACATCAACCGTACCCGCGCCAACGTCGATTAGCAGGTGAAGATCGTGCTGCCTTTGTGGGCTTCGGGTGTAGCTGGCGATCTGAGCAACGAACTCCGGCACGATCGCAAAAGGTGGCAAGCTCTCGTCCTTAAAGTTGTCTAGGCGTCCGAGAGCATGCTCTGCTCGATCAGAGCTGATGGGAGCCATTCCCAAACTGGTCATCCAAGCGGCTTTCGCTGCATGCGCGTACTTGAGCCGGACCTCGTTGTCGTGCCAAGGGGTTGTAGGGGCGCCAAGGTTAACGTGCCATTCCAACGATCGGTTCTGAACGAGCCCCTGGTGGCGATGAAACCACCACGCTCTTACATACCGCATTATCAGTGCCAAGAATACCGTTGTATCGATCAGAGTCGCTTTTGATGCGTGCCCTTCGAGGAAAGGTAGCTTGAGGTCGGAGGCGACCCTAGCCGCATCAAGAGATCTACCCAGAACACACGAGCGATCCCTAAGAACGGAAAACTCACCCGGCAAGGTAAACCGCTCCTCGCCAGCCTTGACTCCTTCCCAGTCCACGATGAAGACGTCACCACCGAAACCTATTGACGCCTTGGTATATGCCGTGCCGAAGTCGATACCTAAGTATACGGCATAGGTATTTCCAGTTGCTGAGAGTGTCGTGGCACCTCCCAGATTCACCCAGTCATCCGGTTTCTTGAATTCATCTGGATGCGCAAGCCGAAATGGCCTTACAGTTACCGGAGAAATCAGTGTCGAAGGAGGTGTCGCCTGCTTGCGGAGAGACGATGAAGATTTCCTTGCGGGTTCAGGAGCAGTGTTGTTTCGCGACACAGAGCCGGCGGAACTAGCGTGTGGAACGGCCGGTTTCGGGGAGTCGACACGGCCATCATAACTGACGTGAAGAGTCCCGTTCGGCCGCCTTGTTACCCGCATTCTGCCAATTCCCCAATTGGGATCTTTGACAAGCGATGGACTTGTCTGCCGATTTCTCCTGCCATTCTTGTCCATTTGCAAAAAAGGCCTCAAGCAAGTCTGGCAACACCGGCGCAAACGAAATTCTTCATCGACTTGACCTGCTCACGTAGCTTAATGCGCTCGCGTTGCGCAGCGCATTTTGACTCAAACTTGTTGATTTTTCCTTGTGTCATATTTGCAGGCCCCTTCTTTCCCTGATCCAAGTACCGATGCAACTGCTCCCTCAGTCCTGGTAGCTTGCGCTCCATATGCTTTTCGAGAGAATCAATCTGGAATCGGGCTCTGTCGCTATTTTCATTCGCCTTACGTTCGATGACGCCGCTAAACAACTCATCGAGTTGCGCCTCCAGTTGGTCGAGGATTGCCTCAACACGGGCACCGTCAAGTTCGGCCGCAGCACTCAACCAGTCTTCTCCGTGCATACGGGCAAGATTCACCAGCAGGTCGGCATCGTCCTCGGACAAGAGCCTGGGGTCTCCCACGCGCATTGCCGCGGAGAACAAGAGTTCCTCTGACTTAATTCCTTCAAAGCACCACCGTTTGACGCAGAATACGTATTCACCAGGCTGTAGCATATTGCCAACAAATTTCAGTTCCAAGCGAAGTGAAATGACAGGATAGAAGTGCTCGCCAACTTCGCGAAGCCTTTCACTAACGAAACGGACCAGCGGATGAAACTGATTAATGACTTCAACGGCCCGGTTCGTTTTTGAACTTACCTTGTTCAGGAATCGGCATGACCTTGTGCTGCCGCTGGCCAGAAGAGTCTGCCCCAGAAGTTGCCTCTTTCGCAGAAAGTCGTCGAACTGTCCGGCGACCCCGGGCGGAAGTTGAATATTGATCAATAATGGATCATTAGGGTGCTGTTCGAAGCGATGGCCCGGCGCGTGCGTATTCAAGAAGTCCCGTACATAGACCATAAGATCGGCTTCGGTAACACGCCGCGAAAATTCCTGCGCAGCGGTGATCTTTTCAAGCAATAACCCGCCATGGGCGATCATCTGCGCGGCATTCTGCTCAAGCTGGTTCTGGACCTGCCGAAGGTTTTCGAGTGCCTGTGCGGCTTGCTCGATGCGGAGGTTTTCCTCATCGACCGTGAGGGGACGCGTGAGCAGTTCTGCCTCTAGTTTCGAGATCGTGGCCCCGACCACCGGTTCTGGCTCTCCAAGAGCCTCCTCGAAAATCCTGAGGCGATTCATCAGGCGGGCGACGATCCGGTCGTCGATGGTGTCTTTGAAATAAAGATTCCAGATATGAAGCAAATCCGATTCTTGCCCTAGGCGGTCGATACGACCAATACGCTGCTCGACGCGCATGGGGTTCCACGGAAGGTCATAGTTAACGAGCACGTGGCAGAATTGCAGGTCAACGCCTTCCGCTGCCACTTCGGTGGAAACGAGAACCTTTAGCTTTTTGTCCTCCCGAAAGTCATCGATGACTTCTTGTTTCGGGCGAGACATGTTTCCCCAGATCAAAGTCGACTCGATCCTGGCTCGGTTCAGCCGATCGACGAGATATAGCGCGGTTGCCCGGAAGGCGGTAAAGAGAACAACCTTCTCCATCGGTTGTTGTTCCATGAACGCCGTCAACACGTCGCGCAGACGTTCGAACTTCGAGTCGTTTCGTTCAAGTTCGTCCGCGGTGATCTTACGCGGAAGTCTGGCCTGCAAGAATTCCTTCAGCGAAATCGAGAGGTCCGGCTCCGCATCCTCCAGTTCAAGCTCATCTGCGATGTCATCGATCCAACTGGTATCTCCCGACATCCAAGCACGCGCAGTCGCGGCAGGGCAACTGCACACCTGGCGTTGTGGTGTGGTCAGCAGAAAACCGTCGGAGATATCGCGTTGCCAAGCATAGTCACGAGTCAGGTCTGTGACGGCTTGATAGAACTCTCGCTCAAGGTCGGTCATAGCCACACACTCACGCTGAATGGCGCGTTGCGGTCTTTTCATGCCCAGAACGTCCCGTTTCCGAGTCCGCGTCACGGCGTGCCCCATCAGGTTGATACGTTCCAGAGACTCCGCAAGTTGGGCGCGGTATCCCTTCTCTCGGAGCCGCGCATCCGTTGGCGGCTCGTCTACCAATGAACGGAGTTGAAGTGAGTTCTCCAAGAGTGGTTGCTCTGCCGCTTCTTTGAGGCGGGCGACAATCCTGGCTGCATTCGCGGTCGAATCTAGCGCCAGATCCCGAGCCTGTACCAGCGGTCGGTTGGCTTCGAGCATCTGAGCGAAATCATGAGGGTATCGGAAATGCTCAGGGTCAGTCAGGGTGAGCAGGTTAAAGAGGTCATCGTTTCTTAGATTGATTGGTGTTGCTGAAAGCAGGACTAGGTAGTCGCTGGTGTCACGGACCAGTTCGCCGAGCGTGTAGGAAGCGCTTTCGCGATTCCGCATGTAATGGGCTTCATCAAAGATGGCCATGTCGATGAGCGGTTCATTGTCCGCGTTCTCGTCGATGATATCCGCGAGGAGCCTCCGAGCAGTCGGCTTCCGCACGTCGGCGGTCTTGGTTGCCTTCCAGTCCTTGGGTGGGCGAACGGATTGGTAGCTGACAACCCAGGCTTGTCCTTCACCTGTGGCTGTGCGTGGCTTTTTTAGTTCATTGATGAGGCCCTGTGCATCGAGAATACTGGCGTTGATGCCAAACCTGCGGAGCAGTTCGTCCCGCCACTTTTCTCGTAGCATAGCCGGGCAAATGACTAGCAAGCGACGCATATCAAAGCGCGCGCGCAGTTCTGTCCAGATGAGACCTGCCTCGATCGTCTTGCCAAGGCCGACTTCGTCCGCAATCAGGATGCCGTTGGCAGGAGACTCCAACAGGGTGAGGAGTGGTTTGTACTGGTGGGGGTAGAAGTCGGTATTCGTTATCCCCATGCTGTACACCAGATTGGCCAGCCGCCCCGCGAGGTGTACGTAGGTGAGGTTGCGCCGAAGGTCGGCGGCCCTCCCATAGGCCCCTAGGCGGATTAGTGCATAGTGGTCGTCGAGATCAACTTCTGAAGCCAGTTCCAGCTCATTTTCCGAAACGAAATCAGTCGTCCCGTCCGAAAACTTAACTTGGATGTACTGGCGCGTCCCTCGCATTCTGCGGTTTCCTGTACACGTACCGATCCGCCCCGGATTCAGCACAAGCCTGACCTCAGTCCCCTTCTGCCGCATGACGTCCCTCACCCTCTGTTCTTTGAGAGCATTATGGATCAACGAGGCCTTGCCCGATAGTCAATTTATGCGCGCACTGCGAGCCGCGGACGTTTGAGGACCTGCTTGGCGAACTGCATGGCGAGGACACCTTCTTTGAAAAGACGGATGGATCGTGAAGAGGCACGGACGTGCACCCTGCCCAGGGCCTCGCCACTCGGATGTCATAGTGGCGTGAGCCCCAGGATCCTTGCCCGGATGTCGTCATCCCAAGCCGCTCTCTTGCGCTTCATGCGTAGGCTACATTTGGTCTTGTCGGTCGTATCGAGACGGAGCAAGTTGAGCACGATCTTCTTCAGGAGGGAGCAGTTCTGTGGGGCGTTATCCTTGCGCACGGTGCTGGCATCCTCGCCGAAGCTGACGTCGAGAACCCAGTGAAGCCGGTTCTCGATACCCCAATGCGCCCGAACTGCTGTCGCGAGGTGTTCGGCGGTCAACTCACGAGAACTGATGTAGTAGCGTCGCTCCAGGTCGGATTCCTTGTCACCCACCGTCCGGAGGGAGTCGACAAGACCGATTGCCTTGCACTTGGGCCAATCGGCCAGATTGACGACGCCTGCCGCCGGCAGCACCGAAGCGATCTGGCCGACGACTCGACCATGGGACGCGAGGACCTGCCGGTTCCGGTCAACCGCCTCCGATTGATACTGGTCGATGAATTCCGTCTTGATGGCTTCCAACAGGGTCGGTTGATTGTCTTTGACCGCCAACAGGTAGTCGCCACCCTGGTCCGTGATCTGACGGGCAAAACTCTTCTGGCACCCCATCGCATCGATGCTGACCAGCAAGCCATTAATATAAAGCGCTTTCAGGAGTTCCGGGATGGCGGTGATCTCATTGCTCTTGCTGGCAACCTTTTCCTGGCCGAGAACAACGCCCAGTTCCGTCGCGAAGGCGCTGACCATGTGAATCGCACTCTCGCCGCCACTGCCCGACCCGCGCACCGTCTTGCCGTCGACCGCCACGACGCCTCGCAGGGCGCCCACCACTCCAGCCACCCAGCGCCGGAACGCTGCCTCAAATTGCTTCGGATCCAGCGCCTGGAAGATGCGCAGAAAGGTCTTTTCCGAAGGAATTCCATTCTTGAGCACCAGAAATTCACGCAGCCACGCCTCCTTCGTGCGGCCCCACTCCGCCATGTCTTCGATGGTATCGCAGTCGGAGAGGACCGCGGAAATGGCGATCACAAGAATCTCCAGGAAATCATGCAGCGTCCCGTTACTCGGCTTCCGCGGATCGGTCACTTCACCCAAACAGCATACCAGGCTTGCCCCCGTCGTCTTGGTCATTCCTTACGCCCAAAAGACGAGAGTAGACCCGATTTCCTGTGGGTTCACAAGACCATGGCATAAGACCATGAATGTTAACGGTTTTCTCCTTCCGCTATATGACGACGGAGATTATGTCTTCCGAGTGGCGAGGCCCTGGCACCCTGCCCAATCCGTGTGGTCGGTTCAGCACCGTCTCACCAACCCGGCGGTGACACCGCACCGCATGCGCGCTCAGCAGATGTGACGATGGCGCCGAAAACCACACAAAGACCATTAAAGAAGGCACTTGGTGCACTTGCCAAGTAATGTGCATGAAAATGTTTCGCACACCGTTGCGTGTCGCCAATTCAGGCCTCGTCAACGTGACAAAAGCGCTTCGGAATAGGGTCTCAGATTCAAGTCTGTGACTGGTCACCTCGACCTTCCGGAAGCCTCGCCATGTCGCGCAAAGCTAGGACCGTGACCCTCCCGAGCAATCCTCACAAGTTAGCACAAAGGCATAGATTTCGCGCGCCGTTGCGCGGATCGTACTTCTATTGCACAATGGCCGCGTAACACATTGTTTATAAAGGAGAATCGTATGACGGCCTGAATATGCTAATATACTTAATATGCTCTCGAAGTATCTGTTTTCAAAGGAGGTCCTGGATGTTGCCAGGCTCGACCCAAAACACTTCACCCGCCAACGGACTCTGACCTTGCCGACCGTCGTGAGCTTTCTGCTCTCCGGGGTCCGAGCCGCAGTACAGTCCGAACTCGATCAGTTCTTCGCCAATCTGCGCAATCGCGCCGACTCGGTGCGCGAAGTGACGGCACAAGCCTTTTCGCAGGCGCGCTACAAGATCAGTGCGCTGGTGTTTGGCGACGTCAATCAGGAACTGATCCGTTTGGCGGAGGAGCACTTGCCGATCCCGCGGTGGAAGGGGCTCCGTCTGGTCGCAGCGGATGGCAGCGACGTTCGCCTGACCATGAAGAAGGACGGGATCCGGTCGATCGTCAAGGGTATGGCGTTCTGCTTGTACTTGCCAGGGATCGAACTCTTTCTGGACTTCCGGCTGCATGAGCCTTTGTGCGATGAGCGCCAGATGTTCTTCGAGGCGATCGACTGTCTGCGCCCCGACGATCTGCTGCTGATGGATCGCGGCTTTCCGTGTCGTTGGCTGGTATCGGTACTGACCGCGCGCCGGCTCCATTTTTGTATTCGCTGCGATTTGTCTCGAGGATTCAAGGTGGTACGAAAGTTCCTGCAGTCCGGCCAAAGCGAGCAGGTGGTCGTCTTGCGCGCCCCGAATGCCCGCGATGCCGAAGACTACGAGTGTCCCGCGACGCCGACCACCGTTCGCTTGGTACGGGTGGTGACGCCAAATGGACGGGTTCATGTGGTGATGACCTCGCTCCGTGATCCGATGGCGTTTCCCGCCGCCGCGTTCGCCAACCTGTACCACGGTCGGTGGCGGATCGAGGAGGCATACAAGCGGATCAAGCATCGGGTCCAACTGGAGCATACCTCCGGCCTGTCCTGGCACGCGGCGCGGCAGGACTTCGGCGCCAAGGCGGTCTGCGACAACCTCAACGCGCTGGCGGCCTACGTCGCCACCGATGCTCATCTGGACCCGGAATCCTCGTACAAGATCAACCGCACTCTCGCCTTCGACAAGATCAAGCGGCAACTCGGTCGCTGGCTCCTGGCCGCCCAGGCTACCACTCGCCGCCTCAAACCGCTTCTCGCAGAAATCGCCCTGAACCTCCAGAAGTTCGTTCCCGACCGCTCGCGACCTCGCAAGCCTCAGCCGAAACCCCACCTGTCTCACGCCTATAAGTGACTATGCCTATGTGCTAACTTTCGAGGATTGCCCTCCCGAGGAGGAACGCCGCTAGCTCACGCAGATAGCAAGCACGGCAGCAACTGGCGCGAAAGTCGGCGAGCGGGGACGGCACTTCTGCTCGACAGGGGACTGTCCCTTGGCTCCGTCGTGGTCGAGCAGAAGAGTCACAAAGAGACCGTGACCTTCTCGAAAGCATCAGCAGACCACTGACGGTCATCCTCGACAATGCTTCCATCCACAAACGGAAGGAAATCCGGCCCCTGCTGACTTTCCTAGAACAGAAAGGATTTACGCTTTTCTTCCTGCCACCTTACAGCCCCGAGTTCAACCTCGTTGAGAAGCTCTGGCCCACGATGAAGTACGAGTGGATGGCATTAAAGCCCGGAACGCTGCGACGCTGGAGGCTGACGTCGACAAAATTCTGGACGGCTTCTTCGGCTCAGATTATCGGATGACGTTTTGCTAAGCGCTTGTGGCGTTTCGTGTGAAACCGGATGAGGGCTCAGCAGTTGAGGGGGTGTTGATGTCAAGGGCGGACGAAGTCCGGGCGTAGCCCAACCCTTGACATCAACGGGCGCCCCCTACGGCACGATATCGCCACCACCCGCCTGCGGATGGTTCGCCAGGACCAGGACTTCTGAAGGCGGCAAGTCACGTATCTCGACAAAGGCTATGCCGCCGCCGGTCCGCTTCACCGTCAGACTGGAGCCTACCGCGTGCGGTCCGGCATACGCGGCCCCGCTGCCGGCCTGAGCCGTATTCAGGACCACTTGCAGCGCCGACCCGACGGGGCTGAGCGACGCGTCCACGAGAACATCGGCGCCACGCGCCTCCGTGCCATGGCCGTTGACGACGCAGAGTAGTTCTTCGTCATCGAGGATGCGCGACCAGGCGATCAACTCGCCCGACCCATGGATTGCGAACGCACCTCCGAGCACGGAGATCGGGCGCAGATACTGGCGGCCCTGACGCAGACACGGGTACTGCGCGCGTAGCGCGTTGATCGCGGCAATGCGCGTGAAGGCCACGCTCTGCTCGTCGAAGCAGTGCTGACCCGCGGTGCCGAACGGGCCAAAACCGGGCAGATCGGCATCCGGTGTCGCCAGCAGGCTGTCTCGCCCGCCCCGGCGTGGGTGCACTGGACCAAACATGGCCTCGCGGAGGTAGCGATCCGACCCGCCCCAGCCCGGCAGCCAGGAGCGCTCGGCCGGCTCCGGCCCGGCCAGGCTCTGCTCGGTGCCGTAGTAGATGCACGGGATGCCCAGCGTGAAGGCCTGGATGGCGACGCCGGCGACGACCTGCCGTTCGGAAGCCGCTTCGCTCGAAAAACGCAGTTTCTGGCCGAACACGTGGTCATGGTCGTCGAGGATCGAAACGTGGCGATTGCCGAGATTGCGGTGGGAACCCATACCCGCCGAGCGCGCGTCGAAACCACCGAAGTAAGCATTCGGATGGATCAGCCCCTTGGCGACGCCGTTCAGCGTCGGTCGCATCTCGCCGATGTCCAGCGTGGCGTTCAGGTTACGGTCGAGAACGTCGAGATAGCGGTCTTCGGCGTAGTCGCCACCCGCCACCTCGCCAACCAGGAAGAAATCGTCCTTGCCCAGGTTGCTGGCGAACTCCTTGATCGCCCCGCAGAAATTGCGCGCGTCTTCCAGCGACACGTGCTTCAGCGTATCGATGCGAAAGCCGTCGCAGTCGGTCAGCGCGATCCAGTACTTGAAACACTGCGCCAGGTCGCCGAGCACCGTCTCCTGCCGGAAATCCCGCAACGTGATGAAGTCGCTGCGCTTGTGCTCGGCAAGCGGATCGTCGATGTCGCCCTCACCCAGGCTGCCGCTGCCGGCGCGCGTGTAGCACTCCGGGTTCTGCAGTTCGCTCGGCCAGACACCGTCTTCGCCGCCGCTGATCGCAGCCACCGTCTGTCCATTGTCGCCAAGCCACGCGCCAAAGGCGTAGCGCCCCGACGTGTAGTACGGGGTCGATGGTCCACCCGGCGAGTCCGCCGGATAGATCCAGTTACAGCCCGAGTGATTGAAGATGATGTCGAGGATGACCCGCATCCCCGCCTGGTGCGCTTCCGCCACCAGCGCCACGAGATCGGCGCGGCTACCGAAACGCGGGTCGACGTCGAGGAAGTCCTGGACGCCGTAGCCATGATAGCTGTCGAGGTGCGCACGCTGCTTGAAGACCGGACTCAGCCACAGCGCCGTCACGCCGAGTCGTTTCAGGTATCCCAGTTTGGAGCGCACGCCCGAGAGGGTGCCACCCTGCCAGCGATCAGCGCCCGATTCGGCCCAGCGGTCCCAGCGCCACGTCTGACCGTTCGGCAGGGCTGGCCGGGCAGCGGCCAGGTTGTGCCGGTCGAGCAGGGGGCGCGTTGTTTCGGCGGCGTCGCTGAAACGGTCTACCAGGAGGAAGTACAGGACCTGGTCTCGCCAGTCTGTCGGCGACCGGAAATAGTGCTGCCGGCGCGGCAGCCGGACATTGCGGCGAACACTGGCCGGCCGTGGCTGTTTGAGGGCTTGGTTGGCGAACTGCATGGCGTGAACTCCTTCTCGGAAACGGTTTTCGGTGAGAATGCACGAGGAACACCCTGCCCGACCGGTGTGGTCGCTACCGCAGCGTCCCGGCGAGCCGACCGAAACACCGCGACCAGCGCTCGCCCGACCTGCCGAGGGCGCGACCCGCCAGACACAAGGATCATTAAAGACGATAGTTAGCGTAGATGCCAGGGAAAGCTTCGAGCGCCTTCGCTATTCCTGCCCTGGCATCGTCACTTGTCGGGCGCGGCGCCGATTTACTCCTTGTCAGCGTCGCGTAAGAGGCCGGCGGCAGAATCTCGCCCGGTCGACTCGCTCGTGGGCTGTGCCGCGTTCCTCGACGTGCATGATCAGGCCCGCGCGAACGCTGCATGGAGGCGGGCGAAGGGCCTTATACTTGGCATATTGTTCCCCCTTTTCGCCGTGATGATCCCCTGCCCCGTTAGCTCCATCCTCCGCCTGACAGGAAAACTGCTGGTCGTACTGCTGCTCACTTGGAACATCGCCGCCGAGGCCGGTCTGGCGATCGCCCTGAACTCGGCCGAGGGAACCATCAGCCTGATCGATACCGAAACCTACGAGGTCACCGGCAAGGTGACCGTGTGCAAGGAACCGCACCACCTTATGCCGACTCCCGACGACAAGTCGGTGATCGTCGCCTGTGCCGCGGCCAATCAACTGGTCTTCTTCGATCCGGTCAGCGGTCGCGAGCAGAAGCGCATCCGCGACATCTCCGACCCGTATCAACTGGGTTACTCGCCCGATCGCAAGTGGTTCGTCGCCACGTCGCTACGTCTCGACCGGGTCGATCTCTACGACCCCGTGGACTTCCGGCTCAAGGCCCGCCTGCCGGCGCCGCGCGCGCCTTCGCACATGGCCTTCGACAACGCCAGCGAGTTCGTTTTCGTGACCCTCCAGGACTCCAATGAAGTCATGGCCATTCACCTGGGAACACAGAAGATCGCCTGGGTGATGCCGGTTGCCGCAACGCCCGCGGGCATCGTCATGGCACCGGACAACCGGTATCTGTTGGTCGCCAGCATGGGCGAAGGCGTCGTTGAAGTCATCGAATGGCGCTTCCAGACCAGTGTCAGGAAGGTGGCCACCGATACCGCTGCCCACAATCTCCAGCCGCGCGGCGACGGTCGCCACTTCTTCGTTTCCAACCGCACTGTAAACGGCAGCATCTCCCTCCTCGACACGAAGACCATGACGGTCGTAGACAAGTTCGACGTGCCCGGCGGACCCGACGACATGATGGTCCGCGCCGACGGCAAGGAGCTCTGGGCGACGGCACGGTTTGCCCGCAAGGTGCAGGTGATCGACCTGACCACGAAGAAGCTGAAGATCTCGATCCCGGTCGGCAGTTCGCCGCACGGCGTCTTCTTCCTCAACCACGCCGGTCTCCGATGAACGCTTTCATGACCCGCCTCCTTGGCCAGAGCCTGGCGCTGATGCTGACTGGCGCGACGGCACTGGCGGCGCCGGCGACGGCCTGCAAGGGCACTCTCTACCTGACCTTCGACACCGGCAACATGCGCCATGCCGAGTTGATTGCCGCGACGTTGGCCAGGCACGGGGTCAAGGCGACGTTCTTCGTGGCCCAGGAAAAAACCTTCCGCGACGACCAGGCCCTCGATGCGAGTTGGGCGCCCTACTGGCAGGCGCGCGTCGCCGAAGGCCACGCTTTCGGCAGCCATACCTGGCGGCACGGAAGTTTTCGCGAGGACAGCGGCGGACTGGTGCGCTACCGGCTGATGGATGGCCGCAGCGAAACACTCGACGCGCGCGCCGTCTGCGATGAGTTGAAGCGCCCCGACACGCGCTTCCAGGAACTCACCGGACGCCGGCTCGATCCCATCTGGCGCGCTCCCGGTGGCCGCACGACGGCGAACACGCTGGCCGCCGCCCAGGCCTGCGGCTACCAGCACGTCGGCTGGGCGCCCGCCGGCTTTCTCGGCGACGAACTGCCTTCGCAGACCTACCCCAATTCCACCCTGCTCCGCCGGGCGCTCGACACGCTCAAGGATGGCGACATCGTGATGGCCCATCTCGGCATCTGGTCGCGCAAGGACCCCTTTGCGCCGATGCTCGAGCCACTGATCAGCGGCCTGCAGGAGCGCGGTTTCTGCTTTGCCACACGAGGAGCGCAGCGATGATCAGCGCCTTCGTCGACGGGTTTGTCGAATTGCAGGGCTGGCTGCTCGACCGGGTGGTGCAGCCGCCGTTGCTGGCGATGGGGATGGGTAGCCATCTGGAAATGGCTTTCGACGGCGTTGAGTTCTTCCTCTGCGGCGTCCTGCAGCTTGCCGCCGCCTACCTCCTGCTGCGACCACTCGAGGCCCTGCGACCGATCGAGGTGTGGACCGACCGGCGGGCCGTGCGGGTGGACGTTCTCTATTCGTTCCTCGACCGGCTCGGCGTGATTCCGCTGCTGATGTTCGCCCTGCTGGCGCCGTTGTTCGCCCTGGTGGATGGCTGGCTGCGCTTCGAGGGCATCATCCCGCCGCAGCTCGAAGACCTGGTTCCGGCGCTGGAAAGTCGGCCATTGGCAAGTTTCGTCGCCTACCTGATCCTTATCGACTTCGCCGAATACTGGCGCCACCGCCTCTCGCACACGCTGCGCTGGTGGTGGGCACTGCACGCCATCCACCACAGCCAGCGCCAGATGACGCTGTGGACCGACAGCCGCAACCACCTCCTCGACGACCTGAGCAGCGGCTTCTGGTTCGCGCTCATGGCGCTGCTGATCGGCGTACCGCCGGGTCAGTTCGTTGGCCTCCTGATCGCCGTCCGCACCGTCGAGAACCTGTCGCACGTGAACGCCAGACTGTCCTTCGGGCGCCTCGGCGAACGGCTGCTGGTCAGCCCGCGCTACCATCGCTGGCACCACGCTCTCGAGCTGCCGACCGGCCGACAATATCGCTTTGGCTGCAATTTCCCCGTCCTCTTCCCGGTCTGGGACCAGATTTTCGGTACCCAGTACCTTGCACAGGAAATGCCTTCGACCGGACTGAGTGACGGCCCGTTGCCGGAATCCGCTGCACAGAGCGGCTTCTGGCGACAGCAGTGGGAGGGAATCCAGGCGCTGCTGGCGACTTTTCGCCCGAATCCGCACCGCCGCTAGGCGATAACAAACAAGGGACATCAAGATGCTCGAACAAGCTCGCGCCTTCGCCCTGGCGGCGCATGGCGACCAGATGTACGGCGCCCGTCCGTATTCCTTCCATCTCGACGCCGTCGTCAGGCTGCTGTCACCCTACGGCATCGAGGCGCAGGTCATCGGCTATCTGCATGACGTGGTCGAGGACACCGAGGTGAGCGAAGCCGAAATCCGGCAGCACTTCGGGCGCCTGATTGCCGAATGCGTCGGCCTGCTGACCGATGCCCCCGGCGCCAATCGCGCCGAACGCAAGGCGCGAACCTACGCCCGGCTGGCGACGGTCGATGGCCCGGCCGAACTGGCTCTGGTGGTCAAGGTCGCCGACCGCCTGGCCAACGTCCGCACCTGCCTGATCGACGACCGGCGCGGGCTGCGCGAGGTCTATAGCCGGGAACATCCGGCGTTCAGGCGCGCGGCCTATCGCGAGGGCCTCTGCGAACCCTTGTGGGTGGAACTCGATACCCTGCTGGAAGCGGCGGCGACAACGTGCGCCTCCGCAGCGACAGGAGATACGTAGTTGCGGCCCGCGACGCTACGGCTCAGGGCAGCGCTGCTGACCCTTGTTTTCGTGCTCGCCGGCTGCTACCCCGGGCCGGAGAAACTCGGCGAACTGACGCGGACTTCGATGCAGCAACGCTTTCGCAGCGATCCGCAGTTCAAGGATAGCGGTGCCGAAGTCGTCCGCGTGCAGGTGACGGGAGGCGGCGACAAGCGCTTCGAGGCCGTTGCCAGCGTCTTGCACGCCGGCAGGACCTACGAGGTGCCGATCACGATCCTGATCGACGGCATCAATCTCGAATGGCTTGCCGACCCCGCCGCGTTTTCCTTCCTGTCAGCGGGCAAGCCCACCGCGCAGGCAGCGATCCCCAGGTAAGGTCCGGCGAAGGCAGACCCGGCAGCCACACCGCGCGGGTTCTTCAGGCGGTGCGAAACGGGCAAACGGGGAGTCCCTGGGGTACAATATTGCCCTTTCGCAACCTGATGATTTTACCGAGGTTTCTTCGTGCTCGTCGCCAACAATGTCACCATGCAGTTCGGGGCCAAGCCCCTTTTTGAAAACGTCTCGGTCAAGTTCGGCGAGGGCTATCGCTACGGACTGATCGGCGCCAACGGCTCCGGCAAGTCGACCTTCATGAAGATCCTCGACGGCGAACTCGAACCGACCGCCGGCAATGTCTCGAAGGACCTGCACGAACGCATGGCCTACCTGCGCCAGGACCAGTTCGCGTTCGAGGATCAGCGCGTGATCGACGTGGTGATGATGGGGCATGCGGACATGTGGGCGTGCATGCTCGAGAAGGATGCGATCTACGCCAATCCGGACGCCACCGAAGATGACTATCTGCACGCTGCCGACCTGGAGGCGCGATTTGCGGAGTATGGCGGCTACACGGCCGAGTCGCGCGCCGGCGAGCTCCTGCTCGGCGTCGGCATCCCTGCGGAACAGCACTTTGGCCCGATGAGCGACGTTGCTCCCGGCTGGAAGCTGCGCGTACTCCTCATCCAGGCGCTCTTCGCCGACCCCGACATCCTGCTGCTCGACGAACCGACCAACAACCTCGACATCGCGACCATCCGCTGGCTGGAGAACGTGATCAACGAACGCAACAGCACGATGATCATCATTTCGCACGACCGGCACTTCCTCAACCAGGTCTGTACCCACATGGCCGATCTGGACTACGGCAGGATCACCGTCTATCCAGGCAACTACGACGACTTCATGGAAGCGTCGACCATGGCCCGGGAACGTCAGCAGAGCGCCAACGCTAAGGCGAAGGAGCGGATCGCCGAACTCCAGAACTTCGTTCGCCGCTTCTCGGCGAACGCTTCCAAGGCCAAACAGGCCACTTCGCGCATGAAGCTGATCGACAAGCTGAAGCCCGAGGACGTCAAGCCTTCGTCGCGCCAGTATCCGTGGATCCGCTTCGAGTTCGACGACAAGGAGAAGCTGCACCGGCAGGCAGTGGAGATCGAGAACCTGACTTTCGCCTATCCGGGCAGCGCGCGCAAGATTTTTGACAAGCTGAACCTGACGATCAACGGCGGCGATCGGCTGGCGATCATCGGTGAAAACGGCGTCGGCAAGAGCACTTTGCTGAAGCTGCTGATGGCCGACTTGACACCACAGCGCGGCACCATCAAGTGGGCCGAGAAGGCACGCCTCGGTTACTACGCCCAGGACCATGCGCAGGATTTCAGCAGCGACACCAACCTGACCGACTGGATCGCCGGCTACGCCCGTGCCAACGCGGCCGACGGCGACGACCTCGAAACGCTGATCCGCGGCACGCTTGGACGTCTGCTGTTCTCGGGCAACGAAGTGCGCAAGCCGGTGAAGGTCATCTCGGGCGGCGAGCAGGGGCGCATGATCTTCGGCAAGCTGATGCTGATGCGAGCGAACGTGCTGGTAATGGACGAACCCACCAATCACCTCGACATGGAATCGATCGAGTCGCTCAACACGGCGCTGGAAAAATTCCGGGGAACGCTGATCTTCGTCTCGCACGACCGCGAGTTCGTCTCGTCGCTGGCGACACGAGTTCTCGAAATCCGCCTTGACGGCAAGATCGTCAACTACCTCGGCAACTACGAAGAGTATCTCGCCAGCCAGGGTATCGGCTGAACCGGCGGCGGCTCACCATCGCCGCACCGGGAAACTTTCCCGTCACTCGCGGGAGTTTCCCCTCTATCCGCGGCGTCACCGCCACGGGAGAATTGGCCGATGGTTTTCAAACACTGAATCGCTGCCATGCCGCCATCCGTCACATTCCTTTCAGCCCCCAGGGTCGGCCAGGCGCCGCGCCTTGTCAGCCGTGCCCGCAAAACGGCCGAGCGCCGGCAGGCAGACCAAGCGCTGCGGCGGAGCGAGGCGCTGAAAGCCTCGATCCTGGCCAGCCTCGCTTGCGGCATCGTCGCCGCCGACCCCCAAGGGGTGATCACCGCCTGCAACCCATGCGCTGAAGCCATCCTTGGCTACCGCGCGGACGAACTGATCGGCAAGCTGACGCCAGTAATCTTTCGCGACAGTGGCGACCCAGCCGGTCCCAACGACAGACCGAGCCAGCCACCCCACCGCACCGGGGACGCCGGACTTGATGCACAGCTCGCCAGAGCCGGTTCCGGCAGTACGGCAGGCGAGCGCGACACGACCTGCCTGCGCAAGGATGGGCAGCAGATCGCCGTTCGCCTGGCGACGATCCCGATGCATGACCCTGATGGGCTCGTCAGCGGCTACGTGCACACCCTCGTCGACATCACCCGGCACAAGGAAGCCGAGGACGGTATCCAGCGTCTGGTGCACGCCGACCCCCTGACCGGTCTGGCCAACCGGATTTTGCTCGACGCGCGCGTGCGGCAGGATCTCAGCCGAGCTCACCGGGCTCGCGAACCACTGGCGCTGATTTTCCTCGATGTCGATCGCTTCAAGAACGTCAACGATACGCTTGGTCACCGGATCGGCGACGAACTGCTGATCCAGGTCGCCGCGCGACTCGATAGCATCGTCCGCGACGAAGACACCCTCTGCCGACTCGGCGGCGACGAGTTCGTCCTGGTCTTGCCCAATACCGATGCGGACGGCGCCGCAAACGTGGCGGAAAAACTGCTGAAAATCACTGCGCCATCCTATCGCCTCGAGCAACATGTGCTGACCTGCACGGTATCGGCAGGGATAGCCATGTACCCGACCGATGGAGACAGCGTCGCGAGCCTGTCGACCTCTGCGGACGCCGCGATGTATCGTGCCAAGGCGCGTGGTGGCAACGCCTACTCCTTCTTCACGGCAGAGATGCAGGAGCGATTGGCACGTACCCGGCAGATCCGCAACGAACTTCGCCGCGCCATCGCGAACGGCGAGTTGCACCTTCAGTACCAGCCGCGCTTTGCCATGGCCGCTCGCCGCCCGGTCGGCGCCGAGGCGCTGCTGCGCTGGCAGCACCGCCAACTGGGAATGGTCTCGCCGCTCGAGTTCGTCCCCATCGCCGAGGGGTCTGGGCTCAGTCTGGCGCTCGGCGAATGGGTGCTCCGCACGGCGATCCGCCACATGCGCGGATGGCAAAACCGCAGCCTGCCGCCCATGAGGGTGGCGGTCAATCTTTCGGCCGCGCAGTTCCGTCAGACAAACCTGAGCGAGCGGGTCGCCCGGATTCTCGACGAGGAAGGACTACCACCGCCGTTTCTCGAGCTCGAATTGACCGAGAACCTGGTCATGGACAATCCTCTGGCCGCCATCGCGACGGTCAACAAGTTGCGCACGCTGGGCGTCGGCGTGTCGCTCGACAACTTCGGAACGGGGCGTTCGTCGATGAGCGACCTCAGGCGCCTTCGCGTCGACAGGCTCAAGATCGATCGCTCCTTGGTCACCGGCCTGCCAACGGATCCGGATGCGGCAGCGATCGTCGCAGCTACCCTCAGCCTGGCGCACGATCTCGGCCTGCCGACGGTCGCCGGGGGAGTCGAGAGCGCCGCGCAAATGGCCTTCCTGCGTGCGCGAGGCTGCGATGAGGCACAGGGCAATCTGCTCGGCCCACCCGTAGTGGCTGAACAGTTTGCAGCGGGCACCCGCCAATCAACGACATGGCTGTCGGTCGGCAAGAACAGACGCGCCAACCCAGGCTCGCCCACTGATCAGTTCGCCAGGGGCTGCCATGAGCCGCCATGGGCGCTAGAATGACGGCGCCGGGGGAGCACATGGAGGCACACTGGGCGCCAGGCTCGCCCGTCCGCTACTCGCAACGGGATGACTCCGCGCATCCGCTGCTGGCAACGACATCGACGGGGAATACGGATGCGGGAGGCAACGTCTTGAAGGCAGCAGGCAAACAGGTCACGGTAATGGTCGTCGACGACCACGCGGCCCTGCGCGCCGGCCTGCGAAGCGTGATCGATTCCGATCCCGGCCTACGGGTGGTACTGGACGTCCCCAGCGGCGAGGTGGCGTACGCCCAGTACCAGACGCTGCGTCCGGACACGGTGGTCATGGATCTGAGCATGGAGGGTTTCGGCGGCATCGAGGCCATCAGACGCATCCGCAGTCGCGACCCGCAAGCTGCCATCCTGGTCTATACCGTGCACAATTCCCGGGTACTGCTCGAACGGGCGCTCGAGGCCGGCGCGCTTGGCTTCGTCACAAAAGGCAGCGACATCGACACCCTGCTGCAGGCGATCAAGAGGATAGCGAGCAGGGAATCCTTCGTCAGCCCCGACATGCTGCCGGCACTGCTGGACCGCCATTTCCCCGCGGGCGGTGTATCGTTCGACCGGCTGACCCAGCGCGAATTCCAGGTCTTCAAGCTGCTCAGCGAAGGCCACGCACTGCCCGAATGCGCGGACATCCTGAACCTGAGCAGCAAGACGGTGAGCAATCATTTCACCCAGATCCGAGCCAAACTGGGTGTCGACAGCCCTGCCGAGATGGCACGGATCGCCATCCGGCAGGGCCTCGTCGAACCCTGAAGGTTTGCTCGCCAGGCGGCGACGACGCGTCGGACATCCACTCAGTGGCCGGGAAGAAGCACGCGCACGCGCGTGCCCGCTCCCCGGCCACTGGAAATCTGCAGCGAGCCGCCCAGACTTAGGACCCGTTCGCGCATGCCCAGCAGGCCAAAGCCGGTTTGCGCAGCACCGACGTCCATACCAATGCCGTCGTCGCGAATCACCAGTCGCAGCCTGCCGCCATCCGGGCCTCGGCGTGTAGCGAGGACGATGCGCACACGCTCGGCCCGGGCGTGCCGGACGATATTGCTCAGGCATTCCTGGACGATGCGATAGATGGCCAGCCGACGCGGTCCGTCGCACATCAGTCCGGCCGCCAACGACGCACGCCATTCGATCTCCGGATGCTGCTGGCCCCAGCCCGCCAGCAGGCTGCCGACAGCCTCGGAGATACAGCCCGCGTCGAGAATGCTCGGATGCAGGCCCTCCATCAAGCGGTGCGACACCTCGTAGATGTCGCGCGCCGAAACGTCGATGGCACGCGCGGCAGCCAGGATTCGTTCGTGTGGAGTCGCCTTGTCGCGCTGGATAGCTGCGGCGAAAGCGCGGATCGCGGTCAGATGCTGGGCGAGTTCGTCGTGCAGTTCGCGCGCCAGCGCCACCCGCTCACGCTCCTGCGTATCCATCAACTGCCGTACCAGACGCGTGTTCTGGTCCAGCAGTACCTGCGTTGCCCGCTCGGCCAGCTTGCGTTCCGTAATGTCCTGCACCGTGCCAAGCAGGCGTAGGGGCGTGCCCATCTCGGTACGTTCGACCCGACCGAGGCCGTGCATCCAGCGCACGGCACCATCTCCGGGGCGCACGATACGGTACTCGATGTCGAATGCCGCGCCGGTGGCGACCACGTGCCGGAGACCATCGAGGGTGGCCTGCCGATCGTCGGCATGCAGCAGCCGCTCCCAGCCGGCGGTGTTGTGTTCGTACTCGGGGCCAATGCCGAAGATCCGGTCGAGCATCGGGCTGCCGACCCAAACGCCCGAGGACAGGTCAGTCGTGTAGCTGCCCAGCCTGCCGACCTCCTGAGCCCGCTGCAAGGCTTCCTCGCCTGCCTTGACCGAGGTGACATCGGTGACCTCGACGAAGAAGCCGTCCACCTCGCCATCCACCATGTCCGGGATGTAGCGTGCGAGCGCATGGCGCACCGAGCGGCCATCCGGCGAAGGAATCGCCCGTTCAAACTGCTGCGCGCTGCCGCGCAATGCCGCCTCAATGTAGGGCAGGTTGAGGCGATAGCGCTCCTCGCCGATCACTTCACGTATGTGCTTGCCCGGAATCGTCGCCGGATCGATGCCGAACCAGTCGCGATAGGCGTGATTGGCAAAACGGTTGCGCAGATGGCGATCCCAGTAGCCGATCATTGACGACACGCTGTTCAGCACCGCACTCAGGTTGTCCCGGTGGTGCCCGCGTTGGGCAGCGCTCTGCACAAGCGCCTGCTTGCGCGTGCTGATGTCCCGGTGGCCGACGATGACACCCGTGGCGGAGGGGGTGGCGTAAAGCTCGAACCAGCGCTCGCGGTCGGGAGAATGGCAAGGGTACTCGAGCGTGAACATCGACTGCTGCCCGTTGAGGACTTCCTCGAGCCCCTGAAGAGCCGCCGCCGCCAGGACGTCGCTGCCAGCGGCGCGACGCACGACTGCCAGGTAGTCCAGGCCGACCCCTGACGCCAGCACGGCGCTACCACCATTACTCTCGGCAAAGTCCCGCCATACCTTGTTGACGCTGACGATCACGCCGTGCTCGTCGAGCACGGCGATCGTATCCCACAACGGGTCGATCAATGTGGACATGGTAGCCTCATTGCCGGAGATGGCGTCGCAAGGTCATCGGCAGGGTGCCCGGCGGGGACTCGCCGTGAGCGCCCGACTGTGGTGGCTGGCCGGACGTGGGGACGCGCGCAGACTTCATTATGACCCAGACACCAGCGCATCGCGAATGCTCGCGCAGCAGACCAACCGGGAAAGATTCCCGCCAATGACGGGAAGTCTTGCACTATCCGCAACGCCGACGACACTCCAGAATTCAGACATGGCATCCAGGCGTCAACTCCTCCCGGCACCCTCAGCGATGGTCGGCTACCGCGCCGACTCCCTGACGGGGATCTCCCGGTGATCGACGCACTGTTCGAGCTCCTCGGTACCTTGTATCAAAAGGGAGATTTCGCACAGGCCGAACGGGTTGCCAACGGCATTCAACAGACTATCCCCGGCGACGTCGTATCCCTGCAATTCCTGGGCCTGCTCTGTTACCGCACCGGGCGCCGCGCCGACGCCTTGCGGGCATTCATCGCCGCCGCTGGCGACGACGCCGATAGCCCAGCCCCACCCGGCGTCGCCAACAGCCTGCACGCTTCGACTCACTGCCTACGGGCGGCCCGCACCCAAGGATCGGCACTGGCCAGCGCCTGGTATGACATGGGGCTGATACTGTTCCGCCTGCGACGCTATCAGCAGGCCATCACGGCATTGCAGGCGGTCACTTGCGCGCTGCCCGACGATCGGGCGGCGAAACGGGCGATCGTCAGAATCGCGCGTTTTTCGCGGCGGCGGAGAACGCCGACGGCCAGCCATCAGCCCCGATGTCTTCCGTCTTCGCTGGCGCAGCCACTTCGACCGCCCACCCAATGGCACCAGTCAGCTTAGCGTGCTGACGGAACCGATTCAGCGTCGGTCACCACGGAAAGCCCGCAGAACATGGCGAAAGCCTTCTCGACGATCGCACGCGCGAGCCCGCGGACAATGAACACCAGGCGGCTGTGACGGTCCTCGTCCGGCCAGGTGGACAGCATCGCTTCCGGATAGCGCATGTGCTGCACGCAATGCACGATGCGCGGTCCACGTTCATCCACGACTTCGATCAGGCCCTTGATCCGCAGGATACGATCGCCGCAGGTGGCGAGCAGGACATCGATCGCCTCGGCAAACTCTGGCCAGGCAAAGGGCTCGGCGAAGCGCAGCACGAAGGCATGCACCTGCGCGTCGTGCCGGTTGACGTCCTCGCCGTGCGCTAGCGGCGGCAGGGCCGCCTGCGCGGCGACCTTCTCGGCGGCCAGCCAGCGGCGCACATCGGCCGTCTTGGTGGTCGGGTCGTAGAGACCGCAGCCCATGACCTGTTCTGCATCGATCGCACCGTTACACACCGGGATCTGCGGTGCCCCGGGGTTGATACGCGCCAGGCGCCTGGCAAGCCCCGCAACGGCGTCGGGAACTGCCAGATCGCACTTGCTCAACAGCAGCCGATCGGCCATCGCGACCTGGCGGACGGCCTCGAAATGCCGCGCCAACTGGCCATTGGCGTGGGTGACGTCAACCACAGTAACGACGCCGTCGATGCGAAAACGCTCGGCGATGAAGAAATCCTCAAGCAGGGTGTAGAGCACCGGCGCCGGATCAGCCAGACCGGTCGTTTCGATCAGCACGCGCGAAAAAGCCGGGATCTCGCGTCGCCAGCGGCGCATGAACAGGTCGCGCAGGCTGCGCGCCAGATCGCCGCGCGCGCTGCAGCACAGGCAGCCCGTGGTGAGGACGACGATGTTGTCGTCGACCTTGTCGACCAGATGGTGATCGACGGCGACTTCGCCGAACTCGTTGATCAGCACCGCCGCGTCGGCAAGCGCCGGCTGCCGCAGGAGATGGTTGAGCAAGGTCGTCTTGCCGGCTCCGAGGAAGCCGGTGAGGACAGTTACCGGGATCGCCCGTTCGGCGCTCAGCGCCGGCATGGATGCAGACCCCGGTCGGCTGCCGACGCCGCCGTCCGCAGCGCCCAGCCCTGGGCCTCGAATGTGGCTGGCGTCGCGACGACGAGTCGAGGAACGATCATCATGGCTGTAGATTAGAACACAGTCGACGTCCGCCTGCCTTGGCGACGCGAAAGGCGTAAGGTTTGCGCGTCCGGCAACGACAATGCATCAGAAGGAGCACTGGCTCAGGGAACTGTCGAAACGCTTTGCAGCCGAACAGCGGAGGGCTCTGGCCCTGCCCTTCAACTCACGGTGGCAGGCCGGCAGGCACCGGCAGGCAACACGCAGAGTCCGAACATGTCATGTCTATGGAGAACCTTATGGATCGTCGTCAATCACTGAAATGGCTGGGCGGTTTGTCCGCCTTCGTACTGCCCATGGCCGCTCCCGGCCACGCGTCGGCGAGCGACAGCACCGGCAACCGCCTGCAGAAATCGAAGGCCGAATGGGCGACTCTGCTGCCGCTCCCGGCGTATCGCGTCCTCTTCGAGGAGGACACCGAACGTGCGGGGAGCAGTCCGCTGAACCAGGAGAAGCGTGACGGCACTTTCATCTGTGCCGCCTGTTATCTGCCGCTGTTCGACAGCGCGAAGAAATACGAGAGCGGTACGGGCTGGCCCAGCTTCTGGGACTACCTGCCCGGAGCCGTCGCCACGCGGACCGACTTCAAGCTGATCTATCCGCGCACCGAGTATCACTGCGTCCGCTGCGGCGGCCATCAGGGGCACGTCTTCAACGATGGTCCCAAGCCGACCGGCAAACGCTACTGCAACAATGGCGTGGCTCTGCAGTTCGTTGCGCGTAGCGAAAAACTGCCGGAGTTGCGCGCGTGATCGGGCGCCGCTTCGCCACCGCGCTGGCGCTGCTTTTCCTCGGCGCCAGCGCCGGTGCCGGCGCGGCCGACGCACCGGACGCGAGGACGCCGGAAGTTCGCACGGCGATTTTCGCCGGGGGTTGCTTCTGGTGCATCGAGGCCGATTTCGAAAAACTGCCGGGTGTCATTGCCGCGGAATCCGGCTATACCGCCGGCCGCACCGTCAATCCCACCTATGAACAGGTCAGCGCCGGCAGTACCGGACACACCGAGGCGATTCGCGTGACCTACGACCCGCAGAAGGTCAGCTATCGGCAACTGCTCGACTACTTCTGGCGCCACATCGATCCGACGGTGAAGAACCGCCAGTTCTGCGATGTCGGCAGCCAGTATCGCAGCGGCATCTACTGGCAGAACGAAGCCGAGCGCAAGGCCGCCGAGAGCAGCCGCGATACCCTGCTGGCGAGCGGCAAGCTGCCGCGCATCGAGACCGAGATTGTCGCCGCGTCGGCCTTTTACCCGGCCGAGGAGTACCACCAGGACTACTACAAGAAAAACCCGATCCGCTATGCCTATTATCGCCAGGGCTGCGGCCGCGACGCACGCGTCCAGCAGATCTGGGGAGGCGGCTAGGCGGCGCCGGTGCTACCGGCAGCAGGCTCAATCGACCTGACAGAGGAGACCCTTGAGATACTCGCCTTCGCTGAAATTGAGCGCCACCGGATGGTCTGCAGGCGCGGCGAGGCGGTGCAGAAGGCGTGTCTGCTGCCCGGCATCGATTGCCGCATCGGTAACGATCTGCTGGAAGTGCTCACTGCGGATGCCGCCGGAACAGGAGTAAGTCATCAGCAGGCCACCGGGATTGAGCAGACGAAACGCGCAGACGTTGATGTCCCGATAGGCACGCGCGGCGCGTTCGGCGTGCTGGGCGGAAGGCGCGAACTTGGGCGGATCCAGAATGATCAAGTCGAAACGATGACCGGCACTCTTGAGTACCCGCAACTCGCTGAAGACGTCGGCCTGGCGCCATTCGGCGCGATCGGCAGCAAGCTCGGGGTTGCGTGCCAGGTTGTCCACGGCGGTGGACAGCGCCGGCCCGGAGGAGTCGATCGAAAGTACGCTGGTGGCGCCGCCGGCCAAGGCCTGTAGCGAGAAACCACCGGTATAGCAGAAGCAGTTGAGCACCGTGCGGCCGCCGGCCAGCTCGCGCGTCAAGAGGCGATTGTCGCGCTGGTCGAGATAGAAGCCGGTCTTGTGGCCGGCGACGACGTCGACCCCGATACGCACGCCGTTCTCGACGATCACCAGCGGCTCGGCCGGCGCCTCGCCAAACACCCAGCCGGTCACCGGCTCGAGTCCTTCGAGCCGGCGCACATCGGAATCCGACCGCTCGTAGATGCGTGCGCAGCCGCTCGCCTCGCGCAGCGCGGCAAGGATCGCCCGGCGCCATTTCTCGGGACCGGTGGCCGTCAGCTGCACCACAAGCGTGTCACCGTAGCGATCGACAATCAGGCCCGGCAGGCCATCCGACTCGCCGTGAATCAGCCGCAGACCGTCCTGCCCCCGCAAATCCGGCATCGCCTGACGACGTGCGACGGCGGCGTGAACGTGGCGCTTGAAGAAGACGTCGTCGATGATCTCGTCGGGGTCGAACGTCCATACCCGGGCGCGTATCTTCGACTCGGGGCTCCACGCCGCCCTCGCCAAGGGCCGACCGTTGGCGGCGACGACGTCGACCGTGTCACCCGGCCGGGCGCGACCATTCAGCCGGTCAACGATCCCGGCAAAAATCCAGGGGTGCCGACGGGCCAGCGAGCGATCCTTGCCGGGGAGAAGAACGAGTTGAGCCATTGCAGGTATCCGGCGCCCGGCGATGACCGGACAGGGGTAGGTTGGACCGTGCAGTGTACTCCATGTACTCCATGCGCTTCGCCACAGTGGATGGCGAACCGCCACCTGCGCGAGAGCGGCCGCGGCGCGTCTTGAGGCCGATCAAGGAATGCCGTCCGCCAATCCCACTATAATCGGGCGCCCCGCATCAACCATCAGCGCTGGAGCCCCGATGAAACGCCTGTCCCTGCTGGTCACCCTGAGCTTGTTCCTGGCTGCGGCCGCTGCCGATCCGGAAGCCGCGCCATCCGCCATCCGTGAACTCGGACAGCTCAATGGGCAGGCGCTGGCCTGTGGTCAGATGGCCATCGCCGGTCAAGCCAAGGCGCTGATGATCCGCCATGCGCCGAAAACCCGCCGTTACGGCGGGATCTTCGAGGAGGAAACCAACGCCGCCTTCCTTGCGCAAGGCAAGGATACGGACAGGTGCCCACCGCCCGAAGATTTCGCCATCCGACTCGAGGGTCTGGCGAAGCGCCTTCCGGCCATCCTGCCTGGCAGCCAGCCGGCCGCGGAGCGGTGAGCATGCCGCTGACGCGTCTGCTCGTCGCGCTGCTGTCGACCTTGCTGACTGTGCTGGCCCTGGCCTCCGAGTTGGACCCAGAGCAGGAGCACGCTTTGCCACCGCCGGGGATCACCGGCCGCTATCTGCTGATGGATACCAACGGACGCGCGGTCAGCAATGAGGACTTCCTCGGTCGCTTCCAGTTGATCTCCTTCGGCTACACCTTCTGCCCCGACATCTGTCCGACGACACTCGCCGAGATGTCGCTGGTGATGAGCAGCCTGGGCAGCGACGCCGAGCGGCTGCAGCCGGTGTTCATCACCGTCGACCCGGAACGCGACACGGCGAGCGTCCTGCGCACCTATGTGACCTTCTTCCACCCACGGATGATCGGCCTGCGCGGCTCGCCGGCGCTGATTCGACGTGCTGCCGACAACTTCCGGGTCCGTTACGAGAAGGTGCGGGAGCCCGGTGCGCCACCGGACGAGTACGCCGTTGACCACTCCGCGGGGATGTTCCTGCTCGGACCTGATGGCAGCTATATCCGCAAGTTCGCCTATGCCGTGCCACCGGCCGAGATCGGCGAACGCATTCGCGAGATCATGGCTGCCGGAGATCAGCGGGCCACCGATTTCCATCGGAGCACGACTCCATGAACCCAAGCCGACTCGTTTTCTGTCTGCTCTTCACCGGCGCGGTCGCCGCCACTGCCGGCGAAAGGCTGACCTGCCCCGATCTCGCTACCGCAACGCCGGTCGGCAACTGCCCGCGCGAAAGCGATCTCCAATACACGTTCACCGGCTACTGCAGTGACGACCGACGAATGTACCAGCAGGACACCGCGGTGTGCACCGACTACCAGGAATACCGCAAGCTCAAGAACGTCGTTCCCTGGGAATCGGCGGACGGCGCCTTCATGGCCTATCTGTCCTGCGAATTGCCGGCCGACCGGATCAAGGCCGCACGCGCGTCGCAAGTCGCGGTCTCGCGACAGGGGAAGATCATCATACTGGCCTGCCACTATGACCAGGGAATCACCTTCACGCACCGGTCACGCCGCGAATGCACGGTCGTCGGCGATGGCCACTGCGCTGCCGACCCCACGGCTTGCCGGGCAAGCTGCGAGTAGAACCGGAGGACTGGAGATCTGGAAGGGGTTGAAGCCGCCGGAGTGGTGGCTGCCGCCTGACCCGGCGACTTCGCAACTGCTGCCGCTGGCGGCCAAAAACTAACGCGGCGCGATACCAGAGGTACGCGCCGCGCGTGCTACGGACACCGACAAGTCAGTTCTTGGGTTGCGCCGGGGTGCTCATTTCGCTCTTGCCATCCTTGGCTTTCTCAGCCGAGCAGGCGACAGCAGTTGCACTTGATAGCGCCAGCGCCAAGGCCATCAGGCCGGCGATCAGTTTCCCCATACGCTTCTCCTTGTGGCTGCCGAGATTGGCGACGTCAATTTAGACCGATCCTGCAGCAAATGCAACCGCGCTCGCAGCGATGGCTCTCAGCAAAGCGCCGAGACGCTGTTGTCCAGCGCCCTTTGCCCGCCGAAGGTGTAACGCTTCGTTGTCTCGCGCGCTAGCTCGTGATATTTCATAACGCACTGCATTAATTGCGTAATACCGGCTTTCGCCAGGGCGCAGAGGGGCTTATCGTTGCATATTGTTGCACCCCCACCGTCCGTTGCATGAGCCTGCCCTGCACCTGAACAGGGCTGATTTCATTCGAGAACGGCTGGTTGTCACCAAGTGGCACGATTGATGCTCGAAACGGGCCAAGGCAGTAGCTTACACAGATCGTCTCGCAGCCGGCGGAAGGTCGCGCTTGACCTGCTGGGCATCAACCAACCGGGTCCAGACTGCCATCCCACTGACCATCATCGCAGCAGAAGACAGGTGAATACCATGGCCCTGACCCCCATTTCAAAAATTGTGCGCCGAGTACGTCCTGTGGTCAGCGTGCCAGAACTGGCGGATTTCGTTTCCATGATCGATCGGCAGGCACGACTGCTGGTCAAAGTGGCCACAACAGCGAGCGAAATCATCGAGGGCAAGGAGTCCGCGCATGCTGTTCGACTGTTGGAACTCGAACAGCGCCGCGAAGAGCTGAAGCGACGTAACTACGCCGCCTTGGACTCGATTCCCAACCCCACGCCGCGTATCGACGAGATCCGCTCGACGATGGACGCCATTGATCGGGCCGCTGCCCGCCTGTTCGTGACTGGGCGGGATTTCCATGAGTGGAGCTCGGAGTCCGACGAAGCCATTCGCCGGATGATGACCGTCATTCGGAATGCGGCTGGGAACCTGCAGCATGGCTACGCGCAACTGAGGAAAGGCTCGTCGGCCGCCGAGTTTGATGCCCACGAAGCAATCGGCTGCAAGGACGCGATAGACCGCCACCATCCTCTTGCTCTCAGAGAAACGACAACCAGCGACCAACAATGCCATTTGCCACCTGTGGCTCAAGTCGCCCCGAAGCCTGACCCCACGTCGGTTGTGGGCGCCTCCTGCCAGGAAGATCTGTATGCGAACCTGAACGACATCGTCGAGGAGCTTGTAGGCGCCGGCATCATCTTGAGGAATTGGTCGCAACGACTCGCCACGGACTTGCAAGGCCGGCGGGATGAGTGAGCAATTTCGTCCGCGCTGGCCCGACACCAGATCTCTTAATTGAAGGAGGAGTAGTAATTGTGAATACGCAAATGCGCGAGACACCGAGCAGGCCCCCTGTCTCGCCATCGATCGAAGGCGATCTCGATAGCTATCTAGATACCACTACCGACGCAACCGCCGTCTTCAGGTCGGCCGTGGACGTGTACCTGCAGAATGGTGCAGTCGGTGCGTGCTGGCACCAGGCCAAACTGATCACCGAGCACCTGCGAACGCTCGAAGACCTACAGGCGCGGATCGAGACCGGTGGAAGTTCGGTCTCGGCTTTGGGACGACCGTTTCCCGCAATGGCGGAACTGACCATCGGGGTGACCCGTCTGCTCAAGGATATGAGGCGGCAAATTACCGCTTTCGCCATCGAAGCCGGCTTCTCGAACCCCGGGCGGCGGGTACCCTCGCATCTGCTTCTCGACATGCAGGAACTGAGCGACCAAGTTTGCGCCACGGTCGGCGCCCTTGTCGATAGTTATCGCCCGAGTACGCGGTGGTGGGAACAGGGATCGGCCGGCGGTACCAAGCGGTATGTGAGTCGGTACGAAAGCCAGGCAGACCGTCTGTCGACGCAACTCATCAAGAAGATCTTCGCAGACGGCACGCTGAACCTTGAGGTGCAACTCCCGTTGGCGCAACTCGTCGAAGAGATCGATCGTCTGGCGGACCACGCCGAATCTATCGACAGGAACGTACGTACCGGAAAGAGAGGTGGTCGTGCCAGTGCCGGTAACAGGCGTCGCAGACATTCGCGCTAACTCGACGATCGGCGATAGTTGCGCAAGCCATGGTGGGCCGGTCACACTCTGACGAGGTCGCATCACTCGGTTATGGGCCGGTTCCGGTTAGATGCCGCACACTCCTCAGGCTTCCATTGGAAATTCGGCGGGGATGGTGGTGGTAGCATGTCGCCGGCCTGCTGTTTTCGTCCAGGATTGGATAGCTCTCGTTGCGGCAGGCTGGACCGTCTGCGTTGGGGAGGATTGACGGCTGGATTGCAGTCTGAGCGAGTGGAGTGGAACTTACCATGACGTCGAACAATAACAAGCTTGTCGGTGACTTCTGGGGTGGTCTTGCCGCCATGTTGGTGGCGCTGCCGTCGGCGATCGCATTCGGCGTGACGATCTATGCATCGATCGGGCCCGTTTACGCCGCCTTGGGGGCGATGGCCGGGATTCTCGGGGCGACCGCTCTGGGGTTGGTGACGCCGGCCCTCGGCGGTACCAACCGCCTGATTACCGCACCGTGTGCGCCGGCCGCGGCGCTTCTCTCCGCCTTTGCTATTGAACTCGTGGAGCGTGGGGTCGAACCTGCCTTCATCGTACTCATGTTGTCGGCCGTTGGCGTGATCTGCGGGATGATGCAGTTGCTCCTCGGTTTCATGGGTATCGGCAGCTTGATCAAGTACATCCCCTTCCCAGTGGTCAGCGGCTATCTCACAGGTGTCGGTCTGATCATCATCGGCAGTCAGATTCCGAAGTTTCTCGGGGATCCCGGCGGCCACTCCTGGTGGCGGGTCCTGATTGCGCCTGAGTGGTGGCAGTGGCAGAGCGCAGTCATCGGCTCCGTGACGATCCTCGTAATGCTCGGGGCACCGCTGATCACGCGAATCGTGCCGGCGGCCATTCTCGGCTTGCTGTCGGGAGTGCTCACCTATTTCGCACTGGCCTATGGAGTGGACGAGAAGCTGCTGGTTATCGAAGGGAACAAGCTGATCATCGGTCCGCTGGGCGGTACCGCCTCAAGCCTGCTTGAGGCGGTCACAAGCCGCTGGCGCGAGATCGGCGAACTCAAGCTCAGTCAAATCGCAGGCCTATTCGGAACAGCCTTGATCCTGGCGTTGTTGTTGTCGATCGACACGCTCAAGACCGCAGTCGTTCTCGATACGATGACGCGTAGCCGTCACGACTCGAACCGTGAACTTGTCGCGCAGGGTCTCGGCAACGTGGCATCGGCTTGCGCTGGCGGTATGCCGGGAGCCGGACAGATGGGCGCGACACTGGTCAATCTGGCGAGTGGTGGCCAGACCCGCGTCTCGGGGGTATTTGAGGGCGTACTGTCGTTGATCGCGTTTCTTCTTCTCGGAACCTTCATTGCCTGGATTCCGGTCGCCGCGCTGGCCGGCATCCTGATCGTTGTCGGCGTGCGAATGATAGACCGGCATAGTCTTCGCCTACTCGAGTCGCCGTGGACCCTGTCCGACTTCATCGTGATCGTGACAGTGGTAGCCGTGGCGGTCGGCTATAGCCTGATCGCGGCATCGGGGGTCGGAATTGCTCTGGCCATGTTCCTGTTCATCCGCGAACAACTGGGCAGCACGGTCATCCGTGGCACGACGGACGGGGGAAACAGGTTTTCGAAGAGAGTCCGCTTGCCCCGGGACATGGACCTTCTGGAGAAGAAGGGAGCCCAAACGGCCATACTCGAACTGCAGGGCAGCCTGTTTTTCGGCACCAAGGACCAACTTTACACCGCACTCGAGCCGGAACTCGGCAAACGGAAGTACATCGTACTGGACATGCGGCGCGTACAGTCAGTGGATGTAACGGCGGTGCATCTGTTAAGCCAAATCCGCGACTCGCTGATCGAACGTGACGCCGTCCTGGTATTCAGCGGCGTGTCTCGCACTTTGCCCAATGGCCGGAATATCGGCGAGTTCTTCGACCAGATGGCACTTACCAAGATGACCAACTCTGTCAAAGTGTTTCCGGAACTTGACGACGCGCTGGAGTGGATTGAAGACCAGACCCTTCGCGAAAGCAGCGTCGAGCCCTCAGAGGTCGCGTCCCTACAACTGAAAGATTTCGAACTCTTCAGCGACCACAAGGACGAAACGCTGGCGGACCTCGAGGCATCAATGGAGCGTCGCTCGCTGCTCAAGGACGAGAAGGTGTACTCGTTTGGCGACCCGGGAAACGAACTATACCTAATTCTCAAGGGCGCAGTCCGCATCACACTGCCGAGCGCCGGACCAGCAGCTGCGCATCATGCGCTCACTTACGGACGCGGCGATTTCTTCGGAGGAATGGCGTTTCTTTCAGAAATGACACGCCTCAACGATGCGACGGCGTTGGAAGACACCGAACTCTACGTATTGCCGCGCGAGCAATTCGAAAGACTCAAGGAGGAGCATAAGCGGCTTGCCTGCCATCTGGTGGAAGCGCTCGCCAAGGTCCTCGCTATGCGCCTGCGTTACTCCGACAAGGAGTTGATGGCCATGCAGGACTAGATCGGGGCTGCGACGGGCCGCAGGCTGTCGCTTTGCGCCACCTTGCTTGTTGCGGCAAGGCACTCTCTGCTGCCCGGAAGGTGAACTCCTGACCACGCGCTGGGCTGGTCGATCGACCCGCGACTCTAACTGACCCGAGCCCCGGACTGCAGGGCAACTCACTGCCCGCCTGTCTGCTCGGTGCTGGAATTCGCCGCTTCTGATGCCGTTGTTCGCCAGCCGGAACACCGCGCTTGCAAACCCTTTCGAGGAGCCACTTGTCATGCGCACCCCTTTAGCCGCCTCCGTCCGGGGGACGCCCTGTTGTTGCTGCTTGCTCTTGGCCCCCTGCCTGGGCCGCCGAAACGCTCCCGGAAGGACCCGTCCTATTCGGCATCCCGGTCGATTTCATCCTTTTTGCGCTGACGCTTCTGGGCGTTGCGCTACTGCACCACTACACCCTGCAGGTCGCGCTCACCGGGCTGGCCACGATCACCGTCGACAGACTGCAGTTCACCGGCTTCAAGTTTGGCGCCGGGCTTGGCGGACTGGCGATCCACCTGCAGCATGAATCGGTGATGCTCAGCAATCTGCTTGGGCTGCTGCTCGGCTTCGCGTTGCTGGCACGCCATTTCGAAGAAAGCCGGGTGCCGGACGCCTTGCCGCGCTACCTCCCTGGCGGCTGGCAGGGAGGCTTCGTCCTCCTGGTCATGATCTTCGTCCTCTTGAGCTTTCTCGACAACATCGCCGCCGCCCTGATTGGCGGCACGGTCGCGCGTATCGTCTTCCGCCACCGCCTCCATATCGGCTATCTGGCCGCCATCGTCGCCGCCTCGAACGCCGGTGGCTCGGGATGCGTCCTCGGCGACACCACCACGATGATGTGGATTGATGGCGTCAGCCCGCTCGACGTCACACACGCCTATGTCGCTACCGGAGTGGCGCTGGTGTTCTGCGGGATTCCCGCGGCGCTGCAGCAGCACCGCTACTCGCCCATCGTCGCGCACTCCGGTGAGGCTGCGCGTATCGACTGGGCGCGTGTGGCCATCGTCGGCTTCATCCTGCTCTCCGCCATCGTCACCAACGTGACGGTCAATGTGCTCTTTCCCGAGGTTTCGGACCGCTTCCCCTTCCTGGGTGCGGCGGTCTGGTTGGCGCTGCTGCTCGCGACGCCGTTGCGCCGACCGGAATGGAGCCTGTTGCCGGAGGCCTTGAACCTAGATTCCTCTGTTGGGCCTCGACTGAAAATGGTGGAAGCTAGCATTGGCAAGGGTTTGCGACCGATTTTCGCAACTGCGCCTCAGTTCCCTTTGGGTGGCTCGGGGGCGCTCGAAAAATCCAATGTTCATAGCGGGTTAGCCGCCGTTCTCGGCTTCAACAGAGGAATCTAGGTTGAAGGGCAGCATCTTCCTGCTCTCGCTGGTGCTCTGCGCCTCCATGATGCCGGTCGAGAAGCTGCCCGCCGCGTCGTGGCAGACGGCGATGGGGCTTGGCTTCGTTTCGGCGGTGTTCGACAACACCCCGCTGACCGCGCTGGCGCTCGTCCAGGGTGGCTACGACTGGGGCGTTCTCGCCTATGCCGTCGAGTTCGGCGGCTCGATGATCTGGTTCGGCTCTTCGGCCGGCGTCGCGCTGGCCAACATGTTTCCCGAGGCCAAGTCGGCGGGACGCTGGCTGCTGCACGGCTGGCACGTCACCCTGGGCTATGTGGTCGGCTTTCTCACGCCGCTCTTCATCCTCGGCTGGCAGCCACATCCCAGGCTCAAGGCCGAGGGCATCGACGCCGTCAGACCGACCTTGCTCGCTGCCAGCCCGGCTTGGGCAGGCGGTCAACCTGTGCCGAACCTCGTTCGCCGCCCGGCGCCTGCCGCCTGACCATCAGAACACTCCGTGGGGACCCAGAAGATGCTCAAGGCACTCATTCCATTCGAAGGCTCCGACAACGCGCTGCGCGCCGTCGATCATCTCATCAGTCTGGTGCAGGCGCGCGAACCGATGGAAGTACATCTGCTGCATGTGCGCCAGCCCATCGATTCCTGGGAGATCCGGCGCGTACTGACGGCCGACGAGATCGCCGCCCTGCAACTCTCGGAAGGCGAAGACACGCTGCAGGCCGCCAGGCAGCGCCTCGAGGCGGCCGGCATTGCCTACACGGCCAAGATCCTGGTCGGCGACGTCGCCCAGACCATCGCCCGGCACGCCGCGGAGATCGGTTGCGACACGATCATCATGGGCAGCGGCGGTGCCTCCGCCATCGCCGGCCTGTTGCTGGGTTCGGTGACGACGAAGGTCATCCACTTTGCGCAGGTGCCGGTCACCGTCGTCAAGTAGCTCAGTCGCCAGCTCACCGGGGGCTGAAGGTGCTTTGCGTGCTCACCCCGCGTACGCTGCCACTGCTTCGACATGGGCAAGGTATCCATCGATCGCCGTGGCAGTACTGAACTTTTCCGCAACCGGGGCCTGACCATCGCCGGGAACCGCGTCGCTTCGGTCAATGCCCTCGGTGTGTAGACACCCATAAGCAACGCTATCCGCGGCATGCGGGGTGGCGAGTGCGCAACGACCGGGCGGAAGGGTAGTCGGAGCGAACCCACCAGCCAGGGCTGCAGCGCTAGCAGCACGTCGACCCGCCTCCGCCTGACGCACGAAAACCGCCCCTCGGCAGGTCGTGCGGGGAACTATGCCATACCGTTCAAACAGTCCCACTGTGATGTACTTTTGCCCTACTACAACGGGTTATTGCTTGGCGAATTGTTTTGCAAATCGCCAAAATCTTCATCCTCGCCAGAAATGAACAACTCTTGAACCAGTTGACACGCCGGGAAGGGGCCTTAAACTGCTCGGTCAGCCGTTGATGCTACGGCTCAATCATTTATCCGGCTAGCGTGGAAAGCCCGCCGGAACTGGGGTATTCAGTCAGTTTTAATCAGGTGGGCAACGCGGCCCACATCTTGCGAGGGGGATAGGATGGAAAAGAAAAGAATGCGCCTGTTCGGCACAACGAAAGACGTCGAGATGCAATTTGACTCGTTTCTGGACACCCTTTCGGACGGGGCGATTTCCTTCCGGGCAGGCGTTACCACTTATTTGGAGACAGGATCGGGCCATAGCGATTTTGCGGGCAAGCAGCAGCAGATCATCGATCTCGAGCACAAGGGCGACGAACTGCGTCGCCTGATCGAGCACCAACTCTACACTCTGGCGCTCATCCCCGACTTTCGCGGCGACGTATTGAGCATGCTCGAGGATCTGGACGCGCTGCTAAACGTGATGAAGGAAAACATGGTGTCCATCGGCACCGAGGCGCCGAACTTCCCGAAGGAGTGGCATTCAGACGTTCATCAGCTGGCCGAAGATGTCGGCTCCGCCGTGGAGAGTGCCGTGCTCGCCTCCCGAGCCTTTCTGCGCGATGTTCAGTCCGTTCGGGATCACCTGCACAAAGTAATGTTCTATGAGAAGGAAGCCGACAAGCACGCCGACAAACTCAAGCGAGCTATCTTTGCCTCGGCCCTGCCGCTCGCCGAAAAGTCCCACCTGCGCCGTTTCGTCGACAAGATCGACCAGATTGCCGACCAGGCCGAGGACGTCGCCGACTGGCTGTCGATCTACACGATCAAGCGCTCGGACTAAGGCCCAGGGGGACTCGACATCATGGATCTGACGATATTCCTCTATCTTTCCAGTGGCTTGTTCCTAGGCTGGTCACTCGGAGCCAACGACGCTGCCAACGTCTTCGGTACGGCCGTGGCTTCGCGGATGATCAAGTTCAGGACAGCCGCGATCATCATCACCGTCGGCGTGATCATCGGTGCGGTGATCAGCGGCGCCGGAGCAGCGCACACCCTCTCCAAGCTCGGTGCGATCAACGCCCTGGGCGGCGCCTTCATGGCCGCTTTTGCGGCAGCGGCGGTCGTCGCCTGGCTGACGGTCTTGGGTTTGCCGGTCTCCACCACCCAGGCCATCGTCGGGGCAATCATCGGCTGGAACTTCTTTACCGGATCGGCTACCGACTTCACGGTGTTCAAGACCATCTGCGCCACCTGGGTCCTCAGCCCGCTGCTGACCTGCATCTTCAGTTACGTGATCTATCTAGGCGTGATGAAGGTACTGACGCGCTCGAAAATTCACATCATCCGCCAAGATGCTTGGACCCGCATGGCGCTTCTGGTTGCCGGTGTTCTCGGATCCTACTCGCTGGGCGCGAACAACATCGGTAACGTGATGGGGGTGTTTATTGGCGCCAATCCGTTCAAGGATCTGGACCTCGGCCTGTTCGACTTCAGTGGCTTGCAGCAGTTGTTCCTACTCGGCGGCGTCGCCATCTCGGTGGGTGTTTTCACTTACGCCAAGAAGGTGATGCTCACCGTGGGCAGCGAGATCGCTCCGCTGACGCCAGTGGGAGCCTTCGTGGTGGTCATCGCCACGTCGCTGGTCCTCCTCCTCTTCGCCTCCGAAGATCTGGAGTTTGCACTGGCGTCGATGGGGCTACCTACCATCCCGCTCGTGCCGGTATCGAGTTCGCAGGCGGTCGTCGGTGGGGTGATTGGCATTGGCCTCATCAAGAACGCGCGCAACATCAAGTGGGGCGTCGTCGGCCGAATCACGTGGGCGTGGGTACAGACGCCGATCGTTTCGGCGCTGGTCTGCTACGTCTTCCTGTTCGTCCTGCAGAATGTCTTCGGCCAGACGGTGTACAACCCGGTAGAGTATCGCCTCTCAAAGCAGGTGCTCGCCCGGCACGCCGAGAAGATGGATGTCACAAAGCTTGATGTTTTGAGCGACAAGGCTTTTCCCAGCTCAGGGAAGCTCAAAAGCGCGATCGATGCGGCCCTCCCCGATATCGATTACAAGGCTGAACTAAAGCTGATCGACGACGCCCTGGTGGAGGGGATCACGGTCGATCCGGCCAAGTTCAAGGACCTTGAAAAGATGCAGGTGCTCGACAGCGAACAGCTTGACGCCCTGAAAAAGCTGAGTGGCAAGACCTTCACCTATCGTTGGCAGCTGGTTCAAGCGCTGGCGGACGGTACGCCGAGATGGCAGCTCAAGGACAAGACAGTCCTCAACAAGCCGTACAACAAGGAGATCCAGAAGAGCCTAGACATTGTGATGGACACTTACACACCCAAGATGAAGTAAGGGAAAGTGAGCCGGGAAGTACGGCAACCTATTGTTGGACTAGCGGTGAGGAGCTTCAAAGGCCTCACCGCTTTTTTTCCGGCGTGAAAGCAAGAGGCCATCAGCTCATGGCACGGCAACGACGATAACGCTGCGAGCCTTGGCCCTTGTGAGCGCCCGATCCTTTTGTCTCACAGGAACAGGGGCAATCCCCGGTTCAGCGTCGCGCCAGCATGAGTACCTGGGCTGCGCAACCAACCACACACAGTGGCGGCAACCGCGACACCAAACGCGGGTTCCCCCAGCGCGAACGTCCAGCAAACACCTCTCCCTCCCCTCTGACGCCTGGCTAGCAGAACGTTCCGTTAATGCTTAACATCTGGGGCATTGAAAACATGCAGTGGGGACACACCATGCGTATCGAGGATCAGAGCGAGAGTCAGAACATCGAGGACAGAAGGGGCGGCGGTGGCGGCATCGGGCGCGGCAGCGTCGGTATCGGCACGCTGGTGATCGCCCTGGCCGCCGGCTATTTCTTCGGGATCGACCCGGCGGTGATCCTCGGGCTGGCGTCGAACACTGGCGGCCAGCCGGCAGCGAGCCGACCGGCCCACAAGCCGCCCGCCGATGATGACATGGCGACCTTCGTCGCCAAGGTGCTCGGCAGCACCGAGACGACGTGGCACGCGGTGTTCAGCGAGGTCGGGCGCCGCTACCAGGAACCGAAACTGGTCCTGTTCTCCGGCGCAACACCGACGGCATGCGGAACGGGCCAGACGGCGATGGGCCCCTTCTATTGCCCGGGCGACCAGAAGGTCTATATCGACCTGGCCTTTTACCGCGACCTCAGGGAACGCTTCCACGCACCCGGCGAGTTTGCCCAGGCCTATGTGATCGCGCACGAAGTCGGTCATCACGTCCAGAACCTGCTCGGCATCTCCGACAAGGTGCACGCGGCGCAGCAGCGCAGCGGCAACAAGGCGGCAGCGAATGCGCTGTCGGTGCGACTCGAACTGCAGGCCGACTGTTTCGCCGGCGTCTGGGGCCACCGCGCCGACAGCATGCAGAAGATGCTCGAGCCTGGCGAGGCCGAGCAGGCACTGACGGCCGCCGCCGCGATCGGCGACGATCGGCTGCAACGGCAGACGCGCGGCCAGGTGGTGCCGGAATCGTTCACCCACGGTTCCTCGGAGCAGCGCGTGCGCTGGTTCAGGCGCGGCATGGACAGCGGCGACATCCGCCAGTGCGACACCTTCAACACCGCAGCGCTCTGAGGAAGCAGGACCATGCCGAGCCTGTCCGCCATCGCTTCCTGGCACCGAAGCGTGCTGTTCGCCCTGCTGCTGCCGTCTTTGGCACTCGCCAGCCTGCCCAGGGCAGCCAGCGTCCCCGGCGGCGTGGCACTGATTCCCCTTGGCCCGCTAGCCGCCGGCGACGGCAAGCCGCGTGCCTGGCTCGGCGAGCAGCAGGTTCTGGTCGCCGCCGATGGCGGCCAGTGGGTTGCCGTCGCCGGCCTCGCCCTCGACACTCCCCCCGGTGCGCACGAGCTTCGCGTGGAGGCGGCCGGAGAATCTCACAGCGTGCGTTTCGTGGTCAGCGCGAAGGACTACCCGGAACAGCGCATCACGATGAAGGACAGCAGCAAGGTGCAGTTGTCGCCCGGCGACCTGGCGCGGGTCGAGGGCGAAGTTGCCGCCATCCAGCGCCTGAAGCGTCACTGGCGCGAGGCCGCCGATACCGATACGAGCTTCGTCCTGCCGGCGGAGGGGCGACTGACCGGGCGTTTCGGCGTCCGCCGATTCTTCAATGGCGAGCCACGCGCGCCGCACGCCGGATTCGACATCGCCGTCCCACGCGGCGCTGCCGTCAGGGCGAATGCCCACGGCACGGTACTTGCCGCTGACGACTACTTCTTCAACGGCAGGACGGTCTTCGTCGATCATGGCAACGGCCTGATCAGCATGTACTGCCACCTCGATCGCATCGACGTCCTGCCCGGCGAGGCCGTAGTCAAGGGCCAGCCGTTGGGCGCGTCGGGAATGACCGGCAGAGCGACCGGACCTCACCTCCACTGGAGCGTCATTCTCAATGGCGCAATGGTCAATCCCGAGCTGTTTGTCTCCCGGGCGGGCAGGCCTTACTGATGCCGGGCGGCGGCGCCGAGCGCCCAGACCCACCCGACGCCGAGCGGCCGGCCTCGCAAACCGCAGGCAGAATCAGTTGCCAGGCACGACCTTGCGCTCGCTGGCGTTCCTGAATGCGGTGCCGCGGTGCGGGCAGTTGGCCTTGGTACATTCGGCGTAAAGATAAAGGGCATGCTCGCGAATGAGGAAGCCGCGCTCCTTGGCGATGCGCGTTTGCCGGCGCTCGATCTCGGCATCGTAGAACTCCTCGACGCGACCACAGTCGATACAGACCAGATGATCATGGTGCTGTCCCGCACTCAACTCGAAAACAGCCTTGCCCGATTCGAAGTAGTGGCGCTCGAGCAATCCTGCCTGTTCGAACTGGGTGAGCACGCGGTAAACGGTTGCCAGCCCAACGTCAAGGTTTTCCGCGAGCAGCAAGCGATAGACGTCCTCTGCGGTGAGATGACGAACCTCGGTCTTCTCGAACAGGGCGAGGATCTTGAGGCGAGGCAGGGTGGCTTTCAACCCCATGCTCTTGAGGTCTTCGGAATTGCTCATCGGCTTACCTTGATCGGCGGCGAAGGAAGGGTGGCATTTTCGGTTATGATATACCTTCGTCGGCGGCTACGCGGAATCGGCGCCAGCTTTCCCTCGGCGCCACCTTCGATCCGGCAGCCGGCACGGGCTCGCGACCTTCAGCGCGCGTGGCTTATTGATCCCTTACCATGCTCCGACCAGAACATGATCCTCCCGAGACTCGCCAGCGCCGCCATCGTCCTCTGCATGCTGTCTGCGTGCTCGTCGATACCTCGCATCGTCAAGGAGTACCGGATCGATGTGCAGCAGGGCAATGTCCTGAGCCAGGAAATGGTTTCGCAGTTGCGCCCCGGGCTTTCGATGGATCAGGTGCGCTTCATACTCGGCACACCTGTATTGGCGGACATGTTCCATGCCAATCGCTGGGATTACTTCTTCTGGCTGCAGAAGGGGCGCACCGGAGAGGTCGAGACACGCCGCTTTTCGGTGTTTTTCGATGCCGAGGGCAAGCTGACGCGGGTCGCCGGCGACGTGACGCCGGCGCAGCCGACCGACCAACCCAGCGCATCCGAGTCGCGGAAGCGGGAGATCGACCTGAGTTCGCTGCCGACCGACGGCAGCGCTACGCTGCCCCCGGCCGACGAGCGGGGTTTCTTTGGCAGGATGCTGGAAAGCGTGGGGCTCTGACATGAAGCGAATGAAAATTGCGATTGCCGGCGCTGGCGGCCGCATGGGACGCATGCTGATCGAAGCAACGCTGCAGGACGCGGAAGCGCTGCTGACGGCTGCCATCGACCAGCCCGACTCGGCAGTGCTGGGGAAGGATGCTGGCGAACTCGTCGGCATGCCTTGCGGCGTCCTGGTGGACAGCGATCTCGATGCGGGAATCCTCGGCTCCACCTGCCTGATCGATTTCACCCGTCCCGAGGGCACCCTCAGACACCTCGAAGCTTGCCGCCGCCACGGCGTCGGCATGGTCATCGGTACCACCGGCTTCGCGGCAAGCGGCAAGGCGGCCATTGCGAACGCGGCGCAGGACATCCCGATCGTCTTCGCCCCAAACATGAGTGTCGGCGTCAATGTCGTCTTCAAGCTGCTCGACCTGGCCTCCCGCATCATGAGCGATGGCTACGACGTCGAGGTCGTCGAAGCACACCACCGGCACAAGATCGACGCTCCCTCCGGGACGGCACTGCGCATGGGTGAGGTGGTCGCGCACGCCCTCGGCCGGGACCTCGGCCAGTGTGCCATCTACGGTCGCGAGGGCGTCACCGGCGAGCGACCGGCGTCGACCATCGGCTTCTCGACCATTCGTGGGGGCGACATCGTCGGCGATCACCAGGTAATGTTCTGCGGTGTCGGTGAGCGCGTCGAGATCGGTCACAAGGCCGGCAGCCGCATGCCCTATGCGCTGGGCAGTCTGCGCGCGGCGCGCTTTCTCTCCGACCGGTCGCACGGCCTCTTCGACATGCAGGACGTACTCGGCCTGCGCTGACCACCGGCCGAAGCGCATCCGCGAGCACTAGGAGTGAAGACCGCGTCGCTTGCCAGAAAGCTTGCCGGGGCACTTGGCGGTGCCGGCGAGCGTGAACTGGACCTGTTGATGTCGACGCTGGCCAGCCGTGCCCCCGAACTCGCGGCGCCGCTGACGCACGTGCTGGAAGCGGCCAACCGCCTGCTCGAACAGTATGTCAGCGAGCGCAGCGCGCACAGCGCGCTGTCGGGTGACGCCTTTTCCGATTGGCATCTGCAGGACGGGCGGATCGTCGCCGGCCGGCGCTGGAAGACGCTCCTCGGCTATGCCAAGGATGAACTGCCCGACAGCATCGTCGCTTGGCGTGCGCAGGCCCACCCTGGTGACCTGAAGGCCTTCGACACGGCGCTTGCCGCTCACGCACTCGGCAGGTGCGGTTTCTTCCGGACGACGTGCCGTCTGCGCACCCGGACCGGCGGCTGGCAGTGGCTGCTGCTCAAAGGGCGAATAGTCGCCCGCAACGAACGCGCCGAGCCGCTGCGCATGCTGCTGCTGCAACGCGACATCAGCGACTTCAAGCAGGCCGAAGAAGCCGCCGTAGTCGCCAAGGAGGCTGCCGAAGCGGCCAACCGGGCCCGCGGCACTTTCCTGGCGAACATGAGTCACGAGATTCGCACGCCAATGAACGGGATCATCGGCATGACCGATCTGGCGCTCGATACGCGGCTTGACGCCGAGCAGCGCCACTATCTGAAGACGGTCAAATCCTCGGCGGAGTCCTTGCTCGCGATCGTGAACGACATTCTCGACTTCTCCAAGATCGAGGCCGGCAAGCTGCGCTTCGAGGAAGTGCCATTCTCCTTGTCGAACCTGGTCTATGACGTCGCGCGCGCGCAGGCGCTGATGGCGCACGCCAAGGGACTGGAGCTCATCGTCGCGGTGGCGGACGCGGTACCCGGGAGATTGATCGGCGATCCCGCGCGGCTGCGGCAGGTGCTCGCCAATCTGATCGGCAATGCCATCAAGTTCACCGAACGTGGCGAGATCGCCGTGGCCGTCGAGGTCGAGGAAAGCGCCGGCGGGTCAGTCATCCTGCGCTTCAGCGTTCGCGATACCGGCATCGGCATACCGCTTGACCGGCAGGCCGCCATTTTTGAAGCGTTTTCCCAGGGCGACGATTCGACGACGCGACGTTTCGGTGGCACCGGACTGGGCCTGACGATCTGCCGCCATCTGGTGCAAATGATGGGCGGCCGACTAGTAGTTCGTTTCAACAATAAACATGAAGATTCGGCGATACTGAGATGATTTCAAGACGTTTGTGCGTGAGGTGTGGTCATGTCGGGAAAGACGAGTCGGGCGGCACTGGCCTTGACGGCGGCGGAAGAGGAGATGCTCGGGGATCTGGCCCGGTCGAGAACGGCGCCGGTACGTGAAGCCGAGAGGGCGAAGATTCTCCTGGCGTACGTGGAGAACCGGTCGATTACT